>NZ_KV788407.1 GCF_001807265.1 Corynebacterium sp. HMSC05H05
GGAGACCTCGAGCAGCGGCTCGTCCACCTCGACCGTGTCGCCGACTTCCTTCAGCCACGTGGTGATCGTGCCTTCGGTGACCGATTCGCCCAGCTCGGGCATCTCAACTGAGTGCGCCATTTCTTAAGTCTCCTCATTGAAACGTTGGAAGCTATACAGGCACAAAGCGTACCTGTAACAAGCCCCGCACGTTGCCCAAGGGGTGACCTTTCCTTCCCGAAGTGCACCGTATGATGTGGGACGTGTTCAACCTGTTCGGCAAAGGCAAGAAGTCCACGACGTTTAAACCGCCCCGCGCGCCGGGGGAGACGATTCGTCCGGACGATGCGCAGTACCTGCGTGACTGGGTCGTCGGCCGGTCGTACGTGGAGGGCTTTGTCGAGCCGGAGACGATGGTCAACGAGATGTCCGTCGTCCTCGTGGACGAGAAGGGCAACTACACCCGCCGCCGCATCGGCGGCCCGAAGGGCATCGACCAGGTGGCCGACATGTTGGGCATCATGCTCTACGACGTCGAGGAAACCGGCTACCCCGACCGCATGCGCAGAAAGATCGAGCAGGAGCGCATCCTGCGCAAGCGCGAGGAGCAAAAGCAGCGCCGCGCCCGGTTCGAGCGCGGCGAGAATCCTTACGGCTAGCTATTGCTTATCGACGAGGCGCGACAACGTCTCCACAATCGTCCGCACCGGCGCGCCAGTGGCACGCTTCGGGGTGTAGCCGTAGGGGGCGCCGCCGTTCCAGGCGGGGCCGGCGATGTCGACGTGCGCCCACTCGACGTCCTCCGGCACGAAGCGGGACAGGTACAGGCCCGCAAACAGCATGCCGCCGGTGCGCGCGTTGTGGGTGTTGCGGATGTCGGCGATGGGGGACTTCAGCTCGTCTTCCTGCTCTTCCAGAAGCGGCATGGCCCAGGCCTGCTCACCCACGCCGCGACCGGTTTCGGCGATGAGGTCGCGCAGCTCGTCGGAGCCCATCACACCTGCGGTGCGGTTGCCCAGCGCCACCAGTTGCGCGCCGGTGAGCGTGGCGGTTTCGATGAGGTAGGCGGGGCCGTCTTCGCAGGCGCGGGCGACGGCGTCGGCAAGCACGAGGCGTCCCTCGGCGTCGGTGTTGATGACCTCGCTGGTGATGCCGCCATAATGGGTGATCACGTCGCCCGGGCGGGTGGCGGTGCCGGACGGCATGTTCTCCGCAAGGGGCAGCCAGGCGTCGACGCGCACCGGCAGCTCAAGGCGCGCCGCCGCGGCGATCACGGCGAGCTGGGCTGCGGAGCCGCCCATGTCCGAGATCATGTCCTCCATGCCGGAGCCAGGCTTCAGCGAAATGCCGCCGGTGTCGAAGGTGATGCCCTTGCCCACCAGCGCGACCTTCTTTGCTGCCCCGGAAGGCGCCCAGGTCAGGTGCACCAGGCGCGGCGGACGTGAGGAGCCGCGGCCCACAGACAGGATGCCGCCGAAGCCCTGGCTCTCCAGCGCGGACTCGTCGAGCACCTCGATATCCAAGCCCGCAAAAGAGGCGACCTCGCCCATCACGGACGCGTAGGACTCGGGGTAGAGGAAGTTGGCGGGGGTGTTGACCAGGTCGCGGGCCAGGTTCACGGACTCGGCGACAATCACGGCGGCGTTGTACTCGTCCTCGTCGGCGTCGATGACGGTGACCTCGGTGGTCTGCGGCGTCTCGGCGTCGGCGTTTTCGTCGTCCTGCACCTCTGCCTGGGACTTCAAGCCGGTGTAGGTGTAGCCGCCCAACAGTAGGCCCTCCACCACGGGGGCGACGCCGAACTCGGCGGAGATGGCGGCGCGCTCCACGTCGTTCAACGCGCGCGCAGCCGCACCGACGCCGCGGCGAACGGCTTCATCGTCGATCTCGGAGGCGTCGCCGAGGCCGAATGCGGTGACCAGGGAGCCGTCGATAAGCAGACGCGTCACCTCGCCCTCGGTGCCCTTGGCGCCGACCGCAACCAGTGCCTCCAGAAGACCCTTGGGGGCGAGCGCGGTGACCGGGACCTCGATGCCGTCCTCGCCGTTGGCGACGGGGATGAGCAGCGCCGCACCTTCAGGGGCGGTGGCGCCGAGCGTTGTGCGCACCGTGGTGCCGCGGGCGGGAAGGCTGATGTCGAAGGCCATGGATGTCCTTTCGTTGTGCGGGCAATTACACCCTGTGAGCGTACTGAATGAGGGGAGTACCCTGGGCCGTATGGCTGAGATCGAATTCACAATCACCCCCACCGCAAACCCCACCCCCGACGCGGAGCGCGCGAAGACCCTCGAAGACCCGGCGTTTGGCCAGCAGTTCACGGACCACATGGTCTCCATCGACTGGACCGAGGACGAAGGCTGGCACAACGCGCAGGTGCGCGCCTACGAGCCGATCTCGCTGGACCCCGCGTCCAACGTGTTCCACTACGGGCAGGCCATCTTCGAGGGCCTGAAGGCCTACCGCCACGCGGACGGCAGCATCACCGCGTTCCGCCCGGAGCAGAACGCGAAGCGCCTGAACAACTCGGCTGCGCGCATGGCGATGCCGGAGCTGCCGGAAGAGGTTTTCCTGGAGGCGGTGCGCCAGATCGTGGATGTTGATAAAGATTGGGTGCCGGAGGCTGGCGGCGAGGCGTCGCTGTACCTGCGCCCGTTCATGATCGGCACGGAGAAGACGCTGGGCGTGAAGCCGTCGTCGAGCTACAGCTTCTACATCATCGCCTCGCCGGCCGGCGCGTACTTTTCCGGCGGTATCAAGCCAGTTAGCGTGTGGATCTCAGAGGATTACGTCCGTGCGGCCCCCGGCGGCACCGGTGATGCGAAATTCGCCGGCAACTACGCCGCGTCCCTGCTCGCGCAGCAGCAGGCGGCGGAGAAGGGCTGCGACCAGGTGGTCTGGCTCGACGCGATCGAGCGCAAGTACATCGAGGAGATGGGCGGCATGAACCTCATGTTCGTCGAGGGCTCGGGCGCGGACGCGAAGATCATCACCCCTGCGCTGACCGGCTCGCTGCTGCCGGGCATTACCCGCAAGTCGCTGCTGCAGGTGGCCGAGGACCTGGGCTACACCGCGGAGGAGCGCAAGATTACCGTCGAGCAGTGGCGCTCCGGTGTCGAGGACGGCACGATCACCGAGACCATGGCGTGCGGCACCGCGGCCGTGATCACGCCGGTCGGCACCGTAAAGTCCAACGAGGGCGAGTTCACGGTGAACAACAACGAGGCTGGAAAGGTCACCATGGCCATGCGCGAGCGTCTGCGCGGCATCCAGACCGGCGACGTCGAGGACACCCACGGCTGGAACACCGTGCTCATCGAGAGCTAATTGCCTATCGACGCACCTTCGGCCAGCACCTCACCCGCCAATTCCGCGGCGAGGTTGAGCTGGCCAAGCGCGGCCAGGGCCCCTGCGCCCTGGCCCGTTTTCATCTCCAGCGCCAGTACGGGCGTGAGATTGAGAGCCTCGAGGCAGCCGACGTGGGCCGGTTCGGTGGTGGAGTGGCCGGCGATGAGCCAGTCCTTCGTGCCGGGGGCGAGCCGCTCGGCCACGTAGGCGGCGAGGGCGGGGTAGGCCTCGCCGATGAGCACCGGGGTGCGGCGCGCGGCGGACTGGGCGATCAGCCCCACCAGAAACGCGAAGTCCGGGCCGGTGAGTTCGGAGCAGACGCGCTCGGTGTCCTCGCGGAAGTCGCGCACGCGGAACATCGCGTCGCGCACGGCGGCGACCTTGACCTTCCACACCTTGTCGTTGATGCCGGAGCCGCGGCCGATGGCTTTGACCGGCTCGGTGCGGGTGAACACGCCGTAGACCGCCGCAGCGACGGTGGTGTTGCCCACCCCGATGTCGCCGGGGATGATCAGGTCCGCACCCGAATCGATCTCGTTGTCGGCCACTTCCGCGCCGGCGGCGAGGGCGGCATCGAACACCTCGGGGGAGGTGGCGGGCTCCACGTCGATGGCGCCGGTGGGGGTGTCCAGGTAGTCGCCGATGAAGCGCACCGTCGCACCCGCGAGTCGCGCCGCGGCGTGGGCCGGGCCGGCGCCGGCGCGCAGCTGCTCGGCCTGTGCGGCGCCCGCGTCTTCCGTCCACGCGGACACGCCGCGTGCAGCGACGCCGTGTGTGCCCGCCACGACCACCACGCGCGGGCGGACAAACGGGGCGGGGATATCCTTGCCCTGCACCGACGCGATCCTCGACGCCAAGGAGCCCAGCCTGCCCAGCGCCAGCCCTGCGGCAGAGCCCGCCAACGCGTCGGCGACGGCGTGGCCGTGGGACTGCTTCGGGGCTTCAACCGGCGGAAACTGCATGGCCTAGACCTTTGCTCCCACGGCGACGCGCGGCTTCGGGGTGCGCCAGTTGCGCGGCTGGGTGGCGCGGGAGAAAGCGTACATGCCCAGGCCGAAGCCGGTGTCGGCCTCCGGGAACTTCTCGCGCACCGCACGGTTGGCGCGGATGCCGATGATGAAGCCCTCGATGAAGATGGTCAACATGAACAGCAGGCTCAGCAGCGACAGCACGGCGGACACGCGCGGCAGCCAGGTGCCGATCAGCATGATCAGCAAGAGCACAAGTGCCGCCGGCATGACGTAGTTGTTGAAGAAGCGCTTGGAGTCCACCCAGTCGCGCACGAACCCGCGCACCTCGCCGCGGTCGCGCTCGGTGAGGTAGCGCTCGTCGCCGGCGTCCATGCGGGCCTGGATTTCGCGGTTGCGGGCACGGTTTTCCTCCCGCACCTTCTTCTTGTGCGCCTTCCACTCCTCCTTGGACATGGTCTTCTTCAGCTCTTTTTCGCGCTGACGGATCTGCGCCGGGGTGGCGGCGTTGGGGTCGCGCACCACGCCGCGCTTGATCTCTTGGTCGATGCGCTTCGGCGTCGGACGGCCTTTCGGCGGGGTGTAGCCCTTGGGGAGCTGTTCCTCCGCCTGCTCGGCCTCGGCCGTGGTGTCAGCCTTGTCAACGCTGTCAGCCTTAGGCAGCTCGACTTTCGTCGAGCCCTGCGCCGCGTCTGCGCTCTGCTCGGTTTTCTGCCAGGGAAGTTTCACGCTCATTAGGCTACAAGGCCCGCGTGCGGGAGTGGAATAACCCGGCACGCCTACCGGTTGCACTGTGCATGGCCGGTGGCGCGTAGCATGGGCGCCACTCCACATCGAAAGACTTGAGTCGAGGCACGAAGGAGACTGCAATGACTGCCCCCACCTCTACTACCGGCGTGAACCTGACCGAGGCCGCCGCGGCGAAGGCGAAGGCCCTGCTTGATCAGGAGGGCCGCAACGACCTGTCCCTGCGTATCGCTGTCCAGCCGGGCGGATGCGCTGGCCTGCGCTACCAGCTCTACTTCGACGACCGTGACCTGGACGGCGACAAGGCCGACGAGGTCGGCGGCGTGCGCCTGGTCGTGGACAAGATGAGCGTGCCGTACCTCATGGGCGCGACCATCGACTTCGCGGACACCATTGAGCAGCAGGGCTTCACCATCGACAACCCGAACGCGGGTTCCGCCTGCGCTTGCGGCGACAGCTTCAACTAAGCACTTCCTGCTTATCGACGAAAGCTCCGCACCACCGACGGTGCGGAGCTTTTTCGTGCGTTATTTGCAGCTGTGCTCGGCCGCGAGCCACGCGAGGGCCGCGTCTTCGCCGCCGGGCTCATCGGGCTGGATCGGGTCTTCGGAGAAGGTTTCGCCGGTGCGTGCCTTGTCTTTCGCGATGGTCAGCATCAATGCGCTGCCGTCGGGGAAGTCGTAGACCATGTTCGCCGAGGCGTAGCCGGCTGTCGGGGTGCCGAAACTCTTGGCGTTGTCCAAGCCCCGGAACGCCAGCATGGTGGCCTCGGCGGAGGAAGCGGTATCACCGTCGACAAGCACCGCGACCGGTGCGTCCCACTTGCCGCCGGAGGTGGTCGTCGGGCTCCCGCCGCCGCGCACCCCGTTGCCCTCGACGGTTACGGGGCTGGCGTAGGCGTTGGAAACAAATTCCAGCGCCGTGCCGTCCGGCAGTAGGGGAGAGACCCCGGCGAGCATCGGTCCCATGTCCCCGCCGTCGTTGCCGCGAAGGTCCACTACTGCGCCGCAGGCACCGCCGTCGCGGGCGGCGGCCAGCCCTTCGGCAAGCGTGTCGGCGTAGTGCTGGCCGTCGTCGTGGCGGCCCACACCGGGCACCGTCGTCCAGGCCACGCCGCCCCTGACATTCACGGACGGGGAGCGGGTGTCCGCTTCACTTGCGTTGTCCTGCTCGGCACCAGGCTCGATGAGCTTGGAGTGCTTGCCGCCGGCAGCCTTCACGGCATCGTTGAGGGCGGAGCGGACGTCGTCACGCGAAGATGCCCCCTGAACCGCATCTTCGGCTGCGGCGCGCGCGGCCCGGAACTCCTCGGAGTCGCCGTAGATGCCCTCCTCCGACAGGTCCAACACCGTCTTTGCGTAGCGGCTTGGTGTGTCCGTACCCCAGAATCGCGCGGTTCCCGAAACCTTCGCGGTCATGGTGGGGCCGTAGACGAACGCGGCGGCGACGGCGACAAGCATCAGTGCGCCGAGGACACCGCCTACTGCGATGAGGACTTTCCGTGCAGTTGACATGCAGTCCATTGAACCAGGCAGCCGTCATGCAAGCAGCCGGATTCGCCGGAAAATGGCCGCGTTAGAGCTGGACGGGGTAGTCCTTGTGCTCGATCTGCGGGTCGATGCGGTGCTCGACAAAGATGCCGTGCCAGACCATGAACGCCAGCACCGTCCACAGGCGGCGGGAGTGATCGGAGACGCCGTCGCGGTGCTCCTTGAGCATCTCCAGCACCTGGTCCTTGGCAAAGATGTCGTCGGTCTGGGACTCGCGGATGGTGTCCTGCGCCCAGCCGAAAAGCTCGTCGCCCGCCAGCCAGTGGCGCATCGGCACCGGGAAGCCCAGCTTCTTGCGGTGCAGCACGTGCGGGGGCACGATCTGCTCCATCGCCTTGCGCAGGGCGTACTTGGTGGTGCCGTTGGCGATCTTTTGGTCGTAGGGGATCGTCTGGGCGACCTCGAAGACTTCCTTGTCCAAGAACGGCACGCGCAGCTCGAGAGAGTTGGCCATGTTCATCTTGTCGGCCTTGACCAGGATGTCGCCGCGCATCCAGGTGAACAGGTCCAGGTTCTGCATGCGGGCCACCGGGTCCATCTCGGTGGATGCCGCGTAGATCGGCGCGGTGACCTCGCGGTGGTCCCACTCGCGCTTCGCCCACGGCAGCACGCGTTCGAGCTGATCGAAGTTGAAGGAGCGGGCGTTGCCGTAGTAGCGGTCCTCGATCGGGGTGGTGCCGCGCTCAAGCAGGCTCTTGCCCTTCATGCCCTCCGGCAGCACGCGGCTCAAGCGGTTCAGGCCCTTGTTCAGCGCGCCCGGCAGCTTCTCAAACGGCGCGAGCGACAGCGGCTCCTTGTAGATGGTGTACCCGCCGAACAGTTCGTCTGCGCCCTCGCCGGAGAGCACCACCTTGACGTGCTTTCGCGCCTCCTGCGCCACGAAGAACAGCGGCACCAGCGACGGGTCCGCAACCGGATCGTCCAGGTACCACATGATCTTCGGAATCGCGTCGGCGTACTCCTCGGGGGAGACAATCTTCACGATGTGCTCCACACCGATCGCCTCTGCCGACTCGGCGGCCACGTCAACTTCGGAGTAGCCCTCACGCTCGAAACCGGTGGTGAAGGTGAGCAGGTTCGGGTTGTGGCGCTTGGCCAGGGTGGCAATCGCGGTGGAGTCGATGCCGCCGGAGAGGAATGAGCCCACGGTGACGTCGGCACGCATGTGCTTTTCCACGGAATTCTCCAGAGCACGCGCGATGCGGTCGTAGAGGTCCTGCTCCTTGCCCTTCGGCACCGGCTGAGATGTGAAGTCCGGCTTGAAGTAGCGGTCCGAGTGCACCTCGCCGCCCGGCTTCAAGGTGACGGTGCAGCCGGACTCGACGCGGCGGATCTCCTTGTGCAGGCTCTCCGGCTCCGGCACGTACTGCAGGTCCACGTAGTGCTCGATCGCCCGGCGGTCAAGGTCCAGCCCTAGACCGAGCTCCGGCGCCATCTCCAGGATGGACTTCTTCTCGGAAGCGAAGACCGTGCCCTTGTCTGTGGTGGCGTAGAACAGCGGCTTGATGCCGAACTGGTCGCGCGCCGCGAACATCGTCTGCGTTTCGGTGTCCCAGATGACAAAGGCGAACATGCCGCGCAGATGCTCCACTACGTTCGCGCCCCAGTGGTGGAAGCCCACCACGATCGGCTCGCCGTCGCCGCCGGTGTTGAAGGTGTAGCCGGCCGCCTGCAGCTCCTCGCGTAGCTCGACGTAGTTGTAAATCTCGCCGTTGAACGTCAGTGCGTAGCGCTCCGGGTTGTCTGCCGGGCCCCAGCGCAGCGGCTGGTGGGAGTGCTCGATGTCGATGATGGCCAGGCGATTAAAACCGAACACGGCCGAGTCGTCGTTCCAGGTGCCAGCGGCGTCCGGGCCGCGGTGGTACATGCACGGCAGGGCGCGCTCGACAGAATCAACGAACTGGGCTGCGTTTGCGTCCGCGGTAAGCAGGGCAAGAAGGCCACACATACTCAAACCTCTCCGTATATATAAGGTGCGCCGTTTTTACGCGGCGGGAAGTCCCCTCAACAATAAGGTTTTGGGGCCGATTTTCGTGAACCGGAACCGCCCAACTTTCGCCGTGCCCCATAAGGGGGCCAACTTAAGGATGAACTTTTTCACGGCTTCGTTTGCCGGGCGAAGCTTTATCGTCGCTAAGCACTTGCTTATCGACGTTCCTCCGGCCCCCACCGCAACCTCCACTTCCTAGATTCCGACGGGCCAAGCCGGATGAACTATTCTGACCCCGTAGGAATGTTCTGTCACGAACATGGGCATTCAGTGTTTTTAGTGTGGACAGGAAGGCAGACACACGTGGATAAGGAAGTAAACCGCGGTTTCGCCAAGAAGGCCGGCGTCGCGGGCGCGCTCCTGCTCGGCAGCTTCGGGCTTGCTGGCTGTGACGTTGCTGCGCCGGAGGCGGTCGCAAACATCCTCGACATGGGCTGGCCGGACCCGGTCACCCCGGAGGGCACCCAGATGTACAACTTCTGGGTCTGGACCTGGGTTGCCGCCTGGATTATCGGCATCATCATGTGGGGGCTGTTCATCATGGCCATCGTGCGCTGGAACGGTAAGGCCCGCACCAAGCGCGGCGCCGGCGAGTTCCCGCGCCAGACGCAGTACAACGTCGGCCTCGAGCTGGGGCTGACCATTCTGCCGATCATCATCGTGATGGTGCTGTTCTTCTTCACCGTCCAGGCGCAGACGAAGACCACTGCTCTGGACAAGGACCCGAAGGTGACCGTGGACGTCACCGGCTACCAATGGAACTGGAAGTTCGGCTACGCCAACGTCGCCGGTGAGCTGACCGCCGACGGCCAGGACTACGACGGTCTGGATGCCGAGCGTCAGGCGCTGGCGGAGGAGACCAAGTACGACCCGGAGGACATGCACAACGCGAACCCGATTCACGGCACCTCCATGGGCGACCAGTCCTACCTCAACTTCAACGAGATTGAGACCATCGGCTCCACCGAGGAAGTTCCGGTTCTGGTGCTGCCGACTGACACTGCGATCGAGTTCCGCCTCGCGTCCGGCGACGTGAACCACGCATTCTGGGTTCCGGAGTTCCTGTTCAAGCGTGACGTCTACGCGCACCCGGAGAGCAACCAGCAGCAGCGCGCGTTCCAGATCGAGCGCATTGAAGAAGAGGGCGCCTTCGTCGGCCGTTGTGCCGAGATGTGCGGTACCTACCACGCAATGATGAACTTCGAGGTCCGTGCCGTGACCCCGGAGAAGTTCGAGCAGTACATCCAGTTCCGCCGCGACAACCCGGGTGCACCGAACTCCGAGGCGCTGAAGTCCATTGGTGAGGACCCGTACGCGACCTCCACCCGTCCGTTCGTCTCGGGCCGCACTGATTCCCGCGACGGCAACAACACTGTCGACCCGAACGCGAACGTTTAAGAAAGAGAGAGCGAAGCCATGGGAACTGGATCAAAGGTTTTCTACGCCATCGGCACCTTCCTTGCTTTGATGGCCGTGTTCTACATCCTCGCCACCGCCTGGATCGGTGAGGACGCGTACCTCTTCGGCGTGGAGTGGGTCGGCGCAGTCGGCCTCGTGCTCGCTACCGCCATGTCCTTCATGCTCGGTGGTTACCTCGACATCACCGAGCGCCGCATGGATATCGTCCCGGAGGACTGGGAAGAAGCGGAGATCGAGGACGGCGCTGGTGTGCTCGGCTTCTTCTCCCCGAGCTCCATCTGGCCGTTCACGATGTCCGTCGCCATTCTGGTGCTCGGCCTGGGCATCGCCTTCTGGCAGCTGTGGCTGCTCGCCCTGGGTGCGGTGTTCCTGATTTGGGCCACCACCATGCTGAGCCTGCAGTACGGTATCCCGCGCGAGAAGCACTAGACGCTGAATCGAGAATTCCCCCGCCGCGAATGGTCGCGGCGGGGGAATTTTCTATGGTTATCGTGCGGTTTATGGTGCAGTCATCCGAAAGTTGGTCCCCCGTTTGGACCGCTGCGCCGGGCCACTCAAAGTGTGAGATCAGGCACACTCGGGAACTTCGCGGCAACTCGAAAAAGTGCGAAACTATTTTGGCCAAAACGTCTCGGAGGGGGAGGGGTGCGGGCGGACGACGCGATGACCAGCATTGATCTAGTCGGATGCGCGGCGAAAAAGTTCCCGGGAAAACGAAGAAAGTTTTTCCGCAACACGGGTGCAGTCAAAACCTGCTGGTTGCGCACAGGTTCACAGGAAAATTTCGGGGGTGAGTGAGATGAATATCAGGACGAGATAGGGGATAATCTCACCCGTGACGACCGCAATGACAAACCAAGATATGGCGACGCCGCAGAATCGCGTCCCAGCGCTGAACCGTCCGAACATGGTCAGCGTGGGCACGATCGCGTTCCTCGCCCAAGAGCTCATGTTCTTCGCCGGTTTGTTCGCGATGTACTTCACGTCGCGTGCAAACGGCCTCGCTAATGGTGACTGGAGCACCCAGACCGATCACATCAACGTTTTGTTCGGCGGCATCATCACCGCTGTGCTGATCGCGTCCTCTTTCACCTCCCAGTTCGGCGTTTTCGCTGCCGAGAGGGGTGACGTGTTCGGCCTGCGCAAGTGGTTCACTGTGACCGTTGTGCTGGGCGTCATCTTCCTCGGCCTGGTGGCCTACGAGTGGACCGAGTTGGTGCTGGCCGGCGTAACGCCGCAGTCCTCCGTATTCGGTTCGGTGGTGTACATCATCACCGGCTTCCACATGGCCCACGTGACCGCCGGCATCCTCGCGTTCATCGTGGTGCTGCTGCGCGTGGCTAAGTCGAAGTTCACCCCGGCTCAGGCAACCGCCGCAATGGCAGTTTCCTACTACTGGCACTTCGTCGATGCCATCTGGATCGGCGTGTTCATCACCATCTACCTCGTTCAGTAGTCCTCTTCCAGGCGTTTGCCTGGGGGAGCGGAAAAGTTCTGAAAAGTCGATAAAGGGAACACAATGGAAAACACACCCAAGAAGAAGCGCCAGGGACGCAAGACGCAGCGCACGCTCGCTGGCGCAGCGGCCCTGACGCTGGGGTTGACCGGTGCGGGTCTGCTCGCATCTGCTCTGACCCCGAACGCACAGGTGGCAACGGCAGCCCGTGATGACCAGGCACTGATCCAGGAGGGCAAGGACCTCTACGACGTCGCCTGCATCACCTGCCACGGCGCGAACCTGCAGGGCGTCGAGGACCGCGGTCCGTCGCTCATCGGTACCGGCGAAGGTGCCGTGTACTTCCAGGTCAACTCCGGCCGCATGCCGATGATGTCCAACGACGCTCAGGCCGAGCGCAAGCGTCCGCGCTACACCGAGGAACAGGCGCTCGCACTTGCTGCCTACGTCGCGGCAAACGGCGGTGGCCCGGAGCTGGTGTACAACCCGGACGGCTCGCTGGCTATGGAGGAGCTGCGCGGCAAGGACTTCGACGGCAAGATCCAGGAAGCAGACGTCGCCCGTGGCGGCGAGCTGTTCCGCCTGAACTGCGCGTCCTGCCACAGCTTCACCGGCCGCGGTGGCGCACTTTCCTCCGGTAAGTACGCACCGGTGCTGGATCCGGCCAACGAGCAGGAGATCTACCAGGCCATGCTCACCGGCCCGCAGAACATGCCGAAGTTCTCTGACCGCCAGCTCTCCGCTGACGAGAAGAAGGACATCATCGCCTTCATCAAGTCCACCAAGGAAACCCCGTCCCCGGGTGGCTACGCCCTCGGCGGCCTCGGCCCCGTTTCTGAAGGTATGGCGATGTGGATCATCGGCGTGACCCTGGTCGCTGCCGCTGCTATGTGGATTGGATCTCGCTCATGAGTGATGTGAAGAAGAATTACACGAAGGAAGAGCTGGACCGCATGAGCAATGCGGAGCTGGCTGCCCTGGGCACCGAGCTCGACGACGTCACGGTGGCGTACCGCAAGGAGCGCTACCCGGTCGAGGGCGACCCGCGCGAGAAGTCCGCCGCCACCGGCATCGGCATCTGGTTGACCATCTCGGTCATCTCCGCGCTGGCCTTCCTCGGCGTGTACCTGTTCTGGCCGTGGGAGCCGAAGTTCCACGGCGACGAGGGTCTGTTCATCTACACCCTCTACACCCCGCTGCTGGGTCTGACGTCCGCGCTGGCGTTCTGCGGTCTTGGCGTCGCGATCATCCAGTACGTGAAGAAGTTCGTGCCGGAAGAGATCGCAGTGCAGCGCCGCCACGACGGCCGCTCCAGCGAGCTGGACCGCCGCACCACCACCGCGCTGCTGAACGACGCATGGGAGACGTCGACCCTCGGCCGTCGTTCGGCACTGAAGGGCCTGCTCGGCACCGCCGGTGTTCTCGCCGGCCTGATGGTTATTGCTCCCCTCGGTGGCGCGATCAAGAACCCGTGGAAGGTCCGCCACGAGCTGGACTACCACGGCGACGGCACCCTGTGGACCCACGGCTGGACCATCCAAGACAAGGGTGTGAAGGTCTACCTCGGCCGCGACACCGGCGCGATCGCCGAGCTGCACGAGGGCGAAACCGGCTCGCACTACACCACCGCGGGTGTCTCCCGCCTGGTGCGCATGCGCCCGGAGGACCTCGCAGCCGCCGCAATGGAAACGGTGTTCCCGCTCTACCCGGAGGACGTCAACGACGGCGACGAGTACGACCCGCAGCGTGACGTCTACGAGCACCACATGCACTCGATCCACGGTCCGCGTAACCCGGTCATGCTCATCCGCCTGCGTTCGAAGGACGCGGAGAAGGCGGTCGAGCGTGAGGGGCAGGAGGACTTCCATTACGGCGACTACTACGCCTACTCCAAGATCTGCACGCACATCGGTTGCCCGACCTCGCTTTACGAGGCTCAGACAAACCGCATTCTGTGCCCGTGCCACCAGTCGCAGTTCGACGCTCTGCAGTACGGTAAGCCGGTCTTCGGCCCGGCCGCCCGCGCACTGCCGCAGCTGCCTGTGACTGTTGACGAAGACGGTTACCTCATCGCCAACGGGAACTTCATTGAGCCCGTCGGCCCGGCATTCTGGGAGCGTCAGTCCTAATGAGCACTAAACTTGAGCAAGCCGCGGATAACGTTGATTCGCGCTACACAATCTCGGGCGTTCTGCGCCCGCAGCTGAACAAGGTCTTTCCGACCCACTGGTCCTTCATGCTCGGTGAGATGGCGCTGTACAGCTTCATCATCCTGCTGCTGACCGGTATCTACCTGGCACTGTTCTTTGACCCGTCTATCACCAAGGTCATCTACGACGGTGCGTACCTGCCGCTTAACGGCGTCGAAATGTCCCGCGCATACGCAACCGCGCTGGATATTTCCTTCGACGTCCGCGGCGGCTTGTTTGTCCGCCAGATGCACCACTGGGCCGCGCTGATGTTCATGATGGCGATGTTCGCCCACATGATGCGTGTGTTCTTCACCGGCGCGTTCCGTCGCCCGCGTGAGGCCAACTGGCTCATTGGCGTCACCCTGGTGCTGCTGGGCATGATCGAGGGCTTCATGGGCTACTCCCTGCCGGACGACCTGCTCTCCGGTGTTGGCCTGCGAATTATGTCCGCCATCATTCTGGGTCTGCCGATCATCGGCACCTGGATGCACTGGGCAATCTTCGGCGGCGACTTCCCGTCTGACCTGATGCTGGACCGCTTCTACATCCTCCACGTGCTGATCCTGCCGGGCATCATCCTCGCCCTGGTTGCGGCTCACCTCGCACTGGTTTGGTTCCAGAAGCACACCCAGTTCCCGGGCCCGGGCCGCACCGAGAACAACGTCGTCGGCGTGCGCATCATGCCGGTGTTCGCCACCGAGGCAATCGGCTACATGATGGTCGTGTTCGCCGTACTTGCCGCCATGGCTGGTCTCACCTCCATCAACGCGATTTGGAACCTTGGCCCGTACAACCCGTCCCAGGTGTCCGCCGGTTCCCAGCCGGATATCTACATGCTGTGGACCGACGGTGCTGCTCGTGTCATGCCGGCATGGGAGCTCTACCTGGGCAACTACACCATCCCGGGTGCGTTCTGGGTGGCCCTGCTCTGTGGCCTGATGGTCGTTCTCCTGATCACCTACCCGTTCATCGAGCAGAAGGTCACCGGCGACACCGCCCACCACAACCTGCTGCAGCGTCCGCGCGACGTTCCTGTGCGCACCGGTGTCGGTGTTATGGGTCTGACCTTCTTCCTGCTGCTGACCATCTCCGGTGGTAACGACCACGTGGCGCACTTCTTCCAGATCTCGCTGAACGCGATGACCTGGGTTGGCCGTATCGGTCTGATCGTGCTGCCGCCGCTGGCATTCTTCATTACCTACCGCCTGTGCATCGGCCTGCAGCGTTCCGACCGTGAGGTCCTGGAGCATGGCATCGAGACCGGCGTGATCAAGCGCCTGCCCAACGGTGCGTTCGTGGAAATCCACCAGCCGCTCGGCCCGGTGGACGAGCACGGCCACCCGGTGCCGCTGGAGTACGCAGGTGCACGCGTGCCGAAGCAGATGAACCAGCTCGGCTTCGCGGACTCCGACACCATCGGCAAGTTCTCCCCGGCAGAAATCGGTGTCACCGAGCGTGTGCGCGATGCAGAGGAGCAGAAGCACCACGAGGCCGTCGAGACGCTGCGTGCCCTTGAGGCAGCCAAAGACCGCTCCGACCGCGACGCAACACACGACAACGCGGAATAGTCACGGCGTAGTTATGACGCTGTAGCGGTCGCGAAAAGGCCCTCTTCCCGGCAACGGGAAGAGGGCTTTTTTCTTGGTTACAATCCCGTAAACTTTGCCATGTGACAAAGACCACAGAGATTCTCAGGTTGTGCTTGAGTACAAAGCGGGTGAGGTCGCTATGGGTGCACTATGGGTTCGAAAAGCCGCAGCATAGAAGGGGTAAATGCGGGATCGTCGGGTGTCTGAGTGGAAGTTAAATGCCGACATGACGAAACCGTGAAATGGGCAATTTTGGTTGATAACGGAACTGTAACGGCGTGGCGGGTGGACACCGTTGTTGCCGTTTCGTAACCTGTTCGAGACATTGCGACAACAGCCGTTGGCAGCATGTACCGAAAACAACATATGAGCCGTAACCCGAAGCGGCGGACCGCACCCCGCGGAACGCGCGCCATGGGGACCGGGGAACCACCGCGGAGCGAAGTGCTCCCGAGGGGCGCAGGGCCATTTCTCAGCACCCCGCCCGACAGCTAACCCGGTTGGCGAAGAGAAGATATGGAGAGAATTATCGTGGCAAAGCACCGTCGCCAGGACAACACCGCAGCACGCGCAGCAGCGGCTACCGTAGCCGTCGCAGCGGGCGCCGCACTGGTCGCGCCGGCCGCCGCCTCCGCAGCAGAGGTTCGTGTTCCCAACACTCCGGTTTCCGTTCAGGTCCCGGGCATCGAGAACGTGCCGGGTGTGGCTTCCATTCCGGGCATTGACGCTTGGATCCCGTCGCTCGCCGGCGCACCGGCGAACGGCAACGTCCAGAACGCTATCGCGTCCGTGAAGGCTTTGCCGGGCGTGGCTAACGTCCCGGGTTTCAGCCAGTTCCTCGCTAACGTTGAGCAGCAGGTCCGTCCGGCCGCCCCTGCCCCGGCGCCGGTCCAGCAGACCTACTCCGCACCGGTTGCCGCTCCGGCACCGGCGCCGGAGCCGTCCATCGGTGAGCGCATCGTTTCCATTGCGCAGTCCAAGATCGGCTCCCCGTACGTCTACGGCGCAGCAGGCCCGAATGCCTTCGACTGCTCCGGCTTCACCTCCTGGGTTTACGCGCAGGCTGGCAAGTCCATCCCGCGTACCTCCCAGGCTCAGGCTTCCGCCGGCCAGCAGGTCGCACTGAGCGATATCCAGCCGGGCGACATCGTCGCGTACTACGGTGGCGCCTCCCACGTCGCCATCTACGCCGGCAACGGCCAGATCATCGACGCGCTGAACTCCGGTATCCCGGTGGGCTACCGTGACCTGCACATGATGCCGATCCACTCTGTGGTTCGCTTCTAATAGCCGAAGAATGTGCCCCGTCCCGCTTTGCGGGGGCGGGGCATTTTTTCTCTCTTACCTCACGAATCACTCAAATCACACGTTGAGCATTTTGCTTTGCGACGGCCCCCGGAGCAGCTATAGTTTGTTCGTTCGCGCCGAAATCTGAAGAGGTGTCCATAGTGGGTAAACACTCGCTCCGCTCCAACCGCTCCCGCGCCGCCGTTGCGGCTATCGTCGCAGGCAGCGTCATTGCCACCACGATGCTTCCCGCGGCACCCGCAAACGCGGACGACGTGGATGCGTTGATCGAGGAGATGGAATCTGTCTCCCACGACGCCACGGCGAAGGCCGAGGAGATCAAGGAGCTGGAGGACGAGATCGCCGAGTCCGAGGCGAAGCTGCGCTCCGCCAACGCCCGCGCCACCGAGGCGAAATCCCAGCTGGAATCGCTTCGTGGCGTTTCCGACGCGCAGCGCAAGAACGTCGGCGACATCGCGCACTCCCGCTACCGGATCCCGAAGTCCGACGCGATCTTGACCACCCTGGACTCCGGCAACCCGCAGGAGGCGATCGACCGTTCTGCGTACTTGGCGGCTCTGGGTAGAAACTCCCAGCGCGCGCTGACGGAGCTGGAGGACGCCAACCGAGCCGCCGGCGAGCGGGCAAGCGTGGCCAACATCGCGGTTGCGGAGGCGCAGCACGCCCGCAACGAGCTGGACGGCAAGCGCAAGAAGCTGGAGGAGGAGCGTGAGGAGCTGGATCTGCGCGTCGCCGACATTGAGCGCCGCGTGGACAGCCTGAGCGAGGCTGACCGCCAGCGCTGGATGAACAAGGACAACCCGGTGGATTCGGCGTTCCTGCCTGGCGCGGACTCCGGAATCGTCGCAGCGGCCATGGCGCAGCTGGGCAAGCCATACGGATGGGGCTCTGCCGGCCCGGACGCGTTCGACTGCTCGGGTCTGATGGTGTGGGCCTACGCCCAGAACGGTATCGGTATCCCGCGCACTTCGCAGGCGCAGCTCGCGGGCGGCACCCCGGTGTCGATGGATGCCCTGCAGCCGGGCGACATCATCGGCTACTACCCGGGTGTGACGCACGTGGGCATGTACATCGGCGACGGCATGGTGGTCCACTCCTCGGACTACGGCATCCCGATCCAGGTGGTGCCGCTGAACTCCATGCCGGTCCAGGGGGCCGTGCGTTATTAAGACGCTGCTGGTCACCAACGACTTCCCGCCCACCGTGGGCGGGATTCAGTCGTATTTGCGGGACTTCGCCGCTGAACTTGCACGCCGCGTAGGCCCGGACAACCTCGTGGTGTTCGCCTCCACCCAAGACGCAGTCGCCGCGCGAGAGTGGGACGCCTCCGTGCCCTACATGGTGGTGCGCTGGCCGCGCCGCGTCATGCTGCCCACCCCGGCGACGGCCCGCGAGATGCAGCGTCTGATACGCGCCCACGGGATCGGCACGGTGTGGTTCGGGGCCGCTGCACCGTTGGCATTGATGGGCGCGGCCGCGAAGCGGGCCGGCGCGACCACCGTCATCGCCACCACCCACGGCCACGAGGTCGGCTGGGGCATGCTGCCCGTCGCCCGCCGGGCCCTAGCCGCCATCGGCCGCAGCGCAGACACGGTCACCTACATCTCGGACTACACCCGGCAGCGTCTGAAAGCATTCGGCACCCACCCCCGGTTCGTGGCGCTGCCGTCCGGCGTGGACACGGAGTTCTTCCGTCCCGCCACAGCATCCCAGCGGGCCGCCACCCGCGAGGACCTCGGCGTCGACGGCGCGCCGCTGGTGGTCTGCTCCTCGCGGCTGGTGGCCAGGAAGGGGCAAGATGTGCTGATTCGGGGTTGGCCGGAGGTTCGTCGACAAGCACAAGGCGCCCGGTTGGTCATCGTGGGCTCCGGCCCGTACGAACGGAAGCTGCGGGCGATGGCGGGCGAGGGCGTCGTATTCACGGGCGCGGTGCCGGGGGAGCGGCTGCGTGACATCGTGGCGGCCGCGGACGTGTTCGCCATGCCTGCGCGCACGCGCCTCGGCGGGTTGGACGTCGAGGGCCTGGGCATCGTCTATCTGGAGGCGCAGGCCTGCGGCGTGCCCGTCGTCGCGGGCAACTCCGGCGGCGCGCCCGAGACCGTCACCGCGGAGACGGGGGTGGTGGTCGATGGGCGGGACACCGATGCCGTCGCCCAGGCAATTGCGCAGTTGCTTCTCGACGACCAAAGGCGCACCCGCATGGGCCGCGCCGGACGCACGCATGTGACCGAGCACTTCTCCTGGGACGTGCTCGGGGCGCGGCTGGCTGCGCTATGCGGCGCTGGCAAGCGGCGGGACTAGACTGCCATTCCATGGTTGCTCACTCACCGATGACCGTCGGATTCGACATCGGCGGCACAAACGCACGCGCCGCCGTGGTGGACGCTGACGGTGTGATCGTCGATTCGCTCGGCACCGACACCCCGCACGACGCTGAGGGACTCACCCGCACGATCGTCGAGATGGTTGGCGAGCTGCGCGCCAAGCACGACATCGGGGCAGTCGGCGTGGCCGTGGCAGGCTTTTTGGACCCGGACTGCGAAATCGTCCGCTTCGCGCCGCACCTGGCCTGGCGCGACGACCAGCCCGTGCGCCGCGACCTCGAGCAGGCGCTGGGCCTGCCGGTGCGCCTCGAGCACGACGCGAACTCCGCCGCCTGGGGCGAATACCGCTACGGTGCCGGCCGAGACCTGGACACCTGGGTGTTCTTCGCCGTGGGCACAGGCATCGGCGCGACGCTGATGCACCACGGCGAGATTTACCGCGGCGCATTCGGCACCGCGCCCGAAATCGGCCACATCACCGTGGTCCCCGGCGGTCGCGTGTGCTCCTGCGGCAAACAGGGGTGCTTGGAGCGCTACGCCTCCGGCACGTCGCTTGTGGACTGCGCGATTGAAATCGCCACCAAAGGCAGCTTCCGCGATTCGTCGGTGTACCGGGCGGTCGTCGAGAAGCGGGCGAGCGGGCACGACATCATGGCCGCAGCCCGTGCCGGCGACCAGCTGGGACTGGCTGCCCTGGACAGCTTCTCCACCTGGCTCGGCCGCGGGTTGGCAATCGTCGCCGATGTGCTGGATCCCGCGCAGGTCGTCCTCGGCGGCGGCGTGAGCGAAGACGCCGACCTCTACCTGGACGACGCGCGCACCTCCATGGAGGCCAACATCGTCGGCGCCGGATATCGTCCGCAGCCGGAGATCCTCTGCGCTGAGCTGGGGTCCCGGGCGGGTATGATCGGGGTCGCTGATCTGGCCCGTGAACTGCTGTAGAAGGCGAGCGACGATGAACAACAAGTGGTATTCCCTGTTCAAGGTTATTCTCGGGCCGCCGCTGCTTGTGTGGAACAGACCCACCATCGAAGGCGCGGACAACATCCCCGACGACGGCGCCGCCATTTTGGTGTCCAACCACCAGGCCGTGCTGGATTCGTTCTACCTGCCGCTGATGGTGCGGCGCCAGATCACCTTCCCCGCGAAGAAGGAGTACTTCACGGGGAAGGGTCTCACTGGGCGCATCCAGAAGTTTTTCTTCTCATCGGTGGGCCAGATCCCTGTGGACCGCGGTGCGAAGGGCGCCGGAGACGCGCTGCAGACCGCGGCGGAAAGAGTGCTGGGTAAAGGCGACCTGTTCGGCATCTACCCGGAGGGCACCCGATCCCCGGACGGGCGCGTGTACAAGGGCCGCACCGGCATGGCGCGTGTGGCAATGGCCACCGGCGCACCTGTCGTGCTCATCGGCATGATCGGCTCCGGTGAGGCGAATCCGATTGGCACGAAAATCCCGCGACCGGTGAAGGTGCGCATCAGGGTCTCCGAACAGATCCACCCCCATGCGTGGGCCGCCGAGCACGGCTTCGACCCCGACTCGCGCGAGGTCATGCGCTCGTTCACGGACTACTGCATGCGCCGCCTGGCGGACATGGTGGGGGAGGACTACGTGGATATCTACGCCTCGGACGTGAAGAAGTCCCTGGCGGAGACGGGGGAATACCCGGAGGAGGCACGCCCGTGAACAAACCCCTGATTATCCGTTTTGCTCTGGTCGCCGTCGTGGTGGCGATCTACCTGGTCGCTTCTGAGGCCGGCTGGTATCCCAAGTTGGCCGGGCCGCTCGCAGTACTGGCGGTGGCTGCTGTGATGTTCTGGCCCCGCCGCGGCGGGCCGAAGGGGCCGTCGAGACGTGAGCTTCTCGACGACATTCGGTCGGAGTCGCGCAAGTAGATGCGGTATTTCTACGACACTGAATTTATAGAGGACGGCTCTACCATCGAGCTAGTCTCCATCGGCATAGTTGCCGAGGACGGGCGCGAATTCTATGCCGTGAGCACGGAGTTCGACGCTTCCAACGCCAACGAATGGGTGCGCGAGAATGTGCTGAGTAAGCTGCCGCGCGCCTCGCACCCGGCGTGGAAGCCGCTGCAGAAGATCCGCGACGAGGCCCACGCGTTTCTCACCGCCGGCCGCGGCAAGCCGGAGCTGTGGGCGTGGGTCGGCGCCTACGACCACGTGGTGTTCGCCCAACTCTGGGGTGACATGGCCGGCCTGCCCAAGGACCTGCCGCGTTACACCCGCGAGCTGAAGCAGTACTGGCAGATGGCGGGGCGTCCGCGCCTGCCCAAAGTCCCGGACGGCAACCACGACGCACTCGTGGACGCGCGCCACAACCTGCGCAAATTCCGGGTGTGCATGGAGGCATTGCCTATCGACGCCTCCGGCACTGTGTCCAAATAGTGAGATTCAATCTTCGCATTTTGGGAAATTGCAGGTGAAGGTGGTTGTAGCCTGGGGTGAATCGTGCTACAACTGAATGGGTGAGTTGGACAATCGACATCCCCAAAGACGTACTGCCGGACCTGCCCCCGCTGCCGGGCGACCTGAACGAGCAGTTCCAGGACGCAATCTCCCGCGACGCGAAGCAGCAACCTTCCTGGGACCCCGCCCAGGCGCAGTATGTGCGCAAGATCCTGGAGTCCGTGCCGCCGGTCGTGCTCGCCCCCGAAGTGGAGGAGCTGAAGACCCAGCTGGCCGACGTCGCCAACGGCAAGGCGTTCATGCTGCAGGGCGGCGACTGCGCCGAGACCTTCGAGTCCAACACCGAGCCCCACATCCGCGCCAACGTCCGCACCCTGCTGCAGATGGCCGCGGTGCTGACCTACGGTGCCTCCATGCCCGTGGTGAAGCTGGCCCGCATCGCCGGCCAGTATGCCAAGCCACGTTCCTCCGACCTGGACGCCAACGGCCTGCCCAACTATCGCGGCGACATCGTCAACGGCGTCGAGCCCACCGAAGATTCGCGCCGCCACGATCCCGCGCGCATGGTCCGCGCCTACGCGAACTCGTCTGCAGCCATGAACCTGGTCCGTGCCCTGACGGCTTCAGGCACCGCGGACCTGCACAACATCAACGACTGGAACCGCGAGTTCGTGACCAACTCCCCGGCAGGTGCGCGCTACGAAGCTTTGGGCCGCGAGATCTCCCGGTCCCTGGCTTTCATGGACGCCTGCGGCGTGCGCGACGACAACCTGCGCACCTCCAACGTCTACGCCTCCCACGAGGCGCTGCTGGTGGACTACGAGCGGGCCATGCTGCGCCTGGCCACCGACTCCAACGGCGACACCAGGCTCTACGACCTGTCCGCCCACCAGCTCTGGATCGGCGAGCGCACCCGCGGCATCGACGACTTCCACGTCAACTTCGCCGCCCTGATCTCCAACCCGATCGGCATCAAGCTAGGTCCGACCACCACCCCGGAAGAGGCCGTCGCCTACGGCGACAAGCTGGACCCGGACCGCGTGCCTGGACGCCTGACTATGGTCATCCGCATGGGTCAGGACAAGGTCCGCGAGGCCCTGCCGGGCATTGTCAAGGCCGTCGAGGCATCCGGCCACAAGGTGGTCTGGCAGTCCGACCCGATGCACGGCAACACCTTCACCTCCTCGAACGGCTACAAGACCCGCCACTTCGACAAAATCCTCGACGAGGTCCAGGGCTTCTTCGAGGTCCACCGCGAGCTGGGCACCCACCCGGGCGGTATCCACATCGAGCTCACCGGCGAAAACGTCACCGAGTGCCTCGGCGGGGCCCAGGACATCACCGACGTCGACCTGCCCGGCCGCTACGAGTCCGCCTGCGACCCCCGCCTCAACACCGAGCAGGCCCTCGAGCTGTCCTTCCTTGTCGCCGAGATGCTTCGCTACTAGTTTTCGGCAGGGCTCGCCTGTGTACTCCACCGGTCTTCGGGGCCTCCGGGGCCGACAGGTTTTGTAAAAATCGACAGCGCTCCAGCATTTCCCCAGGTGGGAAAATTGGGAACCGGGGCGTTTTGCCGATTCGTACAAAAGACTCCGATTGCGGACTCCGCATTGCGGACAACTCGGCCAGCACCAATGATTGGTCGGCACCCACTATGCAGCTGCATAGTGGAAGTCGGCCGGCTAGGGCTGGGGGACGATGACCTCCGGGATTTCTCCGTACATGCCGGAGCCGAACCACCAAGCCCCCAGCGCCACGGCGACGATCACGATGATGACGAAGACGGTGTACAGGGCCACGCCGAACGGGGAACGGTTCGACACGGGTTTAACGGTGGGAAGTCGGGAAGCGGGCTCGCGCGTTGAAGGGGCATCCGGGGCGTCGGGGGAAAGCGGCCCCGGAACAGGCCTCGGCGCAGGCGCAGGTGCCGGGCCAGCGGCCGGGACTGGCGCAGGAACGGGCGCCGGACCTGCTGCGGGCCACTGGCCACGGGTCGGGCCGGGCGCAGGCTGGGCGGGTCTGGCGGGGGAGGGGGAGACGCGGGTGGGCGCGTCGTCGCCGGGGAAAAGCCGCTGGTGGGCGGCACTCCTGGCACCAGCACCGCCAGCACCGTTCGCGCCACCAGCACCAGCACCGCCGCCAACACCCGCGGCCAGCCCAAAATTGGTCGGGTGTTCTGCGGCGCGGTGTGCGGCGGAGTTGCGCGGGGCGGGCACGGTGTAGGTGGGCAGCGCCAGCTCGCTGGCCACGTCGTTCAAGGCCTCCAAAAAATCGGCGGCGTCGTGGAACCGGTCTTCGGCGTTGCGGGCGGTGGCGGTGGCGACGAGTTCGTCGAAAAGCTTGGGCACCCCGGCGATCAGCGAAGACGGCGCGGGCACGTCGGAGCGCAGCCGGGCGTAGGCGTGGGCCAAGGGGGTGTCGCCGCTGAAGGGGGTGCGGCCGGTGAGTAGCTCGAAGAGCACGATGCCGGCGGAGTAGACGTCGGAAGCCGCGGTCAGTGCGCCGCCGTCGACCTGTTCGGGCGAGAGGTAGGCGACGGTGCCGACGATTTGGTCGGTGGATTGGGTGGTTTCGGCCGCGGCGCGCACGAGCCCGAAGTCGGAGAGTTTGACGCGGCTGGAAGTGTCGATGAGTACGTTGTCGGGTTTGATGTCGCGGTGCACCATGCCTTTCGCGTGCGCGACACTCAACCCGGTGAGCATGCCGCGCATCACGGCAGCGGCGGCGTGTGGGGGCATGGGGCCGCGTTCGGCGAGCAGTTCGCGCAGGGTGCCGCCGGTGATGAGTTCCATGATCAAAAACACTTCGCCGCCGGACGCGGAGAAGTCGTACACGTTGACCAAGTTTGGGTGGCTGAGCTGGGCCATTGCGCGGGCTTCGCGGCGGAAGCGTTCGCGGAACACCTCGTCGTGCACGTATTGCTCGTGCATGACTTTCGCGGCCACTTCACGTCCGAGGCGTGCGTCGACGCAGCGGTAGACGGTGGCCATGCCGCCGCGCGCGATTGGGCGGTCGACAACGTAACGCCCGTCCAGTGTCGTGCCTGCCCGCAAGGTTGCCATATGCACCAGAGTAGAATCGCGGACCGTGAGCGCACAAACGAATCTTGAGCAATTGCTTATCGACGAAACCCTGCTGCCGTTTCCGGATGTCGCCGAGAAGCTGGGCGTGCCGGTGACCAAGGTGCACGACTACGTCGGCGCGAAGAAGCTGGTGCACTACGTCAAGGACGGAAAGAAGGTTGTGCCGGCGAGCCTGCTCGGCGAGGACGGCTTGAGCAAATTCGTCTCCGGCGCGATCACGGTGCTTTCCGACGGCGGCTATGACGCGGACGAGATCTTGGCGTTCCTGTTTACGCCGGATGAGTCGCTGCCGGGGCGTCCTGTGGACGCGTTGCACGGCCAAAAAGCTCGCGAAGTGATCCGCCGCGCGCAGGCGATGGCGTTTTAGCCGGGTCCCGGAACAGCCACTCCACCGCAACGACGGCGGCGATCGCCGCGAGTGCGAGGAACCACGCGTCGTAGAGGCGGTGATTGCCGCTGCCCTGGAATGCGAGGGCGACGATTATCGACGCCCCAATGGTCACCCGCACTACCCAGGCCGGCGGGCGGAATGTGCCTGCCAGCGAGATGACGGAGGCGTAGTACCAGGGCAGGGTCACCGCGTTGGCGGCAAATGCCACCGTGTAGGCGGCGGTGGTGCCGGCGACGGAGCGCCGCTCGTAGGCCTCGTTTCGGCGGGGGCGGAAGATCCACCACACCGCCGCCAGGCCGACCAGCATGAGCACGGAGAAGACGGTGCGGGTCCAGGAAAGGGCGGTGTTGTAGCGGAACGTGTCGTCGAAAAGCTGGAGTACCGGCGTGATGAGCTCGGCGGCGAGGGTGGGGCCGGCGAGCGGGTTGATCACCTTCGAGTTGCCGGTGATTTCCTCGAGCCACCCCCACGTGGTGCCGGATGCCCAGGTGACCAGCTGGATCACTGCGATGTTGACGGCGAGCGCCCACGCCCCGCAGACAACCAGCATGCCGGCGGCACCGAGGGTGGTGCTGCTGCGCCGCTTAACCATCAGCCACACCACGAACGGCAGTGCCACCGCCGCTGTGGCTTTCAGCGACACCGCCAGCGCGATCAGCCCGATGCCCGGGGTGCACCAGCGGCTGCGCAGGCACCACAACAGGCCCACACTGACCAGACCAACCATGACGGCCTCGTTGTGCATGCCGCCGATGAGGTGCAGCAGCATCACCGGGTTGGCTGCCCCCAACCACAGAGCAAGGGCGGGGTCGCCGCCGATCTGCTTCGCAATCCGCGGCAGTGCCCACACAATCAGCGCGAACCCTGCCAGGGAAATCAGCCGGTAGACCACCAGGCCTAAAGTGACGTTCTCGCCGACCAGCGACGTCACCGCCTTGCCCACCCCGAGGTGCAATGGGCCGTACGGCGTGGTGGTGTTGCGCCAGTCGTGGGAGACCTCCCACAGGTACGGCCCCGGGTTTATGGCGGCGCCTTCGGAGTAGGGGTCGAAGCCGTCGCGAAGCATCGCGCCTTGCATGAGGTAGGAGTACACGTCGCGCGACAGGATCGGCGCGGACAGCGCGATAACGCCTGCCCACCAGCACACGCTGCGGCGCACCTGGGCTAGACCGGGCCTGGCTTTCCACAGCAGTACCCACGCCACCACCAGGCCGATGATGCCGGCGGTGAGCAGCATGTCCATCAGCGCCCGGCCATGACCGTAGGAGAGGTGCTCCAGGCCTACTGCGCGCAGCAGGCCGCCGCGGTAGCGGGTCGCGCCTGCGCCGAATGAGCCCACGGCAATCAGCGCGCAGGCGGCGACGCCCAGACTCTGCGGGCGCATCACATCCGCCGGTCGGTGGCCTTGTGCGCGAGCACGGTGAGCGCTTCCACGGCTGCGTCGTCGATGCCGACGCCGTCCAGGAAGCCGAGGCCGGAGGCGGTGAGTTCTTCGATGCGCGCCTCCACCGCGTCTTCTGCGCCGCTGGAGCGGATGAGCCCTGCTAATCGACGCAGCTCCGCCTCATCCTCCGTCGTACCAATCCCGTCGCGAAGCTCTTGCGCCGCCGCCGGGTCCGTCTGGTCCAGCAGCTCAAGGGCCGTGGCGAACAGTTCCGTGCGCTTGCCCTCGCGGATGTCGTCGCCGGCCGGCTTGCCGGTCACGGCAGGGTCGCCGAATACGCCAAGCAGGTCGTCGCGAAGCTGGAATGCGATGCCGATGTCGCGGCCGTAACCACGGAACGCGTCGATGAGCGACTCGCTCGCGCCCGCAAGCGCGGCACCCAAGTGCAGGGGGCGCTCGATGGTGTACGCCGCGGTCTTGAACCGGTTGACGCGGTTGGCCATCTCCACCGACTCGCTGCCCAGGCTCTCGAGCATGATGTCCAGCAGCTGGCCGCCGATGACCTCGGTGCGCATGCCCACCCACGGCTCCGCGGCGCGAGCGAGAGCGTCCTGGGAGACACCGGAGTAGCGCCACATGTCCTCAGCCCAGGCGAGTGCGAGGTCGCCGAGCAGAATCGCGGCGTTGGTGCCGTATTCCTCCGCGGAGCCGAGCAGGCTCTGGCTGCGGTGCTCCGCCTCGATCGCGCGGTGCACTGTGGGGTTGCCGCGCCGGGTGTCTGAGGCGTCGATGATGTCGTCGTGCACCAGCGCGCAGGCCTGGATCAGCTCCAGGGCGCTCACAGCGCGGAGCACGGCCTCGGGGTCTTCCGTACTTTGCAGGCCGCCCGCGCCGACGAAGCCTGCCCAGCCGTACGTGGGGCGCACGCGCTTGCCGCCGCCGAGGACGAAGCGCCGCAGGTGGCTCACCGCCTGTGCGACAGGCTCGCCAATGGCCTCGACAGCTTTCGCACGCTCGTTGAAAAACGATTCAAGATGCTGCTCCACCTGTGCCGGTACGTCGTTGAGCCCAAGATCTGTCACGCCTACGCTCCTTGTGCCTGAAGTTGATGATCTCCCCGCAACCCTACCCAGTGCGGTTTTGCAGATCGAGGGCGAGGATGGCGAAGGGGCGTTTATCCCCCTCGTAGAGAAAATTACGCGCCACGTCCGTGAATCCGAACTTGCGGTACAGCCCGAACGCGTTGTTCGCCTCGTCTGCAACTTCCGGTGTGGATAGCAGCGCCCAGCGCGTCGGGGCTTCCCTCAGTAGCTCCGTGAGCAGGCGGGAGCCCAGGCCTTTGCCCTGCAGCGCGGGGGAGACGTGCACTTCCGCGACCTCGAAGTAGCTGCGCAGCATCTCCCGGTCTTGGTCCGTGATCCCGCCGTTTGCGTCCATCGCGCGCACGAGCTGACGGTCCCACCAGCGATCGCGGGTGCCGATGAAGCCGTAGGCGATGCCGACGACTTGGCCGCTATCGATCGCCGCGACCGCGGTGAAGCCGGGGGAGCGCACCTCGCCTTTCCACACCTGGATGCGTTGGCGGCGCATGGTCTGCGGGTAGCCCATGGCCTCTATATAGATGTCTACGAGCGTTGGGGCGAGCATCAGGAACTCGGCGGCCGTCAGGCGCTGAATGGTTGCAGTCACCCCTCTATGGAATCACTTGCGGGCGCTGTGTGTGGCAGGAACCCACACTTCTGGTCGAACAAGTGTTCCCATGTGTGTCGGGTGGTGTCGAACGCGTGTTTTAGGGTGAGCCCATCACTTGTACAAAAGCAATGTTTATGCAGGAGGAAGCCATGGCGGGAAGCGTAGTTTCGGCAACAACCGGCGCGGTGTACGGACGGGGTGCGCGCATGAGTAAGGCCGACCAATTCTTGTCCGCGGCCGAGGAGCTGATTGGGCTGGCGCATGATGATTTCGAAGCTGGCCGGCACGACGTGGCAATGGAAAACGCCTATCGTGCGGCGCTTCGGATTGCCGGGGCGCGCAACGCGGCCTCGCCGATCGTGCGCAAGCGCAAGCGTCTACCTACGAGCGCGTGGGACAAGCTCGCGCTCACGGGTGATGACGGGGCGCATTGGGCCGCCGTGTTCAAGCGCTATTCGACGCAGCGCGGCAGGGTGGCGTCCGGGATTGAAATGGACCCGGGTGCGGCTGTGGTGCACCGGCTGCTCTCGGATGCGGAGGAGTTTTATCTGTCCACCAGGGCTGGGGAGGCTCCGATGGCTGCATAGTGTGAGGAAAGTGGGGCACGGGAACAATCTGCGTACCATGGCCGTTATACGGATAACGTCAGTCCGCCATCGGTATCGGGAGAGTGAGCAGTGTCTCTATCTGAGCAGGAAATGCGGGCGTTGCGCGAAATTGAGCAGTCTCTCTTCGCGGACGACCCGAAGTTTGGCAGCAGTGTCGTGACTGAATCTGGCTTCGGTTCCGCGCCAAAGACCGGTCAATTGACCATGCGCAGCGTCGCCCTGATCGTCTTGGGTCTGGTGCTCCTGCTTGGTGGTGTGGCGCTGGCGAGCCTGAGTATCTGGACGATTGTGCTGAGCGTCATCGGCTTCGCTGTCATGCTCTTTGGCGGCATCATGGCGCTGCGCACCCCGTCGAACCAAGTGTCTCCGTCTGCGCGCTCGTCCCGGCAGGCGAAGCCGCGCACGCAGCGCAGCGCCAGCATGGAGGAGAGCTTTCGTCGTCGTTTCGAAGACCGTCAGTAGTACTTAGCGGTATTTGCGGCTGCGCCTTCCCGTCGTGTCGGGGAGGCGCTTTTTCGTGCCCGCCCCAAATCCCCCACTTCTCCCCACTAGCGCCCAAAGTGGGCTGAAACATGGGCAGTGCCGCCCCCTCGGGGCGTGAATCGTGGGGGTGCAGATATCGAGTGTGGCGCGTGTGGAGCATGTTCTGCGTTTTCGCGGGTAAACTCCCCACGGCAAAAATGGCACTCTGAAATGCGCAAACACGACACACTGGAACTAAAAACTGCTGAGGTGTGGCGTTTGTGGGGGAAAGTGGGTTAAAGTGGGGCCCAGCGGAGTGACGTGGCGCGCATCTT
The DNA here is from genome assembly GCF_001807265.1 of Corynebacterium sp. HMSC05H05. Classification (GTDB taxonomy): domain Bacteria; phylum Actinomycetota; class Actinomycetes; order Mycobacteriales; family Mycobacteriaceae; genus Corynebacterium. The sequence continues at coordinate 29,247 of NZ_KV788407.1, forward strand.
GACTACGTGCGCGGTACGGAACGAAGCCGAGAAAATTTCACAGCCAACGTCAGAAAGTGAAGGAAGGTAGGTCGCCGGATGTTTCTGGGAACCTACACTCCCAAGCTCGACGACAAAGGTCGCCTGACGCTCCCCGCGAAGTTCCGTGAGGATCTTGCAGACGGGTTGATGGTGACCAAGGGGCAGGACCACTCGCTTGCGGTATATCCGCGCGACGAGTTTGCCGCCCGCGCCCGCAAGGCCGCAGCGGCATCCCGCACAAACCCCAAGGCGCGTGCTTTTATCCGCAACCTGGCTGCCAGTGCGGATGAGCAAACGCTCGACGGGTCTGGGCGAATCACCCTGTCCCCGGCGCACCGGGAGTACGCAAGCCTTTCCAAGGAGTGCGTGGTCATCGGTTCGGTGGATTTTCTCGAGATCTGGGACCTCGAGTCCTGGAATAAGTATCAAGAAGAGACTGAAGCCGCGTTCTCTGCGGCGGATGACGACGACATTCTCTCCGGTCTGCTGTAGGGCTGACTACCCCGCAGGAGGCATCGACTACGGAGAGCGTGTACGGACTCTGTCCGGGGCGTGAAGCGTTCTGGTGTACTTCCCCGACATCAGAACAGCCGCCCCGGGCAGGGCTCTATGCGCTCCCCGCGCCGACAAAGAAGCTGACAACCACCGCACGAGCTAGGGACACTGAAGAGACACGGAGGGCACGCCATGGCGAACTTCACGCTCGCTGACGACCCGCACGGTCACGTCCCCGTCATGCGCGACCGCATGGCTGAACTGCTCGCGCCCAGCGTTGAGGCATTCGGAGCAAAAGCGGTGCTTATCGACGGCACGCTCGGCGCCGGCGGACACACAGAGCACTTCCTCAACGTTTTCCCTCACGCCCGCGTGATTGGTGTGGACAGGGACCCGAACGCGCTGCGTCAGGCGTCGGAACGCTTGGCGTCCTTCGGCGACCGCTTCGTGGCAGTGCAGTGCCGTTTCGACCACGTGGATGAGGCGGTTGCGAACAACGAGGGCGACATATTCGACGCAGCCCGCGAACACGGCATCGCGGGCGCCCTGTTCGACCTAGGTGTGTCGTCGATGCAGCTGGACCAGCAGGAGCGAGGCTTCTCCTACCGTGGTGACGCCCCGCTGGACATGCGCATGGACCAGACAGAAGGCATCACCGCGGCCGAGGTGCTCAACACCTACAGCCACGGCGACTTGGCCCGCATTCTGAAGACGTACGGCGACGAGCGCTTCGCCGGAAAGATCGCCTCCGCCGTGATCGCGGAGCGCGAGCGCGAGCCCTTCGACCGTGCCGCGCGCCTGGTGGAGTTGCTTTACGCCACCATCCCGGCCGCAACCCGACGCACTGGTGGACACCCCGCGAAACGCACGTTCCAGGCGCTGCGCATCGAAGTCAACCGTGAGCTCGAGGCGGTGGAAAACGTCGTGCCCGTGATCACCGACCTGCTCGGCGAGGGCGGGCGCGCAGTGTTCATGAGCTACCAGTCCCTGGAAGACAAGATCGTCAAAGCCGCGTTCAACGAGCTCACCACCTCCAAGACCCCGGTTGGCCTGCCGATGGACCTGCCGGGCACCGAGCCGGAGTTCCGCACCGTCACCCGCGGGGCGGAGAAGGCTCCGGCGGAGGAGATCGAACGCAACCCGCGCGCCGCGCCCGTGAGGGTGCGTTGCATTGAAAAACTCAGCCCACCCCAGCCCACCCCCTAAGCCCGACAAGGACGGACACCATGGCCGCACGAGCAACGCGATCGGCGACGCTGACCCGCAACCAGAGCCGCACACCTGGCCGCACTCAGGGCCGCACTCAGGGCCGCACTCAGCACTCGGCCAGCCGCGTACGCACCATGCCCGGCGTAAAGCCGCACGTGGAGCACCCGAAGTCCCGCGGCCGGCTGGGATCCAACCAGGTGGTGTCCGTCCGTGGACGCCGGGTGGCCACCACGAAGGTGCGCTCGAAGTTCTCTTCGCTGTCCCAGATCGCTTTGCCGTTGCTGGTGGTGGGAATCGCGGTGGCCATGATCTTGTCCGGCATCGCCACCACACAAACCTTTGCGATTCAGAAGCTGCAGGCCAAGGAGCAGGAGCTGGCGAACGAGGTCGAGTCGCTCAACCGCGACCTGGAGGACCGTCGTTCCTCGGCGGCGCTCGCGCAGCGGGCAGACTCCATGGGCATGGTGCTCGCCGGCGAGCCGGGCGTGGTTGCCGTGAACGACGAGGGCCACGCGGAGGAGCAGCGCCCGTACAACCCGGAGTCGGCCTCCAAGCTGGTCGATGTCAACGGCGAAGGCAGGCCCGCCTCCCGCGCGTCCTCGGACGATCGTGCGACGAAGGAGCTGGAGGATGCCCTGACGCAGCGCCCCGGCCGCGCCGCGAACGCACCCCGTATTGACAACTTGGCGCCCTACCAGGCCAACGTTGCGGCCCAGCCGTAACGGCAGGCGTGGCGCACCTAGGTATCTGCCCGGGGGCGGGGCATGATGGTTGTCGACATAACGGCGGGTACCAGCCAGTGGATATGGGAGGTGAGCAGTGCCACGCTCTAATGCGAACTCGCAGGTAGCGCGGGAGAATCCGAAGCCTGCGCCGACTTCTCAGAAGCACATCACGGGCAAGCGTGTGTACTGGCTCGGCATTGCCTTTTTGGCGGTGGCCGCGTTGCTCATCGGACGTTTGTTCTGGGTGCAGGTCATCATCGGCGACGAGCTGCGCGAGCAAGCCAACGACCAACGAAGCCGCACCTACGTGGACCGCGCGCGCCGCGGCGAGATCGTGGACCGCGACGGCAACAAGATGGCCTACACCATGCAAGCCCGCTCCCTGACGGTGTCTCCGGTGCAGCTGCGCAAGGAGCTCAAGGAGCAGCAGGAACTGGAAATGCGTGTGGACGGGCTGTCTCCGGAGGACATCGCCGCCCAGGTGGACGCCCGCGTCGAGGACGTGCTGCGCACAATGGCCAACGAGATCCCGGGCATGATCGGCGATGGGGAAGTGGTGAGCGACACCCCGTCGAACACCGCTTCCGGCGAGCCGACCACCAAGGTCGGCCAGGTCAGCGCCAAGGAGATCCTGGACAAACTCCACGCGGATTCCAGCTACGAGGTGCTGGTGCGCAATGTGGACCCGGATGTGGCCGCCACCGTCGCAGACGCCTTCCACGGCATCGCGGCGGACCACCAGGACATCCGCCAGTACCCGAACGGGGCGGTGGGCGAAAACATCATCGGCAAGGTTTCCATGGACGGGCAAGGCCAGTTCGGTATGGAGGCCTCCCGCGACGCGGACCTCACCGGCATCGACGGCCGCTCCACCGAGGACGTGTCCGCGAACGGCCAATCTATTCCGGGCTCGCTGCGCGACGTTGTCCCGGCCGTCGGCGGCGCCCAGATCGAACTGACCATCGACCTGGACCTGCAGACCTATGTCCAGCAGACCCTGGAGCAGGCCAAGGCCAACTCGCTAGCCAAGGAAGCGCAGGCCGTGGTGCTGGATAGCCACACTGGCGAGGTGCTGGCCATGGCGAATACCGACACGATCAACCCGAACGGCAACGTCGACCAGCAGGTCAAACAGGGCAAGGACTTTGAGAACCCGAGCGTGTCTCACCCCTTCGAGCCAGGCTCGGTGGCGAAGGTGATCACCGCCGCCGCGGCGATCGACCAGGGGCTGACGGACCCGTTCGAGGTGCACCAGGTGCCCGGTTCGATCGATATGGCGGGCATTACGGTGCGCGACGCGTGGGAGCACGGCGTGATGCCGTACACCACCGCGGGCATCTTCGGTAAGTCCTCAAACGTGGGCACACTCCAGCTCGCCCAACGCTTGGGGGAGGAGCGGTTCTGGGATTACCTGAACCGTTTCGGCATCGGCCAGGGCACCGGGATCGAGCTGCCCAACGAGTCTGCGGGCCTGCTGCCGGTGCTGGAGCAGTGGTCCGGCGGCACTTTCGCCAACCTGCCCATCGGCCAGGGAATGAGTTGGACCACGTTGCAGATGGCGGGTGTGTTCCAGACGATCGCGAATGAGGGCGAGCGGATCCAGCCGCGCATCATCCACAAGATCACCGGCCCGGACGGTGAGGAGATCGCGCAGGAGGAACCGGAGCACTCCCGAGTGATCAGCGAGGAGGCCGCGCGCACCACGCTGGACATGTTCCGCGCCACGTTCCAAGAGGACCCGGCTGGGGTCAACAACGGCACTGCCCAGGGCAACAACCTGGAGGGGTACCAGTTCGCCGGCAAGACCGGCACGGCGCAGAAGGTCAACCCGGACACCGGCGCGTACTCCAACAGCGCGTACTGGATCACCTTTGCCGGTGTCGCGCCCGCGGACGATCCCCGCTTCGTGGTCGCGGTCATGCTGGACGAGCCGCAGCGCGGCGTCCTCGAGGGCGGCAACGGCGGACAGTCCGCGGCCCCGATTTTCAAGCAGATTGCGGGCTGGCTGCTCAACCGTGAGAACGTTCCGCTGAGCCCGCCGGCCGAGCCGTACCCGTTGCAGGGCCAGTAGATACAGATGGAGGTCTGAGAAAAATGACAAGCTTGCAGCAGCTCGCCGACATCGCTGGCGCGCGCATCGTCAACCCGCCGAGCGCGGATACCCCGGTGACCTTTGTCGGCCTGGACTCCCAGAACGTCGAACCTGGCGGCCTGTTCGCCGCGCTACCCGGCACCCGTGTCCACGGCGCGACCTACGCGTTCGATTCCGCCGCGGGCGCGATACTTACCGACGAGGCTGGTCTGGCGATTATCCAGCAGACGGCAGACCGACGCCCGGTGCTCGTGGTCGAGGATGTGCGGACAATCCTGGGCCATGTGGCGGCTGAGGTGTACGGGCACCCGTCGCAAAGCTTCATGCTCCTCGGCGTCACAGGCACCTCCGGCAAAACCACGACCACCTACATGCTGGAAAAGGGGCTGACCGCTGCCGGCTGCAAAGTGGGGCTGATTGGCACCACCGGCACGAAGATCATGGGGCGCGACGTGGCCACGGAGCTGACCACGCCGGAGGCGCCGATGCTGCAGCGGCTGTTCGCGCAGATGCGCGACGAAGGGGTCACGCATGTGGTCATGGAGGTGTCCTCGCACGCGTTGATGCTGGGGCGCGTCACCGGCTCGGACTTCGACGTCGCCGCGTTCACCAACCTTTCCCAGGACCACCTGGATTTCCACCCGACCATGGAGGATTACTTCCAGGCGAAGGCGCTGTTCTTCGACCCGGCGAGCGAGCTGCGGGCGAAGCGCAGCGTCATCTGCGTCGACGACGAGTGGGGCCAGCGCATGGCTGATCTCGCCGAAGCGCCGGTCACGGTCGCTACCACAAGCGACGCCGATGTGACCGCGGAGCTTGTGCGTATCGACGACCAAGGCCGCCAACGCATCCAGCTCACCGCCGACGATACTTTCGAGTTCACCCTGCCCATGCCAGGCGCGTTCAACGTGGCCAACGCCGCGCTCGCCGCGGCCATCGCACAGACCGCGGGCGTGGAGCTCCCGTCGTTCTTGAACGGCCTGGAGCAGGCGGCGGTGCCGGGGCGCATGGAGCGTATCGACGAAGGCCAGACCTTTGTCGCCGTCGTGGACTACGCCCACAAGCCGGCTGCCATCGGCGCGGTGCTGGCAACCCTGCGCGGCCAGGTGGAAGGGCGCATCGGCGTGGCCGTGGGCGCGGGCGGCGACCGCGATTCCTCCAAGCGCCCGCTCATGGGCGCTGAGGCGGCCAAGGGGGCGGACTTCGTGGTGGTCACAGACGACAACCCGCGCACCGAGGACCCCGCCGCCATCCGCGCCGCAGTCCTTGCGGGCGCGCGCGAGGCCGGCGCGAGCGCGGAGATTGTCGAGGTCAGCCCACGTGGCAAGGCGATTGACGCGCTCGTTGAGTGGGCCCGGCCCGGCGACGCAGTGATCGTGGTTGGCAAGGGCCACGAGGTGGGCCAGCTCGTGGGCACCGAGAAGTTGCACTTCGACGACCGCGAAGAGATGCGCAGGGCAATTACAGAAAGGCAATCTCGAGCATGATCGACATGACGCTGGCGCGCATCGCCGAGGTCACCGGCGGGCGCTTGAGCCCGGAAGCCGACCCGGACACGCACGTGACCGGGTTCGTGGAGTTCGACTCCCGCAAGATCGGCCCGGGCGGACTCTTCGTCGCCTTCCCGGGGGCGCGCGTGGACGGGCACGATTTCGTGGACAAGGCCGCAGAGGCCGGCGCTGCCGCGTCGCTGACCACGCGGGAGGTGGGCAGGCCTTCGGTGATCGTCGAGAAGCGGCCGCCGCGCGAGGGGGACAACTCGGACCTGGCCGCGAATGACCCGGACGGTTCCGCGGCGGGTGTGGTGGACGGCATGTCTAAGCTCGCCTCCGCGGTCGCGCGCGAGCTGACGGGGGCGCACGGGCTGACCATCGTCGGCGTGACCGGCTCTGCGGGCAAGACGTCCACGAAGGACCTCATCGCCGCGGTGCTTTCGCGCGCCGGTGAGACGGTGGCGCCCCCGGGCAGTTTCAACAACGAGATCGGCCACCCGTACACGGTGCTGCGCTGCACCGAAGACACAGACTTTTTGGTCGCGGAGATGTCCGCGCGCGGCATCGGCCACATCGCGCACCTGGCCACCATCGCGCCGCCGACAATCGGCGTGGTGCTCAACGTCGGATCCGCGCACATCGGCGAGTTCGGTTCCCGTGAAAACATCGCGAAGGCCAAGGGGGAGCTGGTGGAGGCGCTGCCTCGCGACGGCGTCGCCGTGCTCAACGCGGACGACGAGCTCGTCGCCGGTATGGCCGGGCGAACGGATGCGCGCGTGGTCACCTTCTCCGAGTCCGGCAACACGGCCGCAGACTACTACGCCACGGACGTTGAGCTCGACGCGGTGGCGCGCGCGTCCTTCACCATGCACACGCCGAACGGTGATCCGCAACGGGTCACGCTCGGCGTGTTCGGCGCGCACCAGGTGGGTAACGCGCTCGCCGCCGCTGCCGTGGGCACGGAGCTGGGCATGGACGCGGCCACCGTTGCCGAGGCGCTGTCCGCGGCGAGCTCGGTGTCCGTCAACCGCATGGACGTGAACACGCGCGCCGACGGGGTGACCGTGATCAACGACGCCTACAACGCTAACCCCGAATCCATGCGCGCGGCCATCGCGGCGTTGGGCTATACCGCCGCCGCCCGCCCGGGCGTGCGCTCGGTGGCCGTGCTCGGAGAGATGAGCGAGCTGGGTGCTGGCGCCGAACAGGAGCACGCGCTGCTCGCGGACGAGTTGGCGCGATACCGGGTGACGCACCTCGTGGCCGTCGGCAAGTCCGACGCGATGGTTGCGCTCACCCAGCGCGCCGAGGGGCAAGGCATCCGCACCACCGCCGTCGCCGACACCGACGAGGCGGCGCAGACGGTGCGCGAGCTGCTAGCGTCCGCGCCGGTAGGGGAGGACAATTGGCGCGAGCGCAAAGACCGGGATGTTGTGCTGGTCAAGGCCTCCAACGCCGCCCGGCTGTGGGTAGTGGCGGAAGCGCTCCTGCAAGGGCATACGCTTAGGTAGTCACGCGACGTAGAGAAATAGCAAGGTACAACTTCCATGGTTCAAGTTATCTGCGCCGGAATCATCAGCTTCTTGGTTTCGATCTTCCTCACCCCTGCGCTCATCCGGTACTTCAACCGGCGGGCGATGGGGCAGGAGATCCGCGAGGACGGTCCGGCGTCCCACGCCCGCAAACGCGGCACCCCGACGATGGGCGGCATTGCCATCCTCGTGGGCATCACCATGGGCTACCTCGGCGGCAGCCTTGTTGCCCTGTTCACAGGGCATACTGCGTTTACCGCCACCGGCCTGATCGTGCTGTTTCTCACCCTGTCTCTGGGCTTGGTCGGCTTCGCGGACGACGGCATCAAACTGTTCATGCAGCGCAACCTGGGCCTGAACAAGACCGCGAAGCTGGTGGCGCAGCTGGCCATTTCGCTGATTTTCGGAGTGCTCATTCTGCGCTTCCCTGACGAGAACGGGCTGACACCGGGCTCGCAGTTCTTGAGCTTCGTGCGCGACATTGAGACGATCGACCTGACCTTCGGCGGCGGGACCATCGGCACGATCTTCTTCCTCGTCTTCATTTACATCCTGCTGGCCGCCTGGTCGAACGCGGTGAACCTCACCGACGGGCTGGACGGGCTCGCCTCCGGCACCACCGCCTTGGTGATGGCCGCGTACGTGGGCATTACCTTCTGGCAGTTCCGCAACTCGTGCGAGGCCGTGGCCGCCGCCGGCTGCTACAGCGTGCGCGACCCGCTGGACCTGGCCATCCTGGCCTCTGCCGGCTTCGGCGCCTGTGTGGGTTTCCTGTGGTGGAACGCTGCCCCGGCGAAGATCTTCATGGGAGACACTGGCTCGCTCGCACTCGGTGGCTTGGTTGCGGGCCTGTCCGTGGGGTCGCGCACGGAGCTTTTGATGATCATCATCGGCGCGCTGTTCGTGCTCGAGGCCGCCTCGGTGGTGATCCAGGTGGCGTCGTTCAAGTCCACCGGCAAGCGCGTGTTCCGCATGGCGCCGTTCCACCACCACTTTGAAAACGGCGGCTGGCACGAGATGACCGTCGTGGTCCGATTCTGGATCATCTCCGCCATGGCGTTCATGCTCGGCCTTGCGGTGTTCTACGGCGAGTGGCTGAACGGGGCGAACCTGTGACGCAGCCGATCCTGTCGGACTACACCCTGGTCGCCGGCGCCGGTGTGTCGGGGCTCGGGGCGGCGCAGCTGCTTCGGCGCGCCGGCGCCCGCTTCACCGTTGTCGACGACAACGAGGCAGGCCGCGCCCGCGCCGCCGAGGCTGGCTACGACACGTGCACCGGCGACGAGGCCCGCGCCCGCTTCGGCGAGGTCGGGCTCGTGGTCACCTCGCCCGGGTGGCGGCCGGATACGCCATTGCTTGTGGACGCCGCATCCGCCGGCATCGACGTCATCGGCGACGTGGAGCTGTGCTTCCGGCTGGACCGCGCCGGCGTGTTCGGCGAGCCGCGCACCTGGCTGGTGGTCACCGGAACGAACGGCAAAACCACCACCACGGGCATGCTCGCGCAGATGATGATTGAGGCTGGCAAGGACACCGGCCTGCGCGCCGGCGCGTGCGGCAACATCGGCGTCGCGGTGGGGGAGGCGATGCTCGCGCCGGAGCGTTTGGACGTGCTGGTAGCCGAGCTTTCCAGCTTCCAGCTCCACTGGTCCTCCCAGCTCGTTCCCGATGCGGGCGTGCTTTTGAACCTGGCGGACGACCACATTGACTGGCACGGCAGCTTCGCCGAGTACGCCGCGGCCAAGGCCAAGGTGCTTCAGGCGCCGGTGGCGGTGGCGGGTATCGACGACACCGAGGTCGCGCGGATCGCCGCCGACACGGGGCGCGAGGACATCGTCGGGTTCACGCTCGGCGAGCCGGCAGACGGCCAGGTTGGTGTGGTGGGCGGACGCATCGTCGCAAAGCTTGGCGGAACACCCGTGGATGTCGCACCGGCCGACGGCATCGAGCCCGCCGGTGCCGCAGGTGTGCTGGACGCGCTGGCCGCCACCGCGGTGGCGTTGACGCAGGGAGCCACGACCGAGCACATCCAACGCGCGCTGGACGCGTACCAGGTGGAGGGCCACCGCGGCGCGGTCGTGCACTCCGGCGGCGGAGTGGACTGGGTGGACAACTCCAAGGCCACCAACCCGCACGCGGCGGATTCGGCGCTCACCGGCGCTGGTTCCGTGGTGTGGGTCGCCGGCGGGCAGCTCAAGGGCGCGTCCGTGGATGCCGTGGTCAAAGCGCACGCCAAGCAGTTCCGCGCGGTGGCGCTTCTGGGCGTGGACCGGGAGATGATCCGCGCCTCGCTCGAGCAGGTGGTGCCGGAGGTGCCCGTTTTCGTCTCCGACGCGCAGGACCCGGAGCAAGCGATGGACGAGGTCGTGGCGTGGGCGGCCACCCAGGCGCAGGCGGGCGACACCGTGCTTTTGGCACCCGCCGCGGCGAGCTTGGACATGTTTTCCGGCATGTCTGCGCGTGGCGACGCATTCGCGGCCGCCGCAATGCGACACTGGAACCCGCACAACAAGTAAGCTCAACTAAAGGTTGAGGTTTTCTTCCGCGGTTCCAATCGAAAGGGCAGCATGACGGTTCAACGCGCACCCCGGCAACGCGCACCACGGCCGGACGCGCCGCGTAAGGCGGCACCCGCTCCCGAATCGAAGCTCAGCGCAGGGCTCCGGCGCATCCAGGATGCGCTCGATTCCCGGCCGCTGATCGACTACACCATGATCCGCAGCATCGTGCTCTTCCTCGCCGGTCTCGGCGTGGTGATGGTCATGAGCTCGTCCATGGCGACCTCGTTTGCCGCGAGTGCGAGCGTGTGGTCCCTGGCCGTGCGCCAGTTCGTGATGGTCGTGCTCGGCCTCATCGCGTTCTGGGCCGCGTTGAAGACGCCGCCCGAGCGGCTCCGGGGCCTGAGTAATTGGCTGATGGTCATCGCGATTGTGCTGCTCATCGCCGTGCTCACGCCTCTGGGCACTGGCCGTGCCGAGGTGGGCTCGCAGTCCTGGCTGGTCGCCGGCCCGCTGCGCCTGCAGCCTTCCGAGTTCGCCCGCGTCGCCATCGCCATGTGGGGAGCGAAGATCCTGGCCAACAAGGACCCGCGCCGTTTGTTCGCCCCGGACAACGGATTCGCCGCCTTCCTCACCGTCTCCATCCTCTGCGTGGGGCTGATTGCCATGCAGGGCGACATGGGGATGGCGCTCTCGTTTGCCGTGGTGGTGGCGTTCATCTTGCTCTTTGCGGGTGTGTCGCTGAAGGCCGTCGGCGTGGTTGCGGCCTCGGGCGTTGTGGCGTTGGTGGTGATCTTCCTCTCCGGCAGCTTCCGCTCCGCCCGCTTCCACGTCTATTTCGACGCGCTGCGCGGCCACTTCGACGACACCCGTGGCGTGGCGTTCCAGTCCCACCAAGGCTTTTTGTCGCTGGCGGACGGCCACATCTTCGGCGTCGGCCTGGGCCAGTCGCGCGCGAAGTGGTTCTACCTGCCGGAGGCGCGCAACGACTTCATCTTCGCCGTCATCGGCGAAGAACTCGGGTTGTGGGGCGGCGCCCTGGTGATCCTCCTGTTCGCGCTGCTCGGCTTCTTCGGTATGCGCACCGCGCTGCGCGCGCAGACGCAGTACCAGACGCTCATGGCAGCGTCCCTGACCGCGGCAGTGGTCTCCCAGGCCTTCATCAACATGGGCTACGTGGTGGGCCTGCTTCCGGTCACCGGCATCCAGCTGCCCATGTTGTCCGCCGGCGGTTCCTCGGCCGTGTTCACCCTCGGCGCGATGGGCGTGCTGGCGTCTGTGGCGCGCCACGAGCCGGACGCGATCTCGTCCATGCAGAATTACGGTCGCCCCATGTTCGACCGCATGTTCTTCATCGGCGAGCCCCGCGCGCTCAAGCAGCGCCGCCAGGCGCCTGCGGCCGCGCCGCGCCGCGAGCGCTACGGCACGCCGGTGACCCAGCCGGTCGCCGCGTCCTACCATAGGCAGCCGCACCGCCGGACCCCGCGCCGATAGGAGAGCCATGTCTACCGAGAAGTTCAGCGTCGTCATCGCAGGCGGCGGCACTGCGGGCCACATCGAGCCCGCTCTTGCAGTCGCGGAAGTGCTTCGCGACGCGTACGGGGCAAACGTGGTCGCCCTCGGCACTGAACGAGGCCTGGAAACCACCATCATTCCGGCCCGTGGGTTCGAGCTTTCCCTGATCGACCCGGTGCCGATCCCACGCAAGAAGCCCTGGAAGCTCGCCTCCGTGCCGTTCAAGCTGGCCCGTAGTGTCCGCCAGGCCAAGCAGGCAATGAAGCGCTGCGGCGCACGTGCCGTCTTCGGCACCGGCGGCTATGTCTCCGGCCCGGCGTACCTGGCCGCGAAACAGCTTGGCCTGCCGTTTTTCGTGTTGGAGACCAACGCGCTGGCAGGCATGGCCAACAAGCTGGGCGTGAAGATCGGCGGCACCGGGTTCAACGCGGTGCCCAATTCCGGCATGGACGGCGAGGTCGTCGGCGTGCCGGTGCGCCCCGGCGTGGGCGTGGACCCGGACGGCGCGAAGCGCGAGCGGGGCCTGCGCATGTGGAACCTACAAGAAGACCGCCCGACCATCCTGGTCACCGGCGGCTCGCAAGGTGCGGTGAGCATCAACGCGGCCTTGGCCGACGCGGTGGAGCGGCTCACCGGCGCGGGGTATCAGATCCTGCACGCCTACGGGCGCAAGAACGACGCCCCGGTCACGCACGACCACTACACGGCGGTGCCGTACATCGACGACATGGAGGCCGCGTACGCAATCGCCGACGTGGTGGTGTGCCGCTCGGGCGCGATGACGGTTGCGGAAAACTCCGCGGCCGGCATCCCCGCCATCTACATCCCCCTGCCGCACGGCAATGGCGAGCAGGGGCTCAACTCCGCCCACCTCGTCGACGCCGGGGCGGCCCTGCGTATCGACGACGCGGCGCTGACCGGCGACGTGCTCGTCGACAAGCTGCTGCCTCTCTTGGAACCCGATGCCCGCGCGATTATGCGCGCGGCGCTCGAGGACTCGGGTGCCGGCAGCGTTGCCGAGGACCTTGCCGCGCGCATCGCCGCGGCTGCTGGAAAGGACACATAAATGACAGATCTCTCCCGCGTCCACCTCATCGGCATCGGCGGGGCCGGCATGTCCGGCGTGGCGCACATCCTGCTGGACCGCGGCGCGACAGTGACCGGCTCCGACGCCAAAGACTCCCGGCCAGTGCGCGCGCTCAAAGCGAAGGGCGCCAAGGTCGCGCTCGGCCACGACGAAGCAAACCTGGAGCTGTCCGGCGAGCTGCCCACCGCAGTGGTGACCAGCTTCGCCGCCATCCCGCAGGACAACCCGGAGCTGGTGCGCGCCAAGCGCGAGGGCATCCCGCTGCTGCGCCGCTCCGACCTGCTTGCGGAGCTGATGGAAGGCTCGACCCAGCTGCTGCTCGCGGGCACGCACGGCAAGACATCCACGACGTCGATGGCCGTGGTGGCGCTGCAGGCGGCGGGGGAGGACCCCTCGTTCGCCATCGGCGGCCAGCTCAACCGAGCCGGCACCAACGCGCACCATGGCCACGGCGACGTGTTTGTTGCGGAGGCCGACGAGTCCGACGCCTCGCTGCTGCGCTACTCCCCGGATGTTGCTGTGATCACCAACATCGAGCCGGACCACCTGGATTTCTACGGCACGCGCGAGAAGTACTTCCAGGTCTTCGACGATTTCGCGGACCTGGCCAAGCATGTGGTCGTCTGCCTCGACGACGACAACGCCGCCGCCTGCGGCGAGCGCGCCCTCGAGCGCGGCTTGACCGTCTCCGGCTACGGCACCGCGGAGGCCTCCGCACGCCACCCCAAGATCCCGGCAGGCGCTGTGGTCACAGGCGAACGGCAGGAGGGCGAGCACACCGTGGTCGAGGTGCAGCTGCGCACCGGCCGCATCTCCGGTGATGTTATGTACACGCTGGCGATTCCGGGCCGCCACATGGTGCTCAACTCTGCCGCGGCACTGTTGTCAGGCGTGCTGGTTGGCGCCGACCCGGCGAAGCTCGCCCAGGGGTTGAGCGAGTTCACCGGCGTGCGCCGTCGCTTCGAGTTCAAGGGCGAGGTGGGCGGAACCCGCGTCTACGACGATTACGCCCACCACCCGACGGAGGTGGCCGCCGTGCTCACCGCCGCCCGCGACAAGGTCGACGCTGAGGGCAACGGCGCCCGCGTTGTGGTCTGTTTCCAGCCTCACCTGTACTCGCGCACGCAGGAGTTCGCAGGCGAGTTCGCCGACGCGCTGTCGCTCAGCGACGAATGCGTGCTGCTGGACATCTTCGGCGCCCGTGAAACGCCGGTGGAGGGTGTGACCTCCCGGACTATTTCCGAAAAGATGACCGCGCCGGTGCGTGTGGAGCCGGACTTTTCCGCGGCGCCTGCGACCGTGGCGGCGGTAGCCAAGCCCGGTGACCTGGTGCTGACCATGGGGGCGGGCAGCGTGACCATGCTGGCGGACGAGATCCTCGCCGCGTTGCGGGAGGCGTAGGATGTCCCGCCGCGCGATCACCATCGTCGCCGGCTGCGTCGCACTTGTGCTCGCAGTCGTGGCGGCGCTGCCGTTTACCCTGGCCATGCCCGTCGACGACGTCAACGTCGAGGGTGCGGTGAACCTGCCCGCCGAGGAAGTGAAGTCGCTCTCCGGCGTGGAGGTGGGCACCCCGATGGGGCGCGTGGATGTGCACCGGGCAGCCCAGGACGTGGCGGCGAATCCGTGGGTGGATTCAGTGACGGTGAAGCGCCGGTGGCCAGATGCGGTGGACGTCACTGTGCAGGAGCACACCCCGGTGGCCTGGATAGACCAGGGCGGCGAACCCCACCTGATCAACAGCGAGGGCAAGGATTTCGTGGTCGCCCAGCCGCCGCTGGGGGCGGTGCAGCTCGTCGGCATTAACGAGGAGCAACTGCCGAAAGCGGTGGAGGTCGCTTCCGCGATCACGGACCCGGCCCGCCCGCAGGTCCGCGAGCTGACCTGCGACGGGGACCACAGCTTCGTGCTCAAGCTGGACGGGGACAGGACAGTCACGTGGGGTTCGTCCGAGGACAACCAGAACAAGGCGCTCGCGCTTGAGACCGTGCTGCAGCTGGACGGAAAAACATTCAATATTTCCAACCCAGAACTGGTCACTTCGCGCTAAAACCGCAGGTCACAACCCTAAAGTACAGGTTTAGGGTTGTGACACGCCGGACCAGAAAACAAAAATCCGCGTGCTTTCACACAAGATGGGTAGCAACTGCAAAAACCAACTTGTGAAAGGCGAGACCACCACCATGACCTCTCCCGCCAATTACCTCGCCATGATCCGCGTCGTCGGTGTCGGCGGCGGCGGCGTCAACGCCGTCAACCGGATGATCGAGGAAGGCCTCAAGGGCGTCGAGTTTGTCGCGATAAACACTGACTCCCAGGCGCTGCTGTTTACGGATGCCGACACGAAGCTCGACATCGGACGCGAGGCCACCCGCGGCCTCGGCGCAGGCGCCAACCCTGAGGTTGGCCGCACTTCCGCTGAGGACCACAAGCAGGAGATCGAGGAGTCTCTGAAGGGCTCCGACATGGTCTTCGTCACCGCCGGCGAGGGTGGCGGCACCGGCACCGGCGCCGCCCCGGTGGTCGCCGGCATTGCCAAGAAGATGGGCGCGCTGACCATCGGCGTGGTCACCCGCCCGTTCACCTTCGAGGGCAAGCGCCGCACCCGCCAGGCGCTCGAGGGCATTGAGAACCTCAAGGAAGTCTGCGACACCGTCATCGTCATCCCGAACGACCGCCTGCTGCAGCTGGGCGACGCGGAGCTTTCCATGATGGAGGCCTTCCGCGCGGCGGATGAGGTGCTCTACAACGGTGTCCAGGGCATCACCAACCTCATCACCATCCCGGGCATGATCAACGTCGACTTCGCGGACGTGCGCTCCGTCATGGCCGACGCTGGCTCCGCACTCATGGGCGTCGGCTCCGCCCGCGGCGACAACCGCGTGATGACGGCTACCGAGCAAGCCATCAACTCCCCGCTGCTGGAAACCACCATGGAGGGTGCCAAGGGCGTGCTCATCTCCGTCGCCGGCGGCTCCGACCTGGGCCTGATGGAGGTCAACAACGCGGCGTCCATCGTGGAGGAGAAGGCCGACGAGGACGCCAACATCATCTTCGGCACGATCATCGACGACAACCTGGGCGACGAGGTCCGCGTGACCATCATCGCCACCGGCTTCGACGAGAAGGCCAACGCCCGCCCGGCCGAGCCGGCTGAGTCGGCTGAGCAGGAAACGCCGCAGCCGGAGCGGAGCTCGACCAAGGTCGTGGAGGCCGAGCCGGCCAAGGAGGAGTACCAGCCGCGCCACCGCTACGAGCCGTCCAGCCGCAGCGGCCTGTTCACCGAGCGTGAGCGTGAGCCGCGCGAGGCCCGCGACGGCGGCTTCGACGGCGGCTTCGATGACGTCGATGTGCCGGACTTCATGCGCTAGTTAAGCTGGCAGGCATGCCAGATCTTTCCACTCGCCCCGTCCGCATGGTGTTCACTTCCCGTGCGGGCGGGGTTTCTGCTGCCCCCTACGACTCGTTCAACCTGGGCGCCCACGTCGGCGACGACCCCGCAGATGTCGCCGCCAACCGCGCCCGCCTTGCGCAGGTGCTCGGCCTGCCCGAGGAGCGTTTCGTGTGGATGGAGCAGCTGCACACCAACACAGTCACGCTTGTCGACGGACCTTCGGCCACCCCCGTGGAAGCCACCGACGCCCTCGTCACCAGAGAAAAGAACCTGGCGCTGTGCGTGCTCGTGGCAGATTGCACTCCGGTGCTGCTGTCCGACCACACTGCCGGCGTCATCGGCGCGGCCCACGCCGGCCGGATGGGCGCGCGCAACGGGATCGCGGAAAACACCGTCGAGGCGATGGTGGGCCTCGGCGCCGAACCGTCGCGCATCCAGGTGCTGCTGGGTCCTGCCGCGGCAGGGGAGTCGTATGAGGTCCCGGAGGGGATGGCTTTAGACGTCGAGAAGCATTTGCCCGGATCCCGCACACGCACAACGAAGGGCACGCCCGGCATCGACGTGCGCGCCGGGCTGGTGCGCCAGCTGCTGAGCCTGGGCGTGACCCACATCGACGCGGACCCGCGCGACACCATCACCGACAACGATTTCTTCTCCCACCGCCGCGAAGGTGTGACCGGACGGCAAGCTGGCGTAATTTGGATGCCTAATGTCTGATCTCGCACAAAACCTTGAAACCGTCCGCCAACAGATCCGCGACGCGGAGCGCGCCGCCGGCCGCGAAGAAGGCAGCGTGGCACTTTTGCCGGTAACGAAGTTCCACCCGGTGGAGCGCATTGTCGAGCTCGCTTCGCTCGGCGTTGAGCTGGTGGGAGAGAACCGGGAACAGGAGGCCCGCGACAAGGCGGCCGCGCTTGAAGGCCGCTGCGGCATCGCCATGATCGGCCAGATCCAGTCCAAGAAGGCGAATTCGGTGGCGCGTTGGGCCTCGGAAGTGCACTCGCTGGACTCGCTGAAGCTGGCCCACGGGCTCAACCGCGGCATGGCGCTTGCGCTCGAACGTGGCGACCGCGAAGGCGAGATATTGCCGTGCATGGTGCAGCTGTCTTACGACGGCGACACTGCCCGCGGCGGCGCATCCCTGGCGGACGTGCCCGCGATCGTGGAAGCGGTGGAGGAATCCGAGCACCTCGAGCTGGCCGGGTTCATGGTCGTTCCACCGCTGGATTCGCAGCCGCGCGAGGTGTTCGCTCAGGCGCGCTCGTTGACGGATGACTACGCCGCCAAGCTCAACCGAAACTTGAGGCTTTCTGCAGGTATGAGCGGTGATTTCGCCGACGCGATCGCGTGCGGATCCGATATCGTGCGTGTCGGAACAGCCCTCCTCGGGCCCCGCCCCGTAGTCTGAAATCCACCGCGAATCACCCCATAAAAGGAGCCGCCCGCATGTCCTTCTTTGACAGTGCTAAAGACTTTTTCGGCCTCGGCCCCGTGGATAACGGCGAGGACGACGCCTACTACGACGACCCGCAGTACGCCGCAGGTGCCGCTGGTGCAGCCGCTGCCGGTTCCACCGCTTACGACCGTTCGGTGCGCCCCGAGCGTGCCGAGCGTCCGTCGCGCATGGACCGCCCCGCTGCCCGCGATTTCGGCCGCGAGGCCGTCCGCCCGAGCTACCGCTCCACGCCGCACATCGTCACCGCGGCGCCGCGCAACTACAACGACGCCAAGGAGATCGGCGAGCCGTTCCGCGACGGAGACGCCGTGGTTATGGACCTGACCGACCTGGATACTGCCGACGCGAAGCGCATCGTGGACTTCGCCGCTGGCTTGTGCTTCGCCCTGCGCGGCAACATGCACAACCTCTCCCGCGGTGTTGAAACCCGCAAGCGAGTTTTCGCCATCGTGCCGGAAAACGCGAACTTGGAAAAGGACGACCTCAAGCGTGCTGCCGGCTTGCGTTAGCCGGTAGGGTGGTTCGGCGTGGCACTTTTCGGAGCAATCATCTACGCCCTTGTGGGGCTGTACTCGCTGCTGGTTATTGTTCGCATCATCATCGAGATGGTGCAGGCGTTTTCCAAGCAGTTCGACCCGCCGCACTGGTTCATCATGGTGGCTGAGCCCATCTTCCGGATGACCGATCCGCCGGTGAATGCGCTGCGCAAACTCATCCCGCCACTGAAGCTCGGCGGCAGCGGTGTGGGGCTGGACGTGAGTGTCATTGTCCTGTTTTTCATCCTCATGCTCATCCAGATGCTCGTCGGCGCCGTACTGATTAATCCGGCGCTGCGGTAGCTTTACTTGAGCTTTAACCCGGCTTTACGGCTAGGCTGGGCTACACTCGTCGAGCGAAACCGTTACAATTCAGCAGATAATGCTTCGCGCGAGCGAGTACTCACACGATTATCGAAGGGAACGCAAATGCCGCTGACACCAGCTGACGTGCACAATGTCGCTTTCAGCAAGCCGCCGATTGGCAAGCGAGGCTACAACGAGGACGAGGTGGATCAGTTCCTCGACCTCGTGGAGGACACGCTTGCGCAGCTGCAGGATGAGAATGACGAGTTGCGTTCCCGCCTCGAGGAGGGCGGCCAGGACGCAGTTGCTGCTGCGCCGGTGAAGCGTTCCGACGACTCCGCCAAGGTTGACGAGGCCGCTATCCGCCGCGAGGTGGAGCAGAAGGTCCGCGCCGATTTTGAGGCGCAGCTGCGCTCCGCGAAGCAGGCCCAGGAGAAAGCTGAAGCTGAGGCCCGTTCCGCTAAGGACGAGGCAGCCAAGGCCCGCAAGCAGGCCGAGGAGGCCGCGAAGGCTCCGAAGCAGGCAACTGCTCCGGCGGCTGCCGCCTCCCAGCCGGCCCGCAGCGACGTTTCCGCTGACACCCACGTGCAGGCAGCGAAGGTGCTCGGCCTCGCGCAGGAGATGGCGGACCGCCTGACCAACGACGCGCAGGCTGAGGCTTCTTCCATGTTGGCGGATGCTCGTGCCGCCGCAGAGCGCGAGATCGCAGAGGCTGAATCCAAGTCCAAGAAGCAGCTCGAGGACGCGCAGACCCGCTCCCGCACCCAGCTGCAGGACGCGGAGACCCGCTCCAAGCAGCTGGTCACCGACGCGCAGAAGAAAGCTGAGGAGACCACCAACGAGGCCAACTCCCGCGCCGAGGCGCAGATCCGCCAGGCGGAGGAGCAGGCAAACAAGCTCAAGGCCGACGCGGAGCGTAAGCACACCGAGATCATGAACACGGTGAAGCAGCAGCAGACCGCGCTGGAGAACCGCATTGCGGAGCTGCGCACCTTCGAGCGCGAGTACCGCACGCGCCTGAAGACGTTGCTGGAGTCCCAGCTTGAGGAGCTCGAGTCGCGTTCCAGTACCGCGCCGAACGAGAAGTAGCACCTAGCTCTTCACAAACGCCCAGCATCGTTGTAGGATGCTGGGCGTTACTCGTAACACGTTATGATCCGGCCATCACCGGGGAGCGTTTCCGGAAGAACGGCTTGTGCCTATTAGACCCGGACGTCACACACGGAAGACGTAACTTCCTTCACCGCAACGAAGTGGGGGCGCACCACGCGCCTCAAGCAGGGTGGTACCGCGCAACACTGCGTCCCTGCACGGCTGAAGGAGTGATGTCATGGTTGGCAACGTCTACCCCAAAGTGGACATGACCGGCGGCAGCGACCGCTTCCCGGAGATGGAGCGCGTCGTCCTGGACTACTGGAACACGGACGGCACGTTCAAGGCCTCCCTGGAGCAGCGCGAGGGCTGCGAGGAGTACGTGTTCAACGACGGCCCGCCGTTCGCCAACGGCATGCCGCACTACGGACACCTGCTTACCGGCTACGTCAAGGACATCGTGCCGCGTTTCCGCACCATGTCCGGCTTCCATGTCCCGCGGGTCTTCGGCTGGGACTGCCACGGCCTGCCTGCTGAACTGGAGGCGGAGAAGCAGCTGGGCATCACCGACAAGGCCCAGATCGAGGACATGGGCCTGGAGCAGTTCAACGAGTACTGCGCCAAGTCCGTCATGCACTACGCGGGCGAGTGGGAGGACTACGTCACCCGTCAGGCCCGCTGGGTGGACTTCGAAAACGGCTACAAGACGATGGACCCGGAGTACATGGAGTCCGTCATGTGGGCGTTCAAGGAGCTCTACGACAAGGGCCTGATCTACCAGGGCTTCCGCGTCCTGCCGTACTCCTGGGCCGAGCACACTCCGCTGTCCAACCAGGAGACCCGCCTGGACGATTCCTACCGCGACCGCCAGGACCCCACCGTCACCGTGACCTTGCCGTTTACCGGCGGGCGCGCAGGCTACGCCGCGGAGAAGACGTGGGCCGAACATCCTGAGCTTCACGACGCTGCAGCTATCGCCTGGACCACGACCCCGTGGACGCTGCCGTCCAACTTGGCCCTCGCGGTCCACCCCGAGGTGGAGTACTCGTTGGTCAAGGTCGGTGCGGACGGGGCCGAGGGGTTCGTCGATAAGCAATTGCTCTTGGCGACGAACCTGCTCGGCGCGTACGCGAAGGAGCTCGGCGAGTACGAGGTTGTGGCCACTTACGAGGGCGCGCAGCTGGAGGGCTTGGAGTACGAGCCGGTCTTCGACTACTTCCGCGACCACGACAACGCGTTCATGATCCTCAACGCGGACTACGTGACCACTGAGGACGGCACCGGCGTGGTCCACCAGGCGCCCGCCTTCGGTGAGGACGACATGCTCACCTGCCAGGAATACGGCATCGACCTGGTCATCCCTGTCGACGCCGACGGCAAGTTCACCTCGCTGGTGCCGGAGTACGAGGGCAAGCTTGTCTTCGACGCGAACCGCGACATCATCCGCGACCTGCGTGCGAAGGGCCGCGTGCTGCGCGACCAGACCATCGTGCACTCCTACCCGCACTCCTGGCGCTCCGGCGAGCCGCTGATCTACATGGCGCTGCCGGCGTGGTTTGTCAAGGTCACCGACATCCGCGACCGGATGGTGGAGCTGAACCAGGAGATCGAGTGGATCCCGTCGCACATCCGCGACGGCCAGTTTGGCAAGTGGCTCGAGGGCGCGCGCGACTGGAACATCTCCCGCACCCGCTACTGGGGCTCTCCGGTTCCGGCGTGGGTCTCCGACAATCCTGAGTATCCGCGCGTGGACGTCTACGGTTCCCTGGACGAGCTGGAGCGCGACTTCGGCACCCGCCCGAAGTCCCTGCACCGTCCGCACATCGACGAGCTGGTGCGCCCGAACCCGGACGACCCGACCGGCAAGTCGATGATGCGTCGCGTGCCGGATGTGTTGGACTGCTGGTTCGAGTCCGGTTCCATGCCTTTCGCGCAGTACCACTATCCGTTCGAGAACGCCGAAGAGTTTGACACCCGCCAGCCGGCGGACTTCATCGTGGAGTACTCCGGCCAGACCCGCGGCTGGTTCTACGTGCAGCACGTGCTGTCCACCGCGCTGTTCGACCGTGTGGCGTACAAGAAGGTCGTCGCGCACGGCATCGTGCTGGGCTCGGACGGGCAGAAGATGTCCAAGTCCAAGGGCAACTACCCGAACGTGATGGAGGTCTTCGACCGCGACGGCTCCGACGCCATGCGCTGGTTCCTCATGTCGTCGCCGATCCTGCGCGGCGGCAACCTGATCGTCACCGAGCAGGGCATCCGCGAGGGCGTGCGCCAGGCGCTGCTGCCGATCTGGAACGCGTACACGTTCCTGCAGCTGTACTCGTCGGAAGATGCACAGTGGTCCGTGGACTCGGACAACGTGCTCGACCGTTACATCCTGGCCAAGACGCACGACATGGTGGCAGCTGTGGGCGAGGCGCTCGACGACACCCGCATCGCCGATGCCTGCGACGAGGTGCGCCGCTACGCCGACACACTGACGAATTGGTACGTGCGCCGCTCCCGCGACCGCTTCTGGGAGGGGCAGGAGGCGCACCCGGAGGCGTTCAACACCCTCTACACGGTGCTCGAGGTCGTCTCGCGCGCTGTGGCGCCGCTGCTGCCGTACGTCTCCGAGGTGATCTGGCGCGGCCTCACCGGCGGTCGTTCGGTGCACCTGACGGACTACCCGCAGGCCGCCGAGCTGCCGGCCGACGCCGAGCTGGTCGCCGCCATGGACGCCACCCGTGCAGTGTGCTCTGCGGCGTCGTCAGTGCGCAAGGCGAACAAGCTGCGCAACCGCCTGCCGCTGCCGAAGCTCACTGTCGCGCTGCCGGAGTCGGACAAGCTTGAGGCGTTCCGTTCCACCATCCGCGACGAGGTGAACGTGAAGGACGTCGTTCTAACTGACGACGTCGACTCCGCCGGATCCTTCGAAGTCGTGGTCAACGCGAAGGTTGCCGGCCCGTCGCTGGGCAAGGACGTGCAGCGCGCCATCAAGAACGTCAAGGCCGGCAACTACGAGCGCCGCGGCGACGACGTGGTCGTCGACGGCGACATCGTGCTCACCCCGGAGCTCTACACCGAGCGCCTGGTGGCGGAGAACCCGGAGAGCACTGCGCGTGTCGACGCCGACGGCACCGTCGGCCTGGTCGTCCTCGACACCGAGGTCACCGAGGAACTCGAGGCTGAGGGGTGGGCGGCGGACGTGATCCGCGGCCTGCAAGATGCCCGCAAACGCGAGGGCTTCGAGGTCTCCGACCGCATCGCCGTGGTGCTGGCCGTGCCCGCGGAGAAGGAGGCGTGGGCCCGCACCCACGCCGACCACATCGCCGCCGAGACCCTCGCGACGTCCTTCGACGTGGTCACAGAACCTGTCGAGGGCCACGACGTCGTCGACGGGGTGACCGCGACCGTTCGGAAGAACAGCTAAGGCTGGGGTAAACCTGAGGCCTCACTCGTACAGAGTGGGGCCCCTTTTTGCTTGCAGAGCTGGGGCGGCGGGTCGGCGATCGTTTGTGGGCACTATGCAGCTGCATAGTTTTTCTGACCAATTTTGGGGAGGCACCAACTATGCAGTGGCATAGTTTCTCGCGACGCAACTGGGGCGCTTGAGGGATGGCGTCGACTATGCAGCTGCATAGTTTTTCTGGCCAATTTTGGGGAGGCACCCACTATGCAGCGGCATAGTCAACGGATTTTATGTTCGGCGCTTTTACTTAGTGAAGCGCCATAGATTGTCCACTTCAGTGGACATTTTTTGCCAAACCGTTGACTCGAACACATGAGCGTTCTATAAAGGTGTCAATGTTCATGAGTAAGGGGATTAACCATGACAGTTGTGGTGGAAGAACGGACAGACGGTCGAACGGGTGGCCTGTCGGCAGAGGTGCTCGAGGACCAGATCAAATGCAATCAATTGTCGGCGAACTACCACCGGGCGCGGATGCTCGATGCTGTGGGGCAGTTCGACGAACAAGGGCTCGCGGAGCAGTACGGGGAGAAGTCGACGGCAACGTGGTTGCGCAGCGAGCTCAACCTCCCGCAGGCCACGGCGTTCGAGTATGTGCGCGTGGCGCGGGGGCTGAGGAAGTTCAGGTGTTTGTACGCCGCATTCGAATCGGGGGTGATGCCGTATTCGACAGTTCGCTTCCTTCTCCGGTACGTGAATGAGTACAACGAGGAGCAATATGTCGAGCTCGCGCTGAGCATGTCGTTTGCTGATCTCCAGCTTTTGCTCGCCGGGGCAAGACCCAAAGAAGAGGACCCGACGGAACCATTCGCTCGCGCCCGCGAGTGCGACGACGGCATGCTCGCCTTCGAGGCGAGGCTTCCGGCGGTGGCTGGCCAAAAACTCCTGACCGCGCTGAAGGTGGCGCAGTTGGCCAGTTTCGGTCTCGAGGATGTGGACCCGGATGATCTGCAGGACCCGGAGAAGGTGCAGAAGCTTATCGACGACGCATCTGCCGCCGAAGACGCCGTCCTGTCAGAACAGGACCGCGCTCCGCGTAAGCGCACGAAGATCACCATGGACGACATCGTGCGTTCGGTGTCGCGTTACGGGCCTCCAGAAAAACAGGACGTGTACGGGGCCTTGTTGTCCATGATCGACATGGTCCGCGCAAACCCGAAGAGTCCGCTTCGTAGCCCTGGCGTGCAGGTTAACCTCATGGTGAATCAGCAAGGTCAGTGCTGGATGCCAGAAAACCGCTCGGCCTCTTCTGAGGACGTGCGCAGCTACCTCGCCAATGCGATGGTGCGTTTGCACTTGCTGGATGAAACGGGCCTGACTATCCACGTCGGCCGTTCGCGGCGGTTCGCCACAGACGGCCAAGTGCAGGCACTGCTGGCGATCTGGGGATATCAATGCGCCATGCCTGGGTGTTCGCATAGGCGCTTCATAGAGATGCACCACATAAAAGAGTGGGAGCACGGAGGCATGACCGATTTGGACAACCTGATTCCGCTGTGCTCGAGCTGCCACTCCCAGGTGAGCCACGGAGTGATCACCATTGAGCGCCAAGGGAGCGATTTGTTCTTCACGTTCAAAAACGGTGCCCGGTTCGTCTCGCGAAACAGAAAGCAGCCGAGGCGAATGGAGTACGTCGCCGGAGATTCGTTCGCCGGGTGAGGGGATTGGAACAACGCGGGACCGGTGGTGCACAGTGGTGGACATGAACCGCTGGGTGCTGCACATCGACATGGATGCGTTCTACGCGTCCTGCGAGCAGCTGACCCGGCCGACGCTTCAAGGGCGCCCGGTGCTGGTTGCGGGAGTCTCTGGGCGCGGTGTGGTCGCCGGCGCGAGCTACGAGGCGCGCAAGTATGGGGCGCGCTCGGCGATGCCGACGCACCGGGCGGCGCGTCTGGTGGGGTCGAAAGCGGTGCTGGTAGCCCCGCGCAGGTCGGTCTACGCGGCGGCGTCGAGGCGGGTGTTCGAAGTCATCGGCAGGTACGTGGATGTGGTGGAGCAGCTTTCCATCGACGAGGCGTTCATGGAGCCAGAGGACTTGGTTGGGGCGAGCCCGGAAGACGTGGAGCAATGGGCGAACGAGCTGCGCGCGGCGATCAAGGAAGAGACAGGTTTGCCAAGCTCGATCGGGGCGGGTCCGGGAAAGCAGTACGCCAAAATTGGCTCGGGACGGGCGAAGCCGGACGGGGTGTTTGTCATCCCGCACGACCGGCAGTTAGAGATCCTGCACCCGATGCCGGTCAGCGAGTTGTGGGGCGTGGGGCCTGTGACTGAGTCGAAGTTGCTCGCCGCCGGGATTGAAACGATCGGGGACCTGGCCAACCTCAGCGAGAAAGAGCTGGACATCGCCATCGGTGGCGCGGTGGGCAAGCAGTTGTGGTGGCTGGCGCGAGGCGTGGATGAGCGGCCGGTGGCGCCGAGGGCGGAGTCGAAGCAGATCTCCTCGGAGCACACCTACCCGCAGGATCTGACCACCCCGCCGGAGGTGGACGCGGCGCTGGAGCGGGCGGCTGCGGAGTCGCACCGCAGGCTGCGCAAGGACGGTCGCGGGGCGCGAACGGTGACGGTGAAGTTGCGGATGGCGGACTTCCGCATCGAGTCGCGCTCGGCGACGTTGCCATACGCCACCGATGACGCGGAGACGCTGCTGGCCACCGCGTTCCGGATCGTGCGTTACCCGGATGAGGTGGGGCCGATCCGGCTGGTTGGAGTGTCGTACTCGGGGCTGGAGGACACGCTGCAGGACGTGCTGTTCCCTGAGCTGGACCAGGCGATTGTGAAGCCGGCGCCAGTGCCGGCGGACTACGAAACTGGGGTTAGCGACCACGAAACGCAGTTCGACGCGGAAGTTCGG
Source organism: Corynebacterium sp. HMSC05H05 (assembly GCF_001807265.1). GTDB lineage: Bacteria > Actinomycetota > Actinomycetes > Mycobacteriales > Mycobacteriaceae > Corynebacterium. The sequence goes on from NZ_KV788407.1 coordinate 55,006, forward strand.
CAGGAGACAGCTCCGGAGCGCGGCGTGTGGCGCGCCACCCAGGACGTTTACCACCCTGATTACGGCCATGGTTGGGTCCAGGGGGCCGGCAAAGGTTGGGTGACGGTGCGGTTTGAAACGCGGGCGACGGGCCCGGGCAGGATCAAAAGTCTGCGCGCGGACGACCCGCAGCTCCAACAGGCGGACCCTTTGGATTCGCTGGCGTGGCAGGACTGGTTCTCACAGCAGTGAGCGTGGATCCATGCCGGTGGCCAGCGCGGTGGCCAGCGCGATGCGGGCCTGCCCGGCGCTGAGGTAGCCGGCGGGCAGCGCCCCCAGGTCGCCGAGGGTGGAGCCGCCGCCAGCGCCGCCGTAAGCGAACGACACCTCGCCGTAGGGCACCGACGTCGCAACAACCACAGGCACCCCGCGACGCAGCAGCTTTGCGACGGCTTCGCCCATCCCCGCCGACACATTGCCGGAGCCGAGGGCTTCGAGGACGAGCCCGTCGATAGGCCCGAGTGCGCGGAGGAGGGCGTCGTCGGCGCCGGCCCACGCACGGACGATGGGGATGTTCAGCCCGTCCAGCGGGGCGGCCGGCACAGCCATGGGGCGGGGCAGGGGAGTGCCGCTGGTGAGGGTGAAGGCGTGCTCGGCGGTTGTCTGCGTCTTCATCAACCCGCGCGCTGGAAGGGTTTCGCCCGCGAAGTGGACAAGCACGCCGGTGTCGTGCCGGGTGGCGGCCACCTCGATCGCGCCGCGGAGGTTTGCGGGCCCGTCGGGGTGGGCGTGGTCGGCGGAACGCATCGCGCCGGTGAGCACAACTGGTCGGGGGTCGGCGTGGACGAGGTCCAGCGCGAGGGCGGTTTCGGCCATGGAGTCGGTGCCGTGGGTGATGACGAGGGAGGCGGAGTCGTCGAGAAGCAAAGTGCGCACGGTTTCGCGCAACATGTCGATCTCAGCGAGCCTCATCGACGAGGAATCGAGGCTGGCCACGTCGATCGCGCGCACCTGACGAGTGGTGCCGCAGCGGGCGACGAGTTCCTCCCCGGTGAGGGTGGGCACGAGCGCGCCGCGGTCGTTGGCGGTGGAGACAATCGTGCCGCCGGTTGAGATGACTAACACGTTCATGCACACAGAGTGCCAGAAAGTTGCGGGTGTGCAGTAACGTGAAACGAGAGATTTACGCTACGCAAGGAGAACACGTGAAAGCACCGAAACTTGTCGCAGCCGCTGCCGTGGCGGGCCTGGCGCTGAGCCTGACTGCCTGCTCCGAGGATTCGGACACGACCGAAACCACCACCGAAACCCAGGCAGCCTCCTCCGAGGCTGCCCCGGTTGCGGAAATGCCCACGGCGGAAGAGCTCAATGCCGTGCTGCAGCGCGCCGCCGACCCGAACCTGCCCATCGCAGAGCGCGCGAACACCGTGCAGGGCGGCGAGACCACGCCGGAGCTGTTCGACCTGATGACCCAATCGCAGCAAGAGTCCGGCGCGAACTTCCAGGTGGTCAACCCGGTGCTGCCGGGCTACACCGCCAACTCCGTGCTCGCCACCGTGAACTTCACCCGTCCGAACGCTGAGTCCCAGCTTGCAGAGGACGTGGAGTTCATCAACGAGGAAGGCAACTGGAAGATCTCCAAGAGCTGGGCCTGCTTCCTGGTCAGCAACACCCTGGCCCCGGAGCAGGTGCCGGACATGTGCAACACGGGTGCACCGGCAGCCCCCGAAGCACCGGCCGAAGCGCCAGCCGAACAGGCGCCGGCCGAAGCTCCGGCGCTCTAAGCTCCGTACTGCACAGCGCGGGTGATGTCTTGGACCACCCGCGCTTTGTCGTCTCCGCCGTAGATCAGGCGCGTGGTCCAAGCGGTCTGGCCGGACACCGGCAGCGGGCGGGTCAGGTCCACCACGATCTGGCCTTCGGAAGTGGTGCGCGAGGAATCCACCTGCACGCTTTCGCCCTCGAGCTCACCGGGGCCGTCGATGGTGACGTTGTTGTTCTGGGGGCGCTCCTCAACCTTCGTATCCAGCGTCAGCGTGTCGCCGTCGCGGGAGATCAGCGTGTAGGTGGTGGTACGCGTCATCGCGGTGTCGCCCGCGACGCGGCTTTCCACGGTCCAGGTCGCACCGGGGCCGATCGGCTCGTCGGGGAAGACGACGGAGTTGTTGATTAAGGAGATGAGGGTGGGCTCGACAAGCTGGAGGCCGCGCTGCGGCGCGTCGGCGGGTGCGAGCAGTTTGAGAGTGGAGATGCGGCCGGTGTCCTCGGTGCGCCAGCTCATGCGGAACCCCTCGGAGGCGGCGACGTCCTGGCCGATGTCCAGGTCGGAGTGCTTGCCGGAGCCGACGACGAAGTCGATGCGGGAGTCCGCGACTTCCTCGCCGTCGCCCGGATCGGGGGCATCGCCGGCTGTGACCGTCAGCGGCAGGGTGGTTTTGTTCACGTCCCCGCCGGCGGGGACGTCCGCAACCTCGGCTTCACCCGGGGCGGCCACGTGCTGGTCCACGCCGGAAGAGACGGCAACGGCGGTGTCCCACTCCGCGTCCGGGGAGTAGCGCACCTCCTCCGGGTTTTCGCCGGGGTTGACCAGGGTGACCGAAGGGGCGTCGATAGGAAATGCTGGCACCCCCGCAACCGGATCGTCCTCGGCGGAGGAGCATGCGGTGAGCGCGAGGGTGAGGGTAGCGGCGGCGGTGATACTGCGGAGGGGGCGGAACATTCTTCAAAAGCTACCTGTCGCGCGCAGCGGAATACAGGCAGGCCGTCCGCGACCGGCTAAAGTGGGTCGGCGATGAAGCAGGACACGACAGCACAACGCACCCCCCGCTACCTCGCCTTGGTGGTGGCGGTCATGCTCGCGGTCGCCGCGGTGGACCAGGGCGTCAAGCAGCTGATGCTGAACTGGCTGGAGCCCGGGGTGGCGCAGCCGGTGATCGGGGACTGGTTCCGCTTCTACCTGCTGTTCAACTCCGGCGCGGCGTTTTCCATGGGGGAAAACCTCACGTGGGTGTTCACCGCGATCCAGCTGGCGTTCGTGCTGGGTGCGCTGTGGTTTGGGCCGAAAATGACCTCGAAGTGCGAGGCGCTGGGCCTGGCACTTGTGGCCGGCGGCGCGCTGGGCAACCTGATCGACCGGTTGTTCCGGGATCCTGGATTCTGGTTCGGGCACGTGGTGGACTACATCTCTGTGGGAAGCTTTGCGGTGTTCAACTTGGCGGACGCCGCGATCACGGTCGGCGTGGTGGTGTTCATCCTGGGCACGATCGCGGCGGAGATGAAGGGAGGCAGCGATGGGCGGTGAGTTCAGGGCCCTGCCCGTGCCTGAGGGGCTCGAGGGGATGCGGGTGGACGCGGCGATCGCCAAACTCTTCGGCGTCTCCCGCTCCGTCGCAGCCGAGATGACGGCGGAGGGCGATGTGCTTGTCGACGGAGCTGCCGCCCAGAAATCCGACCGCGTCACCTCAGGCGCGATGCTGGAAGTCACCCTCCCTGAGCCGAAGCGCGCGCCGCAGCCGGTGGCTGAGCTGGTGGAAGGCCTGGAGATTCTCTACAGGGACGCGGATGTGATCGCCGTGGACAAACCGGTGGGCGTAGCTGCGCACCCGACGCTGGGCTGGGAAGGCCCGGATGTCGTCGGCGGGCTGCAGGCGATGGGTTTCACCTTGCCGGACGCCGGGCCCCCGGAGCGTCAAGGCATCGTGCAGCGCCTCGACGTCGGCACCTCCGGCGTGATGATCGTGGCGGCGAGCGTGCCCGCCTACTCCGTGCTCAAGCGCGCCTTCAAGGAGCGCACGGTGGACAAAACCTACCACGCGCTGGTCCAGGGGCTGCCGGACCCGATTGAGGGCACCATCGATGCACCGATTGCGCGCCACCCGTCGGCAGGCTGGAAGTTCGCCGTCACCCAGGACGGCCGCCCGAGCGTGACCCACTACAGCGTCATCGAGGCCTTTCGCCGCGCGAGCCTTCTGGACATCCACCTGGAAACCGGGCGCACCCACCAGATTCGCGTGCACATGTCCTCGGTGGGGCACCCCTGCGTGGGCGACCCGATGTACGGCTCGGACCCGAACCTGGCCAAGGAGCTGGGCCTGAAGCGCCAGTGGCTGCACGCCACCAAGCTGGGTTTTACCCACCCGCGCACCGGCGAGTACATGGAGGTCGCCTCCGAGTACCCGGAGGATCTGCGCACCGCGCTGGATAAAGTGCGGAACGGCTAGATGCGCGCACTCGCCGTGGCGCTCGCGCTGGTGGCCGGGTTCTGGCTGGTCGGCGCGGCCAACCCGCCCGCCCCGCCCGTGCTGCAGGGCGACAGGTTAGGCCCGGAGGACGGGGAGACGATACAGCAGTACGCCCAGCGCGCAGCCGGCACTCTCGATCACGAGGAGGCGTCCTTCGCGCTGGTCACCTTCGCCCGCCCGCTAGGCCCCGACGAGGCTGCCGCAGCGCTTGCCCCGGCACCCCGCGTGAGTGCACTCGTGGTGCCGGGGGAGGCTCCGGTGGTGGTCCCGGAGGCGTCGATAGGCACAATGCGTATCGACGTCCTCCGGTCCGCCACCACCTCCCCCATTGCCGGAGCAGTAGTGTTTGCCCCGCGCACACAACTCGAGCAGATGAACGCCACGGACACTGTCTTCGCTGTGGAAATGCTGCCAGCGGACGCGGTGTGGGGAGCATTTTCCATCACTACTTCCGCGACACGTGGGGGTGTATAGTTTGCGGAGTTGTACGCAGGCCCGTTTTGCACCGTTAGGCAAGGAGAGCTCTTGACTTCCTCTACCGAAAACTCGACCGGACACAAGCGTCTCACCCGAGCAGGGCTTGCGCTGGTGACAACCTCCGCACTCTTCCTCGGCGCCTGCGGTTTCGGCGGAGGCGGCGACGACAGTGCTGAGGGGGCAGGGCTGAACCCCGGCGACTACACCGTGGCCACCAACGAGGGTGTGTCAGACAGCGTTGTGGTCAACGGCACGGTTGAGCCGATCCGCTCTGTGAACATTTCCACCGCGGTGCAGTCCGAGGTGGAAAAAGTGGCAGTTAAGGCTGGCGACCGCGTGCAGCCGCAGCAGTTCCTGGCCAGCATGAACTCGGAGCAGCTGGAGCGCCAGCTGGAGGTGCAGCAGAAGCAGCAGGCCAACGCGCAGGCGGATGCCCAGGCGCAGGTGGATCAGGCGCGCGCGGCCCTGAATGCTCATCAGGAGAGCGTGAACAACGGCACCAACGAGGCCATCCGCGCAGCCCAGGCGCAAGTCAACCAGGCGCAGGCGGCGTACGACGCCGCTGTGGCCGCTAACGGCGGTGCCCGGATTGTCAACCGCGGTATTGCGGCCGTCGAGCGGGCCGCCGGCGATATTTCCTCGAACCTGGGCATCAAGACGGCGCCTCCGGCGGCGCCGCAGCCCCCGGCGGCACCGGCAGTGCCCGATCAGGCTCCCGCGCCGGGTGCGCCGGGCCAGCCGGGTGGGCTGAGCCCCGAGCAGCTGGCGCAGCTGACGGGGGAGAACGCTGGCGGCGGTGGCGGCGCTGCCGTGGGCGCGAATTTGAGCGTCGAAGAAGCCAGCGCAGCGCTGGAGGACGCGAAGGCGGGTCTGGCCGCTGCGCGTTCGGCAGCGGCGCAGGAAGGCAACCAGCTGCAGGCGCAGCTGGATTCCGCCACGCGCCAGGCAGAGACTGCACAGCTCGGCGACGGTGACGGCACCCTGGAATACCAGGTGCGCGAGTCCACCATTTACGCGCCGATGGCGGGCCTGGTCACCAGCGTGGACGTGCGCGAGGGCGACATCCCGCAGGGCAAGCTTTTGACCATCGCGGATGATTCCCGTTTGGTTATCCGTACCGACGTGCGCGAATCGGATGTGCCCAACATCAAGGAAGGCGACCGGGTGGAGTTCACCACCACCGCGACCGGCAAGAAGACGTTTAAGGGCCGCGTCACCCGCATCGCGCCGGCGTCCGATTCCGTCGCCAGCGGCAACGAGAACCCGATGCAAGGCATGCAGCAGCAGGGCAACAACAAGTCCAACGAGGTGACCTTCCCAGTGGAGATCGAGGTCACCGGCGACAAGGAAGGCCTGCTGCTCGGCGGCTCCGCCCGCGCGGAGATCATCACCGCCGAGGCGAAGGACGCGCTGAACGTGCCGCTGGACGCCGTCTACGGCGAGGACAACGACCAGAAGGTGCTCGTGCTGGCCACGGACGGCGACGACGCGATATCCGGCACCGTCGAGGAGCGCAAGGTGAAAACCGGCGCCTCCAACGACGTGGACGTCGCAGTCACCGGCGGCGAGCTGAAGCCGGGCGACATCGTGATCAACTGGCCGGACGAGTACCAGGGCCGCCTTGGCGAGACCGTGGAGATCACGGACCCGAACTTCAACGCGGACCAGGTGCGCCAGGCGCGGGAGAAGAAAGAGCGCACCACGGCCACGGTGACGGTCACCAGCACCCGTCGTGCGGCCGAGGGGCAGCAGTAGATGACGGAGGCTTCCAAGCACGGCGGCATGGCCGATTCCGGCCTGCTCATCGACATGCGCAATGTGGTCAAAACCTACAACGAGGGTGAACCCAGCGAGCTGACGGTGCTGCACGGGGTGGACTTCTACGCCGACCAGGGCGAGTTCGTCTCCATCGTCGGTCCGTCCGGCTGCGGCAAGTCCACGTTGATGAACCTGATCGGCATGCTGGATAGGCCCACCGAGGGCGCCTACGCCTTCAACGGCGAGCCGGTCTACGCCAAAGAAGACAAAGAGCTCGCGTCCTACCGCAGCAAGAACATCGGCTTCATCTTCCAGAACTTCAACTTGATCGGGCGCATGGATGCGCTGCAGAACGTGGCCATGCCCATGATGTACGCCGGCGTGGAGCGCAAAGAGCGCGAGGAACGTGCCGCCGAGCTGCTGGACCGGATGGGCATGGGCGATCGCCTGCACCACAACCCGAATGAACTGTCTGGCGGCCAGAAGCAGCGTGTGGCTATCGCGCGCAGCCTGGCCAACGACCCGGACTTGCTGCTCGCGGACGAGCCCACCGGCGCGCTGGACTCCAAGACCGGCCGTATGGTGATGGATCTGTTCCACGAGCTGAACCAAGACTTGGGCAAGGCCATCGTGTTTATTACCCACAACCCTGAGCTCGCTGAAGAGACCGGGCGCGTGGTGGAAATGATGGACGGCCGCATTGCCGGCGTGCGTCAACCGGGAGGGGCGAGCTAGATGAACATCCGTGAATCGATGCGGCTGGCCGTGTCCAGCCTGAACACCAACAAGCTGCGCTCGCTGCTGACATTGTTGGGCATCATCATCGGCATCATGGCCGTGATCATCATTATGACGCTCGGCCGCGCCCTGGAAAACGACGTCATGGGCGGGCTCGAAGACGCCGGCACCACCACCTATCCGGTCATGGTGCACGAGCGCCCCGAAGAGGGCGAGGGCAGCGACGACCCGTTCGCGGGATTCGGCATGGCCCCGCCGTCGGATGAGCGCGACGGCATGAGCCTGGACGACCTCAACGACCTGTCCGCCACCTTCGGCGACCGGGTCCGCGGCGTAGACATCGACGTCTCCGGCCAGGGCGAGGCCAGCACCAGCGACAACTCGGTCTCCGTCGGTATCAACCCCGCGCTCACCGGCTCGCTGGATCTGCGCAGCCTGAAGGTGCAGTACGGTCGCGGGATCACGCAGGACATGCTCGACGGCCGCCGCCCCGTCGCGGTGGTGTCACCGGAGCTTGTGGAGTCGCTTTTTAACGGCGATTCTGCCGCCGCCCTCGGTTCCCGCTTCGACGTGGACGTGGACGGCACCACCAGCGTGTTCACCATCGTCGGTGTGCTGGAGCGGGCAGAGAAGGACCCCGTGTTCGGGCAGTCCGCGGCCGCCGAGATCTTCATCCCGGCCACGTCGGCGGACCGGGTTGGGCTGGACGCCAGCTGGACACCGTCGTTTAGCGTGCGCTCCTCACCCGAGGAGGACCCGGAGGTCTTCCGCAACGATTTGCAGTCCTACCTCGACCGCAAGTATGCGGGCAACGAAAACTATGAGGCCGAGGTCTTCGATATTTCCGCGAGCCTTGAGGGCCTGACCACGATCTTCCGCACCCTGTCCACGGTGTTGTCCGCCATCGGCGGCATCTCCCTGCTTGTCGGCGGCATTGGCGTGATGAACATCATGCTCATCACCGTCACGGAGCGCACCCGCGAGATCGGTGTGCGCAAGGCCCTGGGCGCGACGCAAAACGACATCCGCGTGCAGTTCATCGTCGAGGCGATGCTGGTCTGCCTCATCGGCGGCATTATCGGCGTGATCCTCGGCGGCGCGGTCGGCATGATCGCCAGCTCCGCGGTGCTGGACATGACGTGGCCGCCGCTGAGCGCAGTGATCTTCGCGCTGTTGTTCTCGCTTGCGACAGGTGTGTTCTTCGGCGCGTACCCCGCCTCGAAGGCGGCAAAGATGCAGCCTATCGACGCCCTCCGGTACGAATAACCGCACTGGTTTTCGAGGGGATTCGCGCGTGTCGGCGTGCCGTCTAAGATGAGCCGCATGGCCAAAAAATCCTCCTTCGTGCACCTGCATAACCACACCGAATTTTCCATGTTGGACGGCATGGCGAAGGTGGACATGCTCGCCGACGAAGTGGTCCGTCAGGGCATGCCCGCGGTGGGCATGACCGACCACGGCAACATGTTCGGCTCGAACGCGTTCTACCGCCGCATGGTGGATGCAGGGGTCAAGCCGATCATCGGCATCGAGGCCTATATGGCACCGGAGTCCCGTTTCAACAAAAAGCGCGTGCTGTGGGGCACCCCGGATCAGAAGCGCGACGACGTTTCCGCGTCCGGCGCGTACCTGCACCAGACGATGCTGGCGGAAAACGCCACGGGCCTGCGCAACCTGTTCAAGCTGTCGTCGTTGGCCTCCTACGAGGGGCAGTTGGGCAAGTGGCCGCGCATGGACGCGGAGCTGATTGCCGAGCACGCTGACGGCATCATCGCCACCACGGGTTGCCCGTCGGGCGATGTGCAGACTCGCCTGCGCCTGGGCCAGTACGACGCGGCACTGGAGGCCGCGGCGATGTGGCAGGACATCTACGGCAAAGACAACTACTTCCTGGAGCTGATGGACCACGGCCTGCACATCGAGCGGCGCGTGCGCGAGGACCTGCTGCGTATCGGCCAGGCGCTGGATCTGCCGCCGCTGGTGACCAACGACTGCCACTACGTGCTCGAGTCCCAGGCGCCGTCGCACGAGGCGATGCTGTGCGTGCAGACCGGCAAGACCTTGCTTGACCCGGACCGCTTCAAGTTCGACGGCACCGGCTACTACATCAAGTCCGCCGAGCAGATGCGCGAACTGTGGGATTCCACGGTGCCGGACGGCTGCGACAACACCTTGTGGATCGCGGAGCGAGTCGGCGACTACGGAGAGCTGTGGGAAGAGCACCCGCACGACCGCATGCCGATCGCGGACGTGCCGGAGGGCCACACACCGACGTCGTGGCTGCGCGAGGAAGTCCTGCGCGGGTTGAAGGAGCGCTTCGACGGAGGAGAGGTCCCGGAGGAGTACCTGACGCGCGCGAGCTACGAGATCGACGTCATCGACATGAAGGGCTACCCGTCGTACTTCCTCATCGTGGCGGAGCTGATCAAGCACGCCCGCGAGATTGGCATCCGCGTCGGTCCGGGCCGTGGTTCCGCGGCAGGTTCCCTGGTCGCGTACGCGTTGACGATTACCAACATCGACCCGATGGAGCACGGTCTGCTCTTCGAGCGATTCTTGAACCCGGAGCGTCCGTCCGCGCCGGATATCGATATCGACTTCGACGACCGCCGCCGCGGCGAGATGATCACCTACGCCGCCGAGCGCTGGGGCGAAGACAAGATCGCTCAGGTGATCACCTTCGGCACGGTGAAGACCAAGCAGGCGATTAAGGACTCGGCGAAGGTGAACTTCGGTCAGCCGGGCTTCCAGATGGCAGACCGCATCAACGGCGCGCTGCCGCCGGCGATCATGGCGAAGGACATTCCGCTGTCCGGCATCACCGATCCGGAGCACGAGCGCTACGCCGAGGCTGCGGAGGTCCGCTCGCTGATTGAGACGGATCCGGACGTGGCCAAGATCTATGAGACGGCCCGCGGCCTCGAGGGAGTGGTGCGCCAGGCGGGCGTGCACGCGTGTGCCGTGATTATGGCGTCGGTGCCGCTGATGGAGCACATCCCGATGTGGAAGCGCCCGGCGGACGGCGCGATCATCACCGGCTGGGACTACCCGGCGTGCGAGGCCATCGGCCTGCTGAAGATGGACTTCCTGGGCCTGCGTAACTTGACGGTGCTCGGCGACGCGTTGGAGAACGTGAAGAAAAACCGGGGCGAAACCATCGACCTAGAAGCACTGGACACCGACAACCAGGCGGTCTACGAACTCCTCTCGCGCGGCGACACCCTGGGCGTGTTCCAGCTGGACTCCGGCGGCATGCAGGAGCTGCTCAAGCGCATGAAGCCGACCGGCTTTAACGATATTGTCGCCTCGCTAGCGCTGTACCGCCCGGGCCCGATGGGTGTGAACGCCCACTGGGATTACGCGGACCGCAAGAACGGACGCAAGCCGATCACACCGATCCACCCGGAGCTGGAAGAGCCGCTCAAGGAGATCCTGGACGAGACCTACGGCCTGATCGTCTACCAAGAGCAGATCATGAACATCTCGCAAAAGGTGGCGAACTACACCGCTGGTCAAGCAGACGGCTTCCGCAAGGCGATGGGTAAGAAGAAGCCGGAGGTGCTGGCGAAGGAGTACGAGACATTTTCTGCCGGCATGTTCTCGAACGGCTACTCCAAGGAAGCCGTGGATGCGCTGTGGGGCACCATCGAGCCGTTCGCGTCCTATGCGTTCAACAAGTCTCACGCCGCGGGCTACGCGCTGGTGTCCTACTGGACCGCCTACATGAAGGCGAACTACGCCGCCGAGTACATGGCTGCACTGCTGACCTCTGTGGGCGACAAGAAGGACAAGTCTGCGATCTACCTATCGGACTGCCGCCACCTAGGCATTAGCGTGCTACAGCCGGACATCAACGAGTCCGAAGAAAACTTCATGGCTGTCGGCGAGGACATCCGTTACGGGCTTGCAGCCGTGCGCAACGTCGGCGTGGAAGTGGTGGAGTCCATCAAGAAGACCAGGAAGGAAAAGGGAGCCTTCACCAGCTTCTCCGACTACCTGGACAAGATCGAGCTTGCGGCCTGCAACAAGCGAATTACTGAATCACTGATCAAGGCCGGCGCGTTCGACTCGCTGGAGCACCCGCGTAAGGGGCTCATGCTCATTCAGGAAGATGCGGTTGACTCTGTCCTTGCCACAAAGAAGGCGGCGGACAAGGGACAGTTCGACCTCTTCGCCGGCTTCGGTGGGGAAGAAGGTGCCGACAACTCCGCGTTCACCATCGAGGTACCTGACGACGAATGGGACCGAAAACACAAGCTCGCACTGGAGCGCGAGATGCTCGGCCTGTACGTCTCCGGCCACCCGCTCGACGGCTTCGAGGAGGCCATCGACGCGCAGACGGACACGCAGCTGACCACAATCCTGTCCGGCGAGATGCGCAACGGGGCAGAGGTGACCATCGGCGGGCTGATCTCTTCCGTGGACCGCCGCTTCTCCAAGAAGGACGGCTCGCCGTGGGCGATTGTCACCATTGAGGACCACCACGGCGCCCAGGTGGACGTACTGCTGTTTAATAAGGTGTACGCGCTGGTCGCTCCGCAGATCGTGGAGGACAACATCATCCTGGTCAAGGCGCACGTGTCCATCCGGGACGACCGCATGAGCCTGTTCGGCGACGACGTGAAGGTGCCTGAGCTCGGCCCCGGCAACGGTGCGGGCCTGCCGCTGCGTCTGACCATGCGCACCGACCAGTGCACGGCAGAAAACATCGCGAAACTCAAGGGCGTGCTGGTGAACAACGCCGGCGATTCCGACGTGTACCTGAACCTGGTCAACGGCGACCACAGTCAGCTGATGATCCTGGGCGACCACCTGCGTGTGAACCGATCCGCCAGCTTGATGGGCGATTTGAAGGCGACCCTGGGTGCCGGGATCTTGGGCTAGCGTCTGGCCCTAGAGAAGCGGAAAGCCCGTCCGGTGGGGACCGGACGGGCGCTCGGCTTGCGAGAAAGCAGCTCTACTTATTCGAGCCTGCCATCTTCTTGAGGCTCTCCTTCAGGCCTGGGACTGCGCCCACGACCACCATGATGGAGCTGATCGCCGCTGCGAGTGCGGTGACCCACAGCGAGATCTTGCCGATCACTTCGAGCGCCTGATCCTCGTAGGAGGACGGCTGCAGCCATGCCGGTGGGGTGTAGGTCGCCGTCGGGGTGTTGGTTACGACGTTCGTGCCGGTCGGCTTCTCCTTTTCGGTAGTTGCCGGGGTGGTGGTAGCCGGGGTGGTGGTGCCGGTCGGCTCAACCACCGACGGGCCCTCCTTGGTGGGGGCCGGCTCGTCAGCACTGGTAGGCGTCGTCGTAGAGGTGGCGGTCGTCTCAGATTCCTTAGTGGCCGAGGTAGTCGGCTCTGCGGTATTGGACGTGGTCGTCGTCGAAGTATCAGCTTCGGCGGCGGCTGCGGCCCCCGCGAGGGAGCCGGCTGCGATAGCGGTGGCCGCGAAGGACACGGCTACGAAACGGGACTTCATTGATTGACCTTCCTCAGGCGAAAGAGAGTTGGTGGATTAGAAGGGGAGGTTCGGAAGCTGGAAGTTGGGCAGCTGAACCTTCGGGGTGTGCAGGTGCGGCAGACCCAGGCCGAACTGAGCGTTGACCATGTCGATGATCTTGTTCGCACCGCGCGGGTCGGAGAACACGATCAGGGTGGTGGTCAGCACAGCACCCAGGGTGCCGGAGAAGATGCCGACGATGGTGCCCTGGGAGGAGCCGGAGCTCTTCTGCTCCGGCTTCGGAGCCGGGGTGGTCGGCTGAGTCGGCTCGGTCGGGGTGGTCGGCTGAGTCGGCTCGGTCGGCTCAGTCGGGGTGGTCGGCTGAGTCGACTCGGTCGGCTGAGTCGGCTCGTCGGTCGGCTCAGACGGGGTGGTGGTCTCGCTGGCCGGCTCAGACGGGGGGGTGGTCTCGCTGGCCGGCTCAGACGGGGTGGTGGTCACCGTAGCGGTTTCGGTGGTCGTAGCTGCAGTGTTCTCCTGAGCCATCGCCGGGACGGTGGCCAGGGACAAAGCGGTTGCGGCAGCCACGGCTGCAGTGGAAATGCGCTTCATATGTTCTCTTATTCTCCTCGTAGAAGATCCAAAACAGTCGATGCGGACGCTGTGCCCGACATGACACCCCGATGAACCTAGCAGGTTTAGGGTTAAAAATGTAGTGAAGCAACGGTCTTTATTTCATGGACAAACGTTGCCCGTCTGCGCGGGTTTACCTGGCAAACACCGAGCTCATAACGTTTCCGAGCGCGCCAAGCGCACCGATAACCAGCGCGACAGCGGAAAGTGCGATTGCGATCACACCGCCCTTGGAAAGGGAGCTGCCGGCACCGTCGGCGCCGGGTTGAGCGGGCTCGGCTGGCTCAGCCGGTGCCTCGACGAGCGAGTCCACCTGGAACACGGTGGTGGTGCCTGAAACCTCGTTACCAACGATCAGGAGGTTCTCGCCGTTCGGGGAGTCCTTCGCCGGCACAAAGGTCAGGCCCTCGGCGCCCAAGTCGCCGACCTTGTCCAAGCCGGCCTTCACGGCGTCGTCGCCTTCCTCGGCGAGCTCCTCCATATTGATGGAGAAGTCGCGGTTGTTGATGTATGCGGTGTAGGCCGGCGTCGCCGGGTCAGTGATGTCGTAGACCATCACGCCGCCGAGGCGCTCAAAGCCGATGAACGCGTAGGTCCGGCCGTTGATCTCGCCGACCGTGACGCCCTCCGGCTCCGGGCCCTTGTCGTCGGAGCGGGACTCGAACTCATTTTCCGTGTGGTTGGTGTTGAAGTACTCCGGCAGAAGCTTCGCGGTGATCTCCTCGAACTCGGCGCCGGAGTCGAACACGCGCTTGCCGTCGGCAGTGAAGATGGAGAAGCTGCGGCCTCCGTAGGTGTAGAGGTCCTCGTAGCAGTTCTTCTCCTCGTTCAGGCCGAATGCGGTGGTGATCTTCAACCGGCCCGCGTTCTCGTCCTGCTGGAACTCCTCGATCTCGGCTGCGGTCATCCCGGCGTAGCCCTCGCAGATCGGGGCCACCTTCTTGCCGCCCAGCTTCTTGATGCGCTCTTCCTCGGAGTAGGCCTCCCAGTCGCGGGCGTCGCCCTCGTTGGCGGTGACCAAGTAGGTGGTGCCGTCAACCTCGTAGGCGGCAATCGAGTCCGGCTGCAGGATGCTCTTGACCGGCGCGGTGCGGATGTTGATCTTGTCGTCCTTGTCGGAGATGTCCATGGGCACCTCGCGGCGGTCGGTGTAGCCCAGCGGCCACACGTCCTCGACGGTGGCAGAGGCGATGTCCACCACAGCCACGGCATTGTTTTCCTGCAGCGTGACGTACGCCTTGTCGCCTGCGACTGCGATGTACTCCGGCTCGAGGTTCTGCGCCTCGGTCGTGGAGGCGCCCACCTGGCCGTAGATGTGCACGCCCTTGTCTGCCAGGGTGCCCTCGAAGGCGCGGAAGTCGGCGGTGCGCACGTCGGCCTGCGTTGCGGCCTCAACAGCAGCAGGCAGCGTGACGACGGCTACGCTGCCCTCCGGATCAACCGAGTAATCCTCAGCAGGCTCGCCCTCGTTCGCCACCAGCGCGTAGTCGCCCTCCGGGGTGATGGTGACCATGTCCGGCAGGGCGCCGACGCCGACGCGGCCGAGCACGGCGCCCAGATTGTCGGCGCCGGCGTCGAAGAAGATCAGCTCGCCAGCATCGGTTTTGTTCTCCGGTTCGACGGTGGCCACCGCGAGGCCGTCGTTACGCACGGCGACGGAGTTAATGGTGGTGTTCTCGCCGCCGGAGACCTCGCCGACCTTCGTGGGCTTGGCGGGGTCGGCCGCGTCGAGGACGTCGATCTTGCCGGACAGTGCGTTGACGGTGAGGATGCGCTTCGAAGCGGCGTGGAAAGCGACGATTTCGGCGGCGGACTTCTCAAACGCGCCAGCGCCGTAGGAGCCCAGCACCGAGATGTCGGCGGTGGCACCGTCGGCAACATCCTTCACCGGTTCCGCAACAACGGCGGCGGTTGCCGGGGAGACAAAGCCGAGGGTGAGAGCGGTAGCGCACGCGGCGGCGATGCCGGTGCGGGAAAGGCCGGTGCGAGAAAGAGGGTGTCCGTTCATGGGGGAACCTTTCGGGGAGGCTGCAAAAACTAATACGTGAGCATGTGTACAGCCTGAAGGTGGGCGCGAAGTTACGGTGAGGTGAAGGGGGAGTGAACGAGTGGGGCAGTTGTAGACTCGCTAACCATGCGCACAGCCACACCGAACACGTCCGACTCCGCCTTCCAGGAAGTCCACGCAGCCGACATCCGGTTTGCGCAGGGCCGGATCTCATCGGTGATTTCGCCGACCCCGCTGCAGTATTGCCCGCGCCTGTCGGAGCAGCACGGGGTGGAGGTATACCTCAAGCGCGAGGACCTGCAGGACGTGCGTTCCTACAAGATCCGCGGCGCCTACTACGGCATCTCCCGGTTGAGTGAAGACGCCCGCGCTGCCGGGGTCGTGGCGGCGTCTGCCGGCAACCATGCCCAAGGCGTGGCCTACGCCTGCCGCGCGATGGGCATCCAGGGCAAGATCTTCGTGCCCAAGCCCACCCCAAAGCAGAAGCGCGACCGTATCCGCGTCCACGGCGGCGACGCCATTGAACTTGTGATTACCGGCAACACTTTTGATGAGGCCGCGCAGGCCGCCCGCGAGGACGCCGCGGCGCGCGGAGCGACGGTGATTGAGCCGTTCGACTCCCGCGACACGGTGATCGGCCAAGGCACCGTCGCCGCCGAAATCGTGGCGCAGCTAGCCAGCATGGGCAAGGAGCTGGACTCCGTGCTGGTGCCGGTGGGCGGCGGCGGGCTCATCTCCGGCGTGATGTCCTACCTCGCCGACATGTCCCCGGCGACAAAGGTGGTTGGGGTGGAGCCGAAAGGTGCGGCGTCGCTAGGCGCGGCACGTGATGCGGGCGAACCTGTCACCCTTGAAGACATTGATCCCTTTGTGGACGGTGCCGCGGTCAAACGCATCGGCGACATCCCCTGGCAGGTGTTCAACGCTCACCGAGATGCCACCGGACTGTTCGCTGTGGACGAAGGCGCGGTGTGCACCGAGATGCTCGGGCTCTACCAGAACGAAGGAATCATCGCCGAGCCGGCCGGCGCGCTTTCCGTGGCGGGCCTCGGGCTGGCGCAGCTGGCGCCCGGCTCGACTGTGGTGTGCATCATCTCGGGCGGCAACAACGACGTGCTGCGCTACGCCGAAGTCATGGAACGCTCCATGGTGCACCGGGGTCTGCGCCACTACTTCTTGGTCAACTTCCCGCAGGAGGCCGGCCAGCTGCGCCACTTCCTCAACGACATCCTCGGGGAGGAAGACGACATCGTCCTGTTCGAGTACCTGAAAAAGAACAACCGGGAAACCGGCGCCGCCCTCGTAGGCATCGAACTCGCCCACTCGGAGGACCTCACCCGGCTGCTGGAGCGCATGGACGCCTCGCCGATTGGGTGCCGCCGCCTCGAACCCGGTACGCCGGAGTACGACTACATCGTTGCGGGCTAAGCCGATGGAGCAGTCATACGCCCGCCCCGCGGATGAACTTGTCACCCACGAGTTCGAGGTCAAGCGCTCCCGCTTCATCGGCTGGATTGCCCGCGCGACCACCGAGGAGGAAGCGCGCGAAGTGATCAACGCCGCGCGCGAGGAGTACCCGGATGCGCGCCACCACTGCTCCGCGTTCATCGTGCACCAAGACGCCGCGCAGCCCATCGAGCGCTCCTCGGACGACGGTGAGCCGTCCGGCACCGCCGGCAAACCCATGCTGGAGGTGCTCAAAGGCTCCGGCATGCAAGACGTGGTGGCGGTTGCGATCCGCTACTTCGGCGGCATCAAGCTCGGCACCGGCGGGCTGGTCAGCGCCTACACCGAATCCGTGGCTGACACGCTCGAGCACGTCACCCGCGTCACGCGCGAGGTCCGCGAGCTCGGCACCGTGGATTTCCCCCACGCGGAGGCCGGTCGCATCGAGTCCGAGCTGCGCGCTGCGGGCATCGACGTCGTGGACGTGGAATACGGGCGCGCCGCCACCTACACCCTGGCGTTCGAGCCGGGGGAGCGCGAGCGTGTGGACGCGCTGTTGGCCGCCGCCACCCACGGCGGCGCCGAGATGAAAGAGGCTGGCTACCGCTGGGTCGAACGCGGCGCGTAAGGCGCTACACTTAGACCCCATGACGATGCAGCCGCGCCCCAATGACCCGATCGCACAGCGCAAGGCCGCCGTGCGCCAGTACTCCCGCAACGCCGTCCTGTGGGCCGGCGGCGGCGTAGCCGGAGGCATCGCGTTCGGCCTGATTTTCGGTTCCTGGACCTTCCTGTTCCTCGGACTCGTAGTCGCCGTTGCAGGCGGGTTCACCAACTGGAACAAGGTCCAGCGAATCGTCAACCACAAGGACCAGTACTAGTTTGACCCAGCCAACCATGGCGGCGGTGCGCATCGACGCCTGGCTGTGGGCCGTGCGCATCTTCAAAACCCGCAGCCAAGCCGCGGACGCCGTGCGCGCCGGGCACGTCAAAATCGACGGCAAAGCCGTTAAACCGGCCCAGCAGGTCGTGCCGGGGGAGACGGTGCGCGTGTGGAAGGACCACCGCGAGTACATCCTTGAGGTGGCCGCGACTGTGAGCAAGCGCGTCGGCGCGCCGATTGCCCGCTCCTGCTACATCGACCACTCGCCGCCGCCCCCGCCGCGCGAGCTGTTTGCGGCCCCGCCGGTGCGCGACCGCGGCACGGGCAGGCCGACGAAGAAGGAGCGCCGCGAGATCGACCGGCTGATGGGCCGGCGCAAGTAACCTACTCGCCGCGCAGCAGGCCCAAGCGGTTGGTCAGCCGCTTGCGGCGCACCTGCGGGCGGTTGCCGGCGTCCCAGGTGCGCTCGATGTGCTCGGTGCCGTAGCGGTTGAGCAGCAGGTCGTCCACGATGCGCACCTGGCCCGGCACGAAGGGGTAGGACAGCGAGTTGGAGATCGCCTCAATATCGGCCGGGTTGGTCAGCTCTGCAACGTCGGAGACGTGCTCTATGCCGTGGGCTCGCAACAGCTCGGTGCAGAAGCGGTAGTCGCCTGCGCGCGAAAGCGGGAACTGGTTGCCCAGCAGTACCGTGAGAATGCCCGGCAGGGTCTCCGGCGAGATCTCCGCGTCCACCTCCGTGTTGACCTTGTCTGCTGGATCTTCCGGGTTCGCCAACGCGGCGATCTGGTCGAACTGCTGGTCCGCCAGCTCAATCAACCCAGCCGCCAGCGTGAAGGCGCGATCCACCTGCGGGTCGACGTTTTCGGTGGCTCGTTTGTAGCGGATGTCGTGCTCGAACTCCGCCCAGGCGTGCTGCAGCACGGTGCGGATCTGCACCTCGAAGACCTGGCCGACGTAGTCCTCCAGCCCCTCGGACTGCTCCTGCACCCGCACGATCATGTGGTGCGAGCCGTAGCCGAAGCCGCCGGCCACGCGCGTTTCTTCGGCCTTGTCCACGCTGCGCAGCACCTCGAACTGGTCCGCCAACAATCGCTGCACCGCCGGGATTTCGGTGGAGTGCAGCACCGTGACGCGCGCGCCGATGATGTCCTTGATGTCGTGCCAGGGGTCGGGGTAGACCATCTCGCCGTCGTCGCGCGTCTTGCGCGCCTTTTCCTTCAGCGAAGTCCAGGACTTCACGCGCGCGTCCACGCGGTCGAAGTTGATGCCAGCGTCGCGCATGAGTTCGTGCAGCGCGTGCCTGAACGTCGTCGCGGCGTCCTCGTGTCCGCGCATCCAGGCAAAGTAGGTCGACCCGAGACGGGCGATGGTGTCGTCCATCGCCTTGTTCCGGGGCTTTGCGGGCTTTGCTGTGCTCATAACGGCGGGTTAGCTTACATGGTCAACAGCACCGCGGGCAGTTCGGCGCACAGCTGCGCCATCTCCACAGTGCCGGAGAACTCCCGCCCGGTCAGCCGGTCGGTCCAGGTGCCTTCGGGCAGGGTGAGGGTGGTGCCGCGCCAACCGCCGGCGCGCTCTAAGGCGAGCGGGGTGCGGGTGGCTACGGCGATGACCTGTGGTGCGTCGTCAAGTGTGCGCACCATGGCCACCGCATGCTCGCGTGCGGGGCCGGCGGCGAAGATCGCGCGGTAGCCGCCTTCGAGGAAGAGCTGCGGGCGTTCGCGGCGCAGGTGCAAGGCGGCGCGCACAATGCGCTGCTTATCGACGTCCTCCGGTGCCCCCTCACCAGCACCCAGCGCCTGGTAATCGACGAAGCGGCGGTTGTCCGGGTCCACCAGCGAGAAGTCGAGGAATTCGGTGCCCTGGTAGGTGTCCGGGATGCCGGGGCCGACCAGCTGCAGCAGTTTGCGGCCGAGGGAGACGGTCACGCCACCGCGGTCGATATCAAGGGCGAAGTCGGCGAGAAGGCCTGTGGCGGGGCCATGCGTGAGGTGCGCAATCCACTCGGTCACTTGTGCCTCGTAGTCATGGTCGTTGTCGTACCAGCTCGTCAGCGTGTCCGCCTCACGCACAGCTTTGACCGCGTACGACTGCAGGCGCTGGGTGAATGCTTCGTCCGCGCGGCCGTCACGCGGCCACGCGCCCAGCACGTTGTGCAACAGAAACAGGCCAGTGGCGGTGTCAGGCGGCGGGGTGAGCGCGAACACGTTGTCGACGAGCTGGCTGAATTCGCCCGGCACCTCAGAGATCTCGATCATGCGGGCGCGGGTGTCTTCGCTGCGTTTCGTGTCGTGCGTGGTCAGCGTTGTCATGGTGCGCGGCCATAACCTGCTGCGCTCGTCCTGCAGGAGGTGGAATTCAGCCTGGCTGACGCCGAATCGCCCGGGTGCGCCGCCGACTTCCTGCAGTGCTACCAGACGGCACGCTCGGTAGAACAGGGTGTCCTCCACCCCTTTGGCCATCACCGCTCCGCAGACCTGGGCGAAGCGGTGGGCCGCCTCGCCGTGCGCGGCCAAGGCAGCCGCAACAAGGTCGAGCGCCGCCGCGTCAAACCCGATTGGGCTCTGGGCCAATTCCGCAATCAGCGTCGCGGTCACTCTCGATAGCGAACGGTAGTCAGCGCGGTAGACGGGCATGCCGGCAACCAGTTCCACAAGCACCTCGGTGAGCGCCGTGTCGCTGACCTGGGAGCCTGCGGAAGAGAGGCTGTCGTGGCGCACCGCGCGGGCGAGCCTGCGGATCTCCGCAACGAGCTCGTCTTCCGCAACGCGCGCTTTGAGCATCCACTCGGCCTTTTCCACAGCGTGCGCGTCCCAAGTGGTGCCGCTGAAGCGCAACGCCACCGCACCCAGCGCGGTGGCGGCGTCGGTGTTGACAAACGCGCCGTCGAATTCGCGCAAGGCATCGTAGCCGGTGGTTCCGTCGACGTTCAGGCGTGGATCCAAAGGCTCGTCCGCGGCGAGGATCTTCTCCACGATCAGCCAGGTGTCCTGGCCGATGAGCTCGCGCAGCCGGGTGAGGTAGCCGAACGGGTCGGTTAAACCGTCGGGGTGGTCGACGCGGACGCCGTCGATAAGCCCCTCGCCCACAAGTTCCTTAAGGCAGGCGTGGGTGGCGTTGAAGACGTCCTCGTCCTCCTGGCGCACGCCGGCCAGACCGTTGATGGAGAAGAAGCGGCGGTAGGTGATGATGCCGTCGCGCCAGAACATCAGCCGGTAGTGCTGGCGCTCGTGTACAGCGGCCGGGTCGTCGGAAAGCGCCGCGTAGCTGCCGGGGGCGAGCGGGAAGACGTGGTCGTAATAGGTGAGCACGTCCTCGCCGTCGATGTGTTCCAGCTTCAGCGCGTCGGTGCCGCCTGGTGCGCCGAGGACCGGCAGCGCGATCTTGCCGCCCGCGCCGTTGTCGGTGGCCCAGTCGATGTCGAAGAAGTGCGCGAAGTCCGATTCCTGGCCGTGCTTCAGCACGTCCCACCACCAGCGGTTGCGCCGCGGCACCTCCACGCCGAGGTGGTTGGGCACGATGTCCACCACCAGACCCAGCCCGGCCGAATGCGCCGCGCGGGCGAGCAGGCGCAGCCCGTCAATGCCGCCGAGCTCCGGGTTGACCACGGTCGGGTCGATCACGTCGTAGTTGTGGTTGGACTCCGGCGCGGAGGCGAAGATCGGGGAGAGGTAGAGGTGCGAGACCCCGAGTTCGGCCAGGTAGGGCACGAGCTCGGCGGCCTGGGCGAAGCCGAACTCGCGGCCGTGCGGATCGGCGTGCGGGCCGCGCAGCTGCAGGCGGTACGTGGAGGTGATCGGGCGCTTCACGCCCCACACCCTAGCGGGATTGGTCGTCGTACAGCAGGGGAAAGCCCACGGAGTAGGTCAGCACGTCCGCGCCGGGCAGGCACCGTGCCACCTCGTCGGCGTGAGCGTCGAAGACGAACAGTTCGCGCCCGTCACGGGTGGCGTAGACAAGCCCGGTCTCCGGGCGCAGCACGGCCTTGAAGTGGCGGTGCAGCAGGGTGAACGGCTGCGGGTGGGCAAGCCACCAGGCGGCGGGGCACCCGTGGCCGTCCACCTCGAAGCCGCGCGGCAGCGCCTCAACGTCCAGCGCGGCGCTGGGGCCGCGCACTAGAAACTCCACGCCGCTCTCGCGCTGCGCGCGGGCGACCAGCTGCTCGGCCGCGGCGTTCCACAGCTGGTGGGCGCTCACACCCACGGCGCCGACCTCCTGGTGCGTCAGCCCGGTGGCGGTGGGCGAGTCGAACACGCACACCAGGCCGGGCGACAGGCTGATAAACGCGGTGGAGGCGCCGAAGCCTGCGGCGATGCAAGCGCGGGTTTCCGCGCTATCCATACGCGCGAGCCGCAACGTGATCGCCGGGGCGGATACGGGTGCTGGTTGGAGAAGCTGCATGGCTACTTAGACGCAGCCTCACCCGCCCCGGTTCCCTGGAACCCGAAACTTTTTTAAAACGGCGGCTGTTCGTTAAGCCCCAGCGCCTCAAGCAGCTGGTCGGCCTGCCAGATCTGGATGTCCTGGCCCTTGTCCTGCAGCTCGCGGGCGCGCTTTTCCTTCGAGGTCACCGTCGCCCATTCGCCCACCACCAGCACGGTGGTCTTCTTGGTCACGTTCTTGCCCACCTGCGCGCCCTGCTCGGCAATCTTTTGCCAGAGCTCGCCCTTGTCGTGCGGTTCGAACTCGCCGGTCAGCGTGACGTTCTCGCCGTAAAGCGGGGAGTTCGGGTCCGCGTCGGCGTTCGGCTCCGGCACGGTGTCCGGGGTGGCCACGGACTGCCAGGGCCGCTGGGGGCCTTTGCTTTGCGACGGCTTCGCCGGGCCCGCCTGATTCGACCCCTGCGGCGCCGCAGAGGCCGCGACCGCCGCGGACACTCCGCCCTGGGCTGCCTTCTCCGCCTGCACCGCGCGGCCCGCCCCGGAGCGGTCGCGCAACACCGGGGTCACGCGCGCGGCGTCGATGGAGCCGAGCGTGAACCCGGAGTCGTGCACGAAGCTCATCAGGCTGCCGGTGTGGCCGGCCTGGCGCGCCAGGCCCACCATCACGCCGGCGCAGGCCGCGGCGTCCTCGCAGGCGTCGTGGTGGTTGTCCAGCGTGATGCCGAAGTGCTCCGCCAGGGTGGGCAGGCGGTGGTTGGCCACATCCAGCTTGGTGGCGCGGGCTTGGGCGAGCGTGCAGGCGAACAGCATCTGGGGCACCTCCACCTCGGAGGCCTGGCATGCGTCGCGCAACGCGGACGCGTCGAACTGGGCGTTGTGCGCCACTAGCGGCAGGTCGCCGACGAACCCGGCCATCTTCGGGATGCAGTCGCACACGTCCGGTGCGTCGGCGACGTCCTGTTCAGTGATGCCGTGGATGGCCACGTTGCCCTCTTCGAACTGGGACAGCGACGCCGGCGGCTTGCACAGCCAGGACGCACGGTCCACCTCTTCGCCGTCGACGATCTTCACCAGCCCGATCTGGCAGATGGAACCCCAGCGGCGGTTCGCGGTCTCCACGTCGAAACCGACGAAGGAAAAGCCCGGGATGCCGGCGCCGCCGGCCACGGTGCCGGTGGCGGGGGCGTTGCCGTGCCGTGCGTCGTCGAGAAGCTTGCAAAGCTCAGCGGGGCCCTTCTCGTCGCCGGGGGCGAACCAGATGGCTAAGGTGTCGCCGCCGGTGTCGATGTCCACGCGCGAGCGGGTCCACGCGTCACCCATAACGGAGGTGGCGCCGGCGATGTCGGCGATGGCCACCTCGCGGGACTCGCTGCCGCCGCGCAGCGACGCCGCGAGCGCGGTGGGGGTGAGGGTGAGTGCCTCGTTGGTCACGGTCAACGTTGCGCCGTGCGCGGTGATCATTACTGGCTGGCCTCCGACTTTCCTTCGCCTGCGGGTGGTTGGGTGCGGCGCAGCACCACGGTGGAACGTTGGCCCACGGTCACAGCCGCGCCGGGCTGGACCGGCTCCGCGTCCTCGCGTACGCCGAGCGCCTCGGTGGTGTCCACGACAACCTCCCACTCGTCGCCGAACTCAGCGTCCGGCACCGTGAAATCGATGTCCTCGTAGTGGGCGTTGAACATCAGCAGGAAGGAATCGTCCACCATGCGCTGTCCGCGCGCATCCGGTTCGGCGATGGCTTCGCCGTCCAAGAACACCATCAGAGCACGACCGAACGGGGTATTCCAATCGTCCTGCGTCATCAGCGTGCACTCGGGGGTGAGCCACGCGATCTCGCGGTCGTGCTCTTCATCGCCCAACGCGCCGCCCGCGAGGAAGCGGCGGCGGCGGAACACCGGGTGGTCGCGACGCAGCTCGATCAGCCGCCGGGTGAAGTCGTGCAGGTCGGCTGCCTCCTCCAGCTTGGACCAGTCCATCCAGGCGATCTCGTTGTCCTGGCAGTAGACGTTGTTGTTGCCGCCCTGGGTGCGCGCGACCTCGTCGCCGTGGGCAAGCATCGGGGTGCCCTGGGAAAGCAACAAGGTGGTGAGGAAGTTGCGGCGCTGGCGCGCCCGCAGGTCCAGCACCTCCGGGTCGTCCGATTCACCCTCGACGCCGCAGTTCCAGGAACGGTTGTGGCTCTCGCCGTCCCGGTTGTCCTCGCCGTTGGCCTCGTTGTGCTTGTCGTTGTAGCTGACCAGGTCGTTGAGGGTAAACCCGTCGTGGGCGGTGATGAAGTTGATCGACGCGGTAGGCCGGCGGCCATTGTGCTGGTACAGATCAGACGAGCCGGTCAGCCGCGAGGCGAACTCGCCGAGGGTGGAATCCTCGCCGCGCCAGAAATCGCGCATGGTGTCGCGGTACTTGCCGTTCCACTCGCTCCACAGAGCAGGGAAGTTGCCCACCTGGTAGCCGCCTTCGCCCACGTCCCACGGCTCGGCAATGAGCTTGACCTGGCTGACCACCGGGTCCTGCTGCACCAGGTCGAAGAAGGTGGCTAGGCGGTCCACGTCCGAAAACTCGCGGGCCAAGGTGGAGGCGAGGTCGAAGCGGAAGCCGTCCACGTGCATGTCCGTGACCCAGTAGCGCAGCGAATCCATGATCAGCTGCAGCGAGTGCGGGTAGCGCACGTTGAAGGAATTTCCGGTGCCGGTGTAGTCCATGTAATGGAACTTGTCGTCGTCCACCAGCCGGTAATACGCCTCGTTGTCGATGCCTCGGAACGCGATGGTGGGACCCATGTGGTTGCCCTCGGCGGTGTGGTTGTACACCACGTCCAGGATGACCTCGATGCCCGCCTCGTGGTACGTGCGCACCATCTGTTTGAACTCGGCCACCGCGTCGCCCGGGGCGGTGGATGAGGCGTAGTTGTTCTCCGGGGCGAAAAATCCGAACGTGTTGTAGCCCCAGTAGTTGCGCAGGCCCAGATCCCGCAAGCGGTCGTCTTGCAGGAACTGGTGCACCGGCAACAGCTCAATCGCGGTCACGCCCAGATCCTTGAGGTAGTCCACCATCACCGGATGCGCCATGCCGGCGTACGTGCCGCGCAGGTCCTCCGGGATGCCGGGGTGCGTCTGCGTCATGCCTTTGACGTGGCACTCGTAGATGACGGATTCGCCCTCAGGAATCTTCGGCGCGCGGTCGTCGCCCCAGTCGAAGAACGGGTTGATCACCACGGACAGCATCGTGTGGCCAAGCGAGTCCTCTTCGTTGCGGCCCGTGCCCGGCTCGTCGGCGTGCACGTCGTAGGAAAACAGGGAGGAGTGTTGGTCGAATTCGCCGTCGAAGGCGCGCGCGTACGGGTCCACCAGCAGCTTGTTCGGGTCGCAGCGTTTGCCGTTGTGCGGGTCCCACGGTCCGTGCACGCGGTAGCCGTAACGCTGGCCGGGGCTCACGCCGGGCAGGTAGGCGTGCCAGACGTGGTTGTCCACTTCCTCCAGCGGGATGCGGGTCTCCGCCCCGCCGTCGTCGATGAGGCACAGCTCCACTTTCTCCGCGACACCGGAGAACAGCGCAAAGTTCGTGCCTGCGCCGTCGAACGTGGAGCCCAGGGGGTAGGAGGAACCGGGCCAGACAATGGTCTCACTCATGGGGCCACAGCCTAGTGCCCCCTCAGACACTTCGCTTCAGGCCGTCGAGCAGGAAGGCCACTGCCGCTGCGTGCTCGTCCGCGCCGTCCGTCTCCTCGTCCGCGCCGGTGGCCTGCGCCAGCTGCGCGGCGGATTGCTGCACCGCCGCATCGCCTAAGGTCAGCCGCAGCAAACCGAGGGCCGCGATGCGCACATTGCTTATCGACGCAGCTTCGCCCAGCCACGCCCTCACCGAGGCCGCGAACCTGGTCTCCAACTCTTTTTGCACCTGCGAGCCCGGCTGGCTCACCGCCGCGACTACGACCTCTGCGCCGTCGCGGGTGGCCAGCAGCGCCTCGCGCAGCTCGCCGCTTAAGCGTGCGGGATCAGACAGTGGGCCGTCGAAAAGCTCCTGCACAATCTCCTCCGCCATGGAGGCGATGAGTTCCTGCTTGTTGGCGATGTGCCAGTACAACGCGCCGGGCGCGACGGACAGCGAGTTGGCCACCCGGCGCATGGACACGTCCGCGAGACCGTACTCGGCGAGGATTGCCAGCGCCGCTTCGGTGATGCGCTCACGGGTTAACTGCATTCCTCCAACATAGACGCGCGCGTGGGCCGTCGGCGCGGAAAATACCTTTACGCGACCTCACAGAAACCCTCCAGAATGCTTGTATAGATGTCCAACGGGGGAAACAGTGAGTAGTTGGTACTATTTCTGACAGGTCTTCACCGCGACTGCATTTACTGATACCGAAAAGACACGGAAGAAACAGTCGCTGGTGCCAGCCCGCGCCGTATTTCCGGGCGGGTCCGACAACGAGAGGTACAGGTATACCGTGAAGTTGCAAACGAAGCAGAGCTTGGCAGTCACGACGGCGGCACTCGCCCTCGTGCTACCGCTCACCGCGTGCGGATCCGACGACGAAGGCACCTCCGGCGGTCTGTCTACCGCCGCTGAGGCTCCTGAAGCATCCGCCGCGAACTCTTCCACGGAGGCCTCTGCTGAGAAGTCTGGAAAGTCTGAGGAGAAGACGGAAAAGACTTCGAAGACCTCCGAGAAGGAGAAGAAGGAAGAGAACAAGGACGGCAAGCAGAAGTCCAACCAGGCGCAGGGCGGCGAGGAGCAGCCGCCGACACTGGTGAACCCGTTTGAAAACGGCATGCCGGAAAACACCAACGAGCCGCTGGCCAACGGTAAGGAAGGCAGCGAGGACGACCGCCGGGAGATGGAAGATACCGCCCGCGCCGTGTTGAACCCGGGCTCGTTCGCGGACTGGACCCCGACCATCCTGGAGAACTCCTGCAAGGCGGTGACCGAGCCGATGCTTGAGGAGCTTGAGCGCCAGGGCATGAGCCTGGAACAGGTCCAGGAGGCCAGCCGTCTGGCTGAGGAACAGGGCCAGGGCATCGAACTTCCAGAGACGGAGGTCAGCCTGACCGATGTGCGCATCGACGGCGACCGCGCGTCCGCAAGCTTGACCGCGAAGAGCGACCAGGGCGAAGAAACCTCGACCATGATCTTCCAGAAGGAAGACGGCCGCTGGAAGCTGTGCAACTAATCCGCAAGTCCACACTGAGCGCCGGAGCTGGGCTCCTGGCGCTCGGTTGCGTTTTGGGCATCCTCGGCGGCGGGGTGTGGGCGCTGGTGAGGCCTGCATACATAGGCGTGGTTGAAGGCGGCGGCCTGCGGGTGGATCAGGCGGAAAGTCCCGTCAACGCCGAGTTTGCGGGCTTCGGATCGTTTGCCCTGCTTACCGTCTTGGCCGGTGTCGTGGTGGCCGTGGTCGCCCTGATCTCTGCGAACCGCGGAAGGGTCCGCGGTTCGGTGGCGTGGCTGCTCTGGGCTGGCACCGTCAGCGCGGTAGCTGCGGTAGCGCTGTACATTTTCGGCGGCTGGTTCGTGGGGGTTGTGCACCCCCTCCCGTCGCCGGACGAGCTTGCGGACGGGGACACGTTGACGATGGTCCCGCCCGTGCGACCCGGTGCCGCGTGGGCGGCGGGCCCGTTCGCGGCGGTGCTGGTCTACTGGACCGCCAACCTGCTGGCCTGCACCGGGCAAGACGAGTAGTCAGCGCCTACCGGGCCAATCCACCACCGAGTGGCCGGCCGTCTGCTGGCTCACGTGGTCGATGGCCGCCAGACACGCCGCCATGGCCGAGATGACAAATTCGCCGACCTGCTCAGGTGCGGCGCCCTCGGAGACGAGCATGGTGGACTCGGCGTGCATGTGCGCGGCACCGTCGAACTCGTGCAGGTAGGCGGAGGTAGCGCAGGTGCGCTCGTTGACATCGTTGCACACCAGCCATAGCGGCAAGAACGCATCCAAGGCGTCGCGGCCGGTGTCCCACATACCTGTCACTCGGGCATAGCGCGTGCCCGGTTCGCCGTCGATAGTCAGGGCAAAGGCCACGCCGTTGACGCCGGTGGCAATCACGTCGTCGTCGCCCACGCCGTAACGGAAATCCAGTTGCTCCAAGGCGTCGGTGAGATCGTCGATGCCCACCGGCGCGATGTCACCTGCCGGGCCGCCCACTTCGCGGTAGAGCTCCGGTGCCGTGGACACCTCCTGCCTGCCGCCGCGCGGCAAGTGCCGCAGCGAAGGGTGCCTGCCCAGCAACACGTCGGTGTCCTGGGTGCGCAGGAGCTGCGGCGGTAGCGGCTGGTCCAGGCCCGCGTCTACGAAACGCTCGCGCAGCTTCCGGTAGAACGCGGCGGCGTGCTCGAGGGTGTCGACCAATTCGGCGGCCAGTTGATCGTCGCTAAGCCCATGCTTGATGTGCACCCCGCGGCGCATCCGCGCGCACAAATCCCCGGATTCCAGCAGGCGGAAGCTCGCCCATGGCCCGACCCGGTCGTGGTTCCACGTGTTGATGAAGCGGGCGAGAGCGCCTGAGTGCTCGAAGTCTGTGGGGATGCGCTCTGCGGTGTCGATGACCAGCGCCATCGGGCGGGAGTAGTCCACCCAAATCGCCACAGTAAAAGCGTGAGCCCCGATGACCAGGCGGTCCGGACGCACCATCGGCTCGAAGCCGAGGCCCTCCAATACGGCAGCGACGCGCTCGAGAGTGACCTCGCCGGGGCGCTGTCGGCCCACCGGTGCAGCGTGCTTTCCCATACAGCGAGCATAACGCCCGATGCGAAGCCAGCGCCCTTGGATTCCGCCGCAACGTCTACAATGTCGGCGGAATCGACTTGGTTGCGAAGGAGGTCATTGCGGTGTCCGCTGTCGGGAATCCGATTTTGGTGGTGGTGCTCAGCCTTGTGGCGGGGCTTCTCGTCGGCGGAGTGTGGTCCAGCTACCAACGCGGCGCTCCGCGTGCGGTCACCGCCGTGCTCGCGCTTTTGGCTGTCATGGCCCTGCTCTTCGCGGCGCTGATGCTTCTGGAGGTGATGTGAGATGGCATGGTCCAAACAGCCGCTGACCCGCGGGGAAGTTGAATCGTTGACCAACGTGTGGCGCGCCCGCGGGTTGATCCCCGTGCTCGTTGCGGTGGCTTCGGCGTTCGCGGCGTGGGCGCTGCTGCTGCCGGTGGTGCCCACCGCGGTGATCGACGCGGGCCAGCCAGCCTCCCTGGCAGGGCTGTCCACCGGCGTGTTCATGTTCGCCACCGTGATCACGCAGATATTCACCCCGAAAGCGCTGAAGACGTTCGGCTTCGGCTGGGTGCTGGCCATCTCCTCGCTGCTGCTGGGCATCCCGGCGTTCGGCTACATGCTCGGCATGGACGCCGCACCGCTGCTGACCGTCAGCGCCATCCGCGGTATCGGCTTCGGCGCACTGTCCGTGGCGGAAGCCGCCATCATCGCCGAGCTTGTGCCGCTGCGACTGTTGGGCAGTGCCACCGGCATCTTCGGCATGGTCGTCGGCCTCGCACAGATGGTGGCGCTGCCGTCAGGCCTGGCGCTGGTGGACAAGATCGGCTACGACGCCGTGTACATGATCGCCGCCTCCATCGGCGCAATCTCGCTGGTGGCCTGCCTGGCCATCCCGCCCATTCCGCCGGCGGACCCGGACGCGGAGACGCAGCAGAGCGTGCGCGTGCCCATGTGGCACCTCGCGCTCGTGCCGGCGCTCGCCTTGATGTTTGTCACCACCGCCTACGGCGCGATCACGAACTTCCTCCCGGTGTCCATGCGTGAGCTCGACCCCGTCTCCGGCGCAGCGCTGGCGGGTGTGATGCTGGCGGTGCTCAACTTCGCCGCGATGGTGGCGCGCTACGTCGCCGGGCGGATCATGGACCGCCGCGGCTACCCGGGCAGCGTCATCATCCCGTGCCAGATCATCGCCGCCCTCGGTGTGGCGCTGATGGCGATGATCCTGTCCATGGAGCTGCCAGCGTGGACCATGCTTATCGCCGCGCTGTTCTACGGCGCAGGTTTCGGCGGGGTGCAGAACGAGGCGCTGACGATGCTGTTCTACCGCCTGCCGCGCCACAAGACCTCGGAGGCCTCGGCGATCTGGAACATCGGCTTCGACGGCGGTACCGGCTTAGGCTCCACGTTCTACGGGATGCTGGTGGCGCAGATGGCGTTTGCCCCGGTGTTCGGCATCGCCTCTGCGGTGATCACCATCGGCCTTGCCATCACGCTTCTGGACCGCCAGCTGGGCCGCCACCGCGTGGTGGAAGTGAACAACCTGTCCGCGCGCCTGAAGTCCGTGCAGGTCCCGCGGCCCTACCCGCGCAAGCGCCAGTAGTCTGCGCGGAAGCTACACTACGCACCTATGAGCGAGACAACCCCCAGCCCGACGGCCCCCGCTGTGGCAGTGTTCGACACGTTTTCGGGGACAGACCCGGCAGTGGAGGCGTTGCGCGACGCATTGCGGGCTGAGGGGGTAAACGCGGAGGTCACCTCGGACCCGGCGAGTGCCGTCGCCGCGGACGGACTGGTCGTGGCCGCCTCCGGTGACGCCGCCGAAGCGCTGCGGGCACTGCGCACCGCTCAGGCTGATCGCGTTGTGGGGCAGCGTCTCGCCGGATCGCGCCCGGTGCTTGTGGTCGGCGCCGCCATGGACGCGCTGTTCGAGCACGGCGCGGACGGTGCGGCTGGGTTCGGGGAGTGGCCGGGAGGCGTCGAGAAGCTTGATGCCCCCGTCGAGCGGGCGGAGGTTGCTGCCGCGGACGGTTCGCAGATGCTCGACGGTGCCCACGAGTTCGAGTTCAACGCCGCCACCGGCGCCCGCGATTTCGAGCTGAAAGAGGACGAGTTCATCGCCTACCCGAAGCTGAGCTGGGCGGGCGAGGTGCTGGCCGCGGTGGAAAACGGCCCGCTGTGGGCGACGCGTTTCCACCCCGAGGCCTCCGGCGAGGCTGGTACCGGTGTGCTTCGCAACTGGATCGCGCAGCTGGGGTAAGCACGATGACGGATGTGACGGGGAACCTCGAGGCCGCGGAGGCGGCGGTTGATGCTGCCCGCGAGATCTTCGTCAACGAACTCGGCGCCGCGCCCGCCCTGCACAAGGGCTCGGGAGACTTCGCCACCGCCGCGGACCTGGCGGTCGAAGAGCTGCTGCGCGACAAGCTCACCGGTGCCACCGGCATCGGCGTGTACGGCGAGGAGCAGGGCGGCGAGCTGGACGCACACGCGTGCTGGGTGGTGGACCCCATCGACGGGACGTCGAACTATTCCACCGGCAACCCCAACTGCGCGATCCTGGTCTCCCTGCTGGTGGAGCGGCAGCCGGTGGTGGCGGTGGTGGACGCGCCGCTGCTGGATATGCGCATGACAGCCGTGGACGGCGAGCCGGCCCACCTCAACGGGGCCGCGCTGCCGCCGGTGAGTGAGGCGTCGTCGGCGCCGCACGTCGGCGTCGGCTCCCTGTTTTCCCGCGACCGCAGGCGCATGCCGTCGAACCAGCGCCTGGATCTGGCGGGCGAGCTGACCCGGGCGCACCTGCGTCCGCGGATTAGCGGCTCGGTGGGCATCGACTTGGCGTTCGCCGCGCAGGGTATCTACCAGGCTGCGGTGAGCTTCTCCCCGCACGTGTGGGACAACTCAGCCGGTATCTTGCTGGCGCGCAGCGCAGGTGCGGTGGCCACCGCTGGCGACGGCACACCGTGGGAGCCCGGCAAAGTCGGGGCGGTGGTGGGCACGGCCAAAGCCCACGCCGCGGTGATGGAGGCGATTCGGAGGGTACGGGTTGATGCGGGCGAGGAGGATTAACGCATGACTACGGCTGCAAAACCAGACAAGAAGGCTGCCCGTGAAGGGGCGATCACGCTCGGTGTCGCGGGCGCGCTGACTTGGATAAGCTCGCGGATGGACTGGGTGCGCGCCGAGTTCGTCGACGACATCTCCGGCGGCGGCGAGGCCAGCGTCAACGGCGCGGACTGGTCCACGGAGACCGGCGCGATTGCGGTGCTGCTGCTTGCCGGCATGGTCGCAGCATTTGCTTTGCGGCGCCTCGGCCGCCGCGTCATCGGCGTCATCTGCGCGGCGGCGTCCGTGGGGCTGGCGGTGCCGACTGTGCGTCTGCTCACCGGCGGGGCAGACCCGGAGCGGGTGCACGCGCTGCTGACCGCTGGCGCGGACGAGGCGCAGCAGGGCAATTCCGCGCCGGCGATCGCGCAGTGGGCTGAGATCACCTCCGCCACCACGGAGGTGGCCGGCCCCGGGCTGGCGCTCGCGGCCGCGGTGCTCGGCCTGGCCGGCGGGGTGCTGCTGGTCGCGCGGCCGGGTGAGGATTCGCCGCGGCAGCACAAGTACGAGAAGGAAACCGTGCGCCGGGAGAAAGTGCGCGAGGACTTGGAGGAGGATCCGCAGTCGGGCCGCGTGCTGTGGGACGCGATCAGCGCAGACATCGATCCGACGGATCCGGATTTCCGATCCTCCAAGCCCACCCGCTAGCCTTATGCGTGACAGGCCAGGCCCCTTGCAACTGGGAGGTAGCCATGCCGGCACCGAGCACACTCGACGACGTCGTCGCTGGTGTGCTTCGCGATGTTGCTAAGCGTGAGGCCGCCGTTTCCTTCAAAGAGATCAAAGCGCGCTCGCGCGATATGGCGCCGACCCGGGATGCCCGGGCGGCGCTTTTGCGTCATGGCTGCAGCGTGATTGTGGAGATCAAGCGCAACTCCCCGGTCTTCGGCCCCACCGGCGCCGGGCTTGCCAGCATCGAGGCGCTGGCCCAGAACATCGAAGCGGGCGGCGCCCACCTCATCGCGTGCCAGACGGAGCGCTTGCGTTTCGACGGCTCGCTGGCGGACATGGCCCAGGCCAGGGCGGCGGTGGAGCTGCCGATGATGTGCCGCGACGTGATCGTGGACCCGTACCAGATCCACGAGGCGCGCTGCTACGGCGCCGACGCCATCCCGCTGCAGGTGGGCATCTTGGACCAGGCCCGTTTCGAGGCGCTGTTGGACCGCGCCGAATCTCTCGGCATGGCTGCTGTGGCGGAGGTGCGCACCCCGGAGGAGGCGGACCGCGCGCTGCGCGCGGGCGTCTCCGTGGTGGCGGTGAACTCCTGGACCTTCGACACCAACGACCTGAACCGCAACGCGTTCGCCGAAATCGCGCCCGGGCTTCCCAGCGAAGTGATCAAGATCAGCCTTGGTGGCGTGGCCACTCCGCGCGATCTGATTAACGCCGCCTCCTGCGGCGCGGACGCGGTGCTCGCGGCGGAGGCCGTCATGGCGGCCGGGGACGTGCTCTCCGCGACGCGCTCGCTGGCTACCGCGGGCCAGCACCCCGCGTGCCCGTCGCGAAACTAAATGGCACACTGTTTGGCGTGCAAACGCTGAATTTGGCCAACATTCCGTCGCCGCCGCAGGGCGTGTGGCACCTCGGTCCCATACCCATCCGCGCCTACGCGCTGTGCATCATCACCGGCATCGTCGTCGCGATGGCGATCTCGCTGCGCCGCTACAAAGCGCGCGGCGGCAACCCGGAGACGGTGTGGGACGCGGCGATTGTGATTATCCCCGCCGGCATCATCGGCGGGCGCCTGTACCACGTGATCACGGACCACCAGAAGTACTTCGGCGAGGGCAAAAACCCTTGGCAGGCGTTCAACATCACCGCCGGGGGCTTGGGCATTATCGGCGCGGTCGCGCTCGGCGCGCTCGCGGTGTGGGTGATGATGCGGCGCAAGGGGCTGCCGATTGCCCCGCTTGCGGACGCGATTGCGCCGTCGGTGATCCTCGCCCAGGGCATCGGCCGGCTGGGCAACTACTTCAACCAGGAGCTCTACGGTGCCGAGACGGACGTGCCATGGGCGCTGGACATCTACTACCGCGTCAACGAAGCCGGCCAGTACGCGCCGCTGACGGGCCGCTCCACCGGTGAGGTGATCGCGAGCGTGCACCCGACGTTCCTCTACGAGCTGATCTGGAACGTCGCGGTGTTTTTCGTGCTTATCTGGGCGGACCGTCGCTTCCGCCTCGGCCATGGGCGTGTGTTCTGGCTCTACGTGGCCGGCTACACGCTGGGCCGCTTCTTCATCGAGTTCATGCGCCGCGACGAGGCGAACCTGATCCTCGGCCTGCGCGTGAACACGTGGGTCTCCGCCATCTTGTTCATCGTCGCCGTGGCGATCTTCTTCATGCTGCAAAAGGGGAGGGAGACCCCGGAGGAGGTTGACCCGGAGTACAACCGCAGGCCCACGGCAGACTCACAGGATCGGGAGTACCGTGGGGCGCTGAAGAACACGAATAACACCGACGACAACACCGAAGATAACGAGGTTGGTACACGTGGATAGAAGGACAAAGATCGTCTGCACCCTCGGCCCGGCCGTGGCCAGCAAGGATGCGATTTTGGGCCTGGTGCGCGACGGCATGGACGTGGCGCGCCTGAACTTCTCGCACGGCGACTACCCGGACCACGAGCAGAACTACCGCTGGGTCCGCGAAGCCACCGACGAGACCGGCCACGCCGTGGGCATCCTGGCTGACCTGCAGGGACCGAAGATCCGCCTCGGCCGCTTCGAGGGCGACGGCAAAACCTACTGGGAAACCGGCGAGACCGTCCGCATCACCGTGGACGACGTCGAGGGCACGCACGACCGCGTGTCCACCACCTATAAGCAGCTCGCCCAGGACGCGAAGCCGGGCGACCGCCTGCTCGTGGACGACGGCAAGGTCGGCCTGGTCTGCACCGAGGTCGACGGCAACGACGTGGTCTGCCGCGTCACCGAGGGCGGCCCGGTGTCCAACAACAAGGGTGTGTCGCTTCCGGGCATGGACATCTCCGTGCCGGCGCTGAGCGAGAAGGACAAAGCCGACCTGCGCTTCGCACTCGAGCTTGGCGTGGACATCATCGCCCTGTCGTTCGTGCGTTCCCCGGCGGACGTGGAGCTGGTCCACGAGATCATGGATGAGGTCGGCCGGCGTGTGCCTGTCGTCGCAAAGCTTGAAAAGCCCGAGGCGGTCGACGCGCTGGAGTCCATCATCCTCGCATTCGACGCCGTGATGGTCGCCCGCGGCGACCTGGGCGTGGAGATCCCGCTCGAGCAGGTGCCGGCGGTGCAGAAGCGCGTGATCCAGATTGCGCGTGAAAATGCGAAGCCGGTGATCGTGGCTACGCAGATGCTCGACTCCATGATCGAGAACTCGCGCCCGACCCGCGCGGAGGCCTCCGACGTGGCCAACGCGGTGCTCGACGGCGCGGACGGCGTGATGCTCTCCGGCGAGACGTCCGTGGGCGTGGACCCGCATAACGTGGTGCGCACGATGAGCCGCATTGTGCGCTCCGCGGAGACCATGGGTACCGTGCCGCCGCTGAACCACATCCCGCGCACGAAGCGCGGCGTGGTGTCCTACTCAGCCAACGACATCGCCGATCGCCTCAACGCGCGCGCGATTGTCACCTTCACCACCTCCGGCGATACCGCCCGCCGCGTGGCGCGCCTGCACCCGGACCTGCCGCTTCTGGTGTTCACGCCGGTGCAGCAGGTGCGCTCGCAGCTGGCCATGACGTGGGGCGCGGAGACGTTCCTGTGCGAGGAGGTCCACAGCACCGACGACATGATCAAGGTGGTGGACCGCCAGCTTCTGGCCATGGAGCAGTACAACGAGGGCGACACCATGGTTGTTGTCGCAGGCACCCCGCCGGGAATTGCGGGCACGACGAACACCATCCACGTCCACCAGCTCGGCGAGGACACGCGCCGGCAATAACTGGTTACGCTGGTGGGCATGCCTGAAACCGGAATTGAAGTTCGCGACGCCCACCTGCACAACCTCTGCAACGTGGATGTGGACATCCCGCGCGGCACGCTCGTAGCGGTGACCGGGGTGTCCGGCTCCGGCAAGTCCTCGCTCGCCTTCGGCACCAT
This sequence comes from Corynebacterium sp. HMSC05H05, assembly GCF_001807265.1. Lineage (GTDB taxonomy): Bacteria > Actinomycetota > Actinomycetes > Mycobacteriales > Mycobacteriaceae > Corynebacterium. Next base: position 90,866 of record NZ_KV788407.1, read on the forward strand.
CCACGGCGAGGGCCAGCGCCGCTACCTCGAGTCGGTGGCACCCTTTGCCCGCCGCCTGATCGGTTCTGCTGTGGACCCGCAGGTCGGCTCCGTGGAGGGCCTGCCGCCGACGGTGGCGCTGGAGCAGTCCACCTCCGGCGGCGGCGCACGCTCGACGGTGGGCACTGTCTCTGCGCTGTCCAACAGCATCCGCCTGCTGTACTCGCGCGCCGGCGACAATCCGACGGGGCTGTACTCCGACTCGTTCTCCCCGAACACGCCGGAGGGCATGTGCCCGACGTGCCAGGGCACCGGCGTGGTGCACGAGCCCACGGAAGCATCGATGGTGCCGGACCCGACGCTGTCCATCGAGGACGGTGCGATCCAGGCCTGGCCGGGCGCGTGGGCCGGCAAGAACTTCCACGACATCCTGGCCACGCTGGGCTACGACCTGGACTCGCCCTGGCAGGAGCTGCCGCAGGAAGACCGCGAGTGGATCCTGTTCACCGAGGAGCGCCCCGTGGTCACCGTCAAGCCCCTGCGCGGCGAGGATCAGATCCAGCGCAACTACAAGGGCACGTGGCGCTCCGTGGCGTCGTATTTGACCAACACGCTCGCCGAGACCCAGTCCGACACCCTGCGCAAACGCGTGCTGTCCTACATGGAGTCGCGCGTGTGCGAGACTTGCCAGGGCCGCCGCCTCAATCCGGAGGCCCTCAAAGTCACCTACGCGGGAATGCCTATCGACGAGCTCGGCGCCCTGCCGCTCGACCAAGTCTATGAGGTGCTGGCAGCGCAGGATCCGTCCGAGGGTTCGGCCGAGGACCTGCTGCTCAAGCAGATCCTGCCCGCGCTGCAGTCCGCGCTCGACCTGGGCCTTGCTCACTTAAGCTTGGACCGCCCCGCGCCGACCCTGTCCGCCGGCGAGCTGCAGCGCATCCGCCTGTCCGCCCAGCTGCGCTCGGGCCTGTTCGGCGTGGCGTACGTGCTAGACGAGCCGTCCGCCGGCCTGCACCCCGCCGAACGCGGAGCCGTGCTGGACATCTGCCGCCGCTTCATCGACGCCGGCAACTCAGTCCTGCTGGTCGAGCACGACATGGAACTCGTCGCCCAAACCGACTGGCTCGTGGACGTCGGCCCGCTCGCCGGCGAGCGCGGCGGTGAGGTTGTCTACTCCGGCCCCACCAGCGACTACACCGGCGACGCACCCACCGCGAAGGCGCTGGCGAACCGGGCACTTTCGCCTAACGACGACCCACGCCCCGCCACCGGAAAACTGCGCCTTTCCGGCGTGTCGGCCCGCTCGATTGAGGGGCTGGAGGTCTCCTTCGGCATGGGCCAGTTCACCGCGGTGGCCGGCGTGTCCGGCTCCGGCAAGTCCACGTTGGTCAGCACGGTTCTCGCGGGCGTGCTCCGCGACGCCGCGTCCACCGTGGTCGAGGAAGAGGACGAGGTGGCGGGGGAGGCCGGATGGACCGTCGATAGGCAAGAAGGCTTCGACGCGGTGAGCCGAGTCGTGCAGATTACCCAGAAGCCCATCGGGCGCACGCCGCGCTCGACGCTGGCGACCTACACTGGGCTGTTCGACGGCGTGCGGAAACTGTTCGCCGGCACCGACGAAGCGAAGCGGCGCAAGTGGACCGTGTCGCGCTTTTCCTACAACGTGAAGCAGGGGCAGTGCCCGACCTGCGGCGGCGCCGGCAAGATCGAGGTCGAGCTGGTGTTCCTGCCCGGCTCGTACACCACCTGCCCGGACTGCGGCGGCGCGCGCTACAACGACGAAACCCTCGAGGTGACCTGGGAGGGACTCACCATCGCGCAGGTGCTGGAACTGACTGTCGACGAAGCCGCCGACGTCTTCGCCGACGAACCGAAGATCCTGCGCGCCGTGGAAACCCTGCAGGCCGTGGGGCTGGGCTACCTGCGCCTGGGCCAGGGCGCACCGGAGCTTTCCGGCGGCGAGGCGCAGCGCATCAAGCTGGCCACCGAGCTGCAGCGATCCCGCAACTCGCGCCGCGGCCACACCGTGTACCTGCTCGACGAGCCGACCACCGGCCTCCACCCGGCTGACGTGGCGCTTTTGGTCAAGGAGCTCAACAGCCTTGTCGACGCTGGCCAAACCGTGATCGTGGTCGAACACGACCTGTCCGTCATCGCGCAAGCCGACCGCGTGATCGAGATGGGCCCCGGCGCCGGTGCAGAGGGTGGTCAGGTGGTGGCCACCGGAGCCCCCGCCGAGCTGGTCGAGCGCGACACCGCAACCGGGAAGGTGTTGGCCGAGCGGTCGGCGTAGGTCGCTGTCGGTGGGGGCTATGCAGCTGCATAGTGCTGTGGGGGTAGTCCTTCGCTATGCAGCTGCATAGTCGCGGAGCCTCCGTTCGCGTGGTTCGTTGGAATGCCCTCCTAAACGAAACGTGCAAAAGTTGACAATTTGGACGGCCGTCCAGGTTTAACGGTGCAGGTCAGACGCTTATAAGTGTTGCCGCATGTAAATTCATACAAAACACGAGCAGGCAAAGGGCTTGAATCACTATGCAGCGGCATAGTCTTGTTGGCTGATTTCACTATGCGACGACATAGTTCTTCAAGCCGAACCAACTATGCAGCTGCATAGTTTTCTGCGATAGTCGGTCCGTCTCAGAGGAGATTGGCTCAGCTTCGTTGACTATGCAGCGGCATAGTCTCGTCGGCCGGGATTGCTATGCAGCTGCATAGTTTTTCGCGATGCCTGGTCCGCCTCGGGGGAGGTTGGTTCAGCCTCGTTGGCTATGCAGCGGCATAGTCTTGCTGACCGGTCCCGCTATGCAGCGGCATAGTCTCGGCACGGTCATCCACTATGCAGCTGCATAGTCGAACGAGGGGGATCGGATCACTTCACGTGCTGGATTCCGGGTTACCGTTCTTGCCAGATGCGAAGCAGCTGGTTTTCGGTGTAGGCGTAGTCGGGGTCGACTGCCGCGATCGCGCGGGTGAGGCGCTCTTCCCACCGCTGCATGATTTCCGCACCAAGAGGGCCGATCGGGCCGTCCGGGTTCTCCACGGCGGCGTCAAGCACGATGCCGGCAATTTCGACGTCGGGCCGCGTCCAATTGCGCCCGTCGCTTATCTCCAAAAAGGTGCGACAAGCTGCGAGCGCCTTATTCGGATCTTCGAGTGGTGCTTCATGGAACAGCATCGCGGTGGCCCAGTGGTGCATGGCGAGAAGCTCGTCGCTATGCGACGGCGCTTCCGCCTCCGCCGTGCCGATCTTGTGCTCGATTTTGTGGCAAAGCACCGTTCTCTCCTTGGTTTTGCTTGCCTGCCTGGGCTAAACCGCGGATGGGCGGCCGGGGTATACGCCTTCGGCAACGCCAAGATCGTAGAGCTTGCCCAAAATGTCGTCACCGGCGAGGTACGCCCGCAGTTCGTCGGTGTAGATGGGGTAGACGCCGAAGAAGTGGACGGTGTCGTCGCCCACAGGCGTGCGCAGAAAATCTCCGTCGGCGTCAACCGTGAATGCGCTGCCGATGATGAAGCCGGAGAATTCGCTGCCCGGATAAGTCTCGCTCGGGTCGAGCCCTGCCTGGCCCGAGGTTCCGTAAGACAGCCACGTATCCATGTCTTTGGGGAGGCGTGCGGTGGACTTGAGCAGGGTTATTGGCCAGCTGATCGCGTCGCCTTCGGGGCCGTTTTGCGAGCCAATCTCCGCAAGTGGCCAATCGTCCGGAAGCGTCATCACCAGCTCTGTGCGGTTGAATTCTTCCTTCCCGGGTGGCATCTGCATCCGGTAGTCATTCATCCCCGAAGTGCACAGCGTCCAGAATTGACGCTGCTCGGTGGGGGCCCAGCAATAGACGTCGATGTGCAGCTCGTCCGAGATGAGCTCGTGAAACACCGAATAGTCCTCGCCCAACAGCGGGGCAAGTCGGGAGTGCACAATGTCTTGTGGAATTTGCGGGTTAGTCATGTGACCTAAAGTACGCAAATCACGCGTTCGTGACTGATAGCGGGTTGTCAGTTTCCTGTGATGTGTTTAAGCTCCCGGCTGAACCCGCCCCACCACCAGTCGCACCACTCAACAAAGGAGGGGTGCACCGGGGGAGTGATCACGGCGCCACCGGCGTGCAGTTCGCTGACCGGGCTGATGCCGTGCAGGGAGTTGAGGAACCACAGCGGGCGCTCGGCGGCGGCGTCGGGGTACAGCCGGCGCCGCTCAACACGCATGCCCAGCCGCTCAGCCCGCGAAACAACCTGGTGCAACGTCACGCTCGGCAGCCACACGCCGTCGGGGACGCACAGGGTGTCGCCGTCCCACATCACCAGCGCGCCGGTGGAGGTCTCCAACATTGCGCCGTGCCTATCGACGATCACCGTGTCGTCGGTCCCCGCCACCTGGTACCGCGAACGGTACGCGCGAAACGCGGCGAAGTCGGGGCCCTTCACCTCGGGACGTGTGCGCGGGTCGGGGGCCTGCGCAAATGTCAGTGCAGTGATGGGGCGCGGGGGAGGGGCGGAGCGGACGTCGAGAAGCAAAAGCCCCTGCGACAGGGCGATGCGGGGGAACAGTTCGCCCTCGGACAGCAGTGGCATGAGCTTATCGACGAACCCGGCAGGCAGCGGGCCAGCAGCGCGCGAAAACCGCTGAAGGTGCAGGTCGAGGCCGTTGGTGTGGCCGGAAGAGTGGCGCCAGGAATCGGCGACGTCGAGGGGCACGTCGGGGACATCGCGCTCGACGAACGAGCCGTGCCAGGCGTACCTACGCATCCCACGCCCCCAGCACGGACTGTGCCTTCAAGTTGCGCTCGGCGAGCTCGGCCTCTGGGTCGGAGGCGAGCACGATCGCTCCGCCGGCGCCCACGGTCACAGTGTCGTCTGAGCGCACGGCGGTGCGGATCACCACCGACAGATCGGCCTGACCATCGAAGCCGAAGTAGCCCAGAGCGCCGGAGTAGACGCCGCGCGGGGAAGTCTCCAGCCGGTCGATGATCTCGCAGGTGCGCAGCTTCGGCGCGCCGGTCATGGAGCCGGGCGGGAACGTCGCGCGCACGGCGTCGACGGCGGTGTGGCCCTCGCGCAGGCGGCCAGTGATGGTGGAGACCAGCTGGTGGACGGTGGCGTAGCTCTCCACCTGCATCAGCCCAGGCACGCGTACGGTGCCGGGCTCGCAGACGCGGGAGAGGTCGTTGCGGAGCAGATCCACGATCATGAGGTTCTCGGCGCGGGTTTTCGCATCATTCAGCAGCGCGGGGTCCTCATCGGCGGCGATGGTGCCCTTGATCGGCTTCGCCTCCACGTCGCGGCCGCGCACGGTGAGGAAGCGTTCGGGTGAGGCGCTGGCGACTTCGACGCCGTCGAAAAGCAGGTGCGCGGCGTACGGCGCCGGGTTGTGTTCGCGCAGCGCAGCATAGATATCGCCGGTTGCGCGCGTGGTGAAAGTGTCGGTCAGGCACACCTCGTAACTCTCGCCCGCGCGCAGCAGCTCCTGTGCCTCTTTGATGCTGGCGAGGTAGTCCGGGTTGCTCCAGGAGCCTTCGCCTATCGACGCCCCTCCGGCCGTGCCCGCCTCCTCAAGCGCCTGTGCAAGCCGGTCGAGCAAGCCGTCGGCGCCGTCGCCGGCCAGGGCGCAGAGGTGCGCGGCTTCGGCCTCGTGGTCGTAGACGATGAACGACTGCGGGCGCACGAAGTACGCGTCCGGGTAGGGCGAGCGGTGGCGCAGCGTGATCGGCATGGTCAGCTCGGCGCACTCGTAGCCCAGGTAGCCGATCCAGCCGCCGGTAAATGGCAGGTCGGGCGCGTCGAAAACCGGGGTGGATAGCTCGGTGTCGAGGGTGTCGAGCACGTTGCCGTCGCCAAGCGAATAGCGAATGGAGCGCGAGAGCACGCCGGCGGTGTCGCCGAGGATGGAGTAGCGCCCGCGCGCATCGGCGGAGTCGAGGAAGAACGCGTCGTTGCCGTCTCGCGAGATCGCGTTGAAGACGCGCTGGCAGTCGAGCGCGCCCGGCACCTCGTGGTGGATGACGCGCCAGCCGCCGAGGAAGTTGCGCATGATCGCCACGCCGTGCTGGGTGAGCACGGATTCCGGGTGGAATTGCACGCCCCAGTGGTTCAGCCCGTCGACCTTGAGCGCCTGGATCACGCCGTCCTCGCTGCGGGCGTGCACGGTGATGCCGGGAACCTCCTCGATGTGCAGCGAGTGGTAGCGCACCACCTCGAAGTCCTGCGGGATGCCGGCGAAGATACCCTCGCCGGAATGGGCGACGGTGGAGACGAACCCGTGGCGCGGCTCGGGCGCGCGGGTGACGCTGGACCCGGCGAGCATGGCCAAACCCTGGTGGCCGAGGCACACGCCGAGCAGCGGGATGCCGGTATTCGCGGCTGCCTCGATGACGCGCCGGGCAGGGCCGAAGTCCTCCTCGCGCTCCGGGGTGCCGGGGCCGGGGGAGATGACCACGTGGCTGAACTCGCCGGCGCGCACCCGCGGTGGAAGGTCGCCGGCCTCGCCCGCGGGGACCACGAGGGGCTCGCGGCCGGCGGCCTCGGTAATGAGGTGGGCGAGGTTGAATGTATATGAGTCGTAATTGTCAACGAGCAGAATCATTGTGCCGAGATCGTATAGCGTTTAGCTGCATGGACGCCACAATCCGGCCAGCTCGCGCCGAAGACGCCGCCACTGTCGCCGCCGTGCACAACCGTTCCCGCGCCCAAGCGTTCCGCGGGCATATCGCCGACGAGGTGCTAAACGACTATGCGTCGCTCGAGCGCAAGTGGGCCGAGTACTTCGACGCGCCGGACGGCCGCGTCCACCTCGCGGAAGTGGACGGCGAGGCGGTGGGCATGGCTTACGGGGTGCCCGGTGAGCCCGCGTTTTGTGGGTCGCGGAGTTCAACGAGCGCGCCCAGGTGTTCTACGCCAAGCAGGGCTTCGCCTTCGACGGCGAGGAAACGCACCACGCGGGCGACGGCATCACCTTGAAGCGCATGGTGCGCGGCTAGCTAGTTGATCGGGGTGGGCTCGATCTTCCACACGTCCTCGGCGTAGTCGCGAATCGTGCGGTCGGAGGAGAAGCGGCCAGACTCGCAGATGTTGATCCAGCACTTGCGGGCCCACTCGTCCGGGTCTGCGTAGTAGTCGGCTGCCATGCGGTCGCGGGCCTCGCGGTAGGCAGCGAAATCGCCGAGCACGTAGTAGACGTCCTGCTCGCCGTAGCCGTTGTCCTCCAGCAGCGAGGCGCGGATATCGTGGAAGGCGCCGGTGCCGCGGTCGTCCAGGGTGCCGTCGACGAGCGCGTCGAGCGCGCGCATGAGGCCCGGGGTCTGCTCGGCCACCTGGCGCGGGTTGTAGTGCGACTTCAGCTCCGGCAGCGCCTCCTCGCGGGCGCCGAAGATGTAGGCGTTGTCCTCGCCGACCGCGTCGACGATTTCCACGTTCGCGCCGTCCATGGTGCCCAGGGTGAGCGCGCCGTTCATCATGAACTTCATGTTCGACGTGCCCGAGGCCTCCTTGCCGGCGGTGGAGATCTGCTCGGAGACGTCCGTGGCCGGGATGATCTGCTCGGCCGGGGAGACGTTGTAGTTCTCCACAAACACCACGTGGATGTACTTCGAGGCATCCGGGTCGTTGTTCACCAGCTCCGCGATGGTGTTGATGAGCTTGATGATGCCCTTGGCGGTGACGTAGCCGGGGGCGGCCTTCGCGCCGAAGATGAAGGTGCGCTTCGGCACGTCGCGCTCCCCGTCGACCGTGATACGGAAGTACAGGTCCAGGATGTACAGCGCGTTCATCAGCTGGCGCTTGTACTCGTGCAGGCGCTTGATCTGGGTGTCGTAGATGGAGTCCGGGTCGATCTCCACGCCCTGGCGCGCGGCGATCCACTCGGCGAAGTCGCGCTTGTTCGCCGCCTTGATGTCGCGGAGTTCGTTCAGGACCTTTGGGTCGTCGACAAGCGGGCGCAGCTCCTTGAGCTTGTCTAGGTCGGTGACCCAGGCGTCGGAGCCGGAGAGACGGTCAAGGAGTTCGGACAGGCGCGGGTTGCACATGCGCAGCCAGCGGCGCGGGGTGACACCGTTGGTCTTGTTGTTGAAGCGCTCCGGGTACAGGCCGTGCCAGAAGCCGAGGGTGTCGCGTTTGATGATCTCGGTGTGCAGTGCCGCCACGCCGTTGACGGAGTAGGAGGCGTAGCAGGCGATCCACGCCATGTGCACGCGACCGTCGTGCACCGGGGAGTAGTGGTGGGCCGTCTCCGCGTCCACGCCGCGGGCCTCCATGTCCAGGCGGTAGCGGCGGTCGATCTCTTCCACGATCTCCCAGATGCGCCAGAACAGCTGCTTGAAGATGGACTCTTCCCACGTCTCCAGCGCCTCCTGCAGCACCGTGTGGTTGGTGTAGGCGAACGTGTGGGTGGTCACCTCCCAGGCCTCGTCCCAGCCGAGGCCGTGCTCGTCCATGAGCAGGCGCATCAGCTCGGGGATGCCTAGCACCGGGTGGGTGTCGTTGAGCTGGATGGAGTTGTACTTGTGGAAGTCGCGCAGGTCGTCGCCGTGGGCGGTGCGGAAGTCGTCGATAAGCTCCTGCAGTGAGGCGGAGCAGAAGAAGTACTGCTGGCGCACGCGCAGAAGCTTGCCGGCGTAGGTGGAGTCGTTGGGGTAGAGCACGCGGGTGATGTCGTGGACGGCCTCGCGCTCCAGGATCGCGTCGGCGAAGCGCTGGGAGTTGAACGCGTCGTAGTCGAACTCGGCGATCGGGGAGGCGTCCCACAGGCGCAGCGTGCCCACGTTGTCTGTGCCGTAGCCGGTGATCGGCATGTCGTAGGGGATGGCGCGCACGTGCATGTCGTCGAAGCGCACAATGCGCTGCTCGGAGCCGCGGCGGATGATGAAGGGGTAGAAGGACTCCTTCCACGCGTCGGGGTGCTCGCGCTGGAAGCCGTCCTCGAACTCCTGGCGGAACAGCCCGTAGCGGTACAGCAGCCCGTAGCCGGTCAGCGGGAAATTCTGCTCGGCGGCGGAATCGAGGAAGCACGCGGCGAGGCGCCCCAGGCCGCCGTTGCCGAGTGCGGCGTCGTGCTCGGCCTCCAGCACGTCCGAAAGCTCGAAGCCATTCTCTTCGGCGATAGCCTTCGCCTTATCGACGAGCCCAAGGTTAGTCAGGTTATTCAGCAACGCCCGACCCTCCAGGAACTCTGCCGAGAAGTAGGCCGCACGGCGGGTGTTCTTGTAGGTGTTGCGGGTTTTATCCCAGTCGTCGGCGATCTGCTCGACGGTGGCGGCGGACAGGCCAGTCCAGAACTTCTTCACCGTGGAATCTTGCGGTGCGCGGCCGGAGAAGCTGCGGACGTGGCCCTCGACGGTCTGCTCGAATGCTGGCTGAGATGCAGTCATGGGTCCCGAGCGTACCGGCGCGATCGGGAACGTGCAGGTGAGCTACTTAGCCAGGTAAGTCAGCGCGGCGGTCAGGCCCGCGCGGGTGGAGGCGTCGATGGTGGGCTCGTACTCCGGCAGGAAGGTGGACATGTGGTTGACCGGCACGTCCTCGCCGACACGGTCTTCCTCCACGGCCTTGTCCCACACGTCGTGGGGCGTGCAGCCGATAAGCCAGAAGAAATACGGCGCGCCGTAGGCCTGGCCGATGACGGGGAAGTCCTCCGAGACGGTCTTCGGGTCGGCGGTGACGGAGGCGTCGCCGAAGACGCCGTCGAACTGCTCGCGCACGCGGGTGAAGACTTCCTCGTCGTTGTCCAGCAGCTCGCCGTGGGCGAAAAAGGAGATCATGGCCTGGTCCAACGAGCCGGACGCCAGCACCTCGGCGTGGACCACGCGCTTGATGGCGGAGTACACCTTCGCCTTGACCCGGTCGGAGTAGAAGCGGCAGTTCAGCACCAGCTCGGCCTCGCCCGGGATGATGTTGTTGGTGGTGCCGGCGTGCATGCTGGCCACGGTGACCACGGCAAAGTCCGCGGGGTCCACCTCGCGGCCCACGATGGCCTGCAGGCGGGCGATGATCATCGCGGCGGTGTAGGTGGGGTCGATGGCGTTGTGCGGCATGGAGCCGTGGGCGGCGCGGCCCGGGATCTTGATGCGGATGGAGTCGCAGGCGGCGAACTGGGGGCCCGGCTTGGACATCACCTCGCCGGCGCGGCCCGGCATGACGTGCTGACCGAAGACCACGTCCGGTGCGGGCACCTTCTCGGTCAGGCCGCCGTCGGCCATGTCCTGGGCGCCGGCGCCGATCTCCTCGCCCGGCTGGAACAGGGCGATGAACGTGCCGGACCAGTGCTCGCGGGTGTTGTCCATAAAGTCGCACATGCTCAAAAGCGCGGTGGTGTGGATGTCGTGGCCGCAGGCGTGCATGGTGCCCACGGTCTGCCCGTCCGCGGTCTTGGCCACCTTGTGGGAGGCGTACGGCGCGCCGGTCTGCTCGGTCACCGGCAGGCCGTCGAAGTCCGCGCGGTGCATCACGGTCGGGCCCTCGCCGTTTTCGAAGACGGCGCAGATGCCGAACTTGCCGATCGGGGCGATGACTTCGCAGTCGAAGCGTGACAGCTCCATCATCAGGCGGCTGTAGGTCTCCTCCTCCTGCAAGGACAGCTCCGGGTTGGCGTGCAGCAGCTCGTAGAGGCGGCGCTGCCACACCTCGTCCACGGAGTAGGAGCGCAAAATCTCGGAAATATTACTCAAAACTCATCTCTCCAAATTTGGGTTATATCGCAATAGGTTGGGCGCCGGGGTGCATTCCTCGGCGATGCGCAAGGACGCGGACACGTGGCCGTCGCTACGCAATGTGCGAAGTGCCGCGGTGGCGCGGTCGCGCATGTCAAACGGCGAGAGCGTGTTCACGTAAATCTGCGTGCCGCCCTCGAAGCCGGCGAGGGTGGAGATGCGCCATTTCAGGTTGATGCGCCACGGCATGGGCACGTCCAGGTCCACGGGGCGGTAGTGCCATTCCTCGTTGGTGGCCACCTGCCCGCCGGTGGCGGCGTGCGCCGCGTGCAACAGGTCGGACACCGCGCGGACCTCTTCGTCCGTGTGCTCCCACGGCTCGCTGGCGCGGGACTTCGAGTACACCGTCATGGTGGGGTAGCGGTGGCCCACGCCGGCGGTGAGGATGGCGTGGTCGTTCTCCGCGATCACCAGGTTTTGGTAGAACGCGTGGTTGACGCCCCAGTCGTTGTACAGGTTCAAATTCTGGCGCAGTTTCGCCGTCTCGGTCTCGGCGTTGACTCCGCGCTCGTCGATGGCCACCAGCTGCTTGTGCAGGTGCTCGAACGACGCGCCGGCGGGCGAGAGCCAGTTTTGAAACACCACCACGTAGCGGGCGTAGGTGTGCTGCTCCACCAAGTCGCGCAGCGAATCAACGGTGAACGCGATGAAGCGGTAGTGCTCCTCCGGGGTCAGCGACCCGGAGCCGGCGAGCTGCGCCGAGTTCTCCGCCCCGTCCACGAAGTGGCGCTGGCCGATGATCACGTCGTGGCCGCCGCCGAAGTACGCCGGGGCAAGCTCAAGCAGCTCCTCCTCGGGCCGATCCGGGTCCTGTCCCGCCGCGGCCAGGCGTGTGCGCACGATCTCCAAAACATGCTCGCGCCCGGCGGGGTCCGCCAGGTAGCGCTCCATGTGGCTGCGGCGCGCGGCCGGCATTTCGTAGCCGTAGTTTTTCTGCCAGTAGTCGTAGGAGACAATCTCGAACAGGTTAGGCACCCGCCGAAACTGCGCGACCGTGTTGTCCAACTCGTCGGGCATGGCGTCGCGCAGGATGGCAAACCCGTCGCCGTCGGCGATGAGCCGCGATTTCTCCGGCGGGGTGCGCAGCTTGCGCGCTTCGCAGAAATTGCAGGTGTCCGTGTGCGCGCCGGGTGCAAGCGGCTCGGGCGGGGCGCCAGCTGCGGCCAGGGGCCTGTTGCCGCGCCCCGGCACCGTCCACACCTCCGTGCCGGAGAACGGATTGACCTGCTTTAAAGTCCCGTCCGCCATGGTCCGAAGCGCAACGTGGTACGAGTGCGCTGGGTTCACGGCGGGGTTGGACATGCCCGCAACCATACCGGTTAGCCTTACACGCATGTCTGTGATCCAATTCGACGTCCTCGTCCCACCCACCGTCGCCGGCGAGGTCAAAGAGGTCTTCCAGCGCGCACTCGACATCCTCGTGCACCGGGAGATGCTCACCGCGGGCACGGTGGAGATGGAGCAGGTGCGTATCGACGACTCCGTGCGCACGCAGCTGGCCGAAACCTACGAGCGGGACCGGGGTGAAGACCCCGCGGAAGCGGAGGTGTTCCGCTACAGCATCACGCCCGAGGGGGCGGACAGCCTCAACCGCCTGGCCATGGGCCTGTCGCGCATCCTCACCCCGAAGGCGGACCTGCCGCGCGACCCGGTGATGCTGGAAGACCAGGACCGGTTCGAATCGCCCTCGATCTACCCCTGGACCGTGGAAGTGTTGAGGTAGGCCACGGCGATCTCAGCGCCGGCCTGGGTGAGCTGCTCGCGTACGTTGTCAGTCTCCGGGTCGATCTCCGGCAGCGTGACCGCGATGGTGCCCTCCTCCGGCTGCTCGTCGAAGCTTCCTGCGGCCACCGCGAACGCCGCTCCGGACCCGCGCGCCAACTCGCCGACGACGGAGGCGACCTTGCCGGTGCCTGTCTGCCCGTCGAAGCGGCCCTCGCCGGTGATCACAAGAGCCGCACCCTCGACCTGCTCCGCCAGCCCGTTGGAATCCGCCACCACGCGCGCGCCGGGCAGGATGTGCACGTGGGAGGCGTCTCCGTGGAGCATGGTGGACAGCCAGGTGATGCCGATGCCCACGCCGCCCGCGGCGCCCATGCCCGGGGTGGCCGGGTCCACGTCCGCGACCTCGCACAGACGCGCCAGGCCTCGGTCGAGCACCTCGATGTCTTCTTCCGTCGCGCCCTTCTGCGGGCCGAACACGTGCGCCGCGCCCTCGGGCCCGGTGGCGGGCGCGGTGGTGTCGGTCAACAGCACCCACTCCACCGCGCCGGCGGGGACGTTGACCTTCGCGGTGTCGAAGTTTGCCAACTGCTCCAGCGCCCCGCCGCCGGGTTTCAGCTGGTAGCCCGCCTGGTCCAGGGGGTTCACGCCCAGGGCGACGAGGATGCCGGTGCCGCCGTCGATAGTTGCGGTGCCGCCAAGCCCCAGCACGATCCGCTCGGCGCCGCGCGTCTCGGCGTCCGCGATGAGCACGCCGGTGCCGTACGTGTCGCCCGTCAGCGGCACCGGTTCGTCCACCGCGGGCAGGCCGGAGGCCGCGGCGACGTCGATGTAGGCGGTCTTGCTCGGGGCGTGGAAGGTGTACTCCGCTTCGGTGAGGCGGCCGGCCGCGGTAGTCGTCGGCAAGCAAATGCGCTCGCCCTCGAACAGCGACGAGGTGCCTTCGCCGCCGTCCGCCATGGGGGTGAGCACGATCTGCGCGTCGCGGATGACGGAGCGCACGCCTTCGGCGAGCCATTCCGCTGCCTCGGCGGCGGTGGCGGTGGACTTGAAGGAGTCCGGCGCGACAACGATTTTGGGCGACGGAACTGCGTCGAGGGGAGAAACCATGGGGGAGAGTCTAGCTGCCGCCCACGCGCGGCCGAATGGTGTTGTAAAGTTTGTCCGGTACACAATTCTGCATAGCTATAGATATCGGAGGCCACGCCCAATGAGCGCGATTGATCAGGAAGTTGCCGGCTACTACCAGAAGCTTTTGGAGCGCAACGCGGGCGAGCCGGAGTTCCACCAGGCGGTGGCCGAGGTGCTGGATTCGCTGAAGATCGTGCTGGGCAAGGACCCGCACTACGCGGACTACGGCCTGATCGAGCGCCTCTGTGAGCCGGAGCGCCAGATCATCTTCCGCGTGCCCTGGCTGGACGACGACAACAACGTGCGCGTCAACCGCGGCTTCCGTGTCCAGTTCAACTCCGCGCTCGGTCCTTACAAGGGCGGGCTGCGCTTCCACCCGAGCGTGAACCTGGGCATCATCAAATTCCTCGGCTTCGAGCAGATCTTCAAAAACTCCCTGACCGGCCTGCCCATCGGCGGCGGCAAGGGCGGCTCCGACTTCGACCCGAAGGGCCGCTCCGACGGGGAGATCATGCGTTTTTGCCAGTCGTTTATGACGGAGCTGTGGCGCCACATCGGCGAGTACCGCGACGTGCCCGCCGGCGACATCGGCGTCAGCGGCCGCGAGATCGGCTACCTGTTCGGCCAGTACCGCCGCCTGGTGGACCAGCACGAGTCCGGCGTACTCACCGGCAAGGGCCTGACCTGGGGCGGCTCCCTGGTGCGCAAAGAGGCCACCGGCTACGGCAGCGTGTACTTCACCAACGAGATGATGAAGGCCAACGGAGACTCCATCGACGGCGCGAAGGTCATCGTCTCCGGCTCCGGCAACGTGGCCATCTACGCCATGCAGAAGGCGCAGGAGCTCGGCGCGACAGTGGTCGGCTTCTCCGATTCCTCCGGCTGGGTGGAGACCCCGAACGGTGTGGACATCGAGCTGGTCCGCGAAATCAAGGAAAACCGCCGCGGGCGCGTGTCCGAGTACGTGGAGGAGGCCACCGGCGCAACCTTCCACAAGGACGGCTCCATCTGGGACCTCAAGGCCGACGTGGCGCTGCCGTGCGCGACGCAGAACGAGCTGAACGGCGACCACGCCCGCACGCTCGTGGACAATGGCGTGCGCTACGTCGCGGAGGGCGCGAACATGCCGTCCACTGCAGAGGCGGTCGAGGTCTTCCGCGAGCGCGGCGTGTGCTTCGGGCCAGGTAAGGCCGCCAACGCCGGCGGCGTGGCCACCTCCGCGCTGGAGATGCAGCAGAACGCCTCGCGTGACTCCTGGTCCTTCGATTACACGGACGACCGCCTGCACCAGATCATGTCCAACATCTTCAAGGTGGCCAAGGACACTGCCGAGGAATACGACCACGCGGGCGACTACGTCGTCGGCGCGAATATCGCCGGTTTTAAAAAGGTTGCCGACGCGATGCTTGCACAGGGCGTGATTTAGCGCTCTAGCGGGTACGCTTAGGCACCATGTACCGCGTTTTTGAAGCCCTGGATGAGCTAGTTCAGACCCTGGAGCAGGCCTATGGCGTGCCCATGACCTCCAATTGCATGGTTCCCCGCAACGAGATGCTTGGGCTTCTCGACGACCTCCGCAACGCCCTGCCCGTCGACTTGGACGACGCGCAGGACGTGCTGGACAAGCAGGACGAGATCCTGCGCGGGGCGCAGGACCGCGCCGACATGCTCGTCGGCGACGCGGAGGAGGATGCCCGCCGCATTGTCTCCGACGCCCACTCCGAATCCGAGTCCATGCTCTCCGACGCGCAGGCGCGCGCGACCAACCTGGTCACCGACGCGGAGGAAGAATCCAACATGATGGTCACCCAGGCGCAGAACGTGGCGGAGATGACCGTGACCAACGCCCAGCGCGAGGCCGACAACATCGTCGAGTCCGGCAACGCCGAGTACCAGCGCACCGTGGACAAGGGCCTGGCGGAGCAGGAGCGCCTCATCTCGGAGTCCGAGGTCATGCGCCGCGCCGACGAGGAGGCGCACCGCTTGGTGGACGAGGCGACGGCCGAGTCCAACCGTCTGCGCTCCGAGTGCGACGACTACGTCGACTCCAAGCTCGCCGAGTTTGAGGAGGGGCTGCGTAATGTGCTGCAGACCGTCTCCTCCGACCGCTCAGCGCTGCGCCGCGGCGCGGGTGCCGCTGGCGCTGCGGCTCGCGGCCGCCGCGACGAGTATTAACGGGTAGTCTGTTGCCGTTATGTCTACCAACCCTTTCGTATTCGACGTCAGCGACGTCCTTGGCAGCGACGGCACGCCAGAGACAGTGACGCAGACGGGCCCGTCCCCGTCGCGCATCGGCCCGCAAATGATCGCGATCCCTGAAGGGCGCGAGGTTGAGGTTGAGGCGACCCTGATCCCGCTGGGCTCCGGCGTGATGGTGGATGCCACCGCGACCGCGCAGCTCGAGGGGCAGTGCGTGCGCTGCTTGAAGAAGCTCACCCCGACCGAGACGCTGCGCATCTCGGAGGTGTTTTCCGCCTCCGACGACTTCATCACCGGCGACAGCGAGGAAGACGAGGACCAGGGCTCCGGCGACGAGATCCGCAAGGTTGTCGACGGCACCGTGGACTTAGAGCAGGCGTTCGTGGACGAGGCCGGCATGAACTGGCCGTTCAACCCCACCTGCGAGCCGGAGTGCGAGGGCGACACCGACGTGCCGGCCCCCGACGCGGTCGAGGGCGAGGAGAACAACCTGGTCGACCCGCGCTGGGCCGGCCTGGAGAAGTTCCTGTGAGCCGCTCGAAGAAGAACAAGGGCAACGCGGACGAGCTGTGGGAGCAGGCGTTTGACGCCGTCGACCACACCCCGCTCATCGCGCACCTCGGCGTGGAGATCGAACGCGAGAGCCTGAAGCTCGCGCTGACCCACCGCTCGTTCGCCAACGAGCACGGGCACCTGCCCAATAACGAACGCCTGGAGTTCGTCGGCGACGCCGTGTTGGGCCTGTCCGTGGCAACCAAGCTGTTCGAGCTGTACCCGTCGCGCCCGGAATCCGACCTGTCGCCGATGCGCGCGGCCATCGTCTCTCGCTACGGTCTGGCGGACATCGCCCGCGAGATCGACCTGGGCGCCCACGTGCTCATCGGCAAGGGTGAGGAGCTCACCGGCGGCCGCGAGAAGGAGTCGATCCTCGCGGACACCACCGAGGCCATCTTCGGTGCGATCTACTTGCAGCACGGCTTCGAGCCGGCGCGCGACGTGATTCTCAAGCTTTTCGACGAGAAGCTCCGCACCGCCACCGTGAACAAGAAGCACCACGACTGGAAGACCGACCTGCAGGTGCGCCTGGCCGAGCTGAAGCTGCCGGTGGCCGAGTACGTCTCCGAAGCGTCCGGCCCCGAGCACAACCAGACGTTCACCGCGCAGGCGCTGGTGGGCGGCGTTTCCCGCGGCATCGGCACCGGCCCGAACAAGAAACTGGCGGAGCAGGAGGCGGCCCACCAGGCGGTGCTGTACCTGCGCGACCACGCTGCGGAGGCCGTTCGCGGCAATGCCTGAGCTGCCCGAAGTTGAGGTGGTGCGCCGCGGGCTGGACCAGCACGTGGTCGGCCGCACCTTCCAGCGCGTGGAGGTGCTGCACCCCCGCGCCGCCCGCGGCAACACCGTGGACCTGGAGCAAACCCTGCCCGGCCTGACTATCACCGGCACCGGCCGCCGCGGCAAATACATGTGGTTCACGCTCAGCGACGGCGCAGCACTCCTCGTGCATTTGCGCATGAGCGGGCAGATGCTCGTCGCAAAGCATGGCACCGTCACCTCGCCGCACCTGCGCATCCGTGCGGACATGGGGGAGGTGGAGCTGGATTTTGTGGACCAGCGCACCTTCGGGTTCTGGCAGTACACGCAGCTTGAGGGCGGTATCCCGCAGCCTGCGCTCCACGTCGCCCCCGACCCGTTCGAGGACGACTTCGACCTGCGCGAGACCGCCCGCGCGATGCGGCGCAGAAAGTCACCGCTGAAGAACGTGCTGCTAAACCAGGAGGTGGTCAGCGGCATCGGCTCCATCTACGCCGACGAAGCGATGTGGGCCGCGCGCCTGAAGCCTTGGCGCAGCGCCAAGACCATGCGGCAGCGCGACGCGGAGGCCGTGCTGGACGCCTCGCGCGAGGTGATGGCCCGTTCGCTGGAGCAGGGCGGCACCAGCTTCGACTCGCTGTACGTCAACGTCAACGGCGCGTCCGGGTACTTCTCCCGCTCGCTCAACGCCTACGGGCAGGCGGACAAACCCTGCGCGCGCTGCGGCACCCCGATCGAGCGCGTGACGGTCGGCGGGCGCTCCAGCTACTACTGCCCGGTCTGCCAGGTGCTGTAGCGCGCGAGTACGGTGGTGCGACATGGTTGATCAGTCAGCATTCAAAGACGCAATGAGCCAGCTGGCTGCCGCGGTGGCGATCGTGACCACCGGTTCCGCGACAGACCCGCACGGCACCACCGTCAGCGCGTTTATGTCCCTGTCGCTGGATCCGCCGATGGTGCTGGTGTCGCTGGACAAGAGGTCGTCGCTGTTGGCGTTGTTGGCCGAAGGGGCGTCGATAGGCATTAATGTGCTCTCCACCGAGCAGAACCTGCTCGCGCGGCGCTTTGCTAGCAAGGGCGTGGACCGCTTCGCGGGGGTGGAGTGGGCGATGGCCGACGGCGCGCCGCAGCTGACCGGCAACCACACGTGGGTGGCCGGGCAGGTCTCGCAAATGATCGAGGCGGGCGACCATGTGCTCGTGCTTGTCGACGTCACCGCAACCGACGTGAACACCAACTGCCCGCTGCTGTACTGGCAGCGCGAGTTTGGCACCCACGGCGCGATTCAGCCCGGCGAGGTGTGCACCCCGGCGGTGGAGGGGTAGGGCTTTTTGCGTCCCGTTTGCGCCCCTTTTCTGCGCAAACCCTGAGGAGCAAAGGGTGAGTTTGCCCAATTTTGGGCCGTAGTAGGGGGTGCTTCCTCTGGGTTTGTGAGAGCGGGTGCGGTGGAGGGGGAGCTCAAAGCCCCGTCGTTGTGTGATGTGGGCAACCTGGCGATACACTGCCCGCCATGGAAACCGCTACCTCATTTGTCGAGGACACCCTCAACGGCGCGATCTGGAACGTCGTCCCGGTGTTCCTCATCCTCGCCGGCGTCTACTTCGGCGTACGCACCCTGTTCGTTCAAATCCGCCTGTTTCCGGAGATGCTCAAGGCGGTCGCCGAGACCCCGAAAGGCAAGGACCGCGAGGGGCGCGACCTCGATGAAGAGTACGGCGGCCTGTCCGCTTTCAAGGCCTTCACCATCTCCGCCGCCTCGCGCGTGGGCACCGGCAACATCGCCGGCGTGGCGCTGGCGATCTCCATCGGCGGGCCGGGCTCGGTGTTCTGGATGTGGATGCTGGCGCTGCTCGGCGGCGCGACCGCATTTGTGGAATCCACCCTGGCGCAGCTGTGGAAGACCAAGGACGCCGACGGCAACTACCACGGCGGCCCGGCCTACTACATGACCCGCGGCCTGGGCTGGAAGCCGCTGGCCGTGATCTTCTCCGCGTTTTTGGCCGTCACCTACGGCTTTGTCTACAACGCAATCCAGACCAACTCCATCGTCGAGGCGGTCGGCGGCTCGCTGGGCACCGACTCCGTCGTGCTCAAGGCCGTCGTCGCTGCAGTGATCGCTACCCTGACTGCCCTGGTCATCTTCGGCGGCGTGACCCGCATCGCCTCCTGGACCCAGGTCATCGTGCCGTTCATGGCTGGCGCCTACATCCTCATCGGCCTGGCCGTGCTGGTGATCAACTGGCGCGAGATCCCTGGCATGATCGAAATGATCGTCGGCCACGCACTCGGCCTCCAACAGGTTGTCGGCGCCGGCATCGGTGCCGCGTTCATGCAGGGCATGCGCCGCGGCCTGTTCTCCAACGAGGCCGGTATGGGCTCCGCCCCGAACGCCGCCGCCACCGCCACGGTGTCCCACCCCGTCAAGCAGGGCCTCGTGCAGACCCTCGGCGTGTACTTTGACACCCTGCTGGTCTGCTCCATCACCGCGTTCGTGGTGCTGCTCGGCCCTGCCGTGACCTACGGCCGCGATGACATCCAGGGCGCGTCGTTGACCCAGTCCGCGCTGGCTGACTCCGTCGGCGCTTGGGGCGCGCACGCCATCACGTTCATCCTGTTCTTCCTGGCGTTCTCCTCCGTGATCGGCAACTACTACCTCGCACAGGCGAACCTGCAGTACCTCACCGACTCGAAGACTGCCATGACGGTGTTCCGCCTGGTGGTCATCGGCTTCGTCATCTTCGGCGCATTCGGTTCCGTCCCGCTGGTGTGGGCACTCGGCGACACCATGGCCGGCCTGCTGGCCATCTTCAACATCGTCGCCATCGTCCCGCTCGGCGGCGTGGCGCTGAAGCTGCTGAAGAACTTCAACGACCAGCGCCGCAAGGGCATCGACCCGGTGTTCCACCGCGAGATGCTGCCGGAGCTGAAGAACGTGGAGTACTGGGACGGCTCCGACCCGGTGACCCGCCGCAGCGAAGAGGACCGCATCACCATCAGCGAGGGCAACGGCGAGCGCTAGTCCCCGCTACGCTTGGGCGGCATGGCAACGACACGCATGACCGCCCACGTCCGCGGCAACGTCCAAGGGGTGGGGTTTCGCTGGTGGACCCGCTCCCGCGCGCTAGAGCTGGGCTTGGCTGGCTACGCGAAGAACCTTGCTGATGGCAGGGTAGAGGTGGTTGCGGAGGGGGCCGAAGGTGACGTCGAGAAGCTCAAGGCCCTTCTTGAAGAGCAGCCTTCGACTGCGAAGCGCCCGGGGAATGTGGAGCACGTCCAGGCGCAGTTCGGGGAGCCGAAAGGCGCTGAAGGGTTTGAGGAGCGATGAGGAAACGCACCGCGGTGGTAGCGGCCGCACTCGCAATCACGCTGGTCCCGGCACCCGCGCAGGCGCAGGACTTGTCTTCCAGCTTCGCGTCCATGAGCAGCCTGCCCGCCCGGCAGTACGACCCCGGGCTGCCGTGGGACGTGGCGGAAGCTTCGCGCGCGAAGACGTACCGCAACATCAACTTCTACCGCATGCAAAACGGCAGGTTGCCGTGGTTGCGAACTGGACAGTTGGATGCCCAAGCGCAGGCGTGGGCCGAAGAGCTCAGCCGCACCAACAGTTTCCGGCATTCGGGGGCGAACGTGTACGAGAACATCGCCTTCAGCTCGCACAGCCCGGAGGCGGCGTTTGAGCAGTGGCGAACCTCGCCGGGGCACAACCGCAACATGCTTTCTCGCGCGCACGCGGTGGGCATCGGTGCGGCGCACGGCTACGTGGCCGGGCACGGCTGGGGCTACATCGTGGTCATGCAGGCGCGCTAGCTCACGCGCGGTAACATCCACAAAATGCACCTGAAATCGCTGACGCTCAAAGGATTCAAGTCCTTCGCGTCGGCGACGACGATGAAATTCGAGCCCGGCATCTGCGCCGTGGTGGGGCCGAACGGCTCCGGCAAGTCCAACGTGGTGGATGCGCTCGCGTGGGTGATGGGCGAGCAGGGCGCGAAGAATCTGCGCGGCGGGAAGATGGAAGACGTCATCTTTGCCGGCGCGGGCGGCCGCAAGCCGCTGGGGCGCGCGGAGGTCACGCTCACCTTCGACAACACCGACAAGCGCCTGCCCATCGACTACACCGATGTGGCCATTACCCGCCGCATGTTCCGCGACGGCGCCTCGGAGTACGAGATCAACGGCTCCAAGGCGCGCCTGATGGACATCCAGGAACTGTTGTCCGATTCCGGCATCGGCCGCGAGATGCACATCATTGTCGGCCAGGGCAAGCTCTCCGAGATCCTGGATTCGCGCCCCGAGGAGCGCCGCGCGTTCATCGAGGAAGCTGCGGGTGTGCTCAAGCACCGCCGTCGCAAGGAGAAGGCGCAGCGCAAGCTCACGGGCATGCAGGCGAACCTGGACCGCCTGACCGACCTCACCGATGAGCTGGGCAAGCAGCTCAAACCCTTGGCCCGCCAGGCGGAGGCCGCCAAGCGTGGCGCTGCGGTGCAGGCGGAGCTGCGCGACGCGAAGCTCAAGCTCGCCGGCGACCAGGTGGTGCGCCTGCGCGCGAAGTACGCCGACGCCGAACGCGCCGCCGAGATGCTGGCGGAGCAGGTGGAGACCGTCACCGCGACGCTGGAGACCGCTGTGGAGGAGCAGGAGGCCGTTGAGGCTCGCCAGCAGGAGTTGCAACCACAGGCCCAGGAGGCCCAGCAGTTGTGGTTCGCGCTGTCCACGCTGGCCGAGCGGGTGAGCGCCACCCAGCGCATCGCGTCGGAACGCGCCCGCAGCTCCAACTCGTTCGCGCCCTACGCCGGCCAGGATCCGGAGGACCTGGAGGCGAGGGCTTCGCTTGCGGACGAGCGCTACGCCGAGGCCCTTGAAGCTGCCGAGGAGGCCGCCGAGAAGCTCGAGACCATCCGCGAGGAAGTTGCCGAGCGGCAGGAGGCCTTCGACGCCGCTGAGCGCGAGCACATGGCGCAGGTGCGCGCGATCGCGGACCGCCGCGAGGGCGTGGTGCGCCTGATCGCGCAGGAGGAGTCCCAGGCAGCGGCGGTCGAGGCGGCCGAGGACGAGGTCCGCCGCCTGGAGGAGACGCTCGCGGAAACCAAGCAGCGCGCCCGCGAGGCCGATGCGGAGGTCGCGTCCGTCGAGGAGCGCATTTCTGGCTTTGCGACGGAGCGCTCGCCTCTCGACGACGCATTCGCCCGTGCCCACACAGAATCCGATGCCGCGGACAAGCGCCTGGACCAGCTGCGGGCGAAGCAGCGCGAACACGAACGGGCCGTGGCGACCCTGCAGTCGCGCATCGACACCCTGGCGGAGCAGGCGCCGAAGCGTTCGGCGGAGGACGTGCTGGAAGGCTTTTCTGCGCTTGCTGGCCTGGTCACTGTGGAGGCTGGGCTGGACCGCGCGCTCGCGGCGGCGCTCGGCGAGCACGCCGAGGCTCTGGCGGGCGAGGTCTCCGACGACGCGGTCGGTGCGCTGGAGTCCGCCGCCCGCACGGTGGTGGTGGATGCGCGCGGCGGGTCGACCTGGCGCTTGGACACCGACGGCGAGGTGGACTGGCTGCTCGACCACGTGGAGCTGGATCCAACGGTGGTTGGCCCGGTCACGCGCCTGCTCGCGGACGTGGTGGTGGCGGACGACCTTGCCGCCGCCCGCGGCGTGGTGGAGCAGGACCCGCGCCTGCGCGCTGTCACACCTGCCGGCGTGCTGGTGGGAGAGGGGTGGGTCGCCGCCGGCACGGGGCAGACGTCCACGGTGGAGGTCTCCGCCCGCATCGAGGCGGCGAAGACCGAGCTCGCCGAAGCACAGCAGTTGCTCGAGGAGCTTGCCGGCACGCTCGAAGGCGCGACCGTCGCCGCCGACGAGGCTCGCGTGAGCGCCGCCTCCGCCAAAGCAGCGTTGCGCGAGCACGACACCGAGGTCGAATCCTGGCGCCGCGACCTCGCCCGCCTGGTCAAGCAGGCTGAGGCGAACAAGTCCGAGCACGAACGCGCGGCAGCAAGGGCGAACGAGGCCGACGCGCGCCTGGCGCAGCGCAAGACTGAGCTGGAGGAGACGCGCGATCGCCTCACCCGCGTGGACACGGACGTGGCTGAGTCACCGGAGGAGCCGTCGACGGAGCAGCGCGACCAGGCCCGCAACGCGCTCAACCACGCCAAGTCGTTGGAGATGGAGGCCACGCTAGCCTCGCGCACCGCGCAGCAGCGCGCTGA
This sequence comes from Corynebacterium sp. HMSC05H05, assembly GCF_001807265.1. GTDB lineage: Bacteria > Actinomycetota > Actinomycetes > Mycobacteriales > Mycobacteriaceae > Corynebacterium. The sequence continues at coordinate 114,105 of NZ_KV788407.1, forward strand.
AGCCGAGGCGGGCAAGGGCGATGCGTTGCGCCGGCAGGCGGAGCAGGAGCGGCAGGCGAAGGCCCGCCACGAAGCGGCGATGGCTCGCCGGAGGGCGGAAGGGGAGCTGGCCGGTGCCGTCGAGAAGCACGCGCGCGACCTCGCCGCCCGCATCGAGGACGCGCTCGCCCGCGCCACCGCCCAGCGCGACGAACTGAACGCGCAGGTCAACTCGTTGCAGGGCAAGGTGCAGCAGGCGCGCCAGCAGGTCAATGCGACCCGTCAGCAGCTCGCGCGGTTGACGGACAACGCGCACCAGTCCGACATCGCCCGCTCGCAGGCGCAGGTGCGCATCGACGAAGCGGAGGCCAACATCACCGCGTCGCTTGGCATCGCGGTGGCCGACCTGCTCGCGGACTACACCCCGGGCGAGGACTTCGACCGCGACGCCGAGCAGAAGCGGCTGAAGCAGGCGGAGAAGGACCTGCGCGCCCTGGGCAAGGTCAACCCGCTGGCGCTGGAGGAGTTCAAGGCGCTGGAGGAGCGCTACACGTTCTTGAGCACCCAGCTCGACGACGTGATCCAGGCCCGCAAGGACTTAACGGGCGTGATCGAGGACGTGGACGCGCAGATCCTGCAGCTGTTCACCGACGCGTGGGCGGACGTGGAGGAGGAGTTCCCGCGCGTGTTCCAGACACTCTTCCCGGGCGGCGAGGCGCGGCTGGTGCTCACTGAGCCTGACGACATGCTCGCTACCGGCATCGAGATCGAAGCTCGCCCGCCGGGCAAGAAAGTCAAGCGTCTGTCCTTGCTTTCCGGAGGCGAAAAGTCGCTGACCGCGCTCGCATTCCTGGTGGCCATCTTCCGCGCGCGCCCCAGCCCGTTCTACGTGCTCGACGAGGTCGAGGCAGCGCTCGACGACGTCAACCTGCGCCGCCTCATCGCCCTGTTAGAGGAGCTGCGGCAGGACTCGCAGCTCATCGTGATCACCCACCAGAAGCCCACCATGGACGTGGCGAACGTGCTCTACGGCGTGACCATGCGCGGCGACGGTGTGACCCGCGTGCTCTCGCAGCGTATGCAGCCTGCCGGGGCTGCCCCCGCAGTGTAATATCATCCGAAAGTTGGAGAAAGGATGACTATGTCTGTATCGCGTATCTCGGCGGTGGTGGGTGTTTTCGCGCTGGCTCTCGTAGTTGGCGGATGCTCCACCTCAGCGGACCTAGACGGCACCTACACCAAGGTTGAATCAGCTGGTGAGGAGAGTCTGACCAGTACCCTCACCATCGACGGGGGCGACTGCACGCTGCACCACGTCGCCGAGCCCGAAAATGTGGAGGCTGACGAGTCGTGCACCGTCGATGAGGATAACCTCATCTTCACCGCGGACGGTGCGGAAACACGGTTGCCGGTCACTCAATCGGACAATGGGGATTTGCGGATCGGGCTCGGCGACGGGGAGCTCTACCAAAAGAGCCACTAGGTCCTTCTTGATGCCCGTCCCCGCGTGATGTCGGCGGTGCTGGCACACTAGAGCGCATGGATCTCAATGCTTTAGTCAACAGCACTGCGTTTTGGATTGTCCTCGCAGTCATCGTCATTGCGCTGATCCTCATCGGCGTTGTCGTGGCCGGGAAGAAGCGCAGGGAATCGAAGACCATCTCCTTTGACAAGGTCGAAGAGCCCAAGGAGCTGACCCAGCAGGAAAAATCGGGCAACTACCAGGCCAAGGGCGGATTCAACTTCGCCCAGGCGGACGCGCAGCCGAAGCAGCCCGAGCGATCCGCCGCGACAAGCCCGCGCCGAAGCAGGAAGCAGCCGCGGCCTTTGTCCCGCCGGAGCAGGAGGAAGAGGAGACCGTGGTCGAGCGCGCAATTTCGCGTGACGACGAACCACAGGTCCCCACCGAAACCACCCAGCCCGCGGAGGCTGAGCAGGAAGCGCCAGCAGAACCGGTCGAGCCGGAAGCGCCAGCTGAGCCGGTCGCCGAGGAGAAGCCAGTTGCACCCGCGGAACCAGTTGAGCCGGTTGAGCCGGAGCAGCCCGTCGAACCCTCTGAGCCCGTGGAGCGGGTTGACGAGGTCGAGGCGGAGCCCGTCGATAGGCAGACTGCTGAGGCCGAGGAAGCCGTGGCGGCTGCGGCGGCCGCGCAGGAGAGCGCGGACGAGGCGCGCCAGGAGGGCGCCGAGGTCTCCGAGGACGCCGTCGTTGTTGAGGCGCCGACGGAGGAGCCGCTGGACGACATCGCGCCGGCCGCCGGCCGCATGGGCAAGCTGCGCGGGCGCCTGTCGCGCTCCCAGAACGCGATCGGCCAGGGCCTGCTCGGCATTCTCACCGCTGGCGACCTGGACGAGGACGCCTGGGAGGAAATCGAGGACACGCTGATCATGGCGGACCTCGGCGCTGAGCTGACCATGAAGGTCACCGATTCGCTGCGTGAGAAGATCGCCGAGCGTGGCGTGGAGACCGAGGACCAGGCCCGCGCGATGCTGCGCGAGACGCTCATCGAGGCCGCGCGCCCGGAGATGGACCGCTCGATCAAGGCCATGCCGAACGACGGCAAGCCGGCTGTGATCCTGGTCGTCGGCGTGAACGGCACCGGCAAGACCACCACCACCGGCAAGCTCGCGCGCGTGCTGGTGTCCATGGGCCACTCGGTGGTTCTCGGCGCGGCCGACACTTTCCGCGCGGCAGCCGCGGACCAGCTGGAGACCTGGGGCAAGCGCGTCGGCGCCTCCACCGTGCGTGGCAAGGAAGGCGCGGACCCGGCGTCCGTCGCCTTCGACGCCGTGGCCACCGGCGTGGCCGAGGGCGCGGATGTCGTGCTCGTCGACACCGCGGGCCGCCTTCACACCTCCACCGGCCTGATGGACCAGCTGGGCAAGGTCAAGCGCGTGGTGGAAAAGAAGAGCAACGTCGACGAGGTCCTGCTGGTGCTGGACGCCACCGTCGGCCAGAACGGCATCATGCAGGCACGCGTGTTCCGCGAGGTCGTGGACATCACCGGCGTGGTGCTGACCAAGCTGGACGGCACGGCCAAGGGCGGCATCGTCTTCCAGGTGCAGGAGGAGCTCGGCGTGCCCGTCAAGCTCGTCGGCCTGGGCGAAGGCGCCGACGACCTCGCGCCGTTTGAGGTGGAAAGCTTCGTCGACGCGTTGCTCGGCTAAGCATTTGCCTATCGACGCCTCCGCGCCCCGGCTGACGGCACAGTGATGTGCTAGTCGCCCGGGGCGCGCGCTAGTCTTGTGGGGATTATTTTCCGCTAGCAGCACAAGGGAGCGTGCACACCGTGTTCGAGTCACTGTCCGACCGCCTCCAATCAGCCCTCGGCGGCCTGCGCGGCAAGGGCAAGCTCACCGAGGAAGACATCAACGCCACCGCGCGCGAGATCCGTCTCGCCTTGCTTGAGGCGGACGTCTCGCTCACAGTCGTGCGCGCGTTTATCAAGCGCGTCAAGGAGCGCGCGCTCGGCGCAGATGTGTCCGCGGCGCTGAACCCTGCGCAGCAGGTGATCAAGATCGTCGACGAGGAGCTGACCAACATCCTCGGCGGCGAAACGCGCCGGCTGAACATGGCGAAGAACCCGCCGACCGTGATCATGCTCGCCGGTCTGCAGGGCGCCGGTAAGACCACGCTGGCCGGCAAGCTGGCCAAGCACCTAGCCAAGCAGGGCCACACTCCGATGCTGGTGGCCTGCGACCTGCAGCGTCCGGGCGCGGTGCAGCAGCTGCAGATCGTCGGCGAGCGCGCCGGCGTGCCCACGTTCGCCCCGGACCCGGGTACCTCCCTGGATTCCTACGAGCACGAGATGGGCACCTCCCACGGCGACCCGGTTGCCGTGGCGCAGCAGGGCATCGAGCACGCCAAGCACCAGAAGAACGACGTGGTCATCATCGATACCGCCGGCCGCCTCGGCATCGACGAGACGCTGATGACCCAGGCGCGCAACATCCGCGACGCCGTCAACCCCGACGAGGTCCTCTTTGTCATCGACGCCATGATCGGCCAGGACGCGGTGAAGACCGCCGAGGCGTTCGCCCAGGGCGTGGACTTCACAGGCGTGGTGCTGACCAAGCTCGACGGCGATGCCCGCGGCGGTGCCGCACTGTCCATCCGTGAGGTCACGGGCAAGCCGATCCTGTACGCGTCGACAGGTGAGAAGCTCGAGGACTTCGACGTCTTCCACCCGGAGCGCATGTCCAGCCGCATCCTCGGCATGGGCGATTTGCTCTCCCTGATCGAACAGGCTGAGGCGACCTACAACGAGCAGGACGCCGAAGCCGCCGCGAATAAGCTCACCTCCGGCGAGCTGACCCTGGAAGACTTCCTGGACCAGCTGCTGATGATCCGCCGTATGGGGCCGATCGGCAACCTGCTGAAGATGATGCCGGGCGGCAAGCAGATGAACCAGATGGCCGACATGGTCGACGAGAAGCAGCTCGACCGCATCCAGGCCATCATCCGCGGCATGACACCCGAGGAGCGCCAGGACCCGAAGATCCTCAATGCCTCTCGACGCAAGCGCATCGCCAACGGCTCCGGCGTCAAAGTCTCCGACGTCAACCAGCTGGTCGACCGCTTCTTCGAGGCCAAGAAGATGATGGGCCAGATGGCCAGCCAGTTCGGCCTGCCGGGCATGCCGGGCATGGGCGGCGGCCGCTCTGCCACGAAGAAGAAGCCGAAGGGACGCAAGGGCAAAAACGGCAAGCGCAAGCCGCCGAAGCGCGGTGGCGGCATGCCCAAAATGCCGGGCATGCCGGGCATGGGCGGCGGTATGCCGGACCCGAAGGAGCTGGAGAAGCTCCAGGAACAGCTGCCGGCGGGCATGCAGGGCATGGACCTGAACAACCTCGACTTCAACGAGGCGATGAAGCGCATGCAGAAGGGCAAGTTCTTCTAGCTGGCGCGGCGCCGCGGTGCGCTGCGGTCTGTTTGGGCGGGCCAACCGGCAGCACTCTCCCGCAGACCCCGAGCGGAGGACCCCTAGTATGGCCGGAGTTGTCAGTGGGTGAATGCGCCACCTCGAC
>NZ_KV788408.1 GCF_001807265.1 Corynebacterium sp. HMSC05H05
TTCAAACGTGGCGCATTAACCGCTTGATCCCGCCTCGGATCTTCACCATCTGCCGTTCACCATTTGCTGCTCGCACGAAGAAACCGGCTACCTACAACTGGCTACCAGCCGAGTTTTCGACGGGTAGCCGGTTGGCGGGTTTCGGGCTAGCGGCCGGGTGGCGCGAGCGGGTCGCGGGGACCTAGACGCCGAGTCGGTCCATCGCCAGCCCCGGCACGCCAGCCCCGCCGCCGAATGGGTCGGTGCCGGGGGAGGGGCGGCAGCTCGTCGCTAAGCAAAAGGTGCTTAGTCGCGGATGTCCTCGTACAGGACGGTGGAGACGTAGCGCTCGCCGAAGTCCGGGATGATCACCACGATGGTCTTATCCGCGTTTTCCTCGCGCGCAGCCAGCTCCAGCGCGGCCTTGACGTTCGCACCCGCGGAGATGCCGCCGAGGATGGCGTCCTTGACCGCGAGCTCGCGGGAGGTGGACACGGCGTCCTCGTTGGTCACGGCGATGATTTCGTCCACGACGTTGCGGTCCAGCGTGCCCGGGATGAAGTTCGCGCCCAGACCCTGGATCTTGTGCGGGCCAGCCTCGCCCTTGGACAGCAGCGGGGAAGCGGCCGGCTCGACGGCCACGGCCTTGACGTCCGCCTTCTGCTCCTTGAGGTACTTGCCGGCGCCCGAGATGGTGCCGCCGGTGCCCACACCTGCGACGAGGATGTCCACCTCGCCGTCGGTGTCCTCCCAGATCTCCGGGCCGGTCGTGGCGTAGTGGATCTTCGGGTTGGCCTCGTTCTCAAACTGGCGGGCCAGGATGGCGCCCTCGTTCTGCTCCACCAGCTCGTTGGCCTTCTCCACGGCACCCTTCATACCGGCGGCGCCCGGGGTGAGCACGATTTCTGCGCCGTAGGCGCGCAGGAGCACGCGGCGCTCGTTGGACATGGTCTCCGGCATGGTCAGGATGACCTTGTAGCCCTTTGCCGCGCCCGCGAGCGCGAGTGCGATGCCGGTGTTTCCGGAGGTGGCCTCCACGATTGTGCCGCCCGGTTTCAGGTCGCCGGATGCCTCTGCGGCCTCGATGATGGCCTTGCCAATGCGGTCCTTGACGGAGTTTGCCGGATTGTAGAACTCCAGCTTGGCCAGCACGCGGGCCTTCGAGCCGTTGGCCTCGGTGATGTCCTTCAGCTCGACGAGCGGGGTGCCGCCGATGAGATCCAGAACGTTGCTTGCGATCTTCGCCATAATTCATCCCCTCCTGGGGTTTCAGTGGTCCATTGGTTGTCCGGGGGACAGCATACACCCCGAAGTAGACAAGACGGTTTGTTGTGTGTGAACCGCACGGTTCGGAGATAGGATTTGGTTTGGTCCGGCAGCGCGCGTTGAACGCTTTTGGAACGGGGTTAAGTTTGGCTACCCCCGTTCGCGCGATATGATCACGTTTGTTTTTGAGTCCTGTTCGGATTCGGGTGTGCCCCAAACGGGTGCCCCCGAAACGGTGGAAGGCGACACGTATGACGATGGATGCGCAGCGCATCAAGGACGACGATGACGCGATCCGCGCGGCCCTGACCGCGCTGAAGACCGCAACCGGCATTCCAGTTGCCATGTACGGCACCCTCTTGTCGGACAACCGGATCCAGATCACCCAGTGGATCGGCCTGCGTACCCCGGCCCTGCAGAACCTCAGTATCGCCGAGGGCGCCGGCGTGGGCGGGCGTGTCGTGTCCACCCGCCGCGCCGTGGGTATCGCCGACTACACGCGCGCTGCCGTGATCTCGCACGAGTACGACCAGCAGATTCAGGACGAGGGCCTGCACTCCGTCGTGGCGGTGCCGGTGATCGTGCAGCGGGAGATTCGGGGCGTTTTGTATGTGGGCGTGCACTCGCCAGTGCGTTTGGGCGACAAGGTCATCGAAGAGGTCGCCATGACCGCGCGCACCCTCGAGCAGGAGCTCGCCGTCAACGCGGCGTTGCGGTCTTCTGAGGGAGGGGACCGGGCAGGCGCCAAGACCGGCCGCGCGATGAACGGCGCGGAGTGGGAACAGGTCCGCGCAACCCACTCCAAGCTGCGCATGCTGACCAACCGGGTGGAGGACGAGAAGCTGCGCAAGGAGCTGGAGCAGCTCTGCGAGCAGCTGGTTTCGCCGGTTGCCGTCAAACAGACGACCAAGCTTTCGGCACGCGAGCTCGACGTGCTCGCGTGCGTGGCGCTGGGGCACACCAACGTCGAGGCCGCCGCCGAGATGGGCATCGGCGCGGAGACTGTGAAGTCCTACCTGCGCAGCGTGATGCGCAAACTCGGTGCTCACACCCGTTATGAAGCAGTCAACGCCGCCCGCCGCATCGGCGCGCTGCCTTAGGCAATTGCTTATCGACGTCCCTCCGGTTCTGTACTGTGGCGGACGTGAAAGAACGGTTTTTGGTTTCAGGCGGCGCCCGACTTGCGGGCGAAGTTCGCGTCGACGGCGCCAAGAACAGCGTGCTCAAGCTGATGGCCGCGGCCCTTCTGGCCGAAGGCACCACCACGCTGCGCAACTGCCCCCAGATTTTGGATGTCCCGCTGATGCGCGACGTCCTTGTCGGACTGGGGTGCGAGGTGGAGATCGAAGGCGATGTCGTGCGCATCCATACTCCGGCCGAGGTGTCCCCGCACGCCGACTTTGACGCGGTACGCCAGTTCCGCGCTTCTGTGGCAGTGCTCGGACCGTTGGTCGCCCGCTGCACCGAGGCGTACGTGGCGCTCCCGGGCGGTGACGCCATTGGGTCGCGGCCGCTGGACATGCATCAGTCCGGCTTGGAGAAGCTGGGCGCGACCACCCACATCGAGCACGGAGCAGTGGTTGCACGTGCAGAGAAGCTCACCGGGGCTTCCATCAAGCTGGACTTCCCGTCGGTGGGTGCGACTGAGAACATCGTCACCGCGGCGGTGCTCGCAGAGGGGCGAACCGTGCTGGACAACGCGGCGCGAGAGCCGGAGATTGTGGACCTGTGCTCCATGCTCAATTCCATGGGCGCGCGCATCGACGGCGCAGGCACGTCCACCATCACCGTCGACGGGGTGGAGGCGCTTTCGCCAACGGAGCACACCGTGGTCGGCGACCGTATCGTCGCCGGCACTTGGGCGTACGCGGCGGCAATGACGCAGGGCGACATCACCGTCACCGGTGCTGCGCCCGGGCATCTGCACTTGGCGTTGTCGAAACTAAAACTCGCTGGCGCCGATGTAGAGACCTACGACAACGGGTTCCGAGTGCGCATGGACGAGCGCCCCCGCGCCGTGGACTACCAGACCTTGCCGTACCCCGGATTCCCCACGGACCTGCAACCCATGGCGATCGCACTCGCAACGATTGCGGACGGGGTTTCCGTGATTACCGAGAACGTCTTCGAGGCACGCTTCCGCTTCGTCGACGAGATGCTGCGCCTGGGAGCTGACGCCAACGTGGACGGCCACCACGTCATGCTGCGCGGGGTGGACCAGCTGTCTTCCACCGACGTGTGGTCCTCCGACATCCGCGCCGGCGCCGGTTTAGTGCTTGCCGGCCTGGTCGCCGACGGTGTGACCACCGTGCACGAGGTGCACCACATCGATCGCGGATACCCGGCCTTTGTCGAGCAGTTGAATGCGCTTGGAGCGCATGTAGAACGCGCATAAAAACCTGCCGTGCGCTGCGGGTTTGTGTTGTGTGTGGGGTGTGTGTAACTTATATCGAGTCAGCGAGACCGACAACGCCCCGCTGGAGAGACTGGTTCAAGGTTCTCTGGTTTGTGTGGCGGGCAGGAAAACAATCGCTGGTGGATTCCAAAGTCACTTGAGGCTGGCTCACTGTTGTGTGGGTTGGTGTTGGGTGTGCTGGTGTTGTTTGAGAACTCGATAGTGTGCCAATGTACTTTTGTTGCGTGGGTGTGTTTGCCTGCCTCGTTTTGTACACTGTGTGGCAGACGCCTTTTGGGTGTGTGCCGGTGGTGGCGTGGTTGAATTCC
>NZ_KV788409.1 GCF_001807265.1 Corynebacterium sp. HMSC05H05
AAAAACACAAACAACACAACCACACACACCTTCACGTACAGGACTCATCACCTACTCCGGTGCACCATCCCAGATGCTTCCGCTGATATGTGCGCATCGCGCTTGCAGTCGGCAGCCTGCAACATTTACGCCCCACAACACCGCACACGCAACCCCTGCCAGGTATCACACGCACACGGTTTAGCCTCATCCGCTATCGCTCGCCACTACACACGGAATCACAATTGTTTTCTTCTCCTACGGGTACTGAGATGTTTCACTTCCCCGCGTCAACCCCCACACAGACTATGTATTCACCTGCGGGTAACACCACACAACTGGTGCTGGGTTTCCCCATTCGGACATCCTCGGATCAACGCTTTGTTGGCAACTCCCCGAGGCATAACGCAGCCTCACACGTCCTTCATCGGCTCAGCATGCCAAGGCATCCACCATACGCCCGTAACAAAACACACGGACACACAAACAATCAAGGTATAAACACCAAAACACAAAAAAGAAAGATACTCGCGTCCACTAT
>NZ_KV788410.1 GCF_001807265.1 Corynebacterium sp. HMSC05H05
AAACCCCCGCACACAAAGAATCGGACACTCTCTGGCTGCCTTGAAGGAATTCACCATTTTCCAGGTGCTCACCGGCGGCGGCCCAGGTAACTCAACAAGAACACTCGTTCTCGATATCTACACCCTCGCGTTCGGCGGCGGCACGGCTGACTTCGCAGCTGCATCTGCTCGAGGCATGGTGCTGTTCGTCATCATCCTCATCCTCACGCTCATTCAATTCTGGCTATCCAACCGGAATAAGAGGTAAGAACAATGAACAACAACCTCCGCTCTCCTTTCGCCACAATCCTCATCTGGATTTGGCTGCTGATCATCTGCCTCGCGGTAGCGTTTCCGGTCCTGTACGCAATCATCGGATCGTTCCGCACGTCGGGCGACATCCAGGCAGGTATCGACTCCCTGTTCTTCGGGGAAACGACACTGGACAACTACCCGCGCGCGTGGAATCAATCCGCTGTGGGGCAACAGCTGATCAATTCAGTCATAGTCACCGTCTGCCAAACCACTGGGCAGTTCGTCACCTCGGTACTCGCAGCGTATGCGCTGGTGTTCGGACGCCTCCCCGGCGCATCAAAGGCATTGGTCTTCTTCCTCCTGCCGATGATGATCCCGGGCGAAGTCTCCGTCATCGGTAATTACCTCACTGTTCGGAGCATGGGCTTCTACGACACCGTCGTAGGCATCTTCATTCCGTACCTGGCGTCCAGTTTCACCCTCTTCCTCTTCTACCAAGCCTTTAAGGAATTCCCCAAGGAAATCCGAGAAGCGACCATCCTCGAAGGGGTCGGACCGTTCAAGTTCCTCTGGTCCTTCCTCCTTCCCCTCAACCGGTCGGTCTGCATGACCGCCATCGTCACCAGCGCCATCGCGGCCTGGAACGGGTACATGTGGCCGCTGCTGATTACGCAGTCCGCCTCTGTCCGCACCATCCAACCAGGCATCAAGTCGCTCGCAGACGAGGCAGCAATCGACACCGGCCTTGTCCTTGCCGGCCTCATGATCGCCGTCATCCCAACTGTCCTACTCGTCGTGTTCGGTCAGAAGTACCTGACACGTGGTCTCACCGAAGGAGCCGTCAAATAATGTCCAAGCTCAAGCACGTCATCGCTGTCGCAACTGCTGCTGCACTGTCCACCACCCTCGTCGCCTGCGGCGACTCCGCCGGCGGCGGCGACACCGAGAAAACCGCCGACGGTGCCGTTGTCGTCGATTTCTGGCACTCCGCATCCGGCGCAGCCGCCACCACACTGGAGGAGATCGTCAACGACTTCAACAACGAGCACAAAGGCGAGATTGAGGTCCAGGCTTCCTACCAGGGCAGCTACGAGGACGCGATTGCAAAGTTCATCGCTTCCGTCCAGACCAACGACCTACCCGCGCTCCTCCAGGCTTCCGACGTTCAAACTGCATATCTGCGCGATGCCGGTGTTGCCGCACCTGCCCAGGAACTCGGCGGCGACTACAACTTCGACAACCTCATGGATGTTGTGGGCAACTACTACACCTTCGACGGCAAGATGTACTCGATGCCGTTCATGGTGTCCCAGCCCGCGATCTACACCAACGACACCGAGCTGACAGCGGCCGGCGTGAGCCACGACGACCTGTCCACCGTCAACGGGCTGCTCGACGCCGCCGAGAAAATCCACGACAAGACTGGCAAGGCCGGTCTGACGTTCCACCACAGCGGTTGGTACATGGAGCAGTTCCAGTCAATGACCGGCCAGTACATGTGCTCCCCCGAAAATGGCGTCGACACCGCCGCCACCGAGTTCAACCTGACGTCGCCCGAAACTGAAGCACTTTGGAAGCGCATCGGCGAGCTGTACTCAAAGGGTGCAATCCACAACCCGGGTAACGACGGTTCCGCCGCCACGGGCGCGTTCTTGGCTGACCAGGCAGCAATTCAGCTGAACTCCTCCGGCAACTACGGCAACATCGTGAGCGCGAACCCGAACTTCGATTGGTCCATCCTTTCTCTGCCGCGTGACACCGACGAAGCGGGCGCGGTTCCGGGCGGCAACTCGCTCTGGGCTATCAAGGAAGGCCACTCCAAGGACACCCAGCAGGCTGCATGGGAGTTCATGCAGTACGTCGGCACCGACGAGGTGCAGAAGAAGATCTTCGACCAGACCGGCTACCTGCCCACCTCGAAGGGCGCAGGCGAGTCGTTGGCTGACCTCACGAAGCAGCAGCAATCTCTGATCGCCCAGATCCAGAACACCCCGAGCAACAAGGTGACCGCCGGCTGCAAAACCGGTGCGCTGAACTCTGCGCGAAATTCCTACCAGTCCGCGATGTCCTCCATCGCCAACGGCAGCGATCCCAAGACGGCACTCGAAGAAGCACAACAGGGCGCTAACGCGGAAATCACCTCGTACAACGAACGCGCGGGCAAGTAGTAGAGGTTGGAGTAAACCGTTGAATTCTTTTCCCCCTGCCTCAGATCAACGAACCTTCGAGAAGTTCAAGGCTGACGGCACCGCTAAGCGGCACCGCGGCTGCACGTTTGTCGCAAACGTTGTAGAGGACAGCCCCAGCTACGAAGTGTGCGAACGCATCCAGGGCGACGCCGTGGAGCACGGGATGACGCAGCATTTCGCGCTACTTCCGCCTTCGAGCTACCACATGACGGTGTTTCCCGGGCTCAAAGACCGGAAATTCATTGGCGAAGAAGCCCGGTGGCCGGACTGGTTGAAACCTGCGTCAGACATGACGGAGGCGGTAGAGCTGATCCGCACGCGGCTCATTGATGCGCGGGACAGGATTCCCGCCCTACCGCCGCTGCGTATGAAGCCGGACTACGTCTACGACCTCGGCGTCTCGCTTACCGTTCATCTCGTCCCTGCAGACGAGGAAATGGCTGGGCAGCTCTACGAGTTTCGGTCGAGTTTGCGTGACGTGCTAGAGATCAAGGACCAGCACTTTGATACCTACCGTTTTCATTGCAGTCTCGGCTACCGCCTGACGGCCTCCGAAACTACGGAGCAGGTCAACTCAGAACTGGCAGAGCGCTACTCTGCGTGGGTCCAGGAAATCGACACCTTCGACTTGGAGCGGCCAGCATTCAATGTCTTCGACGACATGCTTTCGTTCCCCCCGCTGCTGATGTTCTAGCTCGAACACCCGAAGGGCCGCTCTATGCAGAGCGGCCCTTCTTCAGTTCACCCGGCCAGTGGTGGTTCCAACTACGAGCTCCCCGGCGACAAGATGTCGCATACGTTCGCTATCCGCACCGTCAGACTGAATCATTTCCACGATTCGCCGTGCGGCCATCCGCCCAACCGTCTCGACAGGCTTTCGGACCGTGGTCAGCCCGATGAGATCCAGTCCTTCGAGGACCCCGTCTGACCCGGTAACTGAAAGCTGCCCCGGAACGTTAATCCCTAGCTTTTTTGCCGCCCTGAGCACTGCAATAGCATTGCGGTCAAAAAGCCCCGTGATCGCCGTATATCCGTCACGGTACACAGCGTCGACCCACCGGATAAGGTCTTGCTCCTTCATTCCAAAGGTGATGGCCGAAGCAAAATCCAGACCCTTTGATGCCGCGTATGCCTTTTGCGCCTCGGCTCTCATCCACGTGCCCATAGAGCGATCCTGTGGAGCCTCTTGCATCATGATCCTCGTGTGCCCGAGTTCAATGAGGTGATCCACGATCAACCGTGCGTGCGCTTCTTCGTCGAAACCAACCGTGTCCAGCTGCCCTGTCGGTTCGGGCCGCCCCACGACAACCAAGGGCATTTGTTGCGCAAACCGAAGATGCTGTTCCGACTCGACTCCGCCGACAGACACGAGCATGCCCTGGATCGGCATGCTGGCGAGATTCTCCAACGCCGCCTCGTTCGACTCACGGGTCGAGTGGGTGACCGTCTGCTGGATCACATGGAACCCGAGCTCAGTCAATCCTTCGTGGAGATGCCGGTTCAGCTGCGCGAAAATCGGGATATCGATGGAGCTAATCAAGAGCCCAATGGTCGGGGCAGGCTCCGCCCTCATGAGCTGAGCGGACATCGCGGGGACGTACCCCAGCTGTCTGATCGCCTGTTCAACCGCTTGCCGCGTTGTTTCCGCGACACGCGAGTCTTGCCGGATGACGCGGGAAACGGTGGACTTAGAAACGCCGGCAGCCGCAGCCACATCAAGAATCGTCGGCTTCGAGCGTCGCGACTGAAGGCCACGCAACTCCCGTTGGTGACGGGTCGGATCCATTCTGTTCAAGGTTCGATTTCCTTGACTCCACTGCTGTTGTCTTCGTACCGCGCCATCCCACGCCGTCTTGCGACGTAGCACAGCACACCAAAAATCAGAATCTACCAAAAAGAGGGCCACACACATTGTCGTGCGGGCCCTCCCCCATTCTGCGGTCTCTTACAGCACCAGCCCGAACACTGGCACCGCGATGAGGTAGGTCGCCAGCGTGATCAGCACCATGGCGATCACGTTGAGCCAGACGCCGCCCTTGATCATCTCGCCCATGGTGACGTAGCCGGAGGAGTACGCGATCGCGTTCGGCGGGGTCGCCACCGGCAGCATGAACGCACAGGTGGCGGCCAGTGCTACCGGGATGGCGAGCAGCATGACGTTCATCTCCGTGGCGTCGGTAAGCCCGATGCCCACTGCGACGCCGCCCATAATGGGCAGGAACGTCGCGGCCGTGGCGGTGTTAGAGGTCAGCTCCGTCAAGATCAGCACGAGCGCGGCGACTGCGAAGATAAGCAGGATCATCGGCAGCGACGCCAGCCCCTTGGCCTTCTCGCCGATCCACAGGGACAGGCCAGTAGCGGTGAACATGGCGGACAGGGAAAGCCCGCCGCCGAACAGCAGCAGCACGTCCCACGGCATCTCGTTGGCCGTCTCCCAGTCCAACAGACGCTTGCCGTTGGAGGTGCCGGGCACGATGAACATGAGCAAGCCGGCGATGATGCCCACAATCGCGTCGTCGTACGGGAAGTCCCAGCCGAACTGGCTGCGGCCAAGCGGGATGAAGATCCACGCCAATGCGGCCACGAGGAAAATCACACCGACTGCGACCTGGGGGAAGGTCCAGGGGCCGAGCTTTTTCAGCTCGGCGTCGATGAGCTCGCGCCCGCCCGGGATGGTGTCCACCTCAGGCTTGAACACGGTGATGAGCACCCACCACGCGATGAAGGTGAACACCACGGCCACCGGCAGGCCCACCAGCATCCACTCGCCGAAGCCGATGACGATGCCGTGGGCTTCTTCCATGTAGCCCTTCAGCAGCGCGTTCGGCGGGGTGCCGATGAGCGTTGCCAGCGAGCCGATGGACGCCGAGTACGCGATCGCCAGCATGAGCGCGGTAGCGAACTTCTTCTGGTTTTTCATCCCGCCGACGGTGTCCGCGGTGAGCATGAGCACGGAGGTGCCGATGGGCAGCATCACCACGGCGGTGGCTGTGTTGGACACCCACATGGACATAAAGCCGGTGGCGAGCATGAAGCCCAAAATGATGCGCTTCGGGCTGGTGCCCACCACCTTGACCACCATCAGCGCCAGGCGGCGGTGCAGGTTCCAGCGCTGCAGGCCCAGGGCCATGAGGAAGCCGCCCATGAACAAAAAGATCGTCGCGGACGCGTACGGCGAGGAGACGTCCTTAAACGGCGCGACACCCGCCAGCGGGAACACGGCAATGGGCAGCAGCGCGGTGGCGGCCAGCGGGATCGCCTCGGTCATCCACCACGCGCCCATGAGGACGGTGGTGGCGGCGACGATGCGCATGGTGTCGGCGGAGTACTCCACGCCTTCCTTCGCGCCGGAGGACTGAGCGACGGTATCGGCCGCGCCGGAGGGGAAAAAGAAGTAGACGAGCGCGGCGAGGATCACGCCGGTGATCAGGCCGATGAGTTGGCGGCGCCACTCGCCGGGTTCGGGTGCTTTGGCGAGGTCGCCGTCGGAAAGGGCGGCGGAATCGTGGATCACGGGAGTCGACATGGGCGAAAGGTTAGCGGACACCCCCTGATTCCCACACCCGTTTCCGAAATTACACCCGGATTCGGGGGCGCTGATTTAGCACCTCTACGCAGGCGCGGACGCGGTCGAACCACCAGTCGCGGCGGTCCGCCGGCGCCCGCAGCGCGTGCAGCCTGTCCGGATCGGGGGTGGTGCGAGTTACTGCCATGCGCCCGTTTGTGATCTCCCGGGGCTCCGCGACGTCTTCAACAAACAGCCGCTGCGTGGCCAGTCCAGCCGCGCGCGAGCCGGCAAGTTTCGCGGCCACCAGCCCCGCGTCCATCCCGACGGCGGTATCCAACGCGCTGGCCACGGTCACATCGAGGTTGAGATCCCCAGCAATGCGCAGAAGCTTATCGACGCCACCTAACGGCGCCACCTTGCACACCGCCACATCAGCCGCCCCGAGTTCGGCCACACGGTATGGGTCGGCGGCGCGGCGAATGGACTCGTCGGCCGCGATCGGCGTTCTGGTGCGCCGCCGGACTTCCGCGAGTTCCTCCACGGTGGCGCAGGGCTGCTCGATGTACTCCAACTCGCCGAGTTTCTCGGCGGCCTCGACGGCCTCTTCGACGCGCCAGCCGCGGTTGGCGTCCACGCGAAGGGTCGCGTCGGGGCGAAGTTGGCGGACGGCGGCGACGCGCCGGAGGTCGTCGTCAAGCGATTGCCCCTTCTCCGCCACCTTGATTTTGAAGGTGGAAACGCCGGGGTAGCGCGCCAGCACCGGCTCGACGTCGGCGACGGCCGGGATGGTGCCGTTGACCTCCACGCTGCCCTCTGCTGAAGGCAGGCCGGTGAACGCCGCCTCGATGCCGGCGGCCAGCCACGCGGCGGATTCCTGCGGGCCGTATTCGGTGAACGGGGAGAACTCGCCCCAACCGGCGGGGCCGTCGATGAGCAGGGCTTCGCGGGTGGTCACGCCGCGGAATTTCACGGCCATGGGCAGGGCGACGACGTGGGCGCGCTCGAGGATCTCGTCGGCGGAAGGCAGCATGGGTGCTTTATACCTCTTTACCGGCCGAGGTAGTTGCAAAGAGGCTACTGCGGCCGCTTGGTCAGCACGAGAGCGACCGGCCCCTTCGGCCTGTCCGCGCACGTCATGCCGTTGGCCGCGGCGGCGATGCAGGAGCCGCAGTTGCCGCCGGCGCAAGACGAGCCGAGCTCTTCCAGCGTGAGGTGGCCGGTGCGCTCGAGGTGGTGGACCACGGCGTCCACGGTGGAATCCGTCAGCCCCGTCACGCGGCGGATGTCGGCGCGGGAGCGTGCACCGTCTTTGATAGCTGCCACAACGGCCTGCATGGGGCGCATCAGAAGAACACCTTCAGCAGCTGGAAGGTGCCCACGGCCAGCGCCCACGCGAGCGCGAGTTGGCCCACAAGCCCGAGCAGGGTCCACTTCCAGCCGATCTCGCGGCGCTGCGCGGCGAGCGTAGCCACGCACGGGGTGTACGCCATGAGGAAGATCATGTAGGCCCACACCGCGGCGATCCTGTGCCCGCCGGAGGCCTGGTCGAAGTCCGCGCGCACCGCGGCGGCCAGGTCGGAGGTGCCCTGCTCCTTAGGCTCGAGGCCCGACGGGTCCTCCAGCGCGTAGGTCTGCGCCCAGGTGGAAATCACCGCCTCTTTGGCCAGAAAGCCGGTGACCAGCGGGCCGGTGAGCGACCAGGAGCCGAAGCCCGCAGGCTCAAACACTGGGGCAACCGCGCCGGAAGCCACACCGTAGGCAGAGTCCGCCGGCGCCAGGTCCTCGTCGCCCCAGCTGTACCCGCCCACCGCGGGTGTGGATTGGAGCGCCCAGATGACCACCACGGTGGCGACGATGATGCCGCCTGCGGTGTTGAGGAAGCCCTTCAGGCGCGACCACATCACGGACAGGCTCAGCCGCGCGGTGGGTAGCTGGTAGGTGGGCAGGTCGATCACCAGCGGGTCCGAGCCCATCGTCCGCCAAAGAGTGCCGCGCAGCAGAAGCCCGGCTAGCACCACGAGAGCAATGGAGACCACGTACATGGCGAACACCACCGTGCCAGCGTGGTCCGGGAAGAACGTCTGCGCCAGCATCACGTACACCGTCAAGCGCGCGGAGCATGAGGTAAACGGCACCAGCAGTGCCGTCAGCCGCCGCTGCTCCGGGGTGGCCAGCACGCGCGTGGCGGAGATCGCCGGGACGTTGCACCCGAATCCCACGATCAGCGGGATGAACGCCTTGCCTGGCAGCCCAATCGCGCGCATCAACCGGTCCGCCACCACTGCGGCTCGGGCCATGTACCCGGAGTCCTCCAGCACTGCCAAGCACAGAAACATCAGCGCCATCAGCGGCACGAACGTGAGTACCATGCCAACGCCGCCGATCAGCCCGTTGACAATGAGCCCCTGCACAAACGGGTAGCCCAGGCCGATGCGCTCCAGGCCAGCGCTGGCCCAGTCCGACAGCGGCCCGGTGAAGAAGGCGTCCAGCGCGTCCTGCAGGGGTGCCGCGACGGTGGTGGTGATCTGGAAGACCGCGAACATGGCGGCCAAAAAGATCAACGGGCCGGCCACAGGGTGCAGCACGACACGGTCCACGGCCTCGGTCAGGGTGTCGCGGTGCTCGTCGCGCACGGTCGCGGCGGACACCGCGTTGTCAATCCACTCAAAACGCTCGTCGGCCTGCGCGAACTCGTCGCCGGCCGCCACCTCACGCGCCGCCACGCCAGGTACGTGCAGTTGCTTAGCGACGAGCTCCGCCACCCCACCAACGTCCCTCCGCCGCGGGTCCAGCACAACAACCGGCACGCCCAGTTCCCGCTCGAGCGCAACCGGGTCCACCTCCAAGCCCTGCTTGGCCGCCACGTCGCTCTTGGTCAGCCCCCCCACCAGCCGGTACGGGTGCTCCGCCAGTTGTGCCACCAAGTACAGGCCGCGCGCCAGGTTGGAGGTGTCCACCGCCGCCAGGACGAGGTCGGGGCGGTCACGTGTGTCGTCGATAAGCAGCTCGCGCGTGAGTGCCTCATCGGGGCTGACGGGGTCCAGCGAGTACGCGCCCGGAAAGTCGACGATGTTGTAGGTGGCGCCGGCGGGGCGCCACACGCCGCGGGCGACCTCGACGGTGGTGCCCGGGTAGTTGCCCATGGTCGCGCTCGCGCCCGTCAACGCGTTGAACAGCGTGGACTTGCCCGCGTTCGGTGCACCGACCAGCGCGATGGTGGGCGTGCCCACCGGTGCGATGTCGGCGACCGGGGCTCCGTGGCAGTCGGCCATTACGCGGCCTGCTCGGCCGGAGCGATGGTGATGCGGCGAAGGGTGTCTTTGCCCAGTGCGTAGTGGGAGCCACGGACCTTGATCACGCGGCCGCCGCCAGCGGTTTTCTGCATGACGGTCACTTCTGCACCGGCGCGGAGGCCCAGCTCGCGCAGCCGACGCGCCGTCGGGCAGCTCACGTGCGTGATGGTGGCGTTGTGGCCGACGGGGACGTCGATAAGCACATGCTCTTGCATGATGCTGATATTAAAGCAAGGCTGCCCTAACCAAAAGGGGTGTATGGGTACGCTTACCCCCATGCAGTACTCCACCGCCCAGCCCTTCGACCCCACACAGTGGCGCGAGGTCGAGGGCTTCGATTTCACGGACATCACCTACCACCGCCACGTGGGCGACACGCGTGCCGACGGCACCGTGCGCATCGCCTTCGACCGCCCCGAGGTGCGCAACGCGTTTCGCCCCCACACCGTGGACGAGCTCTACCAGGCGTTGGATCACGCCCGGCGCGATCCGTCGGTAGGCGTGGTGCTGCTCACCGGCAACGGGCCGAGCGAGAAAGACGGCGGGTGGGCGTTTTGCTCCGGCGGCGACCAGCGCATCCGGGGCCGCTCCGGCTACCAATACGCCGGCGGCGAGACAGCAGAGACGGTCGACGAGGCCCGTGTGAAGGCCGAGGGCGGACGCCTGCACATCCTGGAGGTGCAGCGGTTGATCCGCACGATGCCGAAGGTGGTCATCGCCGTGGTCAATGGCTGGGCGGCCGGCGGCGGGCACTCGCTGCACGTGGTGTGCGACTTGACCATCGCCTCGCGCGAGGAGGCCCGCTTCAAGCAGACCGACGCGGACGTGGGGTCCTTCGACGCCGGCTACGGCTCGGCGTATTTGGCCAAGATGGTGGGGCAGAAGTTCGCGCGCGAGATCTTCTTTTTGGGCCGCACCTACACCGCGGAGGAGATGCAGCGCATGGGCGCGGTGAACATCGTCGCGCCGCATGCCTCGCTTGAGGACGAGGCGATCCAGGTCGCCCGTGAAATCAACGGCAAGTCCCCCACCGCGCAGCGCATGCTGAAGTTCGCGTTCAACCTTGTGGACGACGGGCTGATGGGCCAGCAAGTCTTCGCCGGCGAGGCCACCCGCCTGGCGTACATGACCGACGAGGCCGTCGAGGGCCGCGACTCGTTTTTACAGAAGCGCCCGCCGAATTGGGAGGAATTCCCGTTCTACTACTAGCGCTGTTTCGGTGCAGGCTTGCCAGAAGACCAGTCGTAGAACCCCTCGCCGGTCTTCTGGCCAAGCTTGCCTTCGTCGACAAGTTTGGCCACCGCCTCGAGTGCAGCCGGGTTCGTCCACGGCAGCTCCTCGTGGTAGTGCTCCTCAATGTTTTTAACGGTGTCTAGGCCGACAGCGTCCATAAGAGCGAACGGCCCCATCTGTGTGCCCAAGAGGTTGGATAGGCCCTTATCGACGGCCTCCGGTGTGGACACGCCCTC
This sequence comes from Corynebacterium sp. HMSC05H05, assembly GCF_001807265.1. Taxonomy (GTDB): domain Bacteria; phylum Actinomycetota; class Actinomycetes; order Mycobacteriales; family Mycobacteriaceae; genus Corynebacterium. The sequence continues at coordinate 10,694 of NZ_KV788410.1, forward strand.
ACCCACCACCGCTAGTGCTTCACGCTTAATCGCCGCCCAGATGCGGTTGATGGCAAAGCCGGTGGATTCCTTGAGCACCGGCACGGACACGAGGCCAAACTTCGGCATCTCTTCGAGTAAGAACTCGTAGACCTCATCGTCGGTCTGACCGCATCCCATGATTTCAATAAAGTTCTTTTCCGGCGGCATCCCAAAGTGGGTGTTAAGGAACCGCGTCGGGTCTTTAACGTGGTCGACAAACGTCGACGAGGCGTAGGAAGATGAGTTTGTGGTCAGAATCGCATCATCATCGAGTGCTTCGGCGATGTCCTCGTAGGTTGAATTTTTGATGTCGATCTTCTCCGGTACCGCCTCGATAACCAGCCAAGCACCTTTCGCAGCCTCAGAGTTATCGGTGAAATACTTCACTTCACCTGGCCTAAACCCGCCATCGAACCCGTCGTCGGCGTTGAACGATTCAACGGTTTTTTCTAGGTTCTCGTCGATGTAGGCCTTAGCTTTATCCAGCGCCTCCTGTGAGACGGGGTCAGAGAGGTGGACGGTGCCTCCGCGGTCAGCCATCATCAGGGCGATGCGGGCGCCGAGCACGCCCGCGCCAATCACTGCTATGGGACGGTTTTCGATATTTTGTGGAACGCTCATACCTCCACGGTACGCAGGTTTACAGTTCGCTTCTCACGAAAAGCGCCCCCGAATTGGGAGGAATTCCCCTTCTACTACTAGCGCTGCTCGGTCGCGCCGGCGAGCAGCTCCTCCACCGAAATCGCGCCGCCTGCGGTATCGAACTCTTCTTGGGCGTCGGCCAACAGCTGCGGGTCGTTGAGGATGTCCGCAATGGTTTGCGCCAATCCCACCGCGGCGTCGAACGCGCCTGCAAACGCCTGGTTCGAGATCGCCGCCGCGGCGAAATCGGTGGTGTGCAGCGCGGTGCCCTCCGGCGCGATCTTCACCAGCGGATGGATGCCCGGAACCAGGTGGGACACGTTGCCGAAGTCGGTCGATGCGGCCTGCGAATCCGGCAGGGTTCCCGCCGGGAGCACGTCGCGTCCGCGTGACGCTTGCGTGGCACCCCACCGCCTGGCGAGCGTCGCGTTGTTTCGCACAGGCAGCGACATCGGATGTTCGTCCCATTGCACATCCACTGCCGTGCCTGTCATCAGCGCCGCGCCTTTGAGGATGTCCTCGACGCGCTGACTTAGGTCCATCAGCGTCTCGGTGTACAGCGAGCGGACATACAGCTGCAGGGTGGCGGTCTCCGGGATGATCGAGGCGCGGGCTCCGCCGTCGGGAAGCACAGCGTGCAACCTGTCCGAGGGCGGCATCTGCTGGCGCAGCAGACCGCACCCTTGATAAGCGAGCGTGGCCGCGTCGAGCGCGTTTCGCCCCATGTACGGCTGCATCGAGGCGTGCGCGGGTACGCCGGTAAACGTGGCGGTCAGCGTGCGGCGCCCCACCCACACGTGGGAGACAAGGTCGTAGGAAAACGGGTGGATCATCACCGCGCAATCGACGCCGTCCAGCATGCCGCCGCGGATCATGTACTCCTTGCCGGTGTGCCCCTCTTCCGCCGGGGTGCCGAGGAACACGATCCTGCCGCTGCCGCTTCCGACGGCGCCGAGGAACGCGCCGACCCCGGCCGCCGCGATGACGTTGTGCCCGCAGGCGTGGCCGATGCCGGGAAGCGCGTCGTACTCGGCCAGCACGGCGACCGTGGGATGCACCGCCGGGTTGTAGTCGGCGCTGCGCCATTCGGCCCGTAGTGCCGTCGATACGCCATGTGCTCCACGTTCCACCTGGAACCCGCGGCGTTCAAGAGCCTCCGCGATCACCGCTTGCGCGTGGTGCTCTTGAAACGCCTCCTCCGGGTGGGTGTGCAGGTCGCGGACGATGTGGTCGAGGTCAGCACGGACCTTTTCCACCCGCGCCTCTGCGTTTTTCCAGGACTGCAGGTGCTCGGGACTTCTCGCGCCAAGGTCAAAGTCCGGCTCCGCCTCCGCGAGCCGGTCCTGGACGGCTTCATCCATGCGCTCCAGGAACGCGCTGGAGGGGGTGGTCGGTCGGGTGGGTCGGTCGGAAGTAGGCATAGGCGCTGAGCAGGGGTCTCGTCGAACAGGACATTTCGGCCGACGGTAACAAAAAGCCCGTGCACCACGTCGGAGCCAATTTCCTCACTCTTACTAGACACCTGTGCGGGAATTTCAGGGCGCTTCAAGGTCAGCGGGTTACGCTCCGGCCATGTTGAGACGAACGATGACAGCCACAATCGTCGCCGCCTCGCTGACTCTGGCCGCGTGCGACGGAAACATCCCAGACACCCCGACCACCGCTGACGCCGCCGATGCCTCCGCCGCGGAAGCGGCCCCGCCCGCCGACGCTCCTGCCGCTGCCCCTGTCGCGCCGGTTGCGGACGAGAACGACCTCCCCGCGCCCCCGCCCTCCTCGGCGGTGCCGAACACACGCGACGCGTACGCAGCAGCACTCGCGGACCCCGCGCAATACTTCGCCGACCAGGACGGCCTCGACGGCACGTTCACCTACGACCTCATCGACGTCGACGGCGACGCCGAACTCGAGCTGCTCCTGCGCGCTGGCAAGGAAGGCCCGGCACCGGTGCGGGTGCTGCAGCTTGTCGACGGCACCCTCACGGCCACCACCGACTACCTGGTTGACGCCGCCGGCACCTACCCCACCGTGTTCACCGCCGGCGTGCAGCCGGGACTGACGCAATACGAGACGGACGGTACGACGCTGACCGCGACCCAGTTCGAGCTGCACGGCAACCGCCTGGTCAAGACGTTCGGCCCGGAGGAGACCATCGTGGGCAACCCACTGGACGACGTGACCCTGATCCACTGGACCCCGACCACGGACACCGCGCAGCTGGCGGAGCTGGACCAGCCCGACCCGCTGAACGTGCCGCGCGAAGGCACCATGAAGCAGGTCTCGGACATCCCGGAGCTCAACGACCAGTCCTACCGCGTGCAGTTCGGCACCCGCGACCGCGGCGGCCGCATCCCGGTGACCTACCCGGACCTCGGCTGCGCCGGCCTCCTCGAGCCGACGCACGCCTCCGCTGGCGAGGAGATCCAGGACGGTTTCCGCGAGAACATCACGGAAGGCACCTGCGACAACGGCGGCACCTGGCACTTCTCCATCAACGACTCCCGCGAGCGCGCCACCTACAACGCCCCCACCGGGCGCTACCACGCGGAAGGCCCGCTGACCCGCACCGGCTAAGCACGGCTCAGCGACGGACCGGGCGCATCCCGCGCAGTACTCGGAGCAGCACAACCACCACCGCGGCCAGCAGGATTGCGCCAACCGCGAGCGCACCCCACACCCGCAGGCCGGTGGCGGTCACGGGCCAGGCGGGCACCGCGGCGATCCACAGGAAGGACTCCGCCAGTACGTCGCCGCCAATGGTGACAGAGACGATCGTGACCAGGATTGTCGCCGCCAGCGTCCACATCACGCCAAAGCGCACGGTCACAGCGAGCGCAGCGAGGGTGAGGACGGTGCCGGCAATTACGGCGAGCACACCAAAACGCGCACTCCCAGCCACTGCGCCCGCGATCAGGCACACAAGCGCAACGATGCTGGTAAACCAGCTCATTAGCGCGAGGCCGACTCGCGGGTGCTCCACTTGCATCAGCGCCCATGCCGGGCGGATCCGCGGCCACACAAGCGTGGGCAACACGCCCGCGCCAACCGGGAGGATCGCGTACGCGAACAGCGCCTGGCGCACATCTGCCGGATAACGTGTGGCAAACAAAAGTACCAGTGCGGTCAGCACAAGCACCATGCTTAACGACGGCATCCGCCCCGCCCTCGCAACCCCCTTCCACGCGGACACAAACCCGGTGTGCGCGGGCCTCGGCTTGGCCGGCCCAGTAAGCGCGGGCGCAACGACTTCGTGGGTGGTGCGGCGTCTAAGAATGGGTCGCGTGCGGCGCGGAGTGAGCACGGCAGCGGCGAATCCGGCCGCGGCTAGAAGCAAGGTGAGCGCGAGCGCAGGAAACGGCGACTCACCAGCCATGGGTGAGGTGTCCTCCAGCGGCAACAGGTTGAAGTGCATCTCCATCGTGGGCAACGCCAAGCGCGCGGGCCAGGCACCGGGGTTAAACCACCACCAGCTTCGCTCCACGAAGTACCCGAGCTCGATGGTGAACACGAATGCGGCTACGAGCGTCGGCAACAGCCCAACACGGCGTGTGGCCGCGGCTGCCAGGCCCGCGGGGCCCAGCATGCCGAGCCATACAAACGCACCGACGAGCGCGACTTGCGCAGCGCCGTCCAGGCCGAACACCAGCGCCGCCGCAACGGGCACCACGAAGTCCAGAACGGCGAACACGGCCAGGGCCAGCCACACCACTGTGATGCGGGCGGCGCGGGTGCCCGTGGAGGAGACGGGCCGCCAGAGTGTGCCCCCGGCGCGGGAGTCGCGCTCGCGGTTTTCAGCCAGTCCCGCAAACAGCGCCGCAACGGGAGCGGCCATACCGGTGACCAAAAGCCCCTGGGGATACAGCAGGGACTTCGCGGAGCCGACATCGCCGACCAACGAAAAAGCAGTCAGCAGCAGGCCAAGAAGCAGCCCCGCTCCTGCGAGCCACCACAGCGTTGAGCCTTTGGCGCGGATCCATTCGGCGCGAAGCAGACTCATTGCCCGCCCCCTGCGGTCAAGCGGAAGAAGGATTCCTCCAAGTTCGGCCCGAGCTCCGCAAGTTCCCCGGCGAAGCGGACGTCGCCGCCGGCGATGACGGTGGCGTCGTCCGCCATGTGCAGCACCTCGCCCAACTGGTGGGAGCTGACCAGCACAGTGCGCCCTGCGCGGGCGTAGTCCCTCAGGTAGGCGCGCAGGTGGGCGATGCCCTCGGGGTCGAGGCCGTTTTGGGGCTCGTCCAAAATGAGCACCTCCGGCTCACCGATGAGCGCCTGCGCCAGCGCCAACCTGCCCTTCATTCCAGTGGAGAAGGTGCCCGCCTTCTTCTTGCCTGCACCCTGCAGGCCGACGAGTTGGAGCACCCGGTCAGCCTCCGTGTCGGGCAGGCCGAGCAACGCAGTGTGCACGCGCAGGTTGTTGCGCGCGCTCAGGTGGCTGTAGAAGGCGGGGTCATTGATCGAGGCGCCCACGTGCCGTAGCGCCTCGCGGGTGAACGGCTGGCCCACTAGTGTCACCTCGCCCGCGTCCGGCTGGATCAGGCCGAGCAGCACCGACATCAGCGTCGATTTCCCCGCGCCGTTGGGCCCCAACAGCGCGTGGACGCGGCCCGGGGTGGTTGTCAGTGAAATATCGCGCAGCACCTGGTGCCCGCCGAACGAAACTGCGACACCGCGGCAGGCGAGTTGTGTATCGGTCATGCCCCTATCGTCCGCGGCGAGCGAGCCTCACACATCGGTCGGCGGGACCACAACGCCTCCTTCTCTAGGAGGAGATGCCGGCGCGTTGCGCGATCAGCGCCAACGCCACCCGGTCGCGTGCGCCGAGTTTGGCCAGCAGGCTGGAGACGTGCGTTTTCACTGTGGTTTCCGCGATGTACAGCGCGGCGGCGATCTCTGCGTTAGTCGCTCCGCGGCCGATCTCGGCGAGCACCTCACGCTCGCGGGTAGTCAGCCCCTCCAGCGCAGTGGCCGACGCCGGACTACCTGGACCTTCGCGGACCCACTCCATCACCCTGCCGGTCACGCCGGGCGCGAGGACGGATTCGCCGCCGGCCACCGCGCGCACCGCTCCCGCGAGCACGTCCGGCTCTGCGTCCTTGAGCAGGAATCCGTGGACGCCGGCGGCGATGGCTGCGTGGATGAGCGCGTCGTCGTCGAACGTGGTCAGCATGATCACCCGCGGGCCCAGCTCCATGATTGTGCGGGCGGCGGCGATGCCGTCCAGCACCGGCATGCGGATGTCGAGCACGGCGACGTCGATGCGGTGCGCCCGCGCCTTCTCCACCGCCTCCGCCCCATCGGCGGCTGTGGCCGCGACGGTGATGTCGTCTTGCGCGCTCAGTATGGTTTCGAGCGCACTGAGCAGCAACGGTTGGTCGTCCGCAAGCAAAATCCGGATCATGCCGCCAACTCCGCCCGCACAGTGAATGTCTCTTCTGCCTGCCATGCTTCGAGCGTGCCGCCGGCGCTCGCGGCGCGCTCGCGCAGGCCTTCCAAGCCGACTCCGGTGCCGGGCTGCGGGCACACCCGCCCGGTAGAGACCGCCTCCACCACAACGGTCTGTCCCGATGTCACGCGCACGGAGACAACCGGGTCCACCTGGTGGCGGGCCGCGTTGGTCAGCGCTTCGGCCACGATGCGGTGGATGGCAAGGGAGGTCACCGGAGGGACGTCGATAGGCGGGGCATCAAGCGTGACTTGCATGCCGGCGTCGCGGAAGCGCTGCACCAGCGCGGGCAGCTCCGCGATCCCCGCCACCGGCGCGAACCCGCGATCGCTTTCGCGCAGACCGCGCACGAGCAGGCGAATCTCCGCCAGCGACTCACCTGCGGCGGCGTTGATTTGCTGCAGCGCCTCCCGCTCGCGCCCGGACGCGAGACCCGCGTTGGCCTGCGCCTTGATCAGGGTCAACGAGTGCCCCAGCACGTCGTGGATGTCCCGCGCGATGGCCTGGCGCTCGTCCACCCGCGCCGCCGCCAGACGCTGTTCTTTCGCTTCCGCGGCTCTGCGGCGGGCGGCCTCCTCCCCCGCCAGATTCGCACCCAGAAGGTACGCCACTGCGAACGCTGCCCAATGCAGCGCCAGCGTGAGCGCGCCGTCTGCGCCACGGCGGTAGAACAACACGAGTTGCTCGTCCCACGTCCACATAAACGGCGAGAGCAACGCCCACCCGCACGCCGCCGCCAGCACCCCAAGCGCGAAGCGTTTGCCGGCGTACCTGCCGGCGACGAACGGCGCCACCGGCACCGCCAGCACCCACAGCGAATAGCCCAGGTTCACCGGCGCGGCCAGCCACACCAGCGCCCAGGCGGTGTTGAGCGCCACTAATGCGGCCGATGCGGCCCGCGGCTTGCCGGTGAGCACCGCGAACACAGCGACGAACCCCCAGGACAGCAGGGCCTGCGCCCAGGCGGCGGCGCCCGGGTCGCTGATCGCACTCACGGTGTAGACGGCGGCAAGCACCGCCGCCGTCACCGCGAGCACCGCGTCACCCGTTTTCACATGCACGGGCGCCTAGCTTATCGACGGCTCCGCGCCCCCACCTCCTCCCCAAGGAGGAGACCTACTTGGTCAACCCCGGGATCTGCGGAATGGTGGGCAGGCCCTTGACACCCGCGTTCTGCAGCAGGGCGAACAGCGCGCCCAGGGCGGCGAGCACCGCGGCGACGATGCCGATGATCTGCGCCAGCTTGGCGTCGAAGGTCTCCGGCGCCTTTTCCTCTGGTGTCTCCTCCGGGTCCTTCGGTGCCGGGTCCGGCTCAGGCGCGGTGTCGCCAAGGTCGGCGTTTTCCAGCGTCGGCGCCTCCGGCAGCTTCAAATCCTGCGTGGGGAAGATGACGTGGCTGGTGCCGTTGTGGCAGGTCTTGGCCTCCTCGAGCGCGTAGTAGTACGAGCTCTCCAGCGTGTCCAGCACTTGAGCAAAGTAGGTCTTCTTCATGTTCGCGGCGAATGCCTCGCGCTGCCAGCCCTCCACATGTCGCAGCCACTGCGCGGTGTTTTGGCCGGTGTGGCCGAACGCGTACTCGTCGCCGAGCGGCTGCACCTTCGGCACCCCGCCGTCGATGCCCACGAACCAGTCAGCGTTGCCCTTCAGCGAGCGGCCGGCCGGACCCAGCGGGATCTGGGAGCCTTCCTTCATGTCCAGGTAGAAGTCGGCGTCGGTGGTGTGCAGGCCCAGCGGCTCCAGCTTCTCCTTCGCGGCGGCGCGGGCGTCGGCGCGGATGTCGCCCTCGGGCGTTTTGTCGTCTCGCAGCAGGCGAAGGTGCTCGATGACGGTGGGGTCGGCCACGTAATCGTCGCCAAGCTTCTTCAGCTCCGGGAATGTGGCCTCGAACGCCTCGACGACCGAGGTGGCGTACATGCCGTGCGTGAGCGTCTTCGCGGCGCGTTCGGCTTGGTTGGCGGGGCCGCGCTCGACGTCATTGAGCGTGACGCGGCAGTAGTTGGTGCCGTCCTTGGTAAACGGGGTCAAGGTGGCTGCGGTAGCAGGGGCAGGGACAGTGAGTGAAAGGGCGGTCGCCGCAGCGACGGCCGGTGCGATGATCTTCCTCATGTCTGTTTAATCGGTGGAAAGTGAGATCTGCGTTACAGGTGACTAGGAGCGGGGCTAGCCGGGTCGATAGCTCGATGTCGATAGTTCCAGGTCGATAGTTCCAGGTCAGCGCGTCGAGAGTGTTTTCGACCCAAAATCGGCGAAACGCTGTGACCAGCAACTATCGACATCAAGGTATCGACCTCGCCGCAAACGCTCGTTTCCACCGCCCCGTCGCACCGCCCACCGCGACCCGCCACGTCCGCACCGGTATCGTTTCTGCCATGACGTTGGGCCTTCTCATTCTGCAGTTCGTGGGCTTGGTCGCCCTCGTGCTGGCCGCGTGGTTCGTGGGAAAGCGCAGGCTCGGCTTCAGGTGGGCGTCGCTCGGCTGGGGCACACTGGCGTTCCCACTGTCCCAGGTGGCCAGGTTTGCGTTGGTGATCCCGCTGCAGTTCCTGCTCAGCAAGACATTCGATCCAGCGACGGCCACCGCCCTGACCACCACTTTGTTCCTGGTCACCTCGGGCCTGTTCGAGGAGACCGCCCGCTGGATCGTGCTGCGATTCTGGGACAAGAACACCCGCGAGTGGAACGACGGCGTCGGCTTCGGCCTGGGTCACGGCGGCATAGAGGCGCTGCTACTCTTCACCAACCTGTTTGCCGGCAACATCATGCTGCTGACCAGCGGCGACGCAATCAAGGCGCAGGCCACCGGAAACGACGACCCCGCCACCGCGCAAGCCATTGCAGAGCAGATTGAGGCGCTGCAGAACATCGGCATGGGAATGATCGCCGCAAGCTGGTACGAGCGCGCGCTCGCGATCGCCGCGCACGTGGTGTTCACCCTGATCGTGCTGCGCGCGGTACGCGAGCGCCGCTGGCAGCTCTGGGCGCTTGCGGTTGCCTGCCACATCGGGTTCAACGCCGTTGCCGTGCTCGTCGCGCCCCACAGCGTGCCGGTGATGTACTTGCTGCTCACCGCACTCACAGCCGCGGGGCTGTGGGCGACTATCGACGGCCCGCTGTCGCACAAGACCTTCGCCCGCACCACTCCCACCAACCCCCTCGAGAACGAAACGCCCGCCCCGTGACCCACCTGCTGGAACTTCTCCCCGTCGACCCCGCCAACCCGCTGGCCATCATCCCCGCGCTGGAAGAGGCCCTGACCGGTCAGCGCACACTCCTGCCGGTGCCCGCGAACGACCCGGCACGCACGAACCTGCTGCGTAACACGCTGAAGCCCGGCGCGCCCATCGACGACGACATCGCCCTGGTCGTGTCCACCTCCGGCTCCACGGGCAAGCCGAAGGGCGCGATGCTCACCCCGGCGAACCTGATCTCCAGCGCGGACGCGACCCACCAGGCGCTCGGTGGCGAGGGCCAGTGGCTGCTTGCCATGCCCGCCGCCTACATCGCCGGGCTCCAGGTGCTCGTCCGCAGCATGGTCGCCGGCGTCGAGCCCGCGTTCATCGACCTGACCCGCGGCTTCAACGTCGCCGAGTTCGCCGCCCGCGCCCACGAGCTCGCCCAAACAGGCGAGCGCACCTACACCGCCCTGACCCCGATGCAGCTGGCCAAGGCCACCTCAACGCTCAAGGGCATCGACGCGCTGCGCACGTTTTCCGCGGTCCTCGTCGGCGGCGCCGCAACCAACCCGCGCCTGCTCGACTCCGCCAAGAAGCTGCGCATCAACGTGGTTACCACCTACGGCTCCTCCGAAACCTCCGGCGGCTGCGTCTACGACGGCCGCCCCATCGCCGGCGCGCGCGTGAGAATCCAGGACGGCCGCATCCACCTCGGCGGCCCTATGGTCGCCCGCGGCTACCACCAGCTCGACTCCCCCGATCTCACCGGCGGCTGGTTCCGCACCTCCGATGCCGGCGAGCTCGACAGCGGCGTGCTCACGGTCCTCGGCCGCACCGACAACGTCATCTCCTCAGGCGGCCTCAAACTCCACCCCGAGGTGTTGGAAGAGGAGCTTTTGCTTATCGACGGCGTCACCGCCGCCACCGTCATCGGCAAAGACGACGACCGCCTCGGCCAGCGCATCTGCGCCGCCTACACCGGCTCCGCGACAGTGCCGGACATCCTGGACGCGCTCGCCGACGCAGAGGACTCCGGCCGCATCGCGCACTGGCAGATCCCCAAGGAGCTCAAGGTGGTGGCGGCGTTGCCGCAGCTCGGCCCGGGCAAGGTGGACCGTACGGCCGTCAAGGAGCTGTTCTAGCCGTTCGGGTTCTCAATGATCACAGGCGCGACCTGGAAGCCCGGTGAGCCGTAGTCAGCCACCCACCGGAGAAACGGCGTGATCTCTTCGCCCGGGCGCTTCCCTTGGTTGATCTGCTTGATCACTAAGTGCGCAGCCGCGATCTCCCCCTGGTGCGGCGGACGCTTGAGGCGCAGTCCGTCTAGAGACTTGATTTCCTTGTAGCTATACCGCATCTTCGCCGCTACTCTTCCTTACCCCGCCGCCAACTCCGACGCCCGCTGGTACGACACTCCGAGCACCTGCCCCATCTCACGGAGCGTGAACCCCTCGTCCTTCATCTTGCGGGCCAGTGCCGACCTCGCGGCAGCAGCATCATCCGATGCAGCTTTCGCCTTCACGCCGAGTTCGTCGGCACGCTTACGCAACGACTCGACCTCGGCGGGGAGGATAGGCACAACCTCGATCTCAAACTCGCCCGGCTGCATCCCAGACTGAAACGCGATCGCCTCCGCCACCTCATCGGCCGCCCGATCGAGTCGCCGCGTCTGTGAGACCACCCCAAGTTCATCGCACTCCAGCACCCAAGCGCCGCTCGGACCACGCTCTGCGGTCACCGTGAACGCCTTCATCGCCACCACCCTTTCCCTAATTCGTTCTGAAATTGGTCAAAGAACTTCCGCGCTGCAAGATCGTCTATCTCGTTATGTCTGCCCAGCGTCCGAGTCGTGTCTCCAACCCGGTATGCGTCATGGCGAGTTAGGTGGATCTCCTCAAATTCCAATCCGCGTCTGCGTGCTTCAGCTCGCAACTTCCTAATTACTGCATAACGCTTCATAGTTCAACCTCCCCCATCGCATATCTGTCAACCATAGATTGACATCCGGTTTTCACCCTTCACCCCTTTGGACGCAGCGAACCCGCCACCGGTTCCATAGAGCTTTTGCCTATCGACGCCCTCCGGCCCCCTCCCCCGCCGCCAACCCGAACACCCGTCCGATTTCACACCCCGCGCGTCGGCCCATGGCCTAATCTGCTGAACAGACAACAAAAGGCAGCGCAGACTGCCGCGGAGAGCAAGGAGCGATGATGGACCCGCAACCCGGGCACCCGAACCACACCAACACCCCGGTCAACAACACCGGTTTCGCAGTGGTGGACCTGGAGACAACTGGTGTGATGCCCAGCGACCGGATCGTAGAAATCGGCGTGGTGCTGCTTCGGCCGGACCTCACCGTTGAGCGGACGTGGGAGACGTTGATCCAGCCGGAGCGCGACATCCCGAATAGCTACATCCACAAAATCACTGCCACCGACGTCGTCGACGCTCCCTCGTTCCGCGACGTCGCTGCGTACCTGGGCTCGCTGCTGCACGGCCGCACGCTTGTGGCGCACAACGCGCCGTTCGAGCGCCGCTTCCTCACCAACGAGTTTGCCCGCGCCAAAACGGAGAACGGTCTCGCGCAGTTCTGGGTGGACACGATGACGCTGTCCAACCAGCACCTCGGCGTGAAGAAACTTGAGCAGGCCCTCGCCATCGCGCAGATCCACAATCCCCTCGCCCACTCCGCACTGGCAGATGCGCAGGCCACCGCAGAACTGCTGAAGTACTTCCACACGCGCCACGGCGCGGTCCTCGACGGTTTTCCCACCGCTGTTTTCCCTGCTCCTGCGGCTGAGCCACGCGTGCTCCCCAGGGGCGCCGCGTCCGCATGGACCGGCCAGCTTTCCCGCACGCTGCCAGCCACCGGCACGAAGGACGAAGAGGCTTACCGTGCTGAGCTGACCTGCGCACTCGTCGACCGCCAGATCTCACGCACCGAGATGCGCCAGCTGGAGCAGACCGCGATCACTTCCGGGCTAAACGCCGACGACGTCGAGGCGATCAACGAGGAATTCGTGCGCCAGCTCGTCGTCGAGGCCTGGTCCGACGGCGTCATCACCGCAGAGGAACGCAGCGAACTTCTCGCTGTTGCCGATGCGCTGAGCGTGGATCCCGCACTCATGCATTCGCTTCTCGACGAACCACAGGCCGGCACCGCCCCCAGCCAATTCACCCTTCACCCTGGCGACCGCATTGCGCTCACCGGCGCGATGGATATTTCTCGCGATGCCTGGGCAGAGCGCGCCACCGCCGCAGGTCTGGAGGTCGGCGATGTCACCCGCAAGTGCGTGTTGCTGGTCGCCGCCAATCCGGACTCCATGAGCGGAAAGGCTCAGAAGGCGAGGAAGTACGGCATCCCGATTGTCGGCGAGACGAAGTTCGCGCAGCTCTTGAGCGCGATCGACCATGAAGCCATTCCGCAGCAACCCGCAGCGTCAGGGCAGCCTGCAGACAGCGCCGAGCACGAGACACAAGAGCAGTTCTCCTGGCTCTCACCGGAGCAGGTTCGCACGACGGGCGCATCCCCGTCGCGAATCGCGGCGGCCTGGATCGCGCTGCACCCCACGCGTCCGCTTCACGAGATGGCCGAGAACCTCGAGCCTCACCACATCCCCGAGGCCACCGGGCGAGGCATCGACCGCTACCTGGCGGTGTGGAGCTTGGAGCACCCCGAAATGCTGCAGGTCAGCGCCGACGATCTGCTCCAACTTCCTGGTGTTGGGCCGAAACGCCGCGACCAACTGGTGGAGATGGTCGTTGATCTTGCCGTCGACGGGGTTCCTGAGGCTCCGGCTCAACCTGCAGATATTGCCGACGCAAGTGCGACCACGTCGGCGCCCTCTCCATCTGCCGACCACACTTTCACTCCCCCGCAGCCCGTGACCGAATCCGGACCACAGCCGGTTCTTGACCTCCGCCAGGCTTCGGCAACCAGCCGACCCGCCGCCGAACCCCAACAACCCGCACCTTCCGACCCGACCCCCGAAGAGCTCCTCACCGCTGCGAACGCTCCGCACTACACCCCTGCGCCGGTGCCCTCATCTTGGAGCACCCCGGCTCCGACGGAACCTACACCCGCGCCGGTAAAGCGCCCGAAGGCCGCCAAGGTGTTCAAGTGGTCTGCGGGCCTCGGTGTGCTGTGCTTCTTCCTGTTCGGTTTGTGCATCGAGACCTTTGACCCGGATGCCGAGTCCTTCATCGCCGGCGTGTTCGCACTCGGCTTCTTCTTCGGCGGTCTCACCGCTGCGATTTCTGGCGTGATGGCGCTGTTTAACTTGTTCCGAGGAAAGTAGCCAAAGGCCCCTAGGGCTTCGTCGCGGTGATAGCGAATTGGAGCGGCAGGCGCTCGGGGTTGTCGCGGAGGATGAATCCGCGGGAGTCCTCCACCATCAGCTCCGGCCAGGGGCACCACGCGGAGTAGGGGGTTTCTTCGAGGGCGGTGATGGTCAGGCCGGCGTCGATGAGCGCGGTGACAATCTCGCCGAGTGAGTGGTTCCACTGGTGGTTGCGCGGGCTAGTCAGCTTCGGCGCGCCCGGGGTGATGACGTAGCTGTCCTCGTCCTCCCAGGTCAGCGGGTCGGGCATTTCGAAGTACGGCTGCTCGATGCGTAGACCCTGGGAGATGTCCTCGCCGATGGTCATGAACATGGGGTGGTCGTCGCGGATGAAGAACGTGCCGCCCGGAGCAAGTAGCTTTGCGACAACCTCCGCCCACCCCCGCACCTGCGGCAGCCAGCACAGCACGCCGGCGGAGGTGTAGACGAGGTCGAATTCGCCGTCGACAGCTTCGCGAGCGTCGTAGACGTTGCTCTGGATGAACTCGACGTCCGCGTCGGCCTGGGCAGCGAAGTCGCGGGCGTAGTTGATCGACTCGGCGGACAGATCCACGCCAACGACTCGGGACGCCCCGCGGCGGGCGAACCCGATGGTGTCCGTGCCCACGTGGCACTGCAGGTGGCACACGGACTTTCCGGTGAGGTCGCCGAAGCGGTCGATGTCCACCGCGAGGACGCTGCTGATTGCGGTCTTGTCCGCGATCAGCTCGTCCTTGCCGCCGTAGTTGCCGAACATGTGGGCGTGGGCCCGTGAATCCCAGTTGGCTTGGTTGTCCGCGAACCAGGATGCTGTTTCGGACTGCGGTGCGTTGGTCTGCTCGTCGCTCATGGTGGCAGATGTTACGCGCCGCGGGCTTCGTCGATGAGGCGAAGGAGCTTACTCACTGGAATTGAGGCCTCGGCCCCAGCCCGGTCATCCACTCCGGCTTCAATGAACCGCCGGAGCACATCGTTGGTAGAAACTCCCTCGGCTGCGGCCATTCCCCGCGCGGTGCGGAGAACCCGATTAGGCATGGTGACAGTAAACGCAACGCTAGCTTCGGGGTCTGCGACATTGCCCAGGTCTCCTGGTTGAGCATCTTCCATGAGATCGGAGGTGTCGGTGTTGTCGTAATAGGAACGTAGTTTTTCCGACTGCTGCTCGTTCATCGTTGCTCCTTCCTCCGGAATTGCCTGATTTCTTGGGCCTCGCACACTTGGTCGGCATTTTTATCACCCGCTGGCGAGACTAGCTTGCGCGAGAGTAGAAACCTACCCATTTAGCTGTCTAAAATGCGTAATTATCTTCCCCATCCTAAAAACTAAGAACGGAGGTGCCATGAGAAAGTCTCTGACCCCAGTTCGGAGAACTGTGGAGGAATTGGATGAAGAACTCGCCAGTTTGAAAGCCCAAATGGCACCTCTCACCGTCGAGCACCTTCGTCGCTTACGGGATGCTGGTGCGATTGAGTATGCGGAAGAGCGACTCTTAGAGCGGTACGAGGCCTGTATGTGGCTCCGATACGGAGTGGCGTGACTTCATCACGGGGCCTCGAAAACGCAGTGCGCGCCTTCATGCTGCTGACGGTGCAATTGCTCGAGAGGACCCTTGAGGGCTCATCGCCGATCGACGCGGAGATTCTGGCTGACGGACAACGAGCATTCGTCGAGGGTACTCATCCGGTCATTATTGCCCACTCTGGGAGCGACCGCCTAGTCCTCCGCTATGAGTATCTACTCAGATATGACGATGTCAACGACGATGTCGAAATAGAGAAAAGCACCTTCAAAATCGAGTTCAGGGCGAGAAAGAAGCCCGTCCCGGTCGTCCGGTTCGAGTACGAATCGCAAGCCAGGAACAAACCCGCTTCGCATTTCCAGTTCCACGCTGACTCGGTGCCACTAGGACTACTGCTTGCCCGTGCGGGAAGGTATGACACCGCAGCCCAGCAGCAGGACATCCATTTCCCGATGGGCGGACCTCAATTCCGTTTGCAACTCACGGATGTCGTCGAACTGCTTATCCGAGAGTTCGGCGCTGCGCCCGAGACAGGATGGGAAGAGTGGCTCGATTTTCACCGCACCCTCTACCACGACGCGGAGGTGGATCGGGTGATCCACGGAAATCTTTCCCGGGCGGTGACCATTCTGGAAGAGAGCGGGTACAGGGTCGAAGGACCAGAATAAGGACTGCTACCGAAGGTCCGTCGATAGCCAACCGCTTGCAAAGCACAATCGTGTAATTCGTGCCACAATGCGGTGGTGTGAGGCACGAGAAGCTACGCTCCCGCAAACCGTCCACGAATCCGAAGTACGCAACCTCCCCCTCCACCACCCACTACCGCGGCACCTCGCCGGCGCGCATGCAGGCGTCGAGGTTCCGCAACAAACAGCGAATCCCGATGATCCCGGCCAGGTGATAGTGCACGTTTGGGCCGGGCGTAGGGGTTAGGCAGTTTCAGTTGTTGTTTCAGCAGTCGGTGCCTTCGAGCGATCGAAGGCCAGCAGGAGTAGGCCGAGGAGAATCCAGCAGCACAACACTATCCAGGGCTGCGTGGACCCGGCACCATCGAAAAAGCTTAGCGAGCGAACGAGGAAGCCCGTCGCGCCAATCGGCATCAGCTGGCCGAGCGTGGACCAACCCGCCGGCAGCAACCACGGGCCCGTGGCCAGGCCGGACAAGGGGTTGGCAACGAAGATTGTCAGCACCGCGCCCAGGCCCGCACCCGGCATACCCATAAGCGCGCCGAGGCCCGCGGTCACCGACGACGTCGCGGCGAGGCCGAGCGTCACAGCCAACCATTCCATGAACACGCTGCCGGAGAGGGTGCCGTATACGCCGTGCAGCATCCAGACCGCGACACCGGCGCCAATCATTGCAACACCAGCAATCACGGCAGCCTTCGACCACTTCTTCCCGCGAAGCAGCAGCGTCGGCAAGATGCCCGAGATCAAGCCGCCGACCGCGAGCGGCAGTCCGAGCAGCGCGAGGCCTTGGGCCTGCGGGTCATCTTTGGTGGTGGGGGCGAGATCCTTCGTTTCCACAGGCATGCCGCTGGCCTCCATGTTTTGAGCGACACCGCTCAGCATTTGCACGTACGGTGCGCCATTGCCGGAGGCGGTATACACGGTCGCGCCGCCTTCACCGATCGCGATCGCGCCAACCGCCTCGCGGTCGCGCACCATCGTCTCCGCCTCCTCCGGCGAGCTCACGGTGATGAAGTCCGGGTGCTCCTCTTGCTGTTCAGCTTGAGCAATGAGCTTCTCGACGACAGGCCCCGGACCGGCCACCGCAACCGGCACCCCGTCCGGCCCGGACGCGAATGTCGGGGCCAAAAACGCCCAGAGCAGCAGTCCGATGACGACGGGGATGCCAAGGATCATGGCGAGTGCCTTCTTTGTTGCGCCCTGCGTGGGTGCGGGGCGCGCCACGGTTGTGGACATAATCTCCTCCAAATGGAACAGTGTGTTTCAATTACACAAATGGATGATACTGTTCCACTTCTGGCGCGTCAACGGTAAGCTGCGGGTCATGCGAAAAGATGGTGCCGAAAACCGTCAAGCGATTGTGGAGGTCGCCTCCACGCTCATCGCCCAGATGGGGCCTGGCGTGTCGCTGCGCAACATCGCTAAGGAGGCAGGCGTGGGCGTGGCCACCGCGAGCCGCCACTTCCCCGACAGGGACGAGCTCTTCCGCGCGGTGCTCGAACACACCATGAACAGCATGCGCGACGTGGTGGACAAGCACCTCCTGCGTTTCCCCGACGCACCCGAAGACACCTGGCGTTCCGCGATCGGCGAGATGGTGAACTTGAACTTCCCCGCCGTCGGCCAGGAAATCCTGCCCAAACTGCTACCCACGTTGTCGCACGAAGACAGGGCTGTCCACACCGCGCAGCTGCAAGCCATCTACGACCCGCTACTTGCGCAAGCCAAACAGCACGAACTGTGCCCCCCGGACCTCGACTACCTGTCGTTCGACTTCGCCATCATCGCGCTCTCACGCCCGCTGCCCGAGCCCGCGGAGGAAGCGTTCGCGGGCAGGCGCGCCTGGCTCGTCGACGTGTTCATTGATGGATTGCGCACCCAGCAAGCGAGCTAATGTACGGCTCCTACTAGCTCGTCGATAAGCGAACGCACACGGGCGTCAATGTCGTCGCGCACCAGGCGCATGCGCTCCATGCCCTCGATGCCGCGGTGCGAGGGTTCGTCGGTGTGCCAGCGCTCCAGCGTGCCGCGGGCGCCGTCAGGCATCTCCACCTGCGCGTCTTCGCCGAGCACCACGACGCGATCGACGTTGCGCAGCAGTTCCGGATCGATGGGTTTGGGCGTTCCGTGCGACATGTCGGCGCCAGCCTCTGCGATCGCTTCGACCGATTCCTGGTTCAGCTTCGTGCCGGGTTTGGTACCCGCGGAGTGGATGCCGAGCTTGCTACCCGCGTGCTTCTCGGCGAGCGCCGCCGCCATCTGGGACTTGCCGCCGTTGCCGACGCAGACGAACAGGACTGAGGGCTTCATGTAAGGCTCCTTTGGTTAGGCAGGGTTGGGTCACCGGGGAACAGTTTCGGGCCGATGGCGCGCATGAGGTAGACCAAGCCGACGAGCACCGGGATCTCGATGAGCGGGCCGATTGTGCCCGCCAGCGCCTGGGCGGAGGTGGCGCCGAAGGTGCCGATGGCCACCGCGATGGCGAGCTCGAAGTTGTTGCCGGCGGCCGTGAATGCCACCGAGGCGGACTGGGCGTAGTCCATGCCGGACAGCTTTGCCACTACAAGAGCCACAGCGAACATGCCCACGAAGTAGCACAGCAGCGGCAGCGCCACCGTGGCCACGGTCAACGGCCTGGACAGAATCTGGTCGCCCTGCAGCGAAAACAGCAGCACGATCGTGTACAGCAGGCCGACCAGCGCCAGCGGGGAGATCCGGGGCAGGAAGGTGTTTTCGTACCAGTCGCGGCCCTTGGTGCGCTCGCCGATGATGCGGGACAGCAGCCCGGCCAGCAGCGGGATGCCCAAAAAGACGAGCACGGAGGAGACGATCGCCCAGAAGGAGAACTCCACCGAGGTGGTCTCCAGGCCCAGCCAAGACGGAAGGACCTGCAGGTAGAACCAGCCGAGCACGCCGAACATGAGCACCTGGAACACCGAGTTGATGGCCACAAGCACGGCGGTGGCTTCCCGGTCGGCGCAGGCGAGGTCGGACCACACCAGCACCATGGCGATGCAGCGCGCCAGACCGACGATGATTAAGCCGGTGCGCAGCTCAGGCTCGTTGGGCAGGAAGATCCAGGCGAGCGCGAACATGAACGCGGGGCCGACAATCCAGTTCAAGATGATGGACACGGTCATGAGCCGTTTGTCGGTGGCGATCTCGCGGGTCTTGCCGTAGCGCACCTTGGCCAACGGCGGGTACATCATCACCAGCAGGCCGAGCGCGATCGGCAGCGAGATCCCGCCGACCTCCAGGCGCTCGAGTACGCCCGAAAGCCCCGGCACTGCGCGGCCGATGGCGAGGCCCGCCGCCATGGCGAGCATGATCCACACCGGCAGGAAGCGGTCAAGAAATGACATGCGCTCTACTGGCTGAGAGGTTGTGTCTTCCATCTGGAATCCTTATCTATTGACGATTATCAATACGAACACTAAAAGCCACATTTATCGCTGTCAATATGAAAAGGTAGGAAGCATGAAAGATTCTGTCGCCACGACAGCAGTCACTGGCCTCGACTGCTGCTCGCTGGGCTCCGGCTTGCTCTCCGCAGACGACGCGACGCGTTACGCGGCCCTGTTCAAAGTTTTGGCGGACCCCGGCCGGCTGCAACTACTCTCCTGGCTCGCCGAAGAGGGCTGCGAGCCGATGACCGTGAGCGAACTGACGCGACGCTCTGGGCTAAGCCAACCGACGGTTTCCCACCACCTCAAAAAACTTACCGAGGCCGGGCTCCTAGAAAAGAGCCGCCTGGGCAGGTCGGTCCTCCACCGGCTGCGCCCGGAGCTGTTCGCGGAACTTCGCACCGTGCTGCAGATGGACTGAGACTTACCAGCTGAGACAGAACCACTCCCAGCAGAACTGGTCCAAAGACTGCTACATGCCCCTACTGCTGGGAGAAACGCTCTAAGTCGTCCGGCGCACCCGCCATCACAATCAGGTTCGACGGGGAGAGCTCCTGGCCCGGCACAAACGGCTGCCACTCGCCGTTGCTGTTGCGCACGGAGACCACCTGCACGCGGTGCTTGTCCCACAGCTTTTCCGCGTCGCAGGGGCCGGACAGCAGCGCACGCGGCGGGGCCATCTTGATCACGCCGTAGTTCTCCGCCAGCTCTGCGAAATCCTGGAACCTCCCGCCGAGCAGATGCGCCACCCGGCGGCCGGTGTCGTGCTCCGGGCGCACCACGTGGTGCACGCCGAGGCGTTGCAAAATGCGGGCGTGGGACTCCGAATCAGCCTTCGCCCAAATGTCGGGCACCCCTAGATCCACCAGGTTGGAGGCGGTCAGGATGGACGCCTCCAGCGCGGAGCCGATGCCGAGTACAGCGCGTTTGAAGTCGTGAACACCGAGCTGGCGTAAGGCTTCGGGGTCGGTGGTGTCGGCGACGGTGGCGTCGGTAAGCAAAGGCGCATGCTCGCGTACCAGCCGCTCATCCGCGTCGACGCCTAGGACCTCCACGCCGTAGCGGGTGAGCTCCTGGGCGATCGCACCGCCGAAACGGCCCAGGCCAATGACCACCACGGGCGGGATATTCAAACGCTGCGTGGACGTGAAACGGGGGAAGTTAACCAATGAACGGCCTTTCTGTGGGGTAGTCGAACCTGCGGGAAACGGTGCGCAGCGCCAGCGCTGCGACGAGTGTGAACGGGCCGATGCGCCCGAGGTACATCAGCAGGCACAGCGCGAGCTGGGACGGGGTGGACAAATCCGCGGTGATGCCGGTGGAAAGCCCCGTGGTGGCAAACGCCGAAATGACCTCGAAGTTGACCTGGTCGGCGGTGAACTGGGGGTCGCAAATACGCAGCGTAGCTACGCCTGCGGTCACCGCTACCAGTCCCGCCGCGGCCACCGTCATCGCCTGTCGCACCACACTTTTTGGCACGGTGCGGTGGCCCACGGTGGTGGCGTCGCGGCCTTTGAATTCCGCGAGCATGGCCGCTAGCAGCACGGTCGCGGTGGTGATCTTGATGCCGCCGGCCGTGCCCGCGGACCCGCCGCCGATGAACATGTATATGTCCGTGACCATCAGTGTGATCGGGTGCGCCTCGGCGTAGTCGACAGAGTTGAACCCCGCGGTGCGCGGTGTCACCCCGGAGAAGAACGCGTTGAGGCACTTGACGCTGGCTGGCATACCGGCGAGGAAGCCGCGCCACTCCAGCAGCGCGATGATAAGCGTGGCGCTGACCACCAGAAACGCGGTCGCCTTCAGCGTCATGCGGGTGGTGATTGACAACCGCCGCGAGCTCACCGGCGCGCCGTGGACCAGACCGCGCACCCGCTCGCGGCCGCGGCGCACCAGCTCGGAGAGCACCGGGTAGCCCAGCCCGCCAATCATCAACGCACCCGCCAACGGGATGAGGATCCACCCATCCGTGTTGTAGGAGACCAGGCTGTCCGAACGCAGACCAAAGCCGGCGTTGTTGAACCCGGAAATCGCGTGGAACACGCCCTCGTATGCGGCACGCCCCGGCGCCATGCCGTAGACGGTGGCGAAGCGAATGCCCAAGATCACCGCCACCGCCCCCTCAAAGAAGAAGGTGAGCAGCAGCGTTGCCACGAGCGTCCGCCTCACCCCACCATCCAAAATCGGCCGCCCCTCAGCGGCCGTGGAATACCGCGAGCGCAGCTTCACCCTGCCGGTGAGCAGCATGCCGGTCAGCGAAGTGATGCTCATGATGCCTAGGCCGCCCACCTGGATCAGGGCAAGCACAATGAGCTGTCCGGCCAGGCTCCAGTGGCTGCCAGTGTCCTCGGTAACCAGGCCGGTCAAAGTGGTCGCGGACGTGGCGGTAAACAGCGCGCTCACCAGCGCCGTCGGCGCGCCGTCAGCGGAGGCGAACGGCATGGAAAGCAGCGCTGTGCCGGTGAGGATCAGAGCTAGAAAGCCCAGCGCAGTTAGTTGCGCGGGGCCGAGCCACCTCGTGGAGGCTGTGTCATTCACCGGCCAAACGCTACTCCGCGGCGCGCAGCTTGGCTACATCTTCCGCCGAATACGTCGCCGCGATTTGGACGTCGTTGCCACCGGAGAGGTTCACCCGCGACAGGCGCACACGCTGCGAACCCGGCACCAGCGGGAAGTTCGCCGAGCGCTCCGAAACTTGCTTCACCGGGAACCCGGCGCGCAGGGCGCAGTGGTTCAGCCACACATCGTCGGCGCGTGGGGCGAGGTCCAAAAACTCCGTGCCGCGCTCGGCGACGTAGCGCACCATCTCCTTCGGGTAGCGCACGCCGTCCACGCCGGTGGCGAAGTGCAAAATCGACGGCTCGGCGCTGCGCACCGGCTTCCACTTCTTATACGGGGCGATGCCGTTATCATCCAGCACCACTCTGTGGGCGCGGTAGGCGGTGATGGTGGTGGCCGAAGGGGCGTCGATAAGCTTCTGCGCGAAGGTGCGCGGGTAAAGCACATCGTCATCGACGGTGATGACGTTGCAGTCCGGATACTGCTGGAACGTGCCGTAATACTTGGTGTGCGGGCCCAAGCCGCCGGTGGACTCGTGCACCTGCAGGCCGCGATCCGCCAACGCCCGCAGCGCGTCCGGCCACCGGGCGTGAAAATCCACGGGATCCAGCCACAGGTGCACCGGCAGGCGCACCGTGCCCACCAAAAGCGACGCGATCGCCGCGGACGCGGAGCGCAAACGGGTGCCGTGGGTGGTCAAAGAAATGACGGTTTCACCGTCCTCCGGGAAACGCTTATCCGAGTTGTGCGCCGCGTTGAGCAGCAACGGGAGACGAACGAATGCGCCGGTGGCCACGAACCCCTGCCGCACGGCGTAGTCAATCCACATGGCGCATTACCCTAGCCGACCGGCGAGGGAGGGTGCATGATGGAGGGCATGACTGACACTGGGACTCACACCGCCACCCCCCGCGACTGGTGGGAAGCCGCCCGCCCCCACACCTGGCCCAACGCTTTCGCCCCCGTCATCGCCGGCACCGGTGTGGCGGCCCTGACCTTGCAGGCCCACCCCGGCCGCGCAGTGCTCGCGCTTTTAGTGGCGTGGGCGCTGATCATCGGCGTGAACTACGCCAACGACTACTCCGACGGCATCCGCGGCACCGACGACGACCGCACCGGCCCGACGCGCCTGACCGGCTCCGGGCTGGCCGCGCCGGAGCAGGTGAAGCTCGCGGCGTTTATCGCGTTCGGCGCCGCCGCGGTGTTCGGCGTGATCCTGTCCGCGGTGGCGGGCGCGATGTGGCTTGTGCTGGTGGGCGCGCTGTGCATCGCCGCGGCGTGGTTCTACACCGGCGGCGACAGCCCCTACGGTTACTCCGGCTTCGGCGAACTATCGGTGTTTGTGTTCTTCGGGCTGGTCGCCGTGATGGGCACCGAATACACCCAGTCCGGAATGGTGTCCTGGGAAGGCTTCTTGTGTGCGCTGGCCATCGGCGCGATCTCCGCGTCGGTGAACCTGGCCAACAACATCCGCGACATACCCACCGATGCGGCCGCCGGCAAGCGCACACTTGCGGTAAGGCTTGGCGACGACAACGCGCGCACCCTCTTCACCGTCCTGACGTTGTTCCCGTTCTTCATCTCAGTGGTGTTGTCGATGACCACCGTGTCTGCGCTAGCGGCGCTTGTGGCGCTGCCGCTGGCGGTGGCGAGCGTTTTGAAGGTACGCGGCGGGGCTTCGGGCAAAGAGCTCATCCCGGTGCTGGGGCTGAACGGCAAGACCATGCTGGCCTGGGCCGTGGTCACCGCGGTGGCGTTCGCGTGGTTCGGCTGGTCGTTCTGGGGCCAGTTCGCCGGTATCGGCGGTATGGGCGAGGCCGTGCCGTACGCGCCGTTGTCCTCGATGTAGTCGCAGGTGTCCATCGGGCCCGCAGGTGCCTCGTTTTCGCAATGTGGCAAAAATTTGCCACATTGCCAAACGCGACCACCCCCAGCCCCGGCGATACACTCACGGGCATGCTTGACGTCCTCACCGGTTTCGCCATCATCTTCACCGTCATCGCGGCGGGATGGTGGCTGGCCCACAAAGGCGTCATCGGGCCGGGCGAGCAGCGCCTGCAGCTCAACCGCATCGCGTTCCACGTAGCCACCCCGTCGCTGATTTTCTCCTCGGTGGCGGTCTCGGACACGGACGCGTTTTTCTCCCCGGTCATCCTGGTCATCGCCGTCGCCACGGTGGTGACCATGCTCATCTACTGGGCGATCAGCGCGCTCTTCTTCCGCCAGGACGCGACGGAAACGATGGCGGGTGCGGCGTCGTCGAGCTACTACAACTCCGTCAACATCGGCCTGCCCATCGCCACCTATGTGCTTGGCGACGCCACCTTCGTCGTGCCCGCCCTCGTCCTCCAGATGGCGGTGCTCTCCCCCATCGTCATCGCGGGGCTGGACCGGGGCGCGAAAGGCGTCGGCAAGTCCGTGGTGGCCGGCCTGACCGCGCCCGTGGTGGTCGCGGCGTTCGCGGGGTTTGCCGTCTCCGCGTCGTCCTGGACAGTGCCGGAGCCGGTGCTCGCGCCGCTGGAGATCTTGGGCGGGGCGTCCATCCCGCTGATCCTTATGAGCTTCGGCGCCTCACTCACCGGCGAGAAGGTACTGACAAGCCACCGTGGCCCCACCCTCACCGCCACCGCGTTGAAGCTGGTGGGTATGCCGGCGGTGGCGTGGATCGTCGCAAAGCTTCTGCACCTGGGGCCGGAAGAGATGTACGCCGCGCTGATCCTCTGCGCGCTGCCCACGGCGCAGAACGTGTACAACTACGCGGCGACGTACCGCTCGGGTGAAGTGATCTGCCGCGACACCGTGTTCCTGACTACCTTCCTGGCCCTGCCGGCCATGCTGCTGATCGCCGGAGTGTTCTAGCTGTACTGACCTCAAACGTTGGTCAATCGTGAAAACCCAGTGCAACCAGCCGTCGAGCTCGCCGCGGTAGCAAAGCGGTGGAGAGGTGTGAGGATGATGTTGGCGTGTCTTAGGTCTCTCATGCCTCGGCCAGCGTCTTCTGTGGCATCTTGAGTTGACCCAGGGCTAGGAGCAGTGCTGCCGTGGCCAGTGGCACCAGGCCGGCGGTGATGAACAGAGTTCTGGAGTCGATGAAGCGGCTGAAGAGTCCGGTGAGGGCGATGGACAGAGGCATGAAGGCGATGGAAATGAAGAAGTCGAGGCTGGCGACCCTGCCGAGCATCTCCAAGGGGACGTGCTCTTGAAGCACTGTTCCCCAGATGACCATCCCGATCCCGATCAGCGCCCCGTAGAACGCGAGTCCTGCACCGATGGCCCACGGATTGCTGGTGAGCGCCGGGATGGACAAGGGCAGACATCCGAGCGCCCAGACGCCGACCATTGCGGGCAGGAAGCGTTCCGGTGTGCGCCACGACCCCGCCAGCAGGGAGCCCACCAACCCGCCCGCGCCGAGGGCAGCCAGGACGGCCCCGTAGAGGGCAGGTCCATTGTCATGCGAGGAGCGCATAAGAGCGGGTAGGAGGACTTCGAGTGGTCCGGTCACGACCAGTCCCATGACGGCCGCGAACAGGACACTGGAGCGAACCCAGCGTGTGCGGGAAACGTAGCGGAAGCCATCGAGCAGATCGGTGATCGGTGAGTCTGCCGCAGCGTCGGCATTGGCCTCCGTTTCGGCGCGGGTGGGGGTGGGAAGCCGCAGGGCCGCGAGCAGGCCAAGTCCGATTGCTGCTGCGATGAGGTACCCGCCAGCGGCGGGCATGCTTGCGCCGATGAGCGCTCCGACGACAGCGGGCGCAAGTGCCTGCCCGACCAAGGGACGGGTGGCGCCTTCGAGGCCGTTGACGGCCATGAGGTCGTCGCTATCCACCAGGACTGGCACCAGTGCCGTGTAGGCGGGGAAGAAGAAGGCGGTTGAAGCGCCACTGATGAACGCGGAGACCGCGAGCATCCAGAAGGTGACAAAGTCGAGGATTGCTGCTGTGGACATCGCGGTCGCGATGGCGAGATTCAGGGCGAGCACACCCACGATGACGGATTTGTTGGGGATCCGGTCGGCAATTACGCCAGCTGGGAGGGATCCCGCAAGCAGGCCGATGCCGCTCCAGGCCACGACACCCGACAAGGTGGCTGGCGTGGCGCCCAGGTCGAGGGTCTGCATGGTCAGGTAGAGGGCCCAGGCGCCCTGGGCGAAGATGGTCAGCACCATCGCTGCGAACAACTGGCGGTACGTGGGGATGGTCAAGGGGTGAAGCGGGTTCATGGCATGTCCTTCAAGTCAAGGTTCAGGTGGGGCCAGTCGGAAAAGTCGTGGAGCATCTGCCGGTCATGGGTGGCGACGATCACCGCGCAGGAGGCCTGTTGGAGCTCGGTGGTGATGTCGTCGACGAGGTTCGATGACAGATGATTGGTGGGTTCGTCCAGGAGCAGCAGGTCTGGGTCCTGTGCCAGACACATGGCCAGGTGGAGTCGGCGTTGCTGTCCTTGCGACAGGCGCCCCACGGGCGTGTTGGTTGCAGAGGCCTCGAGCAGCCCGAGCGAGCCGAGAGTAGGCGCCTGAGATCGGCGGCCCAGCTTTGTTAGGTACGCCTCGTAGACCTCGTGTGCGGGGCTGGAGTGATCCCAGTCGGAGACCTCTTGAGACAGCAGAGTGATGCGTGCTCTCGGGTTCACTCGCACATGTCCCGTGGTGGGGGCCAGACGCTGTGCAAGAACTGCCAACAAGGTGGACTTTCCCGCGCCGTTTGGTCCGGTGACCACCAACCGGTCACCGCCGTTCACGTCAACCGACACCGGAGTGTCCAACCGGTCCTTCACAGTAACTTCGGTGGCGTTCATGATGCTCTGCCCGGCACGAGTTGTCGAGGCGGGCCACGCTAGACGCAGTGGCGGTGCCGGCACGTCGATCTCATGACGTTTCAGGTCTTCTATACGTCGGTTGAAGGCTTGGACCACTCCAGCAGCGCGTGTGGCGCGTTGGTGCTTGCCTGTGCCCTTGTCAGGTCTCCATCCCCCCTGAGACAGGCGGGAGCGTGCCTCGGCTGCAGCGCGTGTCAGTTCATTGTGCCGGGCGACCTGGGCGGCGTGGTCCTGTTCCCACACGAGGCGTTCTCGTCGGCGGCCTTCAATCCAGCCTTGGTAGCCGCCCGAGTAGGTTCGCGGCACGCCATCTCGGGTCGGGTCGAGATCCAGGAAGGTAGTCGCCACATCACGCAGCAGAGCGCGGTCGTGACTGACCAGAGCCAGGCCACCGGGGTGATCACGCAGTCGTTCGGTTAGGAAGGACAGTCCTGCAGCGTCGAGGTGGTTCGTGGGCTCGTCCAGCAGGAGCAGGTCAGGGGTCGATCCAAGTGCGACGGCAAGCCGGACCCGGTACCGTTGCCCGACCGACAAGGTCGACAGTATGCGAGCGCGGTCGCTGCAAGCGTCAAGGCCTGCAAGTGCGATGTCCACGCGCCTTTCTGCATCCCAGGCATCCAATAGCGTGGCGGTCTCGAGCGCTGCGGAATAGGCATCGGCCGCGTCGTTTCCTGCGGCGAGTGCTGCGCTCGCCACGTCGAGTGCCTCAAGTGCAGCCCTGGAGGGAGCTGTCGCTTCGGCGATGAGATCGCCGACGGTGCGGTTGCCTTCGGTGGGCATGTCCTGCTTGACCAGGACGAGGGAACCCATCTGGGTCACTACTCCCGAGTCAGGGGTCAGGAGCCCCGCCAAGATATGGAGCAAGGTGGTCTTACCACGGCCGTTGTCGCCGACGATCGCCAGGCGTGAGCCGGCGGAGACGGTGACATCCAGCCCGTTCAGGAGGTGCCTGTCTCCCAAGGTGATGTGGATTGATTCGGCACGGATGTGTGCGACTGGCCCGCGGGGCGTTCCGTTCCACACACATGACCGCAAGGTTGGTGTGATTGGCATTTCGTACTTTCAGCTCGTCATGGAGCCGGGCAGCACTAAATGACCGCCCGGCAGATGGCCAGGACGGCAGACGAGAGATCAGAAGGGGTCCCGCCGCCGTCAGCGGGCGGAACGCAGCTTCATGGAAGCGATGCCTGAGTACATGAGGCAGAGTTTACCCAGCGTGGCGGATCTCAGCCAATTAATTGACGTCTCCGGTCAATACGTCTAGTCCGCTTGACGCACCCGAGTGCAGTGGTTCACACTTTGGCAATGAGGAAGGCACGGAAAACTGTGGCAGCCGCGCTACTGACGGTGGCAGCGGTGTTGGGCGGATGCTCGTCGACAGGCGGAGCCCCCCGCAACGAAGACGGCGGCGGCACGGCGGGCGGCGTGGACACCCCGCGGTACGTGGTGGCGATGGTCACCCACGGCGCGCCCGGCGACACCTACTGGGACCTCGTGCGCAAGGGCGCCGAGGACGCCGCGAAGAAGGACAACATCGAGCTGCGCTACTCATCCGACCCGCAGGCGCCCAACCAGGCGAACCTCGTGCGCTCCGCGGTGGACGCGGGCGTGGACGGCATCGCCGTGACCATGCCGAATGCGGAGGCGATCGGCCCAGCGGCGCGCGACGCCGTGGACCACGGCATCCCCGTGGTCGGCCTGAACGCCGGCATGACCGCGTACCAGGACTACGGGTTGACCGGCTTCTTCGGCCAGGACGAGACCGTGGCCGGCCGCGCCGCCGGCGAGCGCCTCAAGGAGGAAGGCAAGAAGAAGGTGCTGTGCGTGATCCACGAGCAGGGCAACTCCTCGCAGGAGGCGCGCTGCGCCGGTGTGCGCGACGGCCTCGGCGGCGACTCAAACGCGGTGGAGCTGCTGTACGTCAACGGCCAGGACCTCACCGCCGTGCAGTCCACCATCACCTCGAAGCTTTCCCAGGACCGCTCCTTCGACACCGTGTTTGCGCTGCAGGCGCCGGTGGCGATGCGCGCCGTGGAATCCGTGAACCAGTCCGGCGCGAAGGCACAGGTGTCCACCTTCGACACCAACGCGGAGCTCGTTGGCGCCATCGCGGACGGGCGCGTGGCGTGGGCCGTGGACCAGCAGCCGTACCTGCAGGGCTACCTGGCGGTGGACTCGCTGTGGATTGCAAAACGCAACGGCGGCACCCTCGGCGGCGGGCGCCCCGTCTACACGGGCCCGAGCTTCGTGGACGCCACCAACGTCGACAAGGTCGAAGAGGCCGCGAAGGCGGGCATGCGATGAGGGACGACCGCCTGAAAACCCGCACCGGGTTCGCGCGCCTGATCCGCCGCCCGGAGTTTGCCAGCCTCCTCGGCTTCATCGCTATCTTTGTCTTCTTCCTCTCCGTGGCGCCGGCGTTCCGCTCCTTTGAGGCGCTGGCCACCACGCTGTACGCCAGCTCCACCCTGGGCATCGTGGCGCTTGCGGTGGGCATGCTCATGATCGGCGGGGAGTTCGACCTCTCCTCCGGTGTCGCCGTGACCACCGCCGCGCTGGCCGCGACGATGCTGAACTACAACCTGCACCTGAACTCGTGGGTGGGCGCGTTCCTCGCGCTGGGGATCTCGCTGGCCATCGGCGCGCTCAACGGCTTTTTGGTCACGCGCACCGGCATCGATTCCTTCCTGATCACCCTGGCGGCCTTCCTCATGCTCCAAGGCTTAAACCTGGCGGTGACGAAGCTGGTCACCGGCCAGGTGGCCACCCCCACCATCGCGGACATGGAGGGCTTCCCGTCCGCCCACGCCGTGTTCGCCGGCAACTTCCACATCGGCAACGTGCGCATCTCGGTGACCGTCCTGTGGTGGATCTTCTTCGTCGCCGTGGCATCGTTTGTGCTGTTCCGCACCAAGCTCGGCGGCTGGATCACCGCGGTCGGCGGCAACGCTGACGCCGCCCGCGCCGTCGGCGTGCCGGTGCGCCGCGTGAAGATTCTGCTGTTCATGGGCATCAGCTTCGCCGCGTGGTTCGTGGGCATGCACACCCTGTTCGCCTTCGACTCCATCCAGGCCGGCCAGGGCGTGGGCAACGAGTTCCTCTACATCATCGCCGCGGTCATCGGCGGCTGCGCGATGACGGGCGGGCGCGGCACCGCCGTCGGCACCGCCATCGGCGCGCTGATCTTCGGCATGACCAACCAGGGCATCGTCTACGCCGGCTGGAACCCGGACTGGTTCAAGTTCTTCCTCGGCGCGACACTGCTCGTGGCGGTGCTCGCAAACACCTCCTTCGCCAAATACACCAAGGGGCGCTAAGTGGCTGTCATCGAACTGGAAAACATCACCAAGTCCTACGGCAGCTTCGAGGCGCTGCGCGGCGTCAACCTCGCCGTGCGCGAAGGCGAAGTCACCTGCGTGCTCGGCGACAATGGCGCCGGAAAATCCACCCTGATAAAAATCCTGTCGGGCCTGCATCAACCCACCTCGGGCACCATGCTTATCGACGGCTCCGCCACCACCCTCACCTCCCCCCGCGACGCCATCAGCGCTGGCATCGCCACCGTTCACCAGACGCTGGCGATCGTCGACGAGCTCAGCGTGTGGCGCAACTTCTTCCTCGGCCAAGAACTCACCGGCGCGTTCGGCGTGCTGCGCCAGGCCGAGATGAAGCGGATCTGCTCCGAGCAGCTTCTAGAGATGGGCATTGACATCCCCGACGTGGACGTCGAGGCCGGCAACCTCTCCGGCGGCCAACGCCAGGTCATCGCCATCGCCCGTGCCGTCTACTTCGGCGCCCGCGTGCTGATCCTTGACGAGCCCACCGCAGCGCTTGGCGTGAAACAGTCCGGGGCGGTGCTGCGCATGGTCGCCGCCGCCCGCGAGCGCGGCATCGCCGTCGTGTTAGTCACTCACAACCCCCACCACGCCTTCTTGGTGGGCGACCACTTCACCATCCTGAAGCTCGGCCACCAGGAGCTCGACGCACCTCGTTCCGAGGTCACCCTCGAGGAGCTGACCCACCAGATGGCCGGGGGTGGAGAGCTGGAGGCGCTGAGCCATGAGCTGAGGCGGGACTAAACCTTTGGTGCGTCGATTAGCGAGCTAGCGTTCGGCGAGCTCGGACTGAATCCAGTCCTTGCGCGCCTGGCGCTGGTGCTTCAGCTCCGCGACAGCCTCATTCGCCTCAATGCGGTGGCGCTTAAACAGCAGCATCGACAGCGGGAACGCCACAATCAGCGCCAGCAGCGCCGACATAATCACCGGCACCGGCGCGCCAATGAGCACCGCGGCGAGCTGGATCACCACCGTCAGCGCGATGAACAAAAGCAGGCGGTCCAAGCCGTAGATGGCCACGGCCTTGTTCGCCCTCGATTTCGCCCCGGGGTCTACCTGCGGAGAACGTTGATCAGTCACGGTTGTTCACCCTATCCGGTGGCCAAGTATGTTTAAAACCATGGGAAGGTTGCTACTCCTCGCATTGGTCGTCCTGGCCGCCGTGCTGCTCTGGCGCGCGTTCGGCCCCGGCTCCGCCGAGCGCTACGGGTCGCTGCGCGGCGGTTCGCAGCGGCAGGTGGAGCAGAAACCCGTTATCAAGGGGCCGGACGACGACGAAGAGTTCCTCTGGAACATCGAAAAGAACCGGTTCAAGGAGCGCCGCGCGCGTGAAGAGGCCGAGCGCAAGCGCAGGGAGGAAGAAGAACGCCGCCGGCGCCGCGACGACAGCGGCTAGGTGGCCCCTGTCCAGATTTGTTCACTAGCCCAGTGAACAAATTCGGGTTTTGGGCCCATTTCGCGGGGCGGCGAGCTCCATTTCCCCAGGTCGCTACCCGGTCACCCGGAATTTGTTCACCCGGGACGAGCCTGAGAGTGAACGAATTTCGAACGGGCGCCGGGTTCCTGACAAATCACGGCAGCCGTTTGCGCCGACCTGGGCAGATAGGGGCGCTCTGACAGATTCCGCCGCGGAGTGTCAGCGGCGGGGGCGGAACGCGGCCGGGAGGCCCAGGCGCGGCGGCCGGCGGCCCGCCCCTACGCCTCGGTGAACCCCACCCGCAGGCCGAGCTCGGCCGCCACGGCGATGACCTTCTCCCAGCGCACGCCGGCGCCGCCGTGCTCGATGGTGTGCAGGGTGGAGCGGGACACCCCGGCGGCGTCGGCGACGTCCTGTTGGAGGCGGCCGGCGGAGCGGCGCCGGGACGCGATTTGCTCCCCCAGGGCGATCAGCACCGGGTCGTCGCTGGCGGGTTTGCCCTGTTTGTTGCGGGGTTTGTGGTGGGCGTCGCTCATCGGCCCGCCTCCTTCAGTCCGGCTTCCTCGGCCAACACTGCGGGCAGTTTCTCGGACCAGGCGAGGGAGTCGCGGACGCCGTCGACAAGCGAGCGCTCCACGGACCACCCCAGCACCTCGCGGGCCTTGCCGGTGCGCGACGCGCAGCCGACCACGTCGCCGGGGCGGGCGGGGCCGGTGCGGACCTCGAGTGGCGTGCCGGTGGCTTCGCCGAACGCCTCGGCCAGCTCGAAGACGGTGGTGCCCTGGCCGGTGCCGAGGTTGATCACCTCGTAGCCGGAGCTGGCCACAACGGAGTCGAAGCGCTGCAGCACCGCCACGTGCGCGCGGGCGAGGTCCCAGACGTGGATGTAGTCGCGCAAGCCGGAGCCGTCGCGGGTGGGCCACTCCACGCCGGTGACGGTGAAGGGCTCGCCGGCGGCGTGCGCCTCGATCATCTTGCCCAGCGCGTGGGTGGGGTGCGGGTTTTGCAGGCCGGTGCGAAGTGCAGGGTCCGCGCCGATAGGGTTGAAGTAACGCAGCGCCACCACCCCGAGGGATCCCGTGGCGGCGGTGTCGCGCAACACCCGCTCAAGCAGCCACTTCGACGCCGCGTAGGGGCTCTGGGGATCGACCGGGCTGGCCTCGTCCACCATGTAATCTGGGCCCGGCTCGTACATGGACGCGGTGGAGGACAGCACGAAGCGGCGCACGCCGTGCCGCTCCAGCACCTGCAGCAGCGTGATGGCTTTGCCCACGTTGTTGTCGTAATAGGCCAGCGGCTGCTCAACGGACTCCGGCACGACGATTTTGGCGGCGCAGTGGATCACCGCGTCGATGTCGTGCTCCGTGAACACCCGATCCAGCAAATCAACGTCAGCGATGTCACCCTCGTAGCAGGCGAAGCGCTCGCCGAAGACGCGCAGGCCCGTGGAGAAATCGTCCAAGATCACTGGGGTGATCCCGGCGTCCGCGCAGCACGACGCAATGGAAGAGCCGATGTAACCGGCGCCGCCGGTGATCAGGACTTTCATTAGTTCAGCCCCGCGTAGGAGTGCAGGCCGGCGATCACGGTGTTCACGTACGTCATGTTAAAGATCGTCATGCACAGCGCGAAGACGTTAATCCAAGCGGCAGCGGAAGATTTCCAGCCAGCCGTCGCGCGTGCGTGGAGGTACGCGGCGTAGAGGATCCAGGTGATCATGGAGACGGTCTCTTTCGCGTCCCAGCCCCAGAAGCGGCCCCACGCCACCTCGGCCCAAATCGCGCCGAAGACGATGCCGATGCCGAACAGCGGCAGGGTCACCACCGCGGTCTTGTACGCGATCTGGTCCAGCGTCTTCGCGTCCGGCAGGGGGCGGGCGATCGCGCCGAAGAACCCGTGCTCCTCCCCGCGCGGCTGCCACATGCGCAGCAGGTACAGCAGTGCGAAGACGCCAGAGATGATGCCGATGGAGGCACCGATGGACACCGTGGAGACGTGCACCGGCTGCCAGTAGGACTGCAGCGCGGGCACCACCGGCGCGGCCTGGATGTGGAACACGGTGGAGTTCAAAAACATCGCGATGACCATGGGAAACAGCAGCCATGGCCAGACGGTGTGCCAGTTTTTGCGCTGCACCACTACTGCGGCGACGACCATGATCACCGCGGTCATGAACAGGATGTACTCGTACAGGTTGCCCAGCGGGAAGCGGTTCGCGGCGAGCCCGCGGGTGACAAACGCCACCAGGTGCAGCGCCACGCCGACCCAGACAAGGGCTTGGGTCATGCCTGCCCATTTGCGGGCGTTGGCGATCATGTCCTCGTCGGACTTTTGCTTCTCGACGACCTCCGGTCCCCCCGCGCCAACCAGCACCTTCTGCTCTGCCAGGGCCTCGCGTCGCGCCTCGATGACGCTGTTGACGCGGCCGTAGTAGATGAACGCCAGAATCAGCGCCACGATGTAGACAATGAACGCGGTGCGGAACGTCAGGTCAGACAGCTCCGCCATGGTTGTATTGACGAGCATGCCCTTAACCTACTCCACTAACCAGTGTAATCAAAGGTCATAGGGGTTGAACTCCCCCTGCTCAACCTCTTCGTCGTCGGGGTCGAGCCCGAGTATGGCGGCGGCAATGTCGTCGAATTCGCGGCCCCACCCGGCGCGGTCGGTGCGGGCGAGCCCGGCGATTTCGACCTGGGTGACGGGGCCCTCCCCTACGTCCGAGGTACGAGGACGTAGACGGACCCAGATACGCCGGCGCTTGATCGCCAGCGAGCCGGCCAGGCCCGCGAGCATCACCGCGGACGCCACCAGCGCCCACACCTGCGTCGGGTCGCGGGAGATTTGGTAGTTGGCGTATTCGGCGGCGCCGTCGAAACGCACCTTCACCTCGCCGTCGCCGGTGTCCACGGTGGCTTCGGAGCCGGGGGTGAGCTGGACGCGGGAGACTTTTTCCAGGCGTCCGTCGGCGACCAGGGACTGGTCCAGCACGAAGATGTTTTGCGGCCGGCCGGTGTCCAAGCCGGCGTCGCCGACGTAGACGTCCACGGACACTGCCGGGTCGTCCATGGAGGGGAACGCGGACTGCAGCTGGTCGCCGTTCGGCCCGGCCCAGCCGGCGGTGGGCGCGAAGTTGCCCTCGATGGCGATCTGGTGCTGGCGGCGCTCCGTTAGGTCCGGGTACATGCCGGCGGGCGGGTCGAAGCGCATCACGCCGGAGGACAGGAACGTGAACACGTCGGTGGGCCGGAACTGCACCATCTGGGTGCGGGTCTCCCCGTTCGGCCACGTCAGCGTCACCTGCGGGGCGAAGCCGTGCCCTTGCAGGTAGACACGGTCGCCGCCCACGCGCAGCGGGTGGTTCACCGCCAGGCTCGTGGGCGTCCACTCCTCCTGCGGGACCGACAGGTCGTCGGTGTAGGTGATGTCGGAGGAGAACTCGTTGGCCTGCCCGTTATTCAGGTAGGTGGCCGAGAAGTTCTGGGATTCGAAGCAAAACGGGGTCAGGCCGGTGCCGTCGAAAAGCGGGCCTGCCCGGAAGACGTCGAAGTTGGCGGGCGAAGTGTTGCAGAACACCCGCGATTGCTCCACCGGCACCGCGGATTCGGCCTCGGAGTTGGTGACCACGATGACCTGGCCTTCGTAGAAGACCATGCGGCCGGCCACGAAGGTGAGGATCATGGCGACGATGCCGATGTGGAAAATCAGGTTCATCAGCTCGCGGGTGTAGCCGCGCTCCGCGGAAATCGAGAACGCCCCGGCGCGGTCCTCGTCCGGTTTGTAGGACGCCACGTGCCAGCGTTTCAGCTGCTTGCGCAACTGCTTCTCGACGTCCTCCGGCGCCCCCGCAACCTCCCCCTCCACGTGGTGCGGCATGCGCCCCAAGTACTTGGGCGCGCGCGTCGGCTTGGCCTTGTACGCGCGCCAGTGGTCGATGGAGCGCGGGATGATGCAGCCGACCAGGGAGATGGTCAGCAGCAGGATGATGGCGAGGAACCACGTGGACTGGAAGACGTCGAAAAGCTGCAGCTTGTCGTAGATGGGGCCGGTGGTGGGGTTGGCCTTGAGGTAGTCGTCCACCAGCGAGGACGACACGGTGCGCTGCGGCAGAAGCGCGCCCGGGATGGACGCCACGGCCAGCACGAACAGCAGCATCAGCGCGGTGCGCATGCTGGTGAGCCAGTGCCACGCCTTTTTCAGCCAGGTCTGTGCCGTCTTCATTTAGATGATCGTCCCTCCGAATCCGTCGACGAGTTGGCGCGACCAACCGATAAACACGTCCCAGGCGCCGGTGAGCAGCATGATGCCGACAACGATCATGGCGACCCCGCCGGCGATCTGGATGCCGCGGGAGTGGCGGCGCAGCACGTCGATGCTGCGCACGGCCTTTGACGAGCCGAACGCGACAAGCAGAAACGGCAAACCCAGCCCGATGCAGTACGCGATGACGAGCAGCACGCCGCGCGCCGCGGTGAAGCCCTGGGTGCCCACGGACACCGAGATGATGGCGCCCAGCGTCGGCCCCAGGCACGGTGTCCAGCCGAGCGCAAAGATCCCGCCGAGCAGGGGCGCGCCGATGATAGTGGTCCATTTCTTCGGCTGGAAGCGGGTGTCTTTTTGCAGCGCGGGCACAGCCCCCATGAACACCAGGCCCATGAGGATGGTGACCACCCCGCCGATGCGGGTGAGCGTCTGCGCGTTGAGCGCGATGGCGCTGACCGCGCCGAACACCGTGACGGTGGCAAGCAGAAACACGACGGTGAACCCGGCGATGAACAGCAGGGCGGCACCGGCAACCGCCCAGTGTTTGCGGGACACGCGGGGCCCGTCCTCCTCAAACGTCATCTCGCCCCCGACCACGCCGGTCAGGTACGAGATGTAGCCCGGCACCAGCGGGACCACGCACGGGGAGGCGAAGGAGACTAACCCGGCAACCGCGGCGGCGAGCAGGCCGAGCAGCAGCGGGCCGTCGGCGACAAGATCGGCGAAGCCCACCTAGGCCTCCCCGTCGAGGCGGTCGATGACCTCGAGCAGATCGTCCGCGGTGATCTCACGGAGGAACACCGCCGCCGGGCGGTGCTGCTTGTCCAGCACGATCGTCGTCGGGATCACCGAGGACGGCACGCCGCCCAAGTTGGCGGCGGTCTTAAACGGCGGGTCGTAGATGGACGGGTAGGTCACCCCGTTATCCGCCAGGAAATCCCGCGCGATCTGCGGGTTCGGGTCGCGTACGTTGATGCCCAGCACCGTGCCGGAGTTCTGCTCCTGCAAATGCTCGTGCACCTGCTGCAAGTCGTCCACTTCCGCGCGGCACGGCGCGCACCACTGGCCCCACGCGTTGAGCACAACGATCTCGCCCTCGAAATCACTCAGGGCGATGGTCTGGCCTTCGTCGAGAAGCGACTCGCCCTCGAAGCCGGCCAGGGGCTTGCGGTCCGCCTCCTCGTAGAAGATTTCAGTCTGCCCGCCCGGCGAGTGGAACGCGAAGTTGCCGCCGTTGTCCGCGCCGGAGCAGGCTGTCAGCAAAAGCGCGGCCGCACAAAGCGGCGCGGCGAAAAGCTTGCGCATAGTACCTCTCAAATGTGCTGGGCAGGAGTGCTGTAGGCCCAGTCAACAACACTGCCGCCGTCAAACACAAGTGAGGTCACACTCGCCAGGTCGCAGTTGCGGCTCGCGTGCGCCAGGCGCTTGCCCTGCACGTGGCGCTGCACCATCACAATCGGCAGCTGGTGGCTGACCATCACAGCCTCGTGACCCTCGGCCTTGTTGCGGGCGTCCTCGACCGCGGACCACATGCGCTCGAAGATCTCCTGGTAGGGCTCGCCCCAGCTCGGCTCGAACGGGTTGGTCATGTGCCGCCAGCGGATCGGGTTGATCAGCTGCGAGCGCCACCCCTTCGTGCGCAGGCCCTCAAAGGTGTTGCCCGCCTCCAGGATGTCCTCGCGGGTGTCCACCTCGCAGCCGGTGACCTCCGCGATCGGGCGCGCCGTTTCCTGCGCGCGCTCCAGCGGGCTCGCCGCCAGGTAGACCACGTCGCGGCCGCGGAAGAATTTCGAGGTGGCCACAGCCATGGAGTTGCCGCGGGAAGACAGGTGGTAGCCCGGCATGCGCCCGTAGAGGATCTTCTTCGGGTTGTACACCTCGCCGTGGCGCACCAGGTGCACCGTCGTCTTCGTCATTTAGGCCTCCGCGGGTTTAGCCGCCGCGGCGGCCTTCGCGGCGCCGCGCAGTGCGTCCTCGATGCGGCCGAAGTCCTCGTCCGTCAGGGCGGTGGAGACGAACCAGGTCTCAAACGCGCTCGGCGGCGCGTACACGCCAGCGTCCAGCAGTGCGTGGAAGAACGGGGCGTAGCGGAACGTGTCGGCGGCCTGCATGTCGGCGAAGTTGTGTCCCTCGCCCTCGCCGAACCGGATGGAGAGCATGGTCGCTGCGCGTTGGATGTGGTGGGTGACGCCTTCGGCCGTGAGGGCGTCGTGAAGCAAACGCTCCAGCAAATCCGCGTTGTTGTTCAGCGTGGGGTAGATGTCCTCGCTGGCCAACTCGAGCGAGGCCAGGCCGGATGCCATCGCCACCGGGTTACCGGACAGGGTGCCCGCCTGGTAGACGGGGCCGTTCGGTGCGAGGTGCTCCATGATGTCGCGGCGGCCGCCGAACGCCGCCGCCGGCATGCCACCGGAGACGACCTTGCCAAAGGTGGTCAAGTCGCCCGCGACGTTGTCCACGCCAAACCAGCCGGCGTAGGAGGTGCGGAAACCGGTCATCACCTCATCGAGGATCAGCAGCGCGCCGTTGAGGTGCGCGAGCTCCTTGAGCTTGGCGTTGAAGTCGTTCTGCGGGGCGACGGTGCCCATGTTGCCCGCGGCCGCTTCGGCGATGACCGCGGCGATCTCGCCCTCGTTCTCGCGGAACGCGCGCTCCACGGCCTCAATGTCGTTGTACGGCACCACGATGGTGTCCTGCGCCTGCGCGCCCGTGACACCCGGGGAATCCGGCAGGGAGAACGTGGCGATGCCGGAGCCCGCGGACGCCAGCAGCGCGTCGACGTGGCCGTGGTAGCAGCCCTCGAACTTGATGATCTTCGGCCGACCCGTGAACCCGCGCGCCAGACGCACCGCGGACATGGTGGCCTCCGTGCCGGAGTTGACCATGCGCACCTCTTCCACCGACGTGCGCTTGACAATGTGCTCCGCGATCTGGATCTCCGCCTCCGTGGGTGCACCGAAGCTCAGGCCGTTGCGCAGGGCTTTCTCCACGGCTTCGACGATCTTCGGGTGGGCGTTGCCGTGCACCATCGGGCCCCAGGAGCACACCAGGTCCACGTACGAGTTGCCGTCCACGTCCACAAGCTTCGAGCCGTGCGCGCTCTGGATGAAGCGGGTCTGCCCGCCCACCGAGCCGAAACCGCGCACCGGCGAGTTCACGCCGCCCGGGGTGGTTTTCTGCGCTCGCTCGAACAGTTCGTGCGAGCGCTGGGTGTTAGCTGAAGTCGGCTTTTCCGCAGTCATGGTTGTCTATCCTAGGCCATATGAAAATCGCGTTTTTAGGCCTCGGCCGCATGGGCACGGAGCTCGCGCTCAAGCTCGTCGACGACCACGAACTGACCGTATGGAACCGCACCGCAGAGAAGACCGAACCGCTGGTCTCACGCGGAGCTAACGCTGCTTCGACCCCCGCCGAGGCGGTCGAGGGCGCCGAGCTGGTGATCACCTGCCTGTTCGGCCCCGACATCGTGCGCGAGGTAGTGATCGAGCCCGCGCTGATCCCCGACGGCGTGACCTGGGCCGATGCCACCACCATCTCGCCCGCGGACGCTGCCGCCTTCGCCGACGCCGTGCCCGGCTACGTGCACACCCCGGTCGTCGGCTCGCTCCCGCCCGCGCGCGCTGGCAAGCTCGGCGTGTATGTCGGAGGCGCCGATGCCTCTCGACGTTCTAAAGTCGCCGACGTCGTCGCCCCCTGGGCCGCCGCCGACCCCGAGCGCCTGAAGGAGGTGGACACCGCCGCCGGCGCCGCCGTGGGCAAACTGCTGGCCAACCTCGCCCTGGCCGTGACCATCGAAGGGTTCAAGGAAGCCCTGGTCCTGGGCGAATCCCAGGGGCTGTCGGAAGAGCAGGTGGTGGACATGCTCGGCTCCACCGGCCTGGAGTTCATCGTGAACATGAAGTCGCCGTTCCTTTTGGGTGAGCGCTCTACCTCGCCCGGTGATTTCACCGCCGACGCCATCGCCAAGGACGCCCGCCTGATGCTCGCGTCCTCGGACCAGGACCTGCCCGCCGTCTCCGCCGCCCTGGCGTCGTTGGAGGCGCAGCAGGACGCCGGCCACGGCGACGAGGACTTCTCCACCGTCGTGGTCAACCGCTAGCCCAAATTGATTCACCGGCGAGTGAATAGATCCCCCGCGTTCTGACGGATCGCGGCTGAATCTGTCAGGTGGCCCCCATCGCCCCAGGTCGGCGCAAACGGCTGCCGTGATCTGTCAGGACCCCTTCGGTCCAACGACGCGAAAGTCGAGTCCGGGAGGTCGAGTCCGGGCCTAAAACAGGGCGAACTCGACCTCCGCCGCTCGACTTTCGGCGCCGCCCGGCCCCGCTAGCGCCCGGCCTCGATCTCGTTGCCCACGACCTCGGCGGTCGGCTTCTTCTTGCCCTGGTTGCGGAAGATGCCGTAGAACACCACCACCAGCAGCGCGATGGCGATCCAGTTGGCCACCTTGGCGTATTGCTCCAGCACCATCACGACCGGCTCGCCGATCCACCAGCCCAGGCCCAGGTAGAGGAAGGACCAGATGGTTTTGGAGATGAAGTCCAGGACCATGAACTTCCACAGCGGCATCCCGGTCATGCCCATGAGCACGAACACCACGAACGCGATCGGCAGCGGGATGGGCACGTAGGCCAAGAAGATGCCCAGCCAGCCCAGCTTGACGGCCCACTGCTCCACGCGCGCGATGTTTTTCGCGGCGCGCGGCGAGTTCGCGGCCTGCACGTCCAGGATCCCGCGGCCCCAGAGTTTGCCGGCCCACCAGTAGATCCAGTCGAACTTGATGTTCACGATCGAGCCGATGAGCAGGAACAACAGCCAGTGCGGCGCCTCCCCCACCGCGGCGAGCGCACCGGTGGACGCGGCGCCGACGCGCGAGCCGGTCAGCGCCAGCATGATCGGCGGGGCCAGCCCCAAAAACCACGCCCGCAGCGGGATCATGGCCAAGCCGAAGATGCCGACGAAGCCGAACCAGCCCAGACACCAGTAGTCGGCTTTGGTGGGTTTGCCGTTCCAGGGCAGGCCGTCTTCCTCCCACCATTCCTTCTCGGCAGGCTCGGTACCGGCTGTCTCGCGTGGATCCGCGTGTTCTTCCATAGGTGATCAACCTAGTGCACATCCGCCCGCTGCCCCTACCCAAGCGGAGAATGTGCCGGGACCTCCCGCTGACTTAGGGCTTTTGCTTATCGACGGCAGCTGCCGCCGCGCCCCTCGCATCGGCGATCACTGCCGGCACGCCGACCCCACCGGCCCACGCGCCGGTGAGGGAGATGTGGGAGGCCTTTGGTTCGTCGTTAAGCAATCTGCGCACCTTGGACACGGTGGCGAGGTGGTTCTCGTCGAAGCGGGGCAGGCCGCCGAGCCAGCGTTGGACGTAGATTTCCTCGAGGCCGGCGGCGCGGCCGTCGAAGCCGGTGATGGTTTTGAGGTCGTCGAGGGCCCAGTCCACGAGATCGTCCTCGGTGGCGGTGATGGCGACGTTGTCGCCGAAGCGGCCGAAGCTGGCGCGCACGAGTGCGCCGCCGCGCTCGGCGAGGTGCGGCCACTTGCGCGAGGAGAACGTGAATGCCTTCGCGTGGACGCCCTCGGCGCCGGTAGATACGAGGACGCCGGAGTTCTGCGGCAAGCCCTCGTCGGTGGCAAAGCGCATGCCCACCACGGCGGAGTTGGCCAGCTTCACAGTTTTCAGCGCCTCGGAGGCCTCAGGCGCGATCCCTTTGAGCAGCAGCGCCGCGGTCGGGGCGGGCACGGCGAGGATGACGTGGTCGTAGACCTTGTCCTCGCCGCCTTTGAGTCGGTACTTCGAGCCCTCGAGCTCGATAGCGGAAATGAAGGCGTCGATGTAGATGTCCGCGCCGGATTTCTCGGCGAGCGTTTCGTAGAGCTCCTGGTAACCGTCGCGGAACGTCTTGAACACCGCACCCTGACCGGTGGGCATCTCGCGGCGGGAGCGCTCCAGGTTGGCCACGGCGGTGGACAGGTGCACCGGCCCGTCGGCGGCGAGGCGGTCGAACTCCTCCGCCAGCTGGGGGATGGTCGCGCGCACGCCGAGTTCGTCGGCGGTGCAGG
This sequence comes from Corynebacterium sp. HMSC05H05, assembly GCF_001807265.1. GTDB lineage: Bacteria > Actinomycetota > Actinomycetes > Mycobacteriales > Mycobacteriaceae > Corynebacterium. The sequence goes on from NZ_KV788410.1 coordinate 52,359, forward strand.
AGTACACCCCGCCGAGCAGGGAGGAGACGATGTTGTCCACCACTTCGTCGCCGTAGCGCTCGCGCACAAGCTTGCCGACGTTGACGTCGCCGCCGACCTCCCAGTCGAAGCCTTCGCGCTCGGCTTCGGTGTCGATGCGCTGCGCGGTGGCCTCGCTGACCAGGTGCTTGACGGTCTCGGACGTGGACGGGATGCCCATCACGCCGCCGGTGGGCAGTCCTCGGGTCTCGCCGTCGACCCACACCAGGGAGCGCAGGCCGGAGGGCTCCACCAGGGAGTCGGCCAGGCCGAGCTCGGTGAAGAAGTCCACGGCGTCCTGGCGGCGCGCCAGGAACGCCTCGGCGCCCATATCGGTGGGGCCTGCCTCGAAGGCGACGGTGTGGAGCTTGCCGCCGAGGCGGTCGGTGGCCTCGTAGACGTCGACCTTGAGGTCGTCCTTATCCCCCTCGGCGTGGACGAAGTCCGCGCCGAGCTCGTACGCGGCGGTCAGGCCCGCCAGACCGGCGCCGATGATGGCGATGTTCATGAGTTCTCCTCGTGGATGATGCGCACGGCCTCGGTGATCGCGTCCGCGTCGGTGGTGGGCAATACGCCGTGGCCGAGGTTGAAGATGTGCCCGGTGGCGTCGCCAGCCTTGATTGCGCGCGCGGCCTCGGCCTTGATGCGCGCGACCTCGCCGCGCACCACGTCGGTGCCAGCGAACAGCATGGCTGGGTCGAGGTTGCCCTGCAGCACGCGCGGGGAGGCGAATCGCGTCGCGGCTGTATCCAGCGGCACGCGCCAGTCCACGCCCATGACCTCGCTGCCGGCTTCGGACATCGCGCCGAGCAACTCGCCGGTGGTGACGCCGAAGTGGATGCGCGGGATCTCTCCTGCGACGGATTCAAGGATTTCCACGGAGTACGGCAGCACGAATTCGCGGTAGTCGGCTTCGGTGAGGAAGCCCGCCCAGGAGTCGAACAGCTGCATCGCGTCGATGCCGGCCTCGACCTGCGTGCGCAGAAACGCGATGATGGTGGGCACCAGGCGGCGCATGAGCGCGTGCCAGGTCTCCGGCTCGGCGTGCATCATCGCCTTGGTCTTCTCGTGGTTCTTGCTCGGCCCGCCCTCGACGAGGTAGCTGGCCAGGGTAAACGGCGCGCCGACGAATCCGATCAGGGCTTGGGTGTCGCTCAGTTCGTCGAGGATGATGCGGATGCCATCGGCCACGGCAGCGACTTCGTCGTCAAGCAAAGGCAGCTTCTCGACGTCACTCCGCGACGTCACCGCCTCCCCCATCACAGGACCGCGGCCGGGCACGATCTCCACGTCCACGCCCGCCGCCTTGAGCGGGACCACGATGTCGGAGAACAGGATCGCGGCGTCGACGTCGTGGCGGCGCACCGGCTGCAGCGTGATCTCCGCGAGCAGTTCCGGCATGAAGCACGAGTCCAGCATGGGGATGCCTTCGCGCACTTCGCGGTATTCGGGCAGGGAGCGGCCGGCCTGGCGCATGAACCACACCGGGGTGCGCGAGGGGGTGCGGCCGTGCGCCGCCTCGAGCAGGGGTGCGTTGGTGAGATCGCGTCTGGTCATGGCACCCAAGCCTACCGGCGCAGGCCCTGAACCCGGAACCGGCTGGCGCGGCGGGAGGAGTACTCCACAAGCAGGGAACTTCCCAGCATGAGCAGGGTTGCGCCCACTGGCGGCAGCACGCCTGCGGCGGCGAGGATGATGGCGGCCGCGTTGTAGGTGCCGGCGAACCACAGGTTCCTGTCGGCGATGCGGTTGACGCGGCGGGCGTGCTCGATGGCCTGAGGCACGGCCATAACGTCGTTGCGCACGAGCACGACGTCGCTGACGTTGTTCCAGTTCGGCGCCTTGGTGCCGTAGAGGTCCTCGCCGGCGTAGAGGATGCCGGAGTCCGCCACGCGCAGCACCGGCAGCACGCTGGAATCGCACACCATGGCCACGATGCCGCCTTGGGTGTGCAGGGCGCGCACCGCGGCGGGTTTCTCCTGGGAACGGATCCCGGCGAGCACCTGCGAAATGCCCAAAAAGTCCGCGAAGCGGCGCGCCACCGGGTACGTGTCGCGCGAGAGCATCACGGTTTCCACACCCATGGATTCCAGGGTGTCCACGGCCTCAATGGCATCTTCCTTGGCGGGGTCGAACAGGGTGATCACGCCGCGGTCCTTGCCGTCCCAGCGCACCACTACCGGGGTGCCGCCGGTGGTGGCGGCCACGGACAGTTTGCCGCGCAACTGCGACAGGTTCGTCGGGCGCCACAGCGAGGCGTCGAACGTCTGTGTGCGGGCGTTGTCGCCGCTGCCCCAGGTGGCAGTGAGGCGGCCGCCGAATTCGCCGTCCGGGGTGATCGTGTCGTCGCTGACCTCGATCCAGTCCGGCAGGCGCGGGTCCCCGGAGCGGGCGTCTCGCACCTCACGCGCGGCCTTCACAATGGCGCGGGAGGCCGGGTGGTCCGAATCTGCGGAGAGCACGCCGGCGATGCGCACCACCAGCTCGCTGCTCTCCCCGCCCGCGGCGGTGACTGTTTCCACGTGCATCTCCGGCAGCACGAGCGTGCCCACGCGGTTGAACACCACCGTGTCCACCTTGGATAGCACCCGTAGCGCGTTGCCGTCGCGCATGAGCACGCCATTGCGCACGGCCGCCTCGATGCCCTGGCGGATGGCCAGCGCCGGAGAGATGGCGAGGCTGAACGGGGCGACCACCACCAAGATTGCCAAGGCTGTCGACGCCGCGGTGTTGATGTTTCCCGTAAACAGCAGCCACAAGCCGAAATCCAGGACCGCAATCGCGTACGCGGCCGGGATGAGCATGCTGGCAGAGCGGGTGGAGACCATCGTGGCGGCGTTCTGGTGCCGCGAGGCCTCCTCCAGCCAGCGATGCACCGCCGTCAACAGCGTGGTGTGGCCGACGCGGCTGGAGCGGACCTTGATGTCGCCCTCGCGCAGCACGGAGCCCGCCACCACGCGCTTGCCCACCTTCAGCTGCGGGCTGTCGTGGGTGTTCACCAGCTCCCAGCCGATGGAGCCGGACCCGCCGACAACCTCCCCGTCTACCGGGATGACTTGGCCTGCGCGGACACGGACGTCGTCGCCACGCATGATCTCTGTGGCCGGAAGGCGCTCCCTGCCGCCACCCTTCTTGCGGTGGGTGACCTCGTAGATCGAGTCTGCGCCGGGGCGTCGCGCCTCCAGCTCGTCCAGTAGGTTGGTGCGCACGCGCATGGAAAAGAAGCGCCCGAGTAGCAGCAGCGTGGTCACGGTGCAGGAAACTTCGAGGTAGAGCTCCGGGCCGCGGCCGATCTCCAACGGCACCCACGTGCCGCTGGATTGGTAGCCGATGCGCCCGGCCTCCGTGAACAGCAGCATGGCAAAGGACCACAGGTAGGACGCCAAGATGGCGATCGAACTCGCGCCGTCCAGCGCCGAGAGCCCGCGGCGCACGCCGCCGGCCATGGCGCGGTGGAACGGGGAGGCGCACCACAGCGCCACCGGGGTGGTCAGCGCGAACGCCACCCACTGCCAGCCCGGAAACCCCAGCGCGGGCACATAGGTCAGCAGCAGCACCGGGATGGTCAGCACCACCGCCAGCCACAGCCTGCCCGGGGTGACCAGGTCGCGGGCGGTAAACAGCACGTCGCCACTGCGGCGCTCCGCGCGGGTTTTGTTTTGCACGAACCCCTGGGCGCGGGCCAACAGGTGCGCGGCTTCCTCCTTGCGGTGGTGCTTGGCGCGCCGCGGCATGGGGTGTTCCGTCCAATAGCGGCCGTGGGCGCGGCGCTGCAGGGTGGAATCCGTGACCACGGGGGTCACGCCGAAGTCTTCGATGGTCTTGATCAGCTGCGGCAGCGGCATGGTCGCCGGGGCGGTCACCCACGCCATGCGGGTGGGGTACACCAGGCGCGCGGAAACCCCTTCCAGGGATTCGAGGGCGTCTTCGATCTCTGTCAGCTGCGGGCCGTCTTCCACCCCGTGCAGTTCGAAGGCGTAGGACGCGTTGGGGCGCACAAGCTCGCCGTCCAGGTCGCGCCTGGCGGTCGCCGGGTCGACGCCGGCTTGGCGGGCAGCGTTGCGGGCTGCCTCGATGCAGTTGTCGAGCTCCTCGCCGCTCAGCTGATCCAGCTTGGCGCCTTCGCGTCCGGTGGTGCTGAGCTTTTCCAGGTCCTCGCCCTCATACTTGCTCATTCCACGCCTTCCCAGACGTCGCCACTGCGTTTATCCACGAACGCGTTGGCGGCCGGGCGGAACACGAAAAACAGAGCGAAGACCAGCACGCCGACCACCGCGAACGCGGCCCAGCCGGCCACGCCGACGAAGAAGCTGGCCAGCTGCAAAAACACCGCCAGGCCGATGAACCCGGCCAACCAGCGGCGCGCCACCTTCGAGCCTTTGGGCAGGTAGGCGCAGCACGAGGTAATCAAGGAGCCGAGGATGATGCTGCCCCAGGTGTAGACCCGCAGGTTGCGTGCGAAGATGCCCTCCACGTCCGCGTCCAGGTCCTTGGGCGAATCCGCCACCATGGTCAAAAACGCGATGACGAACATCAGCACCGCCGCTATCAGGCACAGGTAGTAACCGATTTTCAGCGGCTTCGGCCATGCCTGGCCGACCTCGCCGGTAAAGCGCCGGTTCCTGTCGTTCGGGTCCGACACCATCGTCGGGAACATGCCTGCCACCGCTTAGTTCTCCTTCTCCTCCGGCGCCTCCGCCGCATCAGCACTACCGCTGGACTTGTCCTTAGGTGGTTTGGTCCACGCCACGGAGTCCTTATCCACTGAATAGATCACGCCCATCACGCCCGCAACACCAAGGATGATCTGCACGACGCCGTCCACGCCGAACAGCGCGGTCGGCACCGCGGTGGAGGCCGGCACCATCATGAACAGCGTGAGCATGCGCAGCGCGAAAAACACGGAGAAGATCTGCAGCAGCCTGCGGGCGTTTTCCGCCCATTTCGCCTGTTTTTGTACCGCGCGCAGCGCGAAGACGAACAGCAGGATCACGCCGAGCTGCAGCAGCGCCATGATGAAGATCGAGCCGTACACGCTGGCGTTCATCAGCGCCTCGGAGACCTCGCCGTCGCCGTTTTTGGCGCGCTCCTTGGCCACCTCGCGCAGCGCGGACGGGTCGATCACGCTCGCCGCGACGGCGAAGATCTGGTGCAGCAGTTCCCCGCCGATCATCACGGTCCAGGCCGCGAGCATGTAGCGCACAGCTTCAGGCATGGAGCCCTTGTGCTTCTCGACGGCCTCCGGTCCCACCCTGCTCGGTGATCCCGGATTCATTGGGGGCAAGCTAACCATTGAGCCTCTTTGCTGCCTCGATGGCGTAGTAGGTGAAAATTTGGTCTGCCCCGGCGCGCTTGATGGACATCAGTGCTTCCATCATCGTCTCCTCGTAGTCGATCCAGCCGTTCTGACCGGCCGCGTTGAGCATGGCGTACTCGCCGGAGACTTGGTAGGCGGCCACCGGCACCGGGGACATCTCCGCGATCTTGGCCAGCACGTCCAGGTACGGCAGCGCGGGCTTGACCATGACAAAGTCTGCGCCTTCGGCGATGTCCAGCTCCGTTTCCAAAAGCGACTCGCGCACGTTCGCCGGGTCTTGCTGGTAGGTGCGGCGGTCGCCCTTCAGCGAGGAGCCGACCGCGTCGCGGAACGGCCCGAAGAATTTGGAGGCGTACTTCGCGGAGTAGGCCATGATGGCAACGTCGGCAAAGCCTTCGTCGTCAAGCGCCCTGCGAATCTGCTCAATCTGGCCGTCCATCATGCCGGACGGGCTGACAATGTGCGCGCCCGCGCGCGCCTGGGCCACCGCCATCTGGCAGTAGATCTCCACGGTGGGGTCGTTGTCCACCACTTCCCTGCCGTGCGCGTCGGTGGTGAGCACGCCGCAGTGGCCGTGGTCCGTGAATTCGTCCAGGCAGGTGTCCGCCATGATGATCAGCTCGTCGCCGAACTCCTTGCGCAGCAGCGCAATCGCGCGGTTGAGCACGCCGTCTTCGGCAACCGCGACGGAGCCGGTGGCGTCCTTGTCCTCCTCGCGCGGCACGCCGAATAGGTCCACGCACTTCACCCCGACTGCGAGCGCCTCGCGGCAAATCTCCACCAGCGACTCCGGGGTGTGCTGGTACACGCCCGGCATGGATGGGATCTCCCGCGGGGCGTCGATGCCGTCGGCGATGAACAGCGGGAGGATGAAGTCGGCCGGGTGCAGGCGCGTCTCCGTGACAAACTCACGGATAGCGGGGGTTTGCCGCAAGCGGCGGGGGCGTCGAATCAAGTCGTAATCAGCCATGCGCCACATCTTAGAACGCGCACCCGACACGACCCAGCTGGAGCGTTGCTAGCCAGCCGCGGCCGCGGTGTCCTCGCCGGTGCTCTTCGCAGCTTTTCGACGCTTCTTGCGCGGCGGCGGCAACTGCCCCGACGCGCGCAGCCCTGCCACGTGGTCCGCCAAGGCGTCGACGAGGTTGGGGATGTCGGCGACCTCCGGGACGACGTCGACACGCAAGCCTTGCTCCCGCGCCTCCGCCTCGGTGACCGGGCCGATGCAGGCGATGATCGTGCGCGAATGCGGCTTGCCCGCAATACCCACAAGGTTCTTCACTGTCGACGGGGACGTGAAGCACACGGCGTCGAAGCCGCCGGTCTTGATCATGTCGCGCGTCTCCGGCGGCGGCGGGGCGGCGCGCACGGTGCGGTAGGCGACCACGTCGTCGACCTCCCAGCCCTTTTCCTGCAGGCCGTCCACCAGCACGTCGGAGCCGAGATCCGCGCGCGGCAGCAGCACGCGCGAAACCGGATCGATATCCTCCACGTACTCCGGGAACGCCTCCGCCAGACCAGCCGCGTTCTGCTTCGTGCGGTGCGGCAGGAGCTCCGGCTGCATGCCTCGGGCGATCAGTGCGTCGGCGGTCTTCTGCCCCACCGCGCCCAAGTGCACGCCGGCGAAGGCGCGGGCGTCCAAGCCCAGCTCCGCAAACTTGGACCACACCGCGTCAACGGCGTTGACGGAGGTAAACAGGATCCACTGGTAGCGGCCCTCCACGATGCCCTTGATCGCACGGTCCATCTGCGCCGGGTTGCGCGGTGGCTCCAGCGAAATCGTGGGCACGGACTGCGGGATCGCGCCGTGCTGCGACAGGCGGGCGTTCATCACGCCTGCCTGCGACTTCGCGCGCGGCACAAGCACACGCCAGCCGTAGAGCGGGCGGTTTTCCCACCACGAGTACTTCGAGCGGTCGTCCGCCGCGGTGCCGAGGGTGACCACCAGCGGGCCCTCCAGCTCCGCGTCGAGCTTGCCCACGGTGCCCAGCGTCGCGTCGAACGTGCGCTGCAGGCGGGTGGTGCCGCGCGTGGTCACCGTCACCGGCGTAGACGCCTGGAAACCGCGCTCCATGAGCTGCTCCACCATCTCCGCCAGGTGTTCCTGGTTCGCCTGCAGCACCAGCGGCTGTGGCGCGGCGGCGAGCTGGTCCCAGTCCACGTCGCCGTTGTTCAGGTCGGCTTCCGTGTACGTCGAACCGAGCGCGATGCCGGCGAACGACGGCACCGTCGACGGCAGCGACATGCCCGGCACCACCTGGAACTCCATACCCTCGGCGGCCACCGCGGAGATCTCCTCCATCACGGAATCGCGCGTCAGCGGGTTGCCGGAGACCAGGCGGATCACGTCGCCGTCGCCAGCCTCGCCGCGCTCCACGATGTCCGCGGCTTCCTTCAGCGCGAGCTTCAGCTTCTCGACGATCACTCCGCCATCCAGCCCAACCTCCTGCAACTCCGCAGCAGTCGGGTCCTCGGGGCGGGGTGGCTTACGCCTCGCGCCAGCTGCTTTCGCCTCGGCGCACATCTGCTCGTAGCGCTCGTTCGCCGCGTCCATCTTGGCTTTCGGCACTGGCAGCGCCGACGCGACGACGCTTCGGACCCCCGCCGACACCTCTGGGTCCACGAGGGCGATAGAATTGGATTCCATTACCTCGCGGGCGCGAACCGTGAGCAACTCCGGGTTGCCCGGCCCAGCGCCAACGAAGATCACCTTCCCCGGCTGGGGGGTGTGAGTGGGCTCTGTCATGGAGAAATCTCTTCTAGGCACAAATAAACCGCCCCCGCGCGGCTGGGTTCGCGGTGTTGCTTGGCCTCAATACGGCCCACCGACCCGATTGCGCGGAGGGTATTGAACGTATGGTATCTCCACCATAAAATGCTTCAGCCCGAGAACAAAACCAGCGCTGTATTCCGCTCCGTCCGCACCTCCCGGAGTCTCAACCCCCGGATCGTCTAGCAGCACCGCGAGCGAGACCGCTAGACGGTCCGCAAACCTGCCGCCTCAGCCACCGTTGCACACCAATCCTGCCGGATCTGCTAGTTCCCCCGGATACCCATCAAGCACGAACTAGCAGATCACACCACTGCTGAAAATAGTTGCCAACATCACCTGGCCAAACGTAAAGTTGGACACTTGATCTGCTAGTTGCTCTTTTGTGGGAACTAGCAGATCCGCAGATGAAGGCAGGTGCACAGTCGCGCACCTGCTGATAGAGACAAGCGAGGCTTACAGCCCAGCGCTACTCCATCACGTCGGCGGCGCCGCGCTCCAGCAGCACCTCGGCAACCTTGCGGCCCAGCTCGGCCGGGTCAGTGCCCTGGGCTTCCTCCACCAGCTGGCGGGAACCGTCCAGGGCGAACACGCCTGCGCGCAGAGTCACCTTTGCGCCGTCGAACACCGCCGACGCGGCCACCGGCGCGGTGCAGCCCGCCTCCAAACGGGCCAGCACTGCGCGCTCGGCGGTGGATTCGGCGGTGGCGGCGGCGTCGATAAGCTTGTCAATCGCCTCGCGCGCCGCAGCGTCGTCGGAGCGGCACTCCACGGCCAGCGCGCCCTGGGCGGGAGCGGGCATGAACACCTCGGGCGCAAAGACTTCGGTGGCGCGGTCGCCGTAGCCGCCGCGCACCAGTCCCGCGTATGCCAGGATGATCGCGTCCAGCTCGCCGTTTTCGACGTAGCTCATGCGGCGTTCGATGTTGCCGCGCAGCGGGCGGATATCCAGGTCGGGGCGCATGGCTTTGAGCTGGGAGACGCGGCGCGGCGCGGAGGTTCCCACGCGTGCGCCTTCGGGCAGCTCGGCGAGGGTCAGTCCGTCGCGGGCGATGAGCGCTTCGCGGCTGTCCTCGCGGGTAGGGATGATCATGTGGGCGCGCGGCTCGTCGGCAGTGGGCAGGTCCTTGAACGAGTGGACCGCGATGTCCACCTCGCCGTGAAACAGCGCGTCGCGCAGCGCGGATGTGAACACGCCCACGCCGATGCGCTCCACAGGCGCCTGGGACAGGTCGCCCGGGGTGGTCACAATCTGCAGTTCGGCGGGGTGGCCGTGCTCGCCCAGCGCGTCGCGCACATGCCCGGTCTGGGTGGTGGCCAGGTGGGATCCGCGTGTACCGATTTTGAACATCTACTTCTCCTTGCCGTGCAGTTCCTCGGGCAGCGGCAGCTTCTGCGCGTCCACCGCCACCGAGGGGCTTTCCAGCCCGAACAACTCGGTGACCGCCTCTTCAACGCTCACCGTCTCCGACGTCGCCGCGAGCTCTTTAATCTTCACCGTAGGCGCGTGCAAAAGCTTATCGACGACACGCTTGACCATGCGGCTGACCTGATCAAAGTCGTCCTCGGACATCTCCGGAAGACGAGTTCGCAGACGCTGCAGCTCCTGGCCGGAAATCTCCGCGGCGTTGCGGCGCAGCCGCGTCACCGCCGGGGCCACCTCGCGCACGCGCTGCTCCGAGCCGAAGGTGTCCACTTCTTCGGCCACGATCTCCTCGGCGCGGCGCAGCGCGCGGGAGTCCTCGTTGTCGCTACCACGCATCTTCTCGTGCAGGGACTCGATGTTGACTAGGTGCACGCCGTCAATGTCTGCCACGGCGTCGTCGATGTCGCGCGGCAGCGACAAATCCGCCAGCACCAGCGGGCCGGGGATGTCGGCCGGGGTGATGGTGAACTCGTCGGAGGCGGTGGCGGAGACCACCAGATCCACGCGGTCCAGCACCGAGGCGCGGTCGGCGAAGTCCACCACCTCGGCAGGCACGCCGGCTTCGCGGGAGTGCTCCGCCAGGCGCTCGGCGCGGTCGCGGGTGCGGTTGGCCAACACCAGCTTGTCAATGCCCTGTTTGCCCAGGTGGGTCGCGGCCAACGAACTCATCGCGCCGGCTCCTAGGACGAGTGCGGTCTTACCCCGGAGGTCGTCGACAAGCATCAACTCCATCGCCTCCTCGAGCGCGACGGTGACCATGGACGCGCCCGAATCGTCGATGCCGGTTTCGGAGTGCACGCGCTTGCCGGTGTGCAGCGCCGCCTGGGCCAGCGAGTGCAGGTTCGGGCCCACAGTGCCGCGCTCCACGGCGTCGACGTAAGCGGAACGCACCTGGCCGATGATCTGCTGCTCGCCCACCACCATCGAGTCCAGGCCCGATGCCACGGTGAAAATGTGCTCCGCGGCCGCGTCCGAGTAGCGCACGTACAGGTAGCGGCGCAGTTCAGCCACGTCGACACCGGAGACGTCGGCAAGCACTCGCAGGACGTCCTCCACCCCAGCGTGGAACGCGTTGGTGACGGTGTAGACCTCCAGGCGGTTGCACGTGGAGATGATCATCGCCTCAGACAGCGACGGCTGCGTCACCAGCGCGCCCGCCGTGCCGTTTTGGACCTCCGCGTCCATGCTGAGCCGCTCCAGCAGGGCCACAGGCGCAGACCTGTGCGACATCCCCACAAGCAGAACACTCACGCAAAACCCTCCAGTCCGGTTGAAAATCACACTAAAGGATAGTCCTTTAGTTGGACAGCTCCGCGTCGAGGTCGTCGTTGTCCACTTCCCAGCAGGCGAACTCCTCGCCGTCGATGACCACCACCGGCACGCGGTCGCCGTACTCCGCAGCCAACTCGGGATCTTGGTCCACGTCCACCAACGCGAGCTGAACGCCGTGCTTTGCCACCACAGGGGCGATCTGGCCCGCCACCCGCTCGCACGAACCGCACGTGGACCGGACCATCAGCTCCACCTTTTTCATCCCCGCTCCTCCTGTGAGTGCATTTGCCAGGGCGTTGTACGATTGCACACGCTAACACCCCCACCCGAAAGGGCCCGTAGTTCCATGTCTGATCAGCGCGAACTCCTCGCGCAGTGGTCCCAGTCCCAGGGCAACCTGCGCCGCTTCCTTGAAGAGCGCGTCATGCCCCCGCTCGACGACGACGCGCAGCGCACCGCCGGCCGCGCCGCCGCAGCCGCCGCAGTGGAAGAGACCTTCGGCATCAACATCGACGACTTCGCACTCGGCGTGGACTCCGTCGGCGGCGCTTTCGAAACGGCCGGCCGCCAGAAGATCACCCCGCCCGACCCGGAGGTCCCCCAGGACACCGAGGCCGCCGCGTTTTTCGACGTGGACAACACCCTCATCCAGGGCTCGTCGCTGATCCTTTTGGCCCAGGGGCTGTTTCGCAAGCGCTTCATCACCCTGTCCGAGCTCGCGCCCGCGCTGCGCAAGCAGATCCGCTACCGCGTCTCCGGCTCCGAAAACGCCGACGACATCGCCGAGGGCCGCGAACAGGCTCTGGCCATTGTGAAGGGCAAGAGCGTGGAGGAGCTCAAGCAGGCGTGCCGGGAGATCGTGGACAACCGGATGCTGGAGAAGTCCTACGCCGACACCATCGAGCTGGCCTCCATGCACCTCGCCGCCGGGCAGCAGGTGTGGCTGGTCTCCGCCACCCCGGTGCAGATCGGCCAGGCACTGGCCGAAACGCTCGGCTTCACCGGCGCGCTTGGCACCGTGGCGGAGGAAAAGGACGGCAAGTTCACCGGGCGCCTCGTCGGCGACATCCTGCACGGCCCCGGCAAGAAGCACGCCGTGGCGGCGCTGGCGGCGCTGCAGCAGCTGGATTTGTCCAAGTGCACCGCTTACTCCGACAGCATCAACGACCTGCCCATGCTGGAAATGGTCGGCTCGCCGGTGGCGATCAACCCGGACCGGGCGCTGCGCAAGCACGCCAAGGCCCAGGGCTGGGCGGTGCGCGACTACCGCTCCGTGCGCCGGGCGGTGCGCCTATCCGCCCTGCCGGTGTTGGGCGTCGCGGGTGCCGTCGCTTTGCGACGGTTGTGGAACACGCGGCAAGAAAGGACTCACCGTGGATGATTCTTTTGCGCTGCGCACCCCGCGGCTCAGGTTGTCTGTGCCCTCAGACACGGATATCAACGCCATCTTTGACATCCACTCCGACACCCGCACCTACGAGCACCGGCCCGAGCTGGCCATGAAGACCAGAGAGGAAGCCGTAGAACTGGCACAGTCTTGGCAACAGCATTGGATTGAAAAGCAGCTGGGCTATTACACCGTGCACACGCTCGACGGCACGACCATCGGTTTTACAGGGGTACGCCACAGCGAAGAGGCTGGCGAGGACGTCCTGAACCTCTACTACCGTTTCGCACCCGAATCGCAGGGCAAGGGCTACGCCAAGGAGGCCGCAGCCGCTGCGATTGCCAGCGCACGCGAGCGTTTTCCACAGCTGCCCATCGTCGCCATCATCGATCCGTCCAATCAGGCGTCCATTGGCCTTGCGCTCAAACTCGGACTACAGCACGTCCCTGGGGCAGGAGTTCCAGGCGACTACGAGGTGTACCGACTGTAGATCAACGGTGGGTGCTCGGCCACGGCTCCATTGGTGTGATCGGGTAGCGCTCATCGACGGTAAAGCGTTGGCACACCACTTGGGTGTCGTCGTCGATATCAAGGTCGCCGATGTACTCCACGAATTCCGGTGAACGCCAATACCGTTCATGCCCAACGCGCCATTCACCGGCGTCTGCGTAGCCCTCCCCCTCAGCGATGGCGTGCTCGTCACTCACGTCCGCCAAGCGCCGAACCTGCACGTCCGTCGTACGGATGACGCACACCACGTTGTCGTGTGAGTCAAGGACGGCCTCAAGGGAGCCCACTTCCTCGTTTGGCTGGAAACCGTCGGAATATTCAACCAGCAGCGATGCCGTCGCGGTTTTCATACCGTCCAAGATCGCTTGAACAAGAACGTCTCGAAGCGGGCCCGGGAAGGCGAACTCGCCACGAGGCAGCTCCGAAACGGGGGCTAAAGCGTCCTGCGTCATACGGCCCCATATTACGTAGCCAGAGGGATGCGTCTCCCTGGCGCGGGTTCTGGGACCCTAGATGCTTACCCCAGGACGCTTACTTCTCGAGTGACGCGGCGGCCGCGGCCGGAGGTTCGTCGAGAAGTAAGCGTTTAGAAGTAAGCATCCTCGGGCGGTAAGCATCTAGGAGTAAGCATCCTGCCGCAGAAACGAAAAACCCGCCTCCCTCAACGGAGGCGGGTGAAAGCGCACGGCTTACTTGCCGAGCTTACGACGCTGCACGCGGGTGCGGCGGAGCATCTTGCGGTGCTTCTTCTTGGACATGCGCTTGCGGCGCTTCTTAATCACTGAACCCATTGGGCTACCTCTTTCCTGTTCAACGTGCGTACGTACGCGGCCGGCGCAACCGCTTCCGCGGCCCGCGGGAGGTGCACACTCCCACAAGAAGTGGCCGACCTGATCGTTCAAAGCATACCGGCAGGGCTTTTCAGGGCCAAAAACCCCCGCCGCACCGGAAACCGGCACGGCGGGTGTGTTCTCGAGGTCCTGTAAACGAGACCGGCAGCTATCCCACGTCGTAGACGGAGGACTCCAGGTACTCGCTCACTGCCGTCTCGTTCACGCGGAAGGAGCGGCCCACGCGGACGGCGGGCAGCTCACCGGAGTGGACGAGGCGGTAGACGGTCATCTTGGAAACACGCATGATCTCCGCGACCTCGGCGACCGTCAGGAACTTTCCTTTATCTTCGTTAACCACTTAATTCATACCTCTCGGCACGCAAACGCGCTGCAGGCTTCCCCTCCCGCAGGACGAACACGCACGTGCTTGAACCACCCTAACGTGAAACCAGCGCCGAGTGCGACTTAAGTGGAAGAAAATTTTCAAAGTGCAGGCAGTGAACCCACAGAAACGGTTGTGAAAGTTGGGATTTGGGCTACTTACCCAACTCGTCCGAACGCTCCGCGCAGATCTCGGTGGCCCGGTAGAACGCGCCGCGCAGGCCAGACTCCTCCAGCTCGCGGATCGCGCGCACCGTGGTGCCAGCCGGCGAAGAGACCTTCGCCCGCAGCTGCACGGGGCTGTCCTCGCCCTCGAGCATCGCGCCGGCGCCGGCGGCGGTGGCGCACGCCAGCCGCTCCGCCAGGTCGCGCGGCAGACCGAGCGACACGCCCGCATCGACGAGCGCCTCGGCCACCAGGAAGAAGTACGCGGGACCGGATCCGGAGATCGCGGTCACGGCGTCCATCTGCGATTCAGCAACTTCCACGACCTGGCCCGCGGCGGCCAGCAGCTCCACCACAGCCTTGCGCTGCTCGTCGCTGACAAACCGTCCGCAAGCGGCGGCGAGCACACCTTTGCCCACCAGCATCGGCGTATTCGGCATCACGCGCACGATCGGGGTGCCGGCGGCGGAGACGGCACCTTCCATCGCACTGATAGTTACGCCCGCGGCCATGGAGACCAGCACGGTCGAAGATCCCGAGTCGGTCAGCTCCTCTCCGACCTCCGCGATGACGTCCAGGATCTGTGCGGGTTTGACGCACAACAGCGCCACGTCCGCGTCGCGCACGGCCTCGCGATTGTCGGAAGTGGTGCGCACCCCGTAGCGCTCCGACAGCTCGGCGCTTCGGGACGAGGACCGGTTTGTCGCGGTGATGGAGCCCGGCTCCACCCCATTGGCGACGAGGCCCGAAATGAAGGCCTCGCCGATGTTGCCTGCACCAATGACGGCGATGCGTTCCATGTCGCTCCTCAAAAAGATGGTCGGGAGTTTTACAGCAGTGCCGGGCCGAAGGCCACCACTGCGGCGGCCAGGCCGGCGATGATCATGGTGACCTTGTCGCGGCTGCCAGCCATCGCGCCGACAGCGGCAACCACCGCGGCCACGGCGCCGACGCCAACCAGCGCGGCCACAATCGCCATCGTGTTGGCCCACAGCCACTTGAACGCGAGGAAGCCCAGCACGCCCAGCAGCACGCCGAAGAACACCAGCAGGACAAGCAGGATCGGGTTAACCGATGCCTCTTCGACCTCGTAGTCGGTGTCGTACTCAGCAGCCGGCCCGTCGAAGAGTTCTTCGTCTTCGCGCTGCGCCTGCTGCGGCTCCGGCGCGTCTACGGTGCGGATCTCGTTGGTGTCGTCCGGCTGCGAGAGCTTCTGCTTTGCGACGGGCTCCGCCTTGCCCTCAGCTTTACCCTCAGCCTTTCCTTCGACTTTGCGCAGCACGGTGGTGTCGTCGGTGGCCGGCTGCACCTTGGTGACCGAGGATCCCGCTGGCGCTGCCTTGGGCGCCTGCGGGGCCGGTTTCTCAGACGGCTTTTCGGCTGGTTTGTCGGCTGGCTTTTCTGCGGGGCGCAGCTTCACGGACTCAGCCCGGGCCGGCTTCGACGCCACCTTCGGTTCAGGCTCCGGCTTCGGCGCCTGGGTGGGGGTCTTTTTGGGGGTATCCGAAGGTGCGTCGATAGGCACGCTGGAGTGCTTCACCTCAGCCGGCTTGGCGTCGACCTTCTTAAACGAGTCGGTCAACTCGGCGACGGAGACACCGCCGTCCTCCAGGCTGCGGCGGCGGCGTGGGCGGCGCGCACCGGACGGGTTTTCCTTCTCGGCGCGCGCGAGGAGCTCGGCAACAGTGAGCTGTTTGTCGGCCATTAGTTGTCGTCTCCTTTATTTGCTTCTTGCTCAGCGTCCAAAGACCCCTTGTCAATGCGCTTGAGAATCACACCCTCGCGCAAGGCCCACGGGCAGATCTCCAACTTATCAACATTCAGTGCGCGCATCGCGGCTTCCGCCACCAGCGCACCAGCGACGATCTGGTGGGAGCGGTCCGAGTTGATGCCCTCGAGCTCCGCGCGGTCCGCCGCCGTCATGCGGGAAATAAACGCGATGAGCTGGCGCAAACCCGGTGCAGTCAGGGTGCGCTTCACAAACGGTCCAGCCGACGAAGGCGCAGCACCGGTCAGGCGGGCCAGCGAACGGAACGTCTTGGACGTGCCCACGGCCAGGCCAGCCTCCCCCATCGCCTTGAACTGCTCGGCAGGCCCGGCGAGTTCTGCGTCGATGTAGTCGCGCAGCATGTTGATCTTCTTGCGCTCCGGCGGGTCGGTGTCGAACCACTCGTGAGTCAAGCGCCCCGCACCCAGGTCTAGGGACACCGCGAGGTCCGGCATCTCCTCGGTGCCCGTGGAGATCTCCAGCGAGCCGCCGCCGATGTCGAAGTTGGTGATGCGGCCGGCGGACCAGCCGTGCCAGCGGCGCGCCGCCAAAAACGTCAGCCGCGCTTCCTCTTCGCCGGAGAGGATGTTCAGCTTCACGCCGGTCTTCTTCTCCACGCGCTTGAGCACGTCGGCGGAGTTGGTGGCTGAGCGCACCGCGGAGGTGGCGAACGCCACGAGTTCTTCGCACTTGAGGTTGTCCGCGAGGTCGGAGGCCTCCTGGACAGCGTCGACAAGCTTGTCCACGCCCTTGTCCTCGATATTGCCCTTTTTGTCCAGCAGCTCAACGAGACGCAGCGGCTGCTTCCAATCGCTCATCGGCGTCGGCCGGCTACCGCTGTACGCGTCGACCGCCACGAGATGGATCGTGTTGCTGCCGACATCTAATACACCTAATCGCACCACCCCAGGGTAACGGGTCTACCGTGTCCAGGTGTGAATCAACCAGCCCCGAAACCCGTTTTTCTCGGCTTCCCCGCGGACTCGCCGGCAGGCCGCTCCATCCTGGCAGGTCGCGAAACCCGCCCCGATTTCCCGCGCGAATGGTTCGAATTCGTCCACCCGGATGATCCGAACCACATCTTCTCCATCGATCTAACCTGGGCGGAAGCCACGTGGTCTTGCCGCTTCGGCACGCCCGAGTGCCTCGGCATCGACGAGTCCAACCCGGCCGTGGGCTGCTGCATCCACGGCGCCTACATCGCAGATGAGGAAGACCGCGACACCGTCTACAACGCCGTCAAGGAGATGCCGGCGAAGTACTGGCAGCTGCGCCCAGCCGAGACGGACGCCTACTTCGCTGCAAACGACCCGACGTGGCTCGAGCCGTGGCTGGAATGGGACGAGGAGGAAGAAGACGCGCTCGAACCCGACCCCGACGACGAAGAGGCCGGCCCCCACATCAAGACCAAGGTCGTCGACGGCGCCTGCATCTTTGCCAACCGCCCCGGCCACCCCACCGGCGCCGGCTGCGCGTTCCACCAATTCGCCATGGCGGAAGGCCGCAACATTGTGGGCACCAAGCCGGAGGTGTGCTGGCAGGTGCCGTTTTCCCGCGAGGACGCGTGGGAGGAACGCTCAGACGGCCAGGAGATTCTGCGCACCACCATCGGCGAGTACCACCGCCGTCAGTGGGGCGGCGGCGGAGAGGACTTCGACTGGTGGTGCACCTCCGCACCCGCGTGCCACACCGGCGGCACACCCATCTGGCAGTCCATGAAAGACGAGCTCATCGCACTGATCGGGGAAAAGCCGTATCGTGTCGTCGCTAAGCATTGCGAAAAGCGAGCTCAGCTTAGCGACGACCTCCGGGCCACCCACCCCGCGACCCAAGCCGCGCGCGAGTAGCCGCGCCTCACGCCTCGAACTTGTAGCCGAGGCCGCGCACCGTGACCAGCTGGGTGGGCCGCGACGGCTCCGCCTCGATCTTGGTGCGCAGGCGCTTGACGTGCACGTCCAGGGTCTTGGTGTCGCCGACGTAATCGGCGCCCCAGATACGGTCGATCAACTGGCCGCGGGTGAGTACCCGGCCGGCGTTGCGCAGCAGGTACTCCAAAAGGTCGAACTCTTTCAGCGGCATGGGCACCGGCTGGCCGTCCACAAGCACCGTGTGGCGCTCGACGTCCATGGTCACGCGGCCGCCCTGCAGCAACTGCTCGTCCTCTTCCTCGACCACCTCGGCCTCAGGGCCGCGGCGCAGCACCGCGCGGATACGGGCGACCAGCTCCCGGGTGGAGTACGGCTTTGTCACGTAATCGTCCGCGCCCAGCTCCAAGCCCACAACCTTGTCGATCTCGCTGTCGCGGGCGGTGACCATGATGATCGGCACAGACGACTCAGCGCGCAGCTTCTTGCACACCTCGGTGCCACTCATGCCCGGCAGCATCAGGTCCAGCAGCACCAAATCGATGTCCTGGGATGCGAACAGGTCCAGCCCTTCCTGTCCGTCGGCGGCCACGACCGCCTCGAAGCCTTCCTTACGCAGCAGGTAGGCCAAAGGATCGGACAGCGATTCCTCGTCTTCAACGATGAGAATGGTCGTCACTTCACTCTTCCTTTTCTGTTCCGCCGACGGCCTCGGGGTCGTACAGGGGCAGCTCGATGGTGAACGTGGAGCCCGTCCCAGGCCTCGACCACAACGTAATGCTACCGCCATGGTTCGCCACCACATGCTTCACGATGGCCAAACCCAACCCCGTGCCACCCGTGGAGCGCGAACGCGCCTTGTCCACCCGGTAGAACCGCTCGAACACACGCTTTTGATCCTCCGGCGCGATACCGATGCCGCGGTCGGTGACCCGGATCAGCACCACGTTGTCGCGCACCAACTTCTGCGTCACACTCACCGGCTGCCCGCTCGGCGAATAGTTGATCGCGTTAGTGATCAGGTTCGACACCGCCACGGTGAGCATCGCGCGCTCCCCCATCACCCGCAGCCCCAGACGCTGGCCGCGGTTGAGCTCAATGCCGTGGTTTTCAGCCGCGACTAGGTTGCGCGAGACCGCGTCGTCCACAATGTCGTCCACCCGCACCGACGCCATATCCGGCAGCGCCTCCGCGCCCTGCAGCTTGGACAGGGAAATCAGATCCGTGATCATCTCCCCCATGCGGTGGGCCTCTTTATGCAGCTTGTTGCCGAAGTAGTCCACCATCTCCGGGTCCGTGGGGTCCTGCAGCAGCGCCTCGGCCAGAAGCGCCATACCGCCAACCGGAGTCTTCAGCTCGTGGGAGACGTTGGCCACAAAGTCGCGCCTGGCGTTTTCCATGCGCACGTTTTCAGACTCGTCCGAGCCGTACACAATGGCGTACGAGTTGTCCGTCAACGTCAGCGGCGCGACCAGCGCGCGCACGTTACGGATGCGGCTGCCGGTGGTGCGCTGCGGCAGATCCAGGTCGAGCACGTGCTCTTCCTGCTGCTCAAGCACGTCCTTCGCCACCTCCAGCACGCGGGGGTTGACGCTTCCGTCGTGCACGATGGACATGTCGTGTGCCCGCGCGTTGGACAGCATCACGTTGCCGCCGCGGTTGATCACCGCAATACCGGTCGGCGAACCCTGCGTGACCAGGTGCAGCACCTGGCTGACCGCGGCGACGGTGTCGTCCTGGCCACCGTCGTCCGCGCGATTTCGGGCGCGCCAGCGAAGCGCCCGCTGGCCGAGCAGCACAGCGGGCACGGTAAGCGCGGTGCCGATGAGAAAAGCGAGAATCGGCGTCACGGTTTACTTCGAGGCCTACTTCTGCCCCTGGTTCGCCACAGCGGCGGCGCCCGCCTCTGCCGCCTCCGGGTCCAGATAGGTGCCACCGGGGTTGAGCACCTTGCCATTCTCGTCGATCTCGTAGACCAACGGCATGCCGGTGGGGATGTTCAGCCCGGCGATGTCCTCGTCGGAGATGTTGTCCAGGTACTTCACCAGCGCGCGCAGCGAATTGCCGTGAGCTGCGACCATGACGTTCTTGCCAGCCATGGCGTGCGGCGCGATGACGTCGATGTAGTACGGCAGGAAACGCTCCACCACGTCCTTGAGGCACTCGGTGCGCGGCACCTCAGGCAGGAAGGCGTAACGCGGATCGTCGGTCTGCGCGTACTCGTTGTCCGTGTCGATCTCCGGCGGCGGAGTGTCGTAGGAGCGGCGCCACTCCATGAACTGCTCCTCGCCGAACTCGTCGCGGATCTCCGCCTTGTTCAGGCCCTGCAGCTTGCCGTAGTGGCGCTCGTTGAGGCGCCAGTTGCGCTCCACCGGGATCCAGTGGCGGTCCGCCGCGTTCAACGTGATGTTGGCGGTGCGGATCGCGCGACGCAGCAGCGAGGTGAACAGGATGTCCGGCAGGACGCCCTTTTCCACCATAAGCTTGCCGGCGTTGACGGCCTCAGCCTCGCCCTGTTCGGTCAGGTCCACGTCCACCCAACCGGTGAACTGGTTCGACTTGTTCCACTCGCTCTGCCCGTGGCGAACGAGAATCAGCTTTCCGTTACCCATGCCTCCAAGCATGCCACGGATGGGGACAGCTGTCGGGGGTTTACCGGGGCGGGTGCGGTTTTGGGGTTTGCGGAGTGGAATCCCGGCCGCTCCGGGCGCCGCTCGGGCACTGCTCAGTCGCCGCCCGGCCCCTCACCCACGGATCCAGCTAGTCGCACCTCGTTTTTCGCCTCCAGGGGCCGATTAGCTGGACCCTTGTAGCTGGATCCGCGAGCGGTAGCGGCCGGGCGGGGAGGGCCGGACCGCCCCGTGCCTGCGGGCAGGGTTTAGGGTCTGAAGGCATGTTGAAATCCCGCCCCGTAACCCGCCCCGCAGCTGCCCTCGCAGCCACCCTCGCCGCCGCCTGCGTCGCCCTCGGCGCCCTCGGCACCCCAAGCACCGCCGCCGCAGCCCCCGCACTCGCCGCGCCCGGTGCGCCGATCGCCATGCTCGACGAAGGCTCCGACTCCTTCGCCGACACCGCGCGGTGCAGCCAGGGCCCGGTTGGTACCGTGCGCACCCCGGACGGTGAGACGAAGCAGGTGATGGTCACCGCGGCGCACTGCCTCGAGTCCAAGAGCAAGACTGTCCGCCCGGTCGTGTTCACGCCGCTGCGTGAAGGCGGCAAGGTGGGCTACCCGCGTGTGGGTGACGTCGATAGGCAACGCACCCCGTTTGAACTGGGCAACGGCGAGTTGATGGACTTCTACCGCATCATCGACGAGCCCGATTGGGCGACGGTGCGCCTCGCGCCCGGTGTGGAGGCGTCGGGCGCGGCGTCGTCGGTGGACCAGAAGGGCCGCGGCCCGTCCGCACCGGTGGCGATCACGGGGGTGAAGGACTACCGCAATCTGCGCGGCGACGAGCTGATCAGCTTCGACAACGCCGGCCAGCCCATCTGCAAAGACGGGATGCGCACGGGCCGCTCGTGCGGCGTGCAGATGTTCCGCACCCAGAACTTCGTGTGGCACTTCGGCGTGGGCTACGAGTCGGGCGATTCGGGCGGCATCAACTACGATCCGCGCACCGGCGAGGCTGTGGGGCTGAGCATCATCGGCTTCGGCCCGCTGGGCAACTCGCAGCAGGTGGATCGCGCTCTTGAGGACGCCTACGGCATCCCCGACGGCCAGGTCAACGAGGCGTTCACCCCGGCGGCCCCTGCCCCGCGCGCCGACTTCGCGCCGTTGTACGAGGAGGTCGGGCAGTTCTCCCCTGACAAGGCACCGCAGCTTGTCGACGGCCCCCAGCCACGCGAGCTGCTCGACCGCGCCGTCATGGGCGCGCAGGCGGACGCGGCGCGGTTCAGCGCGGAAGCCGCGCAGCTGCCGCAGGCTGAGGATCCGGTCGTGGCGGCGCAAGACCTCGCCGGCCGCGCAGGCGTGGCGGCGCAGCAGCACGCCGACGATGTGCGCGGCGCCGTCGACGCGTTCCTGCGTTAAATAACACCGCTGACCTCTGGCGTGGTTTTCGGCGCGATCAGCGGACTCGCGCGTTAAGGTTATTCTCATGCGATTCAGTCTCCGAACACCAGCCGTAGCACTCACGGCAGCCAGCATCCTTACAGCTCAAACTATTCCCGCACCGGCGGAAGCCGCGCCCGCGCTCGTCGCACCCGGCGCGCCGATGCGCGTGTTCCCGCAGGATCCGCCGAAAACAATCGACCTGCCCACCGGCGAGAAGCTGACCATGCCGCGTGACGGCTGGACCGGCACCTGCTCCCAGGGCCCCAACGGCACCCTGCACTTGCCCGGCAAGGAGCCGCAGCGCGTGATCCTCACCGCGTCGCACTGCGTGAACACCATGCCCGGCTTCCCGGAGGTGAAAAACGAGTTCTACGCCCCCGTGGGCACCGAGTACAAGCGCATCGGCGAGCGCGTGGCGTCCAACCACGTCACCCCGGAAGCCATGAGCCTGGGCAACCCGATGCAGTCCATCCGCACCGCCGACTGGGGCGTGGTGCGCATCGACGACGGCGTGACCGAGACCGGCCTGTCTCACTCCCGCGACTTCAACGGCGGCGTGCAGGGCGAGCCGGTGAAGATCACGCACGTGCGCGACTTCCGCACGCTCGCTCCGGGCGAGGTCTCGGTCGACAACTTCGGCCAGCCCATCTGCAAGGACGGCGCCACCACGGGCCGCACCTGCGCCAAACAGATCGGCCGCACAAGAAACGGCATCTACAGCTGGGGGCTGAACTACGTGCAGGGCGACTCCGGCGGCGTGAACTTCGACCCCCGCGACGGCGCCGCGGTCGGCGTGTCCTCCATGACGCTCGGGCCGCTCGGCAAGGCGCAGCCTGTGGACCGCATTATCGAGGACGCCTACGGCATCCCCGACGGCCACGTCAACGAAGTGTTCACCCCCACCGACTCCACCGCGCCGCGCGAGAACTTCACCACCTCCGGCGATGAGGAAGAGCGCGTCGCGGCCGAGATCAAGCAGCTCAACCCCGACTTCAAGCAGCCGGCACCTCGCGAGGAGCTCCGCAAGGCCGTCGACAATGCCCAGCAGGAAGCGGCCGGCCTAGCGCAAAAGGCCTCGCAGGGCCAGTTCGACCCGGCGGAGATCAACCGCGCCATCGGATACCACTCAGACCGCATCGGCTACTGGGGCGGGGCCTCCATCGGCGAGGAGATTGGCAAGCGCCTCTAGCTACATTCCGCCGGCGTCCCGGGTGGCCTCGCCCGGGACGTAGCCGGACAGGGTGTCGGCGTAGACCTCCATCAGTTTGTCCGCCGAGGCGGCCCAGCTAAACGCTTTCGCGTGGCTGACGGCCTGTTCACCCATGTGGATGCGCGTGGGATCGTCGATAAGCAACTGTTCGAGTGCTTCCGCCCACGCCTCCGTGCCGTGGCCCTGAACCAGCAGCCCCGTCTCCCCGTCCGCGACCGCGAGCGGGAGGCCCCCGACGCGCGCCGCGACGACCGGAGTGCCCGTGGCCTGCGCCTCCACCGCGACCAGTCCGAAGCTCTCGTTGTAGCTGGGCACCGCCACAATGTCCGCGGCCTGGTAGATGCTCACCAGCTCCTCCGGCGGCCTCGGCCCGAGGAAACGGGTGCAGCCGCCGATGCCCTCTTCCGCGGCGAGCTCGCGGTAGCGCTCCACCGACGAGCCCGCACCACTCGCGCCGCCGCAGATGATCACGCGCAGCGGGCCGTCGACGCGGCCGCGGCGCACCACTTCCCCCATCGCCTGAATGAGCACCTGCGGGCCCTTGAAATCCTGCAGCCGGCCCACAAACGCCACCACCTTCGCGTGCAGCGGGATACCCAGGTGGCGCCGCGCCAGCTCCGTGTTGCGGTTCGTTCCGGGGGTAAACAGCTCCGTGTCCGCGCCGGGGCTGACCACGGAAATCTTCGCCGGGTCCACGTCGTAGAAGCGCGCGAGCTCGCTGGTCTCGTCCTCCGTGTTGACCACCAGGACCTCGGCGTTGTCCACCAGCTGCTGCTCGCAGATGCGGCGCGCCTCCGACTCCGAAGCGTCAGTGGCGTAGGCGTTTTTCACCGCCGCCCAGGTGTGCCCGGTGTGCACCAGGGGGATGCCCGCCAGGTCCGCCAGAAGCCACCCCACCTGGCCGGAGAGCCAGTAGTGGGAATGGATCAGGTCGTAGTTTTCGTCGTTCGCGCGGGCGAACTGCACCACCCCGCCGGAAAACGCGGCGAGCTGGGTGGGCAAGTCGTCCTTCTCCAGCCCCTCGTAGGGCCCGGCCACCACGTTGATAACCCGGTAGCCGGGCTCCACCTCCACCACCTCGCCCTGGCTGGGGCGGGTCGCGCGGGTGAACACGTCCACCGTGGTGCCCTGCCGGGCCAGCTGGGTGGCGGTGTTGTGGACGTAGACGTTCATGCCGCCCGCATCACCCGTCCCCGGCTGCTCGAGCGGGGAGGTATGCATTGAGATCATGGCGACGCGCATGCGGGCAAGACTAGCGCGGCGGGTGGGTGGACGGAGCGGAATAGTTCACTATCCCCAGGTCACCAAAAGCTCACGGCAGAATAATTCACGGGCGAATGAACGATCCCGCATACCCGCACCCGTCAGTGGGCGGCGTGGCGGTGCCAGGACCCGAAGTCGGCGGCGACCGTGGCCGCGAGGTGCTGGTACGCCTTCAGTGTTGTCGGGGCGACGCGCTCCAGGTCCACCACGGCGCCTTCGGCGAGGTGGCGGTCGTAGGGGATGGTGTGCACCGCGCGGGTTCGAGAGGCAAAGTGGTCGGCGACCTTGCCCATGTCGATGGTCGGCTTACCCGGCGCGGACGCGGAGATGACCACGACTGCGTTGGCGGCGAGCTGGTCGTAGCCGTGCAGGTTCAGCCAGTCCAGGGTGGCCGACGCGGACTGTGCTCCGTCGAGCGCAGGCGAGGTCACCAGCACCAGCGCGTTGGCGAGATCCAAAACGCCCGCCATGGCCGAGTGCATCAGGCCTGTGCCGCAGTCGGTGAGGATGACGTTGTAGTGGTGCTGCAGGATGTCGATGGCGCGGCGGTAGTCGTCCTCCGAGAACGCCTCGCTGACAGCTGGGTCGCGCTCGGAGCCGATGACCTCCAGGCGCGAGGACGCCTGGTTGGTGTAGGCGCGTACCTGCGGGTAGCGCTCCGTGCCCGGCGCCTGCAGCAGGTCGCGGATGGTCGCCGGTGGTGCGGTGGCGGCGCGCTGGGCGAGGGTGCCCAGGTCCGGGTTGGCGTCGACGGCGATGACACGGTCGCCGCGGGTCTGCGCGAACACACCGCCGAGTGCGACCGTGGTGGTGGTTTTGCCCACGCCGCCTTTCAGGCTCATCACGGCGATGCGGTAGTCGCCGCGCAGGGGTGCCCGGATGGCGTCGAAAAGCTGCTGCTGCTCCAGCTCCCGCCGGGAACCGCCCGGGTTGATGCGGCCGCGTGTGGCGGAGTGGATGAGCTTGCGCCAGCCCTGCTTTGGCGGCGCTTTCACCGGGTCCACCAGGTTGGACTGGTCCAGCACCGCAGGTGGCGTGAGCTCAAACCCGGCGTCAGCGTCAACGGACGGCTCGAAATAGGTAGTCATGGTCTCCCCCAATTCCCCCTTGCATGGTTTCGCGCCACAGCCTAGGGCAAACCCGCGTGTGCCGCAGCGCAACAAACCTACTGCAACGTAGGTTACACTTGTCGCCATCTTGTTTCGTCCAACTAACCATAAGGAGGGCCTCCGTGGGAGCCTTTGACACCAAAGCCTGGATCGACCACTACGCCAAGTGGACCGACCCCGCCCCCAATACCGGGACGGACACCCTCGTGAGCTGGTTCAACCAGTCAGTGGCCATGCAGCCGAAAAGCACGGCCACCTGGTTCATGGGCAAAACGATGACCTACGCGGCACTGAACGAACAGGTCGCCCGCGCCGCCGCCGGGCTGACACAACTGGGCGTGCGCCGCGGCGACCGCGTGGCCGTCGCACTGCCGAACTGCCCGCAGCACGTCATCGCCGTCACCGCCATCCTGCGCCTGGGCGCGACCGTGGTGGAGCACAACCCGCTCTACACCGCGGCGGAACTTCAGCCGCAGTTCGAAGACCACGGCGCCCGCATCGCAATCGTCTTCGACCGAGTCGCGGGCACGTTTACGCAATTAACCCAGAACACCCAGCTCGAAACCGTGGTGGCAGTGAACATGCTCGAAGAAACCCCGCTGCACCTGCGCGCGGCGCTGTCGCTGCCCATCCCGCCGGTGACCAAACTGCGCGCCGAGCTGACCCAACCCGCCCCCGACGCGATGCCGTGGCGCGAGTTCATGCGGCAACGGTCCCGCTCCGTGCACTTCCCACAGATCACCCAAGAGATGCAGGCGTTCATCCTCTACACCTCGGGCACCTCCGGCAAGCCCAAGGGCGCGCCGCTGACGCATGGCAACATCGTGGCAGTGCTCAAGGCCGGCATGGAGTGGCTGGAGGACTGGGGCGCGGTGCGCGAGAAAGTTCTCGGTGTGCTGCCCATGTTCCACATTTACGGCCTGGCGTTGAACTACGCGCTGCCGCTGACCATCGGCGCGGAGATGGTGCTCGTTCCGGCGCCGAAGCCGAAGCTCTACCAGGCTGCGATCACAAAAACGCGCCCGACCGTGCTTCCTGGTGTGCCCACCCTCTACGACAAGATCATCGACTGGGCGGTGGAAACCAACGCGGATCTCTCGTCCATCCACACCTCCATCTCCGGCGCGTCCACCCTGCCTGTGGAAACCATCGAGCGCTGGGAAGCCGCCACCGGCGGGCGTCTCATCGAGGGCTACGGGCTGACCGAGACCGCCCCAATCCTGGCCGCCAACCCCCTCGACGGCACGCGGCGCCCCGGCTACATCGGCCTGCCGTTTCCCAACACCGAGATCCGCATCGCCGACCCGGACGACCCGTCGCGCACCATGCCCGACGGCGAACCCGGGGAGCTGCTCGCGCGCGGCCCCCAGGTCTTTTCCGGCTACCTCAACAGCCCCGAAGCCAACGAGCGCGCGTTCCACGACGGCTGGTTCCGCACTGGCGACATGGCCGTCATGGAGCCGGACGGCTGGATCAAACTGGTCGCGCGCATCAAGGAAATGATCATCACCGGCGGCTTCAACGTCTACCCCGACGAGGTCGAAGGCGTGATGCGCAACCACCCGGACATCGAGGACATCGCAGTCGTGGGCCGCCCGCGCCCGGACGGCTCCGAGGATGTCGTCGCCTGCATCACGCTTATCGACGGCTCCGCCCTCGACCCCGACGGCCTCAAGGCCTACGCCCGGCAGCGCCTGACCCGCTACAAGGTCCCGCGCGACTTCTACCACTTTGACCAGCTCAACCGGGACCAGACCGGCAAGATCAGGCGGCGGGAAGTGCGCGACACGCTCCTCCAGTTGCTTACGCAACCGTAGGTTCGGGGATGAGAAAAGCGTAGGGTGGTGCGCATGGCTCTCACCCCATCCAACGTCAACGACGAAAAACCCTGGCTGCAGTACTACCCCGAGTGGACCGCACACTCGCTGGAATACGGCGAGAAAACCCTCGGCGAGCTGTACCAGGAAAACCTGTCGAAGAACGTCTCTCGCATCGCCACCAGGTTTTTCGGACGCACCCAAACCTTCGGCGAGCTCGACCGCGAAGTGCGCCGCGCCGCCGCCGGGCTGAAGGCCTTCGGTGTGCGCCCCGGCGACCGCGTGGCCATCATGCTGCCCAACTGTCCCCAGCACGTCGCCGCCTTTTTCGCCGTGCAGATGATCGGCGGTGTGGTAGTCGAACACAACCCCCTCTACACCGCCCACGAGCTGCGCCCCCAGTTCATCGACCACGGCGCCCGCATCGCCATCGCCTGGGACAAGGCCGCCGACACGCTGGAGAAACTGCGCGCGGACACCCCGCTGGAAACCGTGGTCAGCGTCAACATGACCAAGGCCATGCCGCGCGCCCAGCAGCTCGCCCTGCGCATCCCACTGCCCAAGATCCTGGAGGCCCGTGCGGCGCTCACCGCCACCAGCAAGAACACCTCCCTGCACACGGTGCCCTGGGAGTCGCTGACCAGCTCCGCCATCGGCGGCCTAGGTGCAGACCTGCATGTTCCCGAGGACGTCACCGCGGATTCACCCGCCGTGATCCTCTACACCTCCGGCACCACCGGCACCCCGAAGGGCGCGGCGCTGTCGCACCGCAACCTCATCGCCAATCCGCTGCAGGGCCAGGCCTGGGTCAAGGAGCTGCAAGAAGGCAACCAGCGCATGCTGGCCACCCTGCCGTTCTTCCACGCCTACGGCCTGACGTTCTCCCTGACACTGACCATGCTGGTCGGCTCCGAGCTCGTGCTCCTGCCGGCGCCGAAGACGGACCTGATCATGAAGGCCATCCGCATCACCCCGCCCACCTTCATCCCGGGCGTGCCTACCGTCTTCGAGCGCATCGTGAAGACGGCGAAGAAGAAAAACGTGGACCTCTCCGAAGTCAAGATCGGCTTCTCCGGCGCGTCGTCGCTGCCCGCCGAGGTCATCGAGGACTGGGAGCGCGCCACCGGCGGCCGCCTAGTCGAGGGCTACGGGCTCACCGAAACCTCCCCCATCATCGTGGGCAACCCCGAATCCGGCGACCGCCGCCCCGGCTACATCGGCATCCCCTTCCCCGACACCCAAATCCGCATCGTCAACCCCGACAACCCGGACGAGGACATGCCGTTCGGCGAAGCCGGCGAAATCCTGGCCAAGGGCCCCCAGGTCTTCTCCGGCTACTTCAACAACCCCGAAGCCACCGAGAAGGTCTTCCACGACGGCTGGTTCCGCACCGGCGACATGGGGATCATGGAGGAAGACGGCTTTATCAAGCTGGTCTCCCGCATCAAGGAGCTCATCATCACCGGCGGCTTCAACGTCTACCCGGCGGAGGTCGAGGAGGTCATCCGCACCCACAAGGACGTCGCCGACGTCGCGGTCGTGGGCCGCCCGCGCGAGGACGGCTCCGAGGATGTCGTCGCATGCATCGTGCTTAACGACGGCTCCGCCCTCGACCCCGACGGCCTCAAAGACTTCGCCCGCGAGCGCCTCACCCGCTACAAGGTGCCTCGCACGTTCTACCACTTCGACGAGCTGGCGAAGGACCAGATGGGCAAGATCCGCCGCCGCGAAGTGCGCGACGACCTTCTGTCCAAGCTCGCCGAGCGCTAGCGCTTCGGCGGTGCTGGCGCGGGTCCGGGCGCAGGGCTGGGCGCGGCGGCGTTTAGCGCGTAGCCGCGGCTGGCGGCGACCACCCCAAGGTCCTACTCACCCCTAAACCGGCTACCTACAACCGGCTGCCAGCACAAAAACGGCATAGTAGCCGGTTGTAGGTAGCCGGTTTTCCGCGCTCTGTGCCATCGGACCGCACTAGCCCACAGGTGGTGACTTGGTTTTCACCATCTGTGCGAGTGCGCGGCGACAGCAGCGGGGGCTGGGTCACGGAGCGGGCTGGGGGCACGAAACAGGCTGAGGCCCGAAACGGACTGGAGCACGGAGCGGGCTGGGGCCGGCACCTAGAGGCCGACCCAGACGGGCTCGGGGTGCAGCTCCACCCCGAACGCGTCGCGGACCTGGGCCTGCACGCGGCGGGCAAGGTCGACGATGTCGGCCGCGCGGGCGTTACCGCGGTTGGTCAGGGCGAGGGTGTGCTTGGTGGACAGGCGCGCCGGGGCATCCTCTCCGGGGAAGCCGCGGTGGCAGCCGGCGCGCTCGATGAGCCAGGCCGCCGACAGTTTCTCTTTGCCGTCGCCGGTGGCAAACCGTGGCATGCTGTCCTCGCCCACCTGGGCGGCGATCTCGTCGGCAAGCTCGGACGGCACCACGGGGTTGGTGAAGAACGAGCCGGCGGACCAGGTGTCGTGGTCGGCGGCATCGAGCACCATGCCTTTCGCCCGGCGCGTCTCCAGCACGGACTCGCGCGCCTCGGCCAAAGAAACGCGCGCTCCGCCCAGGTGGCGCAGCGGGATGGACTCGTCGGTCTTTTTCAGCTGCAGCTCGATCTCCAGCACCACGGCGCGCGAGGTGAACTTCAGGTTGGAGTACCGGTACGCCAGATCCAGCGAGGACGCAGGCACCCACTCGTTCACGCCGGTCTCGCGGTTCCAAAGGCGCACGCGGGTGAGCACGTCGGCGATCTCCGCGCCGTAGGCGCCGACGTTCTGCACCGGGGTCGCGCCCGCGGAGCCCGGGATGCCGGACAGGGCCTCGATGCCGCCGAGGCCGTGCTCCACCGCGTAGGCGACTACTGCGTCCCATTCGGTGCCGGCTTGGATGCGCAACCGGTGGTCGTCGATAAGCGAGATGCCCTCGTTGCGCACAAGCACCGCCGCGAGATCGAGATCGCCGTCCGCCACCACAAGGTTGGAGCCGCCGCCGACGACCAGCAGCGGAGTGCCGTCGCGGTCGAGCTGAGCCACAGTTTCGGCGAGTTCGTCGGCACTATGGCACTCGTAGGCCGCGGCCGGGGTACCGCCGACGCGCAGCGTGGTCAGGGAGGCGAATGATGGGGCAATCACGTCCACAACGGTAGTCTGTGAGCCATGACTGCACGTAGTGAGATCACTGTGACCATCAACCAGCCGATCGAGAAGGTCGCGCAGGCCTACAGCACCCGCGAATACTGGGAGTTCATCGCCGAGAAGCTCTCCCCGGAGCCGGGCGAGCTCAACGAGTTCGCGGACAACACCGCCACCCTGTTTGAGATCCTGCCCAAGTCCATCCTCCCGGAGGCCGCGCAGGCCATGGTCTCCCAGGACCTCAAGCTCAAGCGCGTGGTTACCGTCGGCGAGCTGGACGGCGACACCGCCAAGCACACCATGACCGGCGACGTGAAGGGCACCCCGGTGGACCTGGGCGCCGAGTACACCGCCACCCGCGACGGCGACAACACCAAGCTGGACTACGAGCTCGAGGCGAAGGTGAACATCCCGTTCATGGGTGCCGCACTCGAGCCGAAGGTGGCCGACGCGCTCGAGGAGATCGTGGAAAACGAGGCGAAGCTTACCGAGCAGTGGATTAGCGAGAACCTCTAATTCCCCACTACCACAACCTGCGCGCCACCCCGGGTTCCGCCGGCAAGCCCTACGGGGTGATCACCCGCGGCACCACCGGGGTAAATCGTTTGCGCAGGTCAGACCGCTGGACCCGCTTTAACCCGCGGGTCCAGTCCCTTTTGCGCTCCGCCGCCGCGCCGCTGGCGGTGGACGTGGGCTACGGCGCGTCCCACACCACCACCGTGGAGTGGGCCGGGTGGCTGCGCCAGATCCGCCCCGACATCGAGGTCGTGGGGCTGGAGATCAACCCCGAGCGCGTCCTCCCGCCGCGCGACGGCGTCCGCTTCGAGCTGGGCGGCTTCGAACTCGCCGGCTACCGCCCCCACCTCGTGCGCGCCTTCAATGTGCTGCGGCAGTACGACGTGGACCAGGTCCCGGACGTGTGGCGCACGGTGTGCGCTGGGCTTGCCCCCGGTGGACTGTTCGTGGAGGGCACCTGCGACGAGCTCGGGAGACGCTGCGCATGGCTGCTTATCGACGCCTCCGGTCCCTGCACGCTGACCCTGTCCTGGGACCCCTTCCACACCTCGAAACCCTCGGACGTGGCGGAGCGGCTGCCCAAGGCGCTCATCCACCGCAATGTGCCGGGCGAGCCCATCCACCAGTTCCTCGCAGACGCTGACGCGGCCTGGGAGCGCGCCAGCGGCTGGGCTCCGCACGGCCCGCGCGTGCGGTGGCGCCACGCGCTCGAAGACCTGGCCCGGGACTGGCCGGTGCACCCGCAGCGGCGCCGCCTGGCCGACAATTTTGTCACTGTGGATTGGCTGGCAGTCGCTCCTGCTTCGTAAACTGGCCCGCATGAAAACTGCGTGGAAAGTTGTCCTGTCGATCATCGTGGCGGTGCTACTGCTGTTCATCGTGGCGGAGGCGGGCATCCGGGCGTTCGTGGCCAACCAGGTCACCTCCCAGGCCCCGGAGGGCACGTCGGTGTCCTTCGGCGCCAGCCCGGTGACCATCGGGCTGCTCGGCGGCAAGTTCCCGCACATGACGGTGGACCAGCAGTCCGACCTGCAGATCAACGGCGACCAGATTTCCGGCACCCCGGCGTCCGTGGTGGACATGGACAACGTGCGCCTCAACAACGGCGAGCCGGTGGCTGAGTCCGTGCGCCTGACCACGGAGCTGCCCAACGACTTCGTGCGCGCCATGCTAAACCAGCAGATCCAGAATCAGATCGGCGACATCTTCCTCGCCAACGTCATCACCGTCTCCGACGTGGTGTCCAACGAGGAGGCCGGCACGTTCTCCATCGTGTTCACCTCAGGCGCGGCCGGGATTGAGCTGCAGCCGGTGATGCAGGACGGCCAGCTGACGTTCCAGGCGCGCAGCACCGAGCTGTTCGGCTTCGCGCTGCCCGACGACGTCGCCGACGCCATCAGCTCCGCCATGTCACAGGGCGTCGAACAAGAGGCCACCGGCGGGATGAGCGTGGAAGACTTCACGGTCATCCCCGGTGGCCTCCGGGTAACGGTTTCGGGCAACGACGTGAACTTCAAGGAGCTGCAGGATATGCAGGAGTCCTCGCAGATGCCGGGGCAGCCGGAGCAGGCGCCCCAGCAGCCCGCCTACCAGCCGTAGTCGCCGTTTAAGATGCGCTGGATCTGCGGGCGCACATCGAAGAAATAGATGCCGATGGCCACTGCGCCGAACCACGCGATGAACGGGAAGCGCAGCAGGCACGCCAGCGCCGCCAGCGCCAGGATGCCCACCCAGGCGCCCTTGGACTGGCGGTTCGCCGCCTCGAAAGCGTCGGCGCGGGTGGTGGCCGCCATAACAGCGCCGACGACGCCGGCTACGCCCACCACCAGCATCAGCACCATACCCACACGGGACGGCAGCATCATGATCTGGTGAATTTGGCTGACAGCGGCGGTATCCATGGCGTTTACTTCTTCAGGTCCTCGACGTTGACGGTGTTGGTGGTGTTGTCCACAACTTCGCCGTCGATGATATCGCCGCCGGTCTTCTCGCCGGCGAACTGGTCCTGGATGCGCTGCACCAGGCCCTCGAAGCGGGTGCGCAGGTCGTCCACGGTGCCCTCGATGCCCTCGGTCTGGGTGCCGTCGAGGCGCTCGTTGAACGCGGCGCGTGCGTCGTCGATAGTGCTGCGCAGCTTCGCCTTCACGTCGTCGGTGAACTGCAGGTCGCGCTCGCGCAGGCTGTTGAAGAGCTTCTCCGCCTCGTCCGTGAAGTTGGTGGCGGCGCCGCGCACCTCGCCCTCGGTGTTCGCCTTGCTCAGGTTCTGACGCGCGTCCTCGGTGGCGGTCTTAAAGCGGTCCGACAGCTCGCCGGTGGCCTTGGTCAGCGCCGCACCGATAGCGGAGCCGGCGGACAGCAGCGCGTCGCCGGCCTCGCGGAGGTTGTTGCGCACCTCGTCGCCGGAGTTGTTCTCGGTGTTGTTGTTCAGGTTGGTGTTGTCGGTCATCGTTCGCTCCTTCGCTAGTAGAAGATCAGTTGCGAACCAGTGTAAATAGCTAGCCCGGCCAGTGCACCGACGATCGTGCCGTTGAGACGGATGAACTGCAGGTCTTTACCCACCATGAGCTCGATTTTCTCCGCCGCTTCCTCGCCGTCCCACCGCTCGATGGTCTCGGCGATGATGCCCACGATCTGGTCGGCGCCGTTGTCCGCGGCGAAGTGCGTGGCCTTCTCCAGGGCCCGCTCGGCGTCGGCGCGGACCGCAGGGTCGTCGACAAGCTTTTGCCCCCACTCGCGCGCCGAAGCAGCTGCTTTACGACGAAGCCCGCTCTGCCCATCCGACGCCTGCGCCACAATCGACACCGAGAGCTGCTCCCAGATGCTGCCCGCCGCGGACGTGACCGCGCCGGAGCCCATGATGTCGGCCTTGAGCGCCTCCACCCGCGAGATCATCTCCCCATCGAACTGGAGGTCCTGGGCGAACTGGTTGATCTGGCGGCGGATCGCGCGGCGCGCCTCGTGGTGCGGGTTCGTGTCCACGTCCTCCATGAACGCCACCATCTCGTCGTAGACGCGCTGGCCCACCAACTCCTTGGCAAACCGCGGGGCCCAGCGCGGCATCCGCTCGTCGATCATGGTGACCACGGTGTCTTCCATGCCGTTGACCTTGCGGCGCCCCCAGGCGACGATGTCGTCGACGACCGGATCCACCTTGCCGTCCGCGATCAGCCCCTCCAGGGTGCGGCCCAGCGGCGGGCCCCAGATCGGCTCCGCCAGGCGGTCAATGAGCTGGGCGTTGATGAACGCCTCCGCCTCCTTCGGGTCGATGCCCTCGACCATCCGGACGGTGAACTTGCCTGCCTCCTCGCTGACACGCTCCGCGTTTTCCGGCTTGGCCAGCCAGCGGCCCACCCTCTCCGGAATGCCGGCAGCCATGACCTTGTCGGTGATGGTGCGGGCGTTGAGGAAGTTCTCGGACACGAAGTCGCTGAGCACCCCGGCAACCTGATCCTTTTTGTTGGGGATGATCGCGGTATGTGGGATGGGGATGCCCATCGGGTACTTAAACAGCGCGGTGACCGCGAACCAGTCCGCCAAACCGCCGACCATGCCCGCCTCCGCGGCGGCGCGGACGTAGCCGATCCAGGCGGCGTCGTTGCCCTGGGACTGCATCCACGAGCAGGTCAGGAACACCACCGCCATCAGCCCCAGCAGGCTGGTCACCGCGATCTTGTGCTTGCGCAGCACACGGCGGCGCTCGTCCTCGTTGGTGGGGGTGGGCATCATGGAAAGCTGCTCGCTCATGCCCATGATTAAAGCAGGCGCGCCGACACGGACACGAAAAATGCCCCCTCCGCAGGTAGAGAGGGCATTTCTAGGGGTGCGCGCGTGGCGCCGCGCGGTTAGTTCACGCGGCCGGTGCGCTTGCGGTACGCCTTGTAGTCCTTGCGGCCCACGACGACCAGGATGGCACCGAGGACGCCGGTGACCACTGCCTCGACAACGCCGAGGATGAGCAGGCGCTCCGCCAGACCGTGCGTCTGGGAGCCGAAGCCGTAGACCATCGCGCCGGCGCCCCACACGGCCAGACCGATGCCGAAGAGAGTGGACAGGATCAGGCCCATGGCGACCCAAGTCGGGATCCGGGTCAGGGAGGAGTGCGGAGCACTCAGAGACACCGGGTCGTAGCCCTCGATGTAGGTGTCATCGATGCGGCCAGCGTACTCCGGGTAGGACTCGTTGCGGATATCTGCAACTGCGGTGGAACCCATTGTTCTTGCTTCCTTCTTCAGCTTCGGTGTGGCTTCAGCGTGAGCTGCTGCGATGGTTCGAGTATACGACAGGCTTCATCGTTGCCCCTAGTCGTAACCCCTAGTCGTCGCCGCCCTTGAAGGCGGCGCGGGCACGCTCGGCGTTGATCGCGCCGACCGCATCCAGTGGGATACCGGCCGGGCACACGTCGGCGCACTCGCCGTACAGCGAGCAGTGGCCGAAGTTGGTCTCCAGCTCGTCGACCATCTTGCGGGCGCGGCGGGAACGCTCCTGCTTACCCAGCGGCAGCAGCTTCAGGTGCTTCAGCTTCGCGCCGGTGAACAGGTGCGCAGCACCGTTCGGGCACGCAGCCACACACGCACCGCAGCCGATGCAGGCGGCGTAGTCGAGCGCGGTCTCCGCGTCGTGGTGGTTCACCGCCAGGGTGTCGGCGTCCGGCGCGGTGCCAGCGTTGACGGAGACGTAGCCGCCCTGCTCCATCACGCGGTCCAGTGCGGAGCGGTCCACGGCGAGGTCCTTGATCACCGGGAACGCGCCGGAGCGGAACGGCTCGATCTTCAGGGTGTCGCCGTCCTTGTAGTTGAACAGGCGCTG
Source organism: Corynebacterium sp. HMSC05H05 (assembly GCF_001807265.1). Taxonomy (GTDB): domain Bacteria; phylum Actinomycetota; class Actinomycetes; order Mycobacteriales; family Mycobacteriaceae; genus Corynebacterium. The sequence goes on from NZ_KV788410.1 coordinate 87,962, forward strand.
CAGGCAGGCAGTGGTGTTCTGGCCTGCGCCGTGCGGGCGGCCGTTGACCAGCAGGCCACAGGTGCCGCAGATGCCCTCGCGGCAGTCGGAGGCGAAAACGAACGGCTCCTTGCCCTGCTCGACGTAGGTCGCGTTCACGTGGTCGAGCAGCTCCAGGATGGACATCTGCTCCACAGCGTCATCGACCTGGACGGTCTCGAAGCTGCCCTCGGTGTCAGGACCAGCCTGGCGCCAGATTTCAAGTGTCAGTTTCATTACTTGTAGTTCCTTGCCATCAGCGGGATCGAATCAAAGTGCAGGGGTTCTGCGTGGCGGATGAACTGGCCTTCACCGGCCGGCTCCCAGGCCGACACGAAGCACCAGTTGTCGTCGTCACGCTCAGCCTCGCCGTCATCGGTGAGGTGGTCCATACGGTAGTGCGCACCGCAGGACTCGTCGCGGTCCAGCGCGTCGATGCACATGAGCTCGCCGAGGTTGATGTAGTCGACGAGGCGCAGTGCAGCCTCCAGCGTCTGGTTCATGTCGTTCGGGGAACCCGGAATGGAGATGTTGGTCCAGAAGTCCTCGCGCAGGGCGCGGATCTTGCGGATGCCTTCCTCCAGGCCCTCGACGGTGCGGGACACGCCACAGTGCTCGTAGAGGATATCGCCGAGCTGCTCGTGGAAGTGCTCCGGGCCGTGCGGCTCCGGGCCGCGGATGGACATGATGCGCTCGATGCGCTCGGTGACATCAGCCACCACGTCCTGGGCCTCGCGGGAATCCTCAGCCAGCTTCTCCTCGCCGAGGTGGCCGGCCAGGTAGTTCGGCACCGTGAACGGCAGGGTGAACCAGCCGTCCACAGAAGCGGACAGCAGCGAGTTCGCGCCCAGGCGGTTCGCGCCGTGGTAGGTCCAGGAGCACTCACCTGCGGCGAACAGGCCGTCGATGGAGGTCATCTCGTTGAAGTCCGTCCACAGGCCACCCATGGTGAAGTGGACGGTCGGGGCGATGCGCATCGGGGCCTTGTACGGGTCCTCGCCGGTGGAGTCCTCGTACATCTCGAACAGGTTGGAGTAACGCTCGCGGATGGTGTCCTCACCGAGGCGCTCGATGGCGTCGGAGAAGTCCAGGTACGCGGAGTTGTGCAGCGGGCCCACACCGTAGCCGGCGTTGAGCTGCTGGGAGATGGCGCGCGAAGCCACGTCGCGAGGCACCAGGTTGCCGAAGGCCGGGTAGCGGCGCTCCAGGAAGTAGTCGCGCTCTTCCTCCGGGATGGTGTTCGGGTCGCGGTCGTCACCCTTTTCCTTCGGGGTCCAGATGCGGCCGTCGTTACGCAGGGACTCCGACATCAGCGTCGTCTTCGCCTGCCACTTGGCGTTGACCGGCAGGCCGGTCGGGTGGAACTGCACGAAGCACGGGGATGCGAGGTACGCACCGCGCTCGTAGGCTCGCATCATGGCGGAAGAGTTGGAGTTCTTCGCCAGCGTGGTCTTGTGGTACACGTTGCCGTAACCGCCGGTGGCGAGGATGACAGCGTGGCCGGTGAACGGCGCGATCTCACCGTTGATCAGGTTGCGGGTGACAATGCCCTCGCAGTGCTTCTTGCCGTCCTTCTCGGTGATGATCAGGTCCATCAGGTCGTGGTGGGTGAAGATCTCCACGTTGCCCAGGTGGATCTGACGCTGCAGCGAAGACGCGGTGGACAGCTGCAGCTGCTGGCCTGTTTGGCCGCGGGTGTAGTAGGTGCGGGAGACCTGCACGCCGCCGAAGGAGCGGGTGGCCAGGGTGCCGCCGTACTCGCGGGCGAACGGAGCGCCGATGGCGTTCATGTGGTCGATCACACGGACAGACTCGACGGCCAGACGCCAGCAGTCGGACTCGCGGCAGCGGTAGTCGCCGCCCTTGACGGTGTCCTTGGTGTGGCGGTAAGCGCCGTCGTTATCCACCTTCTTGCCGCGGGCGGAGTTCACGCCACCCTGGGCCGCGATGGAGTGCGCACGACGCGGGGCGTCGTGGTAGGTGAAGGCCTTGACGTTGTAGCCGAGCTCGCCAAGCGCCGCCGCCGCGGCACCGCCGGAAAGGCCGGTGCCGACCACCAAGACGGTGAACTTGCGGCGGTTCAGCGGCGAGACCAGGTTCATGTGGTCCTTCTGGTGCTGCCACATGTCCTTCATGCGAACCTCGTCGCGGTTCGGCTCGTTGGACTCGAGGACGTTACCCGGGGTCACGCCTGCAGCGGCGGACTCGGGCTGGCGGAAGCCGCCGGTGCTCTGCTGGCCCTTGGTCTCAGCGGAAGTCTGCTCCCCGCCGTTGGAACCCTGGGCCCCGGAAAGACCGGAAATAGAGGTAGTCATAGTTGTTCTCCTAAAAAGCCGTTACCTGGAAAAATCCGGGACCCAGCCGAACGCGATAGCGAGCGGCATGACAACGTTGCCAGCGACAACGATGAACGGGAGGATGTACGCGAGGATGACCATCAGGCCCTCGCCGCGCTTGCCCAGCCAACCGAGGTCGGACACCGCAAGGTAAATACCGTGGGTCAGGTGCAGCAGCAGCGCCAGGTTGGCAACCACGTACACCAGGGTGACCCACCAGCGGCCCGGGGCGAAGGTGGCGAGCAGGTTGTTTCGCACCGCACCGTGGACGAACTCGTCGGAGGCGACCGCCTGGCCGAGCGTCAGGTCCAGCAGGTGGAAGACGATGAACAGCAGCAGGATGATGCCGGTCCAGATCATCGACTTCGTGGCGGTGGACTGCCATCCACCCATCAGGTTCGTGCGCTTGAAGCGGCCGCGGGACGCGCTGGAGCGGGCGCGCAGGGCAAATGCACCCCACACGTGCAGCACCAGGCAGGCCAGCAGGGCGATGCGGAGAATCCACAGGAAGCCCTCGCGCGGGAACAGCGGCTCGCCGATCGTGCGCAGGAACTCGCCGTAGTCGTCGATCGGCGCGGAGCCGTCGGCGTTCAGCGGCATGAAGATCTTCAGGTTGCCCACCATGTGGCCGAGGACGAACAGGCCGAAGATCAGGCCAGTGATCGCCATGGTCAGCTTGACGGCCCACGTGGGGTAGGACGGCCGCTCGCGCAGCGGCTTCTCAGTAATTTTTCCGTGACGAATGGCTTCACGGTCTGCGTTTTGTACAGTCATGGCACCTCCAGTGTCGCTAATACTCTAAGAGATAGTCCCCGCTCACACACACCGGATTGCCAGCTTCACCCCACGGGCCCCCTAACCTCAACCGCCACTTGAGCCCTTCATCCAGCGCTCCACATTGTTTGTGACCTTGGTCACCACATTGCCCATCCACCTTGGACCCCACATTCTCCACCCCGTTCAGTGTCAATCTTTGGTTGGTTAGCTCCGCCTAACCTCCGAGCCAACTCCATTCACCGAAAATCGGTACCCTGGCTGCCATGGCTATCGACAAGAACACTGAGAACAAAGCAACCCGCCAGATCGACGCTCCTGCAGCCGAGATTTTCGACATCCTCTCCAACCCCGAGCGCCATGCTGAGACTGACAATTCCGGCATGGTCGTCTCCGCGGACCAGGGTGAGCGCCTGAAGAACGTCGGCGACACTTTCACTATGAACATGACCAAGGAGGACGGCGACTACCAGACCGTCAACGAGGTCTTCGCCATCCAGGACGACCGCATCATCGGCTGGAAGAACGTGGAGAACACCACCGCCGAGGTGAAGGTTGGCGCGAAGTGGCTCTACGAGCTCGAGCCCATCGACGCCGACAACACCAACGTCACCCTCACCTACCAGCGCGACGAGCTGGAGGAGAACCTCCTGTCCATGACCGAGAAGTTCGACGACGACTTCCTGGCCAAGTCCCTCGACTCCCTCGCAGAGGCAGTCGCAGGCGCATAAGCCCCAGCTTTACGACGTCACCAAAGGCGGCCCGCCGGACCCAGCGCCCGGCCGGCCGCCTTTCGCATGCCCACGCCCCCGCCCGACCCCCGCTCTCGCCGCCGGGGTGTCGGAGCACCTCGCTCATCTATGGATAACTCGCCGCCATCGTTATCCACAGCCCAGGTCTTTTGGAGCCTCTCTGCACAAAGGACGATATCGGCATTTGCCGTCCTGCCCCGACCGCGACCAGGGCTTTTGCCGCCGCTTCGGACCTAAATGCCGATATCGTCCTTTGTATTCGCCCCCTGACCCCGCCCCGCAGGTACCGTCGCACCTACGACCACTGCTTCCACCATCGACACCGCCTGTGCCGGTAATGCGCATCAGATTCATTACGAACTGGGGAAATGCAGTCGACGTTTGCTGATGGTCTAGCAAGGGCGCACGCGCTGCTAGACCATCAGCAAGCAGGTGCGGGCAGGCGGCGAGCGGGCAGCCGCCACAGCACGCAAAAAGGCGGGCCCGGGGTGAACGGGGCCCGCCTTTGGTGCGTCGTAAAGCGAAGGCTTAGAGATTGATCATGTGGCCTTCGACGCCGTGCGAGATCTCCTTGAGCACCTCGGACAGGGTCGGGTGGATGTGGATGGAGCGCGCGATCTCGCCTGCGGTGAGGTCGAAGCGCTGCGCCAGCACGACCTCCGGAAGCAGCTCGGAGACGTTCGCGCCGACCAGGTGCGCGCCGAGGATCTCACCGAACTCGGCGTCCGCGACGAGCTTGCCGAAGCCGGCGGTCTCGTTCAGACCGACTGCCTTGCCGTTCGCGGTGAACGGGAAGGTCGCGACCTTGATGTCGCGGTCCGGCCACTTCTCCTTCGCCTGCTCCTCGGTGTACCCCATGGAGGCGACCTGCGGGTTACAGAAGGTGGCGCGCGGGGTCATCATGTAATCCTCGATCTCGAGGGTCTCCGCGTCCGCGATGGTCTCGGCGGCGATGATGCCCTGGGCCTCAGCGACGTGGGCGAGCTGCAGCTTCGCGGTCACATCGCCGATGGCGTAGATGCCGTCGACGTTGGTGCGCATGCGCTCGTCAATGGCAATGGCGCCGCGGTCGGTGAGCTCGACGCCCGTGTTCTCCAGGCCGTAGCCCTCGGTGCGCGGGGCGAAGCCGACGGAGATCATCACGCGGTCCGCGGTGAGCGTCTCCACCTTATCGGTGCCGTTCTTCTTCACGTCCACCTCGACGGAATCGCCGTTGTCGCGCACCTCGGTGGTGGCGTGGCCGGTCAGCAGCTTCACGCCGAGCTTCTTGTAGACCTTGGCGATCTCCTTGGAGACGTCCTTGTCCTCGTTGGGCAGGACGCGGTCCTGGTACTCGATGACCGTGACGTCAACGCCGTAGTTGGACAGCACGTAGGCGAACTCCATGCCGATCGCGCCAGCGCCGACGATGACCATCTTCTCCGGAGCCTCCGGGTTGAGGATCTGCTCCTCGTAGGAGACCACGTTCTCGGACAGCTCGATGCCCGGCAGGGTGCGCACCACAGCGCCGGTGGCGATGATGCAGTTGTCGAAGGTGACAGTCTTGCCCTTGTCGTCGCCCTCGGTGATCTCGATGGTCTTCGCGTCGGTGAAGGTGCCCAGGCCGTTGATCTCCTGGATCTTGTTCTTCTTCATCAGGTAGTGCACGCCGCCGACGATCTTCTGGGAGACCTTGCGGGAGCGCTTGTGGGCATCGGTGTAGTCGAACTCCACGTCGCCCTTGATGCCGAACGTCTTTGCTTCGTGGTTGAAGATTTCAGCCACTTCAGCGTTCTTGATCAGGGCCTTGGACGGGATGCAGCCCACGTTGAGGCAGACACCGCCCCAGTACTGCTTCTCAATGACAGCTACCTTTTTACCAAGCTGAGCTGCACGGATGGCGGCGACGTAGCCACCGGGGCCAGCGCCGAGGACAACAACGTCAAAATGTTCTTTACTCACGCTGCATATCGTACGTGGCCGTCTGGCAAAATGTTGCGGAGCATCTTGTTTCTTCCTTGAATGAAAGTGAGCGATTCACTGTGAAGTTCACGCGTACGGCGGTAGCCCTGGGTGCCGCTGCCCTCATTGCCGCAGGTTCCGTTCCCGCCGTTCAGCACTTCGCAGCGGAGGGTGACGCAGACAAGCAGGTCGCCACCCTGTCCCCGGCGGCGACGTCGGTGCAGACCTCGCTGCCGACCTCGACAGCCCCTGCCACCACGTCACAGAAGCCTTCGGTCATGCCGAAGACTGAAGAGACTCCAACGACGGCGACAGGCACGTCGCAGACGAGCACGAGCCCGACCGCAACCACGCAGACCACCCCGGTGACCACCACCACGGAGCTCAAGGTTGTGGACGAGGAAACCCCCGCCGAGGACACGGAGCCGGCCGAGGAGGAGCAGCCGGAAGAGCACCCGAACGTTAAGCCGCTGGGTGAGGCGCCGAAGACCTACAAGGGTGAAGACCAGGCGTGGGTGCGCATCCTCGCTCGCCAGCGCGGCAACTGGGACAACGAGGCAATTCGCGTGTACTCCGAATCCATGGAGCGCGACATTCCGGTTGCGGTCTTCTACGCCACCGACGAAAACGGCGAGCGCAAGGAGAACGCCCCGACGGTCTACCTGCTCAACGGTGCCGGCGGCTCCGAGCAGGACACCGACTGGGTCGCGCAAGCCTACGATGAGCTGGAGAAGACGTACAAGGACTCCGGCGCGAACGTGGTCATCCCGATGGAGGGCGCGTTCTCCTACTACGTGGACTGGGCCGCCGAGCCGCCGGTGGACACGGAAACCAACCCGTTCTTCCACGGCAAGCAGATGTGGTCGACCTTCCTGGCGGATGAGCTGCCGCAGGCGGTTGAGCCGTACATGAAGGCCGACGAGGAGCACCGCGCGGCCGCAGGCCTGTCCATGGCTGCGACCTCGGTGCTGCTGCTGGCGGAGCACAACCCGGGCTTCTACGACGCTGTCGGCTCCTTCTCCGGCTGCGCGGCGACTTCTACCCCGCTTCCGTGGAAGTTCCTGGACCTGACCGTCAGCCGCGGCGCGCCGAACGTGATGTCGCCGGAGTACATCTTCGGCGAGCGTGGTTCGGACTACAACCGCCACTACGACGCGCTGGTCAACGCGGCGGATCTGAAGGGCACCGCGGTGTACCTGTCCACCGGCACTGGCCTGGCGGGCGAGACTGACATGACGGGTTACCTGAAGGACCGCCTGATCAACCATTACGGCGTGGACCCGGACGTGGCGTCGACCCGCGCGCTGACGAACGCGATGACGCTGCAGGTTGAGGGCGGCGTGATCGAGGCTGCGATGAACGCTTGCACCCACGATCTGATGGTGAAGATGCGCGCCAACGACGTGGAGGTCACTCACGCTGAGCTGCGCAACGTGGGCACCCACAGCTGGGCGTCCTGGCGCGATGACGTGAAGCTTTCCTACGAGAAGGTGTTCAAGAAGGCGCTCGGTTTGGAGCAGTAAGCACTTGCTTGACGACGCCTAACGGCGCCTCCCCGCTTCGAGCCGGGAGGCGCCGTTTTTTGGTGTGCGGAAACAGGCTTTAGAACATGCCCATGCCGTAGGCGATGGTGGAGGACATGGAGGAGCCTGCGTGGACGAGCTCGCCGAGCACCTGGTTGATCTGCACCTGGAAGGTTTCGATGGGGTTCATGTTGGGGGTCCTTTCGGAGTTTTGGGGCGGGCGGCGCAACACGCCACACGCGTAACGCTGGCCACTACAGTAACGAATGTCCCATAGAATGGCGCAATAATTGCCTGTCAGTTTAACCCCCTCCCCCAGGACTGGATACACAGATGAAGAAGATCAAGGCGGCGGCGCTTGCCGCCCTCACGGCAGTCTCCCTCGCATGCACCAGCGCACCGGCGGTTTCCGCCCAGCCGGCCGGCCAGGAGGGCCAAGAGGGAATTGTGAAGGCGTGGGACGCGCCGGCGAACCCGCCGCTGATCACCCGCACCGGCCAGGCGCAGGAGTGGGTCAACCAGGTGGACCACAAGACGGTGCTGTCCTACAACGTGTTCTCCCCCTCCATGCGCCGCGACATCCCGGTCGCGGTCGTGCCGGCCACCGACGCCGCCGGCAACCGCGTGCGCAACGCGCCGACGCTGTACCTGCTCAACGGCGCCGGCGGCGCGGAGCAGAACCAGGACTGGCTGAAGCTCTACCCCGTGAAGGACTACTTCGCCGGCAAGGGTGTGAACGTGGTGGTGCCGCAGGCCGGCGCGTTTTCCTACTACACGGACTGGGTGAAAACGGACGTCGCTTCCGACTACGTCAACGGCCCGCAGAAGTGGGAGACGTTTTTGACCAAGGAGCTGCCCGGCCCGATCGAGCGCACGCTGGGCGCCAACGGCCGCCGCGCGGTGACCGGCGTGTCCATGTCCGCCACCTCCGCGCTGCTGTTCGCGCAGCATAACCCGGGGATGTACCAGGCCGCGGCAGCGTTTTCCGGCTGCGCTTCCACGTCTTCGCCGCACGGCTACAACTTCGCGCGCGTGACCGTGAACCGCGCGGGCACCCCGAACTTCCAAACGGTCACCCCGGAGATGATGTGGGGCCCGATGAACGGGCCGTACAACCGCTACAACGACGCGCTGTTGGGCGCGGAGAAGCTGCGCGGCACCCGCTTGTACGTCTCCTCCGGCACGGGTCTTGCGGGCCATCCGGACCAGGTCAGTTACCTGCTGGGCAAGGGCGCCCCGATGCCGGCGGCGCAGCTCGGCGCGGGCGTGCTGCAGGTCGAAGGCGGCGTGATCGAGGCCGCGGTGAACAAGTGCACCCACGACCTGAAGGCCAAGCTGGACGGCCTGGGCATCCCGGCGCACTTCGAGCTGCGCAACGTGGGCACGCACTCCTGGCCGTACTGGACCGAGGACATGGACCGCGCCTGGCACACCACCATCAAGCCTGCTCTGGGGGTCTAGCGTGCGCGACATCGAGCCCAAGCTTCTCGACGACCTCACGGCCGCCCCCGCCCTCGAATGGGCCCAGGAGTGGTCCGACGAGACTGAAGCGCGGCTCGATTCGTCCGCGCTGCGCGAGCGGATCCGCGCCGCCTTGGATGCGGACGACCGGATCCCGTTTGTCACCCGGCGCGGCGAGCACCTGTACAACTTCTGGCGCGACGGGGACCACCAAAGGGGTCTGTGGCGGAGGGTAACCGTGGATGCATACCTCGCCGACCAGGATGACTGGGAGACCCTCCTCGACATCGACGCGCTTGCCGAGGAAGAGGGCAAGGACTGGGTGTACAAGGGCGCGACAGTGCTGCCGCTGAGCTGGGACCGGGCGCTGATCCGCCTGTCGCGAGGAGGCGCGGACGCGGTGGTGGTGCGCGAGTTCGACCTTGAAACGCAAACCTTCGTCGACGCGTCCGACGGCGGCTTCGCACTCGACGAGGCGAAAACATCCGTCGACTGGGTGGACCGCGACACCATCCTGGTGGGCACCGACGAAGGCCCGGGCACGGTGACTAACTCCGGCTACCCCATGCAGGTGGCGCGCTGGACCCGCGGCGGCGAGAGGACCGTGATCTTCACGGGCGAGCCCGACGATGTTGGCGTGTGGTCGGGCTATGACGTGGTGGACCGGAGGACCGTCGTCACGCGGGCGCTCGATTTCTACACCTCGCGCACGTGGGTCGACGGCGAGTTTGTGGACGTTCCGGACGATTGCGACGCCATCCCCCACCGCAAGTGGCTGTTCATCCAGCCGCGCACCGAGTTCGCGGGCGTGCCCGCGGGTGCCCTCGGCGTAATCGAGCTCGACGCGTTCCAGCAGGGCGGCCGCGAGTTCACCGTGCTCGAGCAGGACGCGACCGTGGAAGCGATCGCGTTCACCGAAAACGCGCTGCTTCTCACCTGCCTGGTGGACGTGGCCACCAGCATCTCCCGCATCACGCTGGGGACATGGGAGCGCACCGAACTCGCGCTGCCCGCAGCCGCGAGCGCACACGTGGTGGCCGCGAGCCCGCTGGCCGGCGACGAGTTCTGGGTCGCCGCTTCCTCCTTCACCACGCCGACGACGCTGCTGCGCGGCGACGCCACCGGCGCGCTCGCCGAAGCCAAGCGTGCGCCTGCCCACTTCGACGCGTCCGGGCTAGAAACGCGCCAGCACTGGGTGACCTCCGCCGACGGCACTCGCCTGCCGTACTTCATCACCGGCGACTTCTCCCTTGGCGCCCGTCCCACGCTGGTGGGAGGCTACGGCGGCTTCGAGGTCTCGCTCACGCCCGCGTTCTCCAACGTGCGCGGCATCGCTTGGCTTGAGCAGGGCAACTTCTACGTCCAGCCCAACCTGCGCGGCGGCGGCGAGTTCGGCCCCGAGTGGCACTCGCAGGTGGTCAAGACCAACCGCCACAAGGTCTGGGAAGACCACAAGGCAGTGCTCGAGGACGTGGTCGCCCGCGGCTACGCCGAACCTGCGCAGATTGCCATCCGCGGCGGCTCCAACGGCGGGCTGCTCACCTCCGGCGCGCTGGTGCAGTACCCGGAGTGCTTCGGCGCCGCCGTGATCCAGGTGCCGCTGACGGACATGCTGCGCTACCACACCCTGTCCGCCGGCGCGTCCTGGATGGCGGAGTACGGCGACCCGGACAACGTCGATGAGCGCGCAGCGATAGAAACCTGGTCGCCGCTGCACAACGTCCGCCCGCGCGACGAGGTGGCCTATCCCCCGGCGCTGGTGACCACCTCCACGCGCGACGACCGCGTCCACCCCGCCCATGCCCGCACCTTCGCCCTCGCGCTGTGGCGGGCGGGCCAGCCGGTGGACTACTTCGAGAACACCGCAGGCGGGCACGCCGGTGCCGCGGATAATGCACAGGTGTCGCGGGTGGAGGCGTTGATCTACCAATGGATCGACGACAAGATCGGAAAACCCCTGGCGTAGACTTCCCGGCGATGAGAAACCTGAGGCTTCGCTCCACACCCATCCCCGGAACCCGCGACCGCTACACCGGCGTGGAGTTCAACCTGGGCTTCCACGTCACGCACTACGACCTGGATTTTGACTACAAGGTTGCCCCGAACCGTCTCGAAGCAACTGCGACGTTGACGCTGAGCACCTGGCGCGAGCTGAACCACCTCACCCTCGACCTCACCCAGGGCCTGTCCGTGCGTCGCGTGGAGGTGTCTGGCGGCTTCGGCATCAAGCGCTACCGCCACCACGGCGGCAAGCTGCGCATCACCTTCGACCAGTTCATCCCGGTGGACACGGAGCTGCAGCTAAGCATCCGCTACGCGGGCTCCCCGCGCCCGCGCCGCACCGCCTGGGGAATGCTGGGCTGGGAGGAGCTGGAAAACGGCGCGCTGACCGCCAACCAGCCCGACGGCGCACCGTCTTGGTTCCCCTGCGACGACACCCCGGACGAGAAAGCCACGTACACCTTCAACGTGCGCGCGGACCGCGGGTACATGGCGGTGACCAACACCACCGCCCGCCCGATGGCGACCTACCTGGCCACGGTGCAGGTGGGCCAGTTCCGCCGCGTGGAGCTGGGGCGCAACACGGTGGCGTGGCTGCCGGCGGCGACCCAGATGGGCGACCTGGACAAGCAGCAGGCCATGCTGGACTACTTCGAATCCGTCTTCGGCCACTACCCGTTTGAGAACTACCAGGTGGTCGTGCACGAAGAGGAACTGGAGATCCCGCTCGAGGCCCAGGGGCTGTCCATCTTCGGCGTGAACCACCTGCGAGGCAACGAGCGCCTCATCGCGCACGAGCTGGCGCACCAGTGGTTCGGCAACTCGCTGGGCATCGCGCAGTGGGAGGACATCTGGCTCAACGAGGGTTTCGCCTGCTACGCCGAGTGGCTGTGGGCGGACTTTACGGGGCAGATGCCTATCGACGCCTCCGTGCGCACCCACTACGACAAACTCACGCCGATGCGGTTCACCCTTGCCGACCCGGGCGCGCGCGACATGTTCGACGACCGCGTGTACAAGCGCGGCGCCATCACATTGCACGCGCTGCGGCGCGCCTTCGGCGACACCGTCTTTTTCAACGCGGTGCGCGATTACGTGGCCACCAACGCCCACGGCATCGTGGAAACGTTCGACCTGGTCAACGCGTTTAAGCGCCAGGGCGCTGACATCTCGCCCATCCTGGACGCGTGGATCCAGCACCCCGAACTTCCGGAGTGCCCGTGAGAAACCTCTCCCTGGCCACCATCTTCGCCGCGGCCAGCGGCTTTGTGGTCATGTGGATTGCCAGCTGGGCGCTGGACGCCGAGCACGGCTACAACGCTTTCCTGGCCTACTGGGGCCTGTTTTTCGCCTGCACAGGGCTCATCGACGGCATCACGCAGGAAACCACCCGCGCCGTGGCCGCCTCGCGCGAGACGGACGTGCGTGGCGGTGCCAACCCGTGGAAGCTCGGCGCCGCGGTCGGCGCGGTTGTCGCGGCGGTGGTGCTGCTGGCGGGGCTTGCCGCCATGGGCCGCATCGTGCCCACTCACCCCGGTGCGACCACGGGACTGTTGGCGTTCGGCCTGCTCAGCTACGCCTTCCAGGCGGTGTTATCCGGCATCCTGAGCGGCTCCGGACTGTGGAACCGCTACGCCGCGCTGGTCGCCCTGGACTCCGGTGTGCGCCTCGTGTTGGCCGTGGTGGTGTGGGCGCTCGGCGGCGGACTGGTGGAGTTTTTGGCCATCACCGTCATCGGCGCGCTGAGCTGGGCGGTGATCCTGGTTCTCGCCCCAGTGCGGGTGCAGCTGGACGTGGACCGCCGGGCGTTTGCGCGCCGCGTCGGCTCCGCCATGGTGGCCTCCGGGGCGTCGGCCGCACTGATCACGGGCTTTCCCACCGCCGCCTCCGCAGCCTTCCCCGCCGCAACCGCAGGGGCTACCGTCGCCGCGATCAACAACGCCGTCATGCTCACCCGCGCCCCGGTGTTGGTGCCGCTGCAGCGTTTCCAATCGGCGCTGGTGGTGCGCTTCGTGGAGCGCCGCGACACCGTCTACAGGGCGCTTGCCGCCCCCGTCGGCGCGATCCTGGGCGTCGGCCTCATCGGCTTCGCGGCGGCCTGGCTCATCGGCCCGTGGATCCTGCGGGTGGCGTACAAGCCGGAACTGTTCGTGGGCGGCCTCACGCTCGGCCTGCTCACCTTCGCCTCCGCATTCATGGGCATGCTCATGATCACCGGCGTGGCCGTGCTCGCGCTGGAACGCCACGCGTTCTACGTCGCCGGCTGGCTCGCCGCCACCGCCACCGCGTTCGCCGTGCTCTTCCTCGCGCCGTGGGGCGTGACCACAACCGTGGTGGTGGCGCTGTTCGCCGGGCCGATCGTCGGCGCGCTCGTGCACCTGGCGGGCCTTGTAAGGTAGCTGGCTATGGAACGTTTGCTGGTCACTGGCGGTGCGGGGTTCATTGGGGCGAATTTTGTCCGTCAGGCGTCGCAACGCTTTCGCGTCACCGTCGTGGACAAGCTGACCTACGCCGGTAACCGCGCGAACCTGCCCGAGGGCATCGAGTTCGTGGAGGGGGACATCTGCGAGCAATCGCTTATCGACGAGCTCGTGGCCGCCACCGACACCGTCGTCCACTTCGCCGCCGAATCCCACAACGACAATTCGCTGCGGGACCCGTCCGCGTTCGTGCACAGCAACCTCAACGGCACGTTTGCGCTGCTGGAGGCGGTGCGGAAGTTCGACAAACGCCTGCACCACATCTCCACCGACGAAGTATTCGGCGACCTCGAGCTCGGCGGCACCGACGCGTTCACCGAGACCACGCCGTACAACCCCTCCTCGCCTTATTCGGCGACGAAGGCTGGCTCCGACCACCTCGTGCGCGCCTGGGTGCGCTCGTTCGGGGTGCGCGCGACGATCTCGAACTGCTCCAACAACTACGGGCCTTACCAGCACATAGAGAAGTTCATCCCCCGCCAGATCACCAACATCCTCACCGGCCAGCCCGCGAAGCTTTACGGCACCGGCGCGCAAGTGCGCGACTGGATCCACGTGGACGACCACAACGACGCCGTCCTGGCGATATTGGAGCGCGGGCGCATCGGCGAAACCTACAACATCGGCGCGAGCTTGCCTGGCGACACTCACGTCACGAACAAGCAGGTCATCGAGACCATCTGCGAGCTGATGGGCGGCGAATACGTCCACGTCGCAGACCGCCCCGGCCACGACCAGCGCTACACCATGGACGCCACCAAGCTGCGCCGCGAGCTCGGCTGGGCTCCGCAGCACACGGACCTGCGCAGCGGGCTGAAGCAAACCATCGCGTGGTACACCGACAACCGCTGGTGGTGGGAGGACGACAAAGCAGGCATCGAACGCGGGTACGCAGAAAGGGGACAGTGACATGGAGACCACCACCATCGACGGCCTCGAGGTCCACCGGCTCACCGTCCACGAGGACAACCGCGGCTGGTTCAAGGAGAACTGGTCCGGACAGAAACTCACCCCGAAGCAGCACAACGTCAGCTTCAACGCCCGGCGCGGCGCGACCCGCGGCATGCACGCCGAGCCGTGGGACAAGTGGGTCTCCGTGGCCACCGGCCGCGTGTTCGGCGCGTGGGTGGACATGCGCGAAGGCTCCGCCACGTTCGGGGAGAAGTTCACCTGCGAGATCGGCCCGGACACCGCCGTGTTCGTCCCCCGTGGCGTGGCCAACGGCTTCCAGGCCCTCGAGGACGACACCACCTACATCTACCTGGTCAACCAGCGCTACTCCCCCGGCGGCGCGTTCTGCTCCTACAAGGAAATCGACTGGCCACTCGAGCCCACCGAGCTTTCCGCCAAGGACCTCGAGCACCCTTTGCTTTGCGACGCCACTCCGCTGCCCCCACGCCGCATCCTCGTCACCGGTGCCAACGGCCAGCTGGGGCGCGCGCTGCGCCAGATCTGGTCGGAGGACCAGGCCCACTTCGTGGGCCACGACGAGTTCGACATCACGAACCCGCCCGAACTGGATTGGGCCAATTACTGGGCCATCGTGAACTGCGCCGCCTACAACGACGTCAACGGCGCGGAGGACGACCGGGCCGGAGCATGGGCGGTGAATGCGGCGGCGCCGGCGGAGCTTGCGTCGATAAGCAATGCACACGACCTCACGCTCGTGCATGTTTCCAGCGACTACATCTTCGACGGCACCGTCGAGGTGCACGACGAAGCTGAGGTGCCGTCGCCGCTGAGCGCGTACGGCGCGTCCAAGGCCGCGGGCGACACCGCCGCACAGGTGGCGCGGAAGCATTATGTGGTGCGCACGAGCTGGGTGTTCGGCGACGGCCGCAACTTCATGTCCGTCATGGCCGACCTCGCTGATCGCGGTGTCGCACCGAAGGTCGTCTGCGACCAGCGCGGGCGCCCTACCTGGGCCGAAGACCTGGCCAAAGGCATCGCGCACCTGCTTTCGACCGGTGCCGAGTACGGCGTGTACAACATCACCTCCGACGGCGACGCCGTCACGCGCGACGAGATCGCCATGGCCGTGTTTGTGGCCGTCGGCGGCGACCCCGCGGACGTCCACCCCGTGACCACCGAGCAGTACGGCGCCGAATTCGGGGTGGAAGCGCCCCGCCCGCGCGAATCCACCCTGGCGCTGGACAAGATCACCGCCGCTGGATTCAGCCCGACAAACTGGCGCGCCGCGCTCGCGCTCTACGTCGCGCTGCGGTAGCTAGACTTCGCATTCATGAAGGGCATCATCCTCGCTGGCGGCTCGGGCACGCGCCTGTACCCGATCACCCAGGGCATCTCGAAGCAGCTCATGCCCATCTACGACAAGCCGATGATCTACTACCCGCTATCCACCCTGATCAGCGCGGGTATCCGGGAAATTTTGATCATCACCACCCCGGAGGATCGGCCGAACTTTGAGCGATTGCTTGGCGACGGCTCACGTCTCGGCATCATGCTCCACTACGCCGAACAACCCCGCCCCGAGGGGCTGGCGCAGGCGTTTTTGATCGGCGAGGAGTTCATCGGCAACGACTCGGTGGCGCTGGTCCTCGGCGACAACATCTTCGACGGCAACGGCATCTCGGAGGCGCTCGGGCGGGTGCGCGACATCGACGGCGGGGCGATCTTCGCCTACGAGGTCTCGGACCCGCAGCGCTACGGCGTGGTCGAGTTCGACGCCGCCGGCACAGCGCTGTCCATCGAAGAAAAACCGGACGCGCCGAAGTCCAACTTCGCCGTGGTGGGGCTGTACTTCTACGACAACGACGTGGTTGAGATCGCGAAATCCATCGAACCGTCGGCGCGCGGCGAGCTGGAGATTACCTCCGTCAACGAGGCGTACCTGCGCCGCGGCGACCTGAAAGTCCACCGCCTGCACCGCGGCGACGTATGGCTGGACACCGGCACCATCGACTCCATGAGCGAGGCCAGCGCCTACGTCGAGGTGCTGCAGAAGCGTACCGGCACCGTCATCGGCTCGCCGGAGGTGGCCGCCTACCGCGAAGGCTTCATCGACGCCGCGCAGCTGGAGGCCTTAGGCGACCAGGTGCTGAAATCCGGCTACGGCCGCTACCTCATCGACGCAGCAAGGGACTAAAACAATGGCGAGGATTACGGCACTGGTGACCGTCTACCACGGCACCGACGAGAACGACCTTGAGCGCGCCCTCGACTCCCTGCAGGCGCAGACGCGGCCCGCAGACGAGCTGGTCATTGTGGCGGATGGGCCGGTGGGTAAGGGGGTCCGGCAGGTCGTCGAAAAGCACAATGCCCGGGTTATCTGGCTGCCGGAGAATGTGGGCGCGGGCCCGGCGTCGCAGGCTGGGCTGGCCACGATCGACTCCGAGTACACCGCGCGGCTGGACTCCGACGACGCCGCGAAACCCGAGCGCTTCGCCCGGCAGCTCGAGTATTTGGAGGCGCACCCGGAGGTCGGCGCGCTGGGCAGCGCCGTTGAAGAGTTCGCGGACACGCCGGGCGACACCGGCAAGGTGCGCGCTCTGCCCGAGAACCCGCACGACTACGCGAAGATGAACTCGCCGGTGAACAACCCCTCGGTGATGCTGCGCACGAAAGCGGTCAAGGCGGTCGGCGGGTATAAGGACGTGCACTTCATGGAAGACTACGACCTCTACGCGCGGCTGATCGCCGGCGGCTGGCACGTGCGCAACCTGCCCGAGGCGCTGACGGACTTCCAGGTCACCGACGCGCAGTTCTCCCGCCGCACCGGCCGCGAGATGCTCGCCGCGGAGGCAAAGATGCAGCGCAACTTGGTCGCCTACGGGCTGGTTTCGCGCCCGCGGGCGGCGTTCAACCTGGCGGCGCGCACCGCATACCGCGCACTTCCCACAGGTGTGCTCCGGCGCGTGTACGCCGCTTTGTTCCACCGCGGGGAGTAACCTAACTTCCGACATGAGCGGATTTTCAGACACTTGGCTGATCGTGCCTTGCTACAACGAGGGCACGGTCATCTTCGACGTGCTCACGCACGCGCGCGAGACGTTCCCCAACATCGTGGGCGTCAACGACGGCTCCGCCGACGACTCTGCGGCGCAGATCCGCGCCGCCGGGGCGCATTTGGTGGACCACCCGGTCAACCTCGGCCAAGGCGCGGCAATCCAAACTGGCGTGGAGTACGCCCGCGCCCAGCCCGGCGCGCAGTACTTCGTCACCTTCGACGCCGACGGCCAGCACCAGGAAAAGGACGTCGTCCGAATGATCGAGCGGCTGCGCACTGAGCCGCTGGACATCATCGTCGGCACGCGGTTCGCCGGCCAGGACAACTCGCAGGTGCCGTGGATCAAGCGCGCGGTGCTCAAGACGGTGGTGATGCTGTCGCCGCGCACGAAGAAGCTTGGTCTCACGGACGCCCACAACGGGCTGCGCGCGTTCAACCGCAAGGTGGCCGAAGAGATGAACATCCGCATGAACGGGATGTCGCACGCCTCGGAGATCGTGTCCATGATCGACAAGCACGGCTGGCGCGTGGACGAGGAGCCGGTGGACATCCTTTACACGGAGTACTCGATGTCGAAGGGCCAGTCGCTGATCAACGGCGTGAACATCCTCGCCGACGGGCTCGTTGCAAGGAGGTTGCCATGATTCAGGCGTTGTTGCTGCTCGCGGTTGTCGCGTTGGCCTGGTACTTCTTTGCTAATCGACGCAAAGCTAACGCCAAAGCCTGGGTAAAGATCGGCTTCGCCCTCATGATCGTCGCGGCCATCTGGGCAATCGCCCGCCCCGACGACGTCACGGTGCTGGCCAACTGGCTGGGCGTGGCCCGCGGCACCGACCTGATGCTGTACGTGCTGGTGGTCGCGTTTTTCTTCGTCACCATCTCCACGTGGACGCGCTTCCGCGAGCAGGAGTTGCGCTACGCCCGCCTGGCCCGCGCCGTCGCGCTGCAGAACGCGCAGGCGCCGGAGCAGGACGCGGAGCGCTAGAAGCCGCGGCGGATCCACTCCTCTAAGTGCGGCGCCTCATCGCCGATGGTGGTGTGGTCGCCGTGGCCGGTGCGCACCACCGTCTCCGCCGGCAGGTCCAAAACGGACTTCTGCAGGGAGTGGATGATGGTGTCGAACGAGGAGAATGACCGGCCTGTTGCGCCCGGCCCGCCCTGGAACAGGGTGTCGCCGGAGAACAGCTCGCCGGCTTCCTCGGCGTAGATGACCACGGATCCCGGCGAGTGGCCCGGGGTGGACATGACGCGCAGGTCGGTGCCGGCGATGGTAAACGTGGCGCCGTCGAGAAGCTGGCGGTAGTGCGCGCCAGGGTTCTGGCGCTGCCACAAAAACCCGTCGGTGGGGTGCAGGTACACCGGGGCGTCCACAAGCCGCGACAGCTCAGGCGCGGCGTCGATGTGGTCGGAGTGGCCGTGGGTGGCCAGGATGCCCTTCACGCGGCGGTTGCCCACAGCCTCGGCGATGGCTTCGGCGTTGTGGGCGGCGTCGATGATGTAGACCTCGGAGTCGTCGCCGACGATCCAGACGTTGTTGTCCACCTCCCACTCGCCGCCGTCGAGCTTGAACAGGCCGGAAGTAACGACGTTATCGATGCGCATTAGAACTCCACCACGCTTCGCAGCACGTCGCCGCGCTTCATCTTCTCGAAGGATTCCTCGATGTCGCCCACGCCGATGCGCTCGGAGACGAACTCGCCCAGCGGGAAGCGGCCCTGCTTGTACAGCTCCACGTACGCCGGGAAGTCGCGCTCCGGCAGGCAGTCGCCGTACCAGGCCGGCTTGATGGACCCGCCGCGGGCGTACAGGTCGATCGCGGGGATGTCCACGTGGTCGGTCTGGTTGGGCACGCCGACCATGACCATGCGGCCGGCGAAATCGCGGGAGTAGAACGCCTGGCGCCAGGTGGGCTGGATGCCCACGGCGTCGATGGCCACGTCCGCGCCGAAGCCGCCGGTGAGCTCGCGCACAGCCTCGATGACTTCGTCCTCGCTCATGTCTTTGGCGCAGATGGCGTCGGTGGCGCCGAACTTGGATGCCGCGTCGCACTTTCGCTTATCGACGTCTACAGCCACCACCGTCGTCGCCCCCGCCAACGCCGCACCGGCCACAGCCGCAAGGCCCACGCCGCCGAGGCCGAACACGACCACGGACTCGCCGCGCTGCACGTCACCGGTGTTGACGGCGGCGCCGAGGCCGGCCATGATGCCGCAGCCGAGCAGGCCAGCCGCCGCCGGGTCGGCCTCCGGGTCGACCTTCGTGCACTGCTTTTCGTGCACGAGGGTCTTCTCTGCAAACGAGCCGATGCCGAGTGCGGGGGTGAGCGGAGTGCCGTCGTCAAGCGTCATGCTCTGCGAGGCGTTGTGGGTGTTGAAGCAGTTCTTCGTGTCGCCCTTGCGGCAGGCGCGGCACTCGCCGCACACCGCGCGCCAGTTCAGCACCACGAAGTCGCCTTCTGCGACGTGGGTGACGTCCTCGCCGACCGCTTCCACCACGCCGGCCGTCTCGTGGCCGAGCAGGAACGGGAACGCGTCCTCGATGTCGCCGTCGCGGTAGGCCAAGTCCGTGTGGCACACGCCGGTGGCCTGGACCTTCACCACCACGTCGTTGGGGCCGGGCTCGGGGATCACAATGTCCACGACCTCGACCGGGGCGCCCTTTTCGCGGGCGATTACTCCTTGAACAGTCTGTGTCATGTCCCCAAGACTAGGAGCGGGCGATGACGTTTGCCACGTGCTCGTGTCCGCGCTGGTTGACGTGGATGGGCAGGTTGCCCGGGCCGCCGTAGAAGTCCACCAGGCCGGCCCACATGCGCTTGTTGTCGGGGGCGCACATGTTGTTGTGCCAGGTGGAGGGTTTGAGGTCCAAGAACTCCACACCGGCGGCGCGGGCGGTGTCCACCTGCATCCACTGCGCGAGGTTCTCCCAACGCTGCACGTCTTGGAAGCGGGTCCAATCGGAGGTGTTCGGGGCGATGTGGAACAGGCACACGCGGTCGCCGGCGGTGATCTTCGGGTAGCCCACGATCTGGATGCGCGCGTTCGGCGCCGCGGCGCGGATGCGGTTAATCTGCGGGACCATGTAGCGGGTGAAGTCGCGGCGGATGTCGGCGTCCGGGCGGGAGGTGTTGTTGTACGTGTCGTTGAAGCCGACGGAGATGATCACGCGCGCCGTCGCCGGCGACAGGCCACGGTCTGCGATCGCGCGGTCCACCTGCTGGAACAGGCCCGGGCCCTTAGAGATGGTCACCACGCCGGTGCACGAGTAGTCGCGGGCCGCCAAGCCGAGCTTGGCGGCGGAGCGCTTGCCCCAGTTCGTGGCCGAGGTCGGGCACCAGGTGCCGTTGTCGGAACGCCCGCGCGGGTCAAGCCCCATCTTGCCGGCCGCCCACTGGCCCATGTTCGGGTCGGAGATGACAGAGTCACCGAAGATGACCATGTTGCGGTCTTGCGCACCCGCTGCCGGAGCAAGCGGGGCGAGAAGCGCGGCCGCCGCGACGAAGGCTGCGGCGATGCGGCGGGAAAATGACACGGCGAAATCCTTTCACAGGGGAAACTTGCGTAACAGTAGGCTACATTATCCACATGCGACCCACCCACCGTCCGCTGTTCTTACTCAAGTCTTTCGCCCGCTTCGTGCCCGCCGTTACACGCGCCGGCATCGTCAGCGCCGAAGGCGGCCCCCGCGCAGCCCTCGCGCTCGCGCCCAACCTCGCGCGCTACTGGTTCACCACCGCCCGCGAAGTCGAACAGGGTGCCGCCGCCACACCGGAGCGCGTCGCACTTATCGACGACACCGGCGTCCTCACCTACCGCCAACTCCGGGACGACTCACGCACACTGGCCAAATGGCTGCTGGCGCTGCAGGACGAACGCGGCCTGGACGAGCTGCGCATCGGCGTGATGGCCCGCAACGGCCGCGGCATCATCCTGCCGCTGGCAGCCAAAGGCTACGCAGGTGCCCACATCTTCCTGCTCAACATCGGCTCCTCGCCCGAGCAGCTCGCCGGCATCTTCGCCGAAAACGACATCAACGTCCTGTTCATCGACGACGAATTCGCCGACCGCCTCCCCGCCAACACCAACGGCATCACCATCATCCGCGCCGACGAAGACGGCGGCTCCGGGCTCTCGATCAGGCAGGTGGTGGACCGGAGGGACGTCGATAGGCAACTGCCCCGCTGGCCAAAACACGGCAACCTCGTCCTGATGAGCTCCGGCACCACCGGCATCCCCAAAGGCATCGTGCGGCCCGAACCGCGCATGCCGTTCGTCGTCGCCGGCTACCTCGAAGCCATCCCGTGGCGCTCAGGCGACACCGTGCAACTGACCGCGTCGATCTTCCACACTTGGGGCTGGTCCGCGCTGCAAGTCGCGCTGGCGACGCGCTCGACCATTGTCACCCGCCGCATCTTCGATCCGGAAGAGTGCTTCCGCCAAGTGGAGAAGTACCGCTGCGACGGGCTGATCTCCTCGCCCATCTTCTTCAAACAGATGCTGGACCTGGACGAGGGCTACGACACGTCCTCGCTGCGCTACCTCGCCTCCGCCGGCAACGCCGTGAGCCCGTCGCTTCTGCGCCGCACCACCGAGCGCTTCGGCCCGATCCTGGCTAACATCTACGGCTCCACCGAACTCGCCCTCGCCGCGGTCGCCTCGCCCGAGCAGATGCAGGCCGACCCCACCACCGTGGGCAAAGTCCCGCCCGGCACGGTGCTCAAGCTTTACGACGACCAAGGGCGCGAAGTCGCAACCGGCGAAACCGGCCGCATCTTCCTGCACAACGAAACAGCGCTGCGCGGATACACCAACCCGGCAACCGAGATGGTGGAGATCGACGGCCTGGTGGAAATGGGCGACCTCGGCTACTTCGACGCCGACGGGTACCTGCACGTGCAATCCCGCAACGACGACATGATCATCGTCGGCGGAGAAAACGTCCACCCGCAGTCCGTCGTGGAAGTCCTCGAGGACATGCCGGGGGTCAGCGAAGTGCACGCGCACGGCGTCGACGACGAGGAGATGTTCAAACGCATCGCTGTGTGGGTGGTTCGCAGTGCCGACATCACCGCCGACGCGGTGCGCGACTGGGTGCGCGCCCACCTGGCCGACCACTCCATCCCCCGCGACGTGCATTTCGTGGACGAGCTGCCGCGTAACGCCGTGGGCAAGGTCGTGCCGCGGTTCCTGCCCGGTTTAAGGCAAAAAAATTGAGCCACCTGCGAGAATCGAACTCGCGACCTTCTCATTACGAGTGAGATGCTCTACCGACTGAGCTAAGGTGGCCGGGCATGCAAGATGCACCACCGCGAAAGTGTAGTGCAGGCGGGAAGAACTGAGAAACCGGCAGCTCAGGACACCTTGCAGGCGAGCCTGATCCGGCCCAGCATCCCGCTTAACGCCACCGCCGGCTGCACCTGCTGCGCCAGCCGCTCGCGGCACTGCGCGATGGCCTCCTGGCACTCCACCAGCGCGTCCGGGGTGGTGCGCTCCGCGATCTCGCGCGCCAGCCCCTCGTAGTCCGGGTGGATCAGGGCAAGCCCCGCGCCGGACTGGATGATCATGGCGTCGCGGTACACCCCCGCCAGGTCCACCAGGACCAGGTCGAACATGTCGCGCTTGCGGCGAGTGCCGCGTTTCTTCTGCTCCTCTTCCAGCGCTTTTATCGACGACGCAACGCCCCCCAACGCCTTGCCCGCGCCCTTGCCCTTGGCTCCCATGCCGAGCGCGTTCTCCAGCTTCGCGCGTTCGGCTTCGTCGTCGGCCTTGTGGGCCTCCACCGCCTCGGTTTCCGCCGCTTTGACCAGCGCACCGACGGCCTGGAAGGCCTGCGCGCCGTGGAACACCAACTCCGCCAGGTTGATCGCCATGGAGCGGCGCTTTTGCACCTTGTCCGAGCGCACCAGCAGCCGCGCCCGGCCCACGTGCCGCATCGTTGCCGCCGCGGCAAGCCGCGCGTCGTGCTCGGTCGCGCCCTCCTCCTCGACAAGGATGCGCACGACCTCGTCCTCCGTCGGCGCCGGCACGTACAGGTGGCGGCAGCGCGAGCGCAGCGTCTGCGAGAAGTCCTGCGGGTCCGCCGACGGGGCGCACATGATGATCACGGTGTGTTCCGGCGGCTCCTCCACCGTTTTCAGCAGCGCGTCGGCGGCGTCCGTGTTCAACCTGTCCGCGTTTTCGATGACGATGACGCGCCAGGGGGCGACCGTCGGCAGGCGAGCTGCTTGCGGCACGATCGTGCGGCGCACATAATCCACCGGGATGTTCACCCGCTGCGGCACCACGTGCAGCAAATCCGTGTGCGAGCCCGCCAACGCCAACCGGCACGCCTCGCAGCGCCCGCACCCGATCTCCTCCGGATCCGTGCACATCAGCGCCGCCGCGAACGCCAACGCTGCCTGCGAACGCCCCGCCCCCGGAGGGCCGGTGAAAAGCCAGGCGTGGGTCATGGCGTAGCCGTCGCCAAGCCTTGCAGCCTTGGCCGCCGACAGGATTGTCTCGCGCACCGCCGGAGTACCGGCAAGCCGCTCACTGACGCTACGGGTAGTCACGGATGATCACAGTACCCGCGCGCTATGGTGATACACCATGGAAAGATTCTGGCGCGATCTGCGGTGGCTCTGGGGCACGTCCTGGCCCCTGTATGCCGCAACCGTGCTGGGAACCAACGTCATCGCCGCCATCGGGTGCATGCTGTTCGTGCGCTACCTCATCCCCATGCCGGAAGTGCGCGAACTCGGCCTCGGCGGGCAACTCGGCGCCATCGGCGTGATCTACGCGGCGGTTGCCGTCGTGCTCGGCATCGTGGTCACGCTGTACCTGTTCCGGCCCGTTTTGGAATGGCAGCGCCACCCCGACGGGCACGACCCGAACATGGTGCGCCACCTGGTCATGCGGCTGCCGGTGCTGCAAACCATCATCGTTGTGGGCGTGTGGGGTATCGGCACCGCGATTGTCACCGTGGGGGCTTGGCGTGTCGACGTCCGCCTGGCCACCGTCGTCCTCGCCACCGCCGCGCTGACCACCTTCGTCACCGCCGTGCTGACGTACCTGCAGGCCGAACGCCTCGTGCGCCCCATCGCCGCATCCGCGCTGGCGCGCCGCTTCGAGGACTCCACCTTGCAGCCGCCGATCAAGTGGCAGCTCTACCTGACCTGGTTCACCACCTCAGCCGTGCCGATGGTGGGCGTTCTGTTGCTGACGGTGGCGCAGCGCCACGGCTATTTCACAGGCACTGTCGGCGAGCTCACCTCCGCGATCGTCGCGCTGATCACCGCCGGCATGGCCACCGGGTTTGTGGGCACGGCGCTGGTGATCATGAGCGTGGTGGACCCGATCAAGGAGCTGCAGGGCGCCATTAACCGGGTGCGCCGCGGTGAGCAGAACACGCAGGTGGACATTTACGACGGCTCCGAAATCGGCGTGCTGCAAGCCGGGTTCAACGAGATGATGAAGGGGCTTCGCGACCGTCAGCGAGTGCGCGACATCTTCGGCCAGTACGTCGGCGCCGAGGTGGCCCAGAAGGCGCTGGAGGAGATCCCGGAGCTCGGCGGCGAGGAGCGCAGGGTGGCGGTGCTGTTCATCGACGTCGTAGGTTCCACCACCTACGCCGTGGACCACACGCCGGAGGAGGTTGTCGCGGCGCTGAACGACTTCTTCGACGTGGTCGTCGAGGTGGTGCACCGCAACAAGGGCGTGATTAACAAATTCCAGGGCGATGCGGCCTTGGCCGTGTTCGGGGCGCCCGTTTCGCTTCACGACGCCGCCTCGCACGCCCTCCAAGCCGCCCGCGAACTCCAACGGGATCTTTCCGGCCAGGAACTTCGCGCCGGCATCGGTGTGGCGTCCGGGCATGTGGTTGCGGGCCACATCGGCGGCTCGGACCGCTTCGAGTACACCGTGATCGGCGACGCCGTCAACGCCGCAGCGCGCCTGACCGACATGGCGAAGGACACCCCGGGGCTGGTGCTGACCAACGCCGCGACCCTGCGCGCGGCCAACGAAGTGGAGCAGCAGCGCTGGACGCTGATGAAGTCCGTGGAGCTGCGCGGCCGCGGCAAGATGACGCAGCTGGCGCGCCCGGTGCGCTCCACCATGGCCGACCGCTCATAGTTTTCGGGCATGCCGATGGGCCCGCCCTTTTGGGGCGGG
>NZ_KV788411.1 GCF_001807265.1 Corynebacterium sp. HMSC05H05
CTTCACCACAAATCCAGCCATTGTTCAACAAACCTACGGTCAGTGGTCCAAAGGACCCGAAGATCTGTCGCCGCGGACCCGCTTGAGCACATTCTCAGCAGATATCAAACACATGGGCACGCCCACCCCAGGCGTCGTGGTCGCCCCAGCGTACATCAGCGAGTCCAGCTTCCGGCTTGTGTTGGTGCCGCGCAGGAACGCGGACTGCCGCAGCGTGTGCGCGGGCCCGATGGACCCGCCGGACCAGGCGTTGTAGCGCTCGGCGAAGTCTGCGGGACCGAGCGTGTGCTTGACGACGATCCTCCGGCCCAGCCCCGCAACCCCACACCTTGACGCAATCTGCTCGATCGCCGCGTCGGTGATCCGCTGCACCTGCTCCGAGGCCTCGCCGCGGTACATGTCGCCGTGGCCCACCGAGGGATCCGCGGGCACCGGCACCAGCACGAACAGGTTCTCGTGGCCGGCAGGCGCCACAGACGGATCCGTCGCTGACGGCTTGGACACGTAGATGGACTGCGACGCCCCCAGCGGCCGGCTGGCAACGGGCCCATTAAATACAGCATCGAAGTCGTCGGACCAGTCGTCGCTGAACAGGAAGTTGTGGTGGGCCAGCTCCGGGATCTCGCCTTCAACGCCCAGCATGACCAGCACCGTGCCCAGGCCGGGGTCGCGCGGGGCGAACCAGGACTCGTCGTAGGTGCGCTGCTTCTTCGGTAGCAGGCGCGTTTCGGTGTGGTGGAGGTCCGCGGCGGAGATGGTGATGTCGGCGGGGAGCCTTTGGCCGTCGATAAGCACAACGCCCTTGTCCTCGATAACGACCACTTCGCTGTTGAAGCGGAACCGCGCGCCCTGGTCGACGGCGAGGTTGAACAGCGCGTCCATAACCGCGGCGAAACCGCCCTGCGGGTACAGCACACCCTGGGTCAGGTCGGTGTGGCTGAGCAGGTGATACATGCTCGGCGTGCGGCTCGGGTGCGAGGAGAGGAACACCGACGGGTACGTGAGCATCTGGCGCAGGCGCGTGTCCGTGAAGCGCTTGGCCACAAACCTGTCCAGGGGTTCGGCGAGGTAGCGCGCCAGGCGCCCGTACTGGCCGCGGATGCGCTTCATAGGCTCAAGGGAGCGGAAGTTGGTGTAGAGGAAGTTTTCGATGGCCAGATCGTAGGTTTCCTCGGCGCTGTCCAGGTACTCCAGGAGCTTCGCGCCCGCGCCCGGTTCGAGCTGCTCGAAGAGCTTGGCGGCGTTGTCGCGGCCGGAGTGGACGTCGATGGGCTCGCCGCTCTCCGGAAAGAGGCGGTAGGCGGGGGCGAGGGGCTGCAGGTCCAGGAGCTCCTCGGTGCGTGTGCCGAAAAGGCCGAAGAAGTGGTCGAACGCGTCCGGCATGAGGTACCAGCTCGGGCCGGTGTCGAAACGGAAACCGTCGATGGTCTCGCTGCCGGCGCGCCCGCCGTGGGTGGGCAGCTTTTCCACCACGGTGGTGTCGATGCCCTCGCGGGCCAACAGCGCCGCGGTGGCCATGCCTGCCACGCCGGCGCCGATCACGATGGCTGACTTCGGTTGCTGTTTCATTGCTTCCTTGCGTTTGCGAGCGCTTTTGCCGTGAGCGCGAACTTAATGTGGTTGGGCACGCTGACCCTGGTGGTTTGCAGCTCGGCCGCCGGGGTGGCGGCGATGCGGGCGTTGAGCTCCCGGAACAGCGCCTCCGCGGCGGCCACTCCCCCGCGCGCCGCGGGCGGCAGCAGCGGGATGGATTTGTGGGCGCGGTCCAGCTCGTCGGTGATTTGGCTGGTGAGGGTGGACTTTAGAGCGTCGTCAAGCGGGGCGTCGAAGTACGCCCGGCCGAGTGCGCGGCTATCCTCGCCCAGGTCGCGCAGGAAGTTGACCTTCTGAAACGCGCTGCCGAGCGCGCGGGCGCCCTCCTCCAGCTCGCGGCGGTACGGGGTATCGCGGCCGCGCATGAAAATGTCCAGGCACATCAGGCCGATCACCTCAGCAGAGCCATATATATAGGTATCCAGCTCTTTTTGCGTGAATGTGGTCTGGGTCAGGTCCGCGCGCATGGAGGCGAAAAAGGCCTTCACGTGGTCCGGGTTGAGGCGGCACTCACGGAACGTGCGCGCCCACGCGTGCAGCACCGGATCCGTGTGGAAACGGTGGGCCGGCGCGTGCAGAACCTGCTCTTCGTATAGGTCAAGGGCGGTTTCCGGGCACTCGTTGGCCTGGGTTGTGGTGCCGTCCACGATCTCGTCCGCGATACGCACCATGGCGTACAAGTTCCGGATGTGCGTGCGCTCCGGCCTCGGCAACGTGCGCACGGCCAGGGAAAAACTCGTGGAATACTGCGCAATCACCTGCGCCGCCGCCTTGTCCGCCATGGCGTCGAAGCGGGAGAGGTAGGTGTTCACGCCTTGGCAGCTTACCGTGCGGGAACTGCGCTACTCCTTGGACTTGTCGTACGAGGCGTTGGCGATGATCCCCTCTGCCTCATCCTGCGACAACCCCTCCCCGCGCAGGCTGACCATCTCCATGGTGGAGACGTTGCCGGTCTCCGAATTCTCCGCGGAGAGGAACAGCCCGTCCCAGTAGTCGCCGTCGTCGTCCACGGCCTCGAAGTAGCTCACGATCGCCTTATCCGCGCCGTCCACCTCGGCGTCGTCCGTGCCCCTCGGTTCGATCTGAGTGTCACCCGCAAAAATGTTGCCGTACAGCGCAATCGAATTGGTCGCGTCCGCCTCCGGCGCCACACCCGTGTCCTTGGACAGGCGGATCTGCACCGTCATCGCGTCCTCGCTGTCGCGCGCGCCCACCACCCACGGGTCCTTGATGGAATCCGGGTCGCTGGAGCTATCAAACTCCGACCAGCCCTCCGGCACCCGAACCGTCAGCGGGCCGGAGCTGACCTCCAGCACGCCGGGGTCTTGCGCTTCTTGCGTTTCCCCTGCCCCACACGCCGCCGCACCCAACGACAGCGTTGCGGCGGCAACGGCGGAGAGAATCTTTCGCTTCACGGCGGGCCTCCCATGGTGGTTTTGCCCGCGATAGTACTTAAGGGGCTGCTTCCCCGCCGGGATTCTCACTTTCACACTTTGGCTACCTGCGGATTCGTAGTTTGATTCGCAGTGTGAGAGTTGAAAGTGTGAAAGTCCTACCACAGAGCAACCGTCGCAAAGCAAAAAGCTCCCTCCGCAACCGGAGGGAGCAATCTGTGGAGCATAGGAGAATCGAACTCCTGACATCCTGCTTGCAAAGCAGGTGCTCTACCAACTGAGCTAATGCCCCGCGTACCCAAGGGTACCGTGGGCCTAGCAAGAATCGAACTTGCGACCTCATCGTTATCAGCGATGCGCTCTAACCGACTGAGCTATAGGCCCTGGGAACGAATAGGAATATTACAGAGCACCCACAACAGCTCCAAATCGCCAGCGTAAGGCACATAAATGGGCAATTGCTTATCGACGTTTCACGCGCAGGCAGGCGAACCCAACCGGCGTTTTGCAAAAGTCGGCGGCGGGGGAATGTGACCTGGGATTTTGCGGCCTCGAACGCGCCGACACGCCGACTTTTGCAAAAGCTGGGCGCGGACCAATAGTTGGGGTCACCGGGATTGTCCGCAATGCGGAGTCCCGCGGCCTGGGAGACCCCTACTTGGCCCGGTTGGACATGGTGAAGCTGACGCCGCCAACCAGGTCCGCGATGGCGTTGTACATGACCACCGTCAGCGGGGCCATGATCACCTGGAACAAAAAGCCCACCAGGCCGAACAGGCCCGCTGCGGACATGGCCAGTTTCATGTCCACCACCTGGTCGCCGCCGACGCCGCCGATCAGCGAGTTGATGGACTCGATGACCCCGGCGCGCTCCAGCCCGAAATAGACCAGCAGGCAGGCCGCCATCCAAGCGATGAAGCCCAGAAAGGCCAACAGCGTTGCCACTTTGAAGGTGGAGCCGGCGCCGATGTTGCGCACGGTCACTTTGCGGACGGCCACGGGCTACTCCTTGTCCTCGCCTGCGTCGGCGGAGCTGTCGTCGCTAAGCGCTTGCTCAATGGTCTTCTGGCCGGTGGCGACTGCGGTGGCTTCCTCCTCGCCTTCGTCCTCGACGTTGCGGTCGATGGCGAGCAGCTCGACGCCGTCGGCGAGGTCCACCAGCCGCACGCCCATAGTCGCGCGGGACGACGGGCGGATCTGGTCGACCTCGGTGCGGATCACGCCGCCGGCGGAGGTGATGGCGAAGATCTGGTCGTCCTCGGCGACCGAAAGTGCGCCGATGAGCTTGCCGCGCTTCGGGCTGTACTTGAAGGTCATCACACCCATGCCGCCGCGGCCCTGCGCGTTGTACTCCTCGATGGCAGTGCGCTTGCCGTAGCCGCCGGAGGTGGCCACCAGCAGGTACTCGCCGTCCTTGGCCACAGTCATGGCCAGAAGCTGGTCGTCGCCCTTGAAGCGCATTCCCTTCACACCGGCGGTGGCGCGGCCCATCGGGCGCAGCTGCTCGTCGTCGGCGGAGAAGCGGATGGACTGGCCCTGCTCGGACACCAGCAGCAGGTCGTCGTCCTCGCCGACCAGGGAGGCGCCGATGAGCGCGTCGCCCTCGTTGAGGTTGATGGCGATCAGGCCGGCGGAACGGGCGGACTCGTAATCGGTCAGGCGGGACTTCTTCACGCGGCCGTCGCGGGTGGCCAGGACCAGGTACGGGGCGTCCTCGTAGGTCTGGATCTGGATGATCTGGGCGATCTTCTCCTCCGGCTGGAACTCCAGCAGGTTGGCCACGTGCTGGCCGCGGGCGGTGCGGCCCGCCTCAGGCAGCTCGTAGGCCTTCAGCCGGTAGACGCGGCCGAAGTTGGTGAAGAACAGGATCCAGTCGTGGGTGGAGCAGATGAAGAAGTTCTTCACCACGTCGTCCTGCTTCAGCTCGGCGCCGCGCACGCCCTTGCCGCCGCGCTTCTGGCTCTTGTAGGCGTCCACCTTGGTGCGCTTGGCGTAGCCGGTGGAGGTGATGGTGACCACCACGTTTTCGCGGGCGATGAGGTCTTCTTCGGTGACGTCGCCGGTTGCGGCGACGATTTGGGTGCGGCGCTCGTCGCCATACTTATCGACGATCTCCTTGAGCTCGTCGCCGACAATCTCGCGCTGACGCTCCGGCTTGGCCAGGATGTCCTTGTAGTCCGCGATCTGCTTCTCGATAGCGGCCAAGTCGTCGATGATCTTCTGGCGCTCCAGGGCCGCCAGGCGGCGCAGCTGCATGGCCAGGATCTCGTTGGCCTGGATCTCGTCGACGTCGAGCAGGTTGATCAGGCCCTGGCGGGCGTCGTCCACGGTCGGCGAGCGGCGGATCAGGGCGATGACCTCGTCCAGCATGTCCAGCGCCTTAACCAGGCCGCGGAGGATGTGGGCGCGCTTTTCGGCCTCGTCCAGGCGGTACTGGGTGCGGCGGACGATGACTTCGATCTGGTGCTTGACGTAGAAGCGCAGCATCTGGTCCAGGCGCAGGGTGCGCGGGACGCCGTCGACGATCGAGAGCATGTTGGCGGAGAAGTTCGTCTCCAGCGCGGAGTGCTTGTACAGGTTGTTCAGCACCACGCGCGGCACGGCGTCGCGCTTGAGCGTGACCACGATGCGCATGCCCACGCGGTCGGAGGACTCGTCCTCAATCTTGGAGATGCCCACCATCTTGCCGGCGGTGACCTGCTCGGCGATGTTGTGGATGAAGTTGTCCGGGTTGACCTGGTAGGGCAGCTCGGTGATCGTGATGACCTGGCGGTTGCCAATCTCCTCGATCTCGGTCACGCCGCGCATGCGGATGGAGCCGCGGCCGGTGGTGTAGGCGTCCTTGATGCCCTGGTCGCCCACGATCAGGCCTGCCGTGGGGAAGTCCGGGCCCTTCACGCGCTCCATCACGGCGTCGAGGGTTTCCTTCTCCTCGGCGTCGTGGTTTTCCAGGATCCAGTAGATGGCCTCCGCCAGCTCGTTGAGGTTGTGCGGCGGGATGTTGGTGGCCATGCCGACGGCGATGCCGTTGGAGCCATTCATCAACAGGTTCGGCACGCGCGACGGCAGGACGGTCGGCTCCTGGGTCTTGGAGTCGAAGTTCGGCGCGAAGTCCACGGAGTTTTCGCGGATGTCGCGGACCATCTCCATGGCGATCGGGGTGAGCTTGCACTCCGTGTATCGCATGGCGGCCGGGCCGTCGTTGCCCGGCGAGCCGAAGTTGCCCTGGCCGTCCACGAGCGGGTAGCGCATGGCCCACGGCTGCGCCATGCGCACCAGGGTGTCGTAGATGGCGATGTCGCCGTGCGGGTGGTAGTTACTCATGGTTTCGCCGACGGCCTTCACGCTCTTGACGTAGGAGCGCTCGGGGCGGAAACCGGCGTCGTACATCGCGTAGATCACGCGGCGGTGCACCGGCTTCATGCCGTCGCGCACCTCGGGGAGCGCGCGGCCCACGATCACGCTCATGGCGTAATCGATGTAGCTGGTCTGCATCTCCTCGTTGATGTCGATTGGTTGAATGCGGTCCAAGCCGCCAGTGGTGTCATCAGCCATATGTTTGAGTCTAGCGGGCTTCTCACGCCGCGACGGAGCAGCGACGTGGTATCAAAGTGGTATGGCTATGACGCTCCGCTTGACCGCAGACGAGGACAAGGCGCTTGTTTTGTTGGCGTCCGCATGGGGGTGCTCGAAGCAGGAGGCCGCGCGCCGTGCGGTGGTCACCGCAGCATCGCGATTGCTTGACGACGCCCACGTCACCGACCTCGCCCGCACCCTCATCCCCACCTACGCCGGGATGGAATCGCGGATCCGTCAGGCCCGTTCATGAGGCGTCTCTCCGGCGAGCAGCTCCTGGCCGTCGCGGACGAGTACTGCGCGTTCCACGGCTGCCACGTCCGTTCCTTCGCAGCCCTGGCGGCCAGCGCCGCCGTGCCCGGCTCCCGGCTCCACGGCGTGCCGGTGTTCGACTCTGTGGAGGCGGCCGCTGCCGCGCTGGCTGAGACGATCCGGGCGCTGCAGCCACTCTCCGGGACCAACGCCGGGTTCGCGGAGGTCGCCGCCGAGGTGTACCGGCGCTGGGCCGAGTGAGGATTTGTAAAAGTCGGCCGATCGGGGTGCGCCGATGTCGATACTTGCAGGTCGCGCCCAGGCGGCTCGCCGACTTTTACAAACATCAGATGAAGCCGTCCCGCCGAAGCAGGTCTTCCGTCACCGCCGGGATTGAACGCAGCGTGCCGGTGGCGAAACGCAGCGGACGGATCTGCAACAGCTGGAGTTCGATGTTGATCTCGGCGTCCTTGACCCGCTGCTGCTTTGTCCAGTGGTGAATGCCGTCGTACATGAAGCCGTACCGGGGCTCCAGAAGTGCGGCGTCCAGGGTAGTGACAAGCCTGTTTCCTCGGCGCACCGGCAGCTGCTCCCGGAAAGTGAGGCCGTGTTTGTCCGCGAGCCTCTTCAGTATCAGGCGCATTTCTGTTTCTTTCGGGGAGTCTGCCAGGGCGCTCGAGGTGCTGATGACGGAGGCTAACCATCGGTCGTCGATAAGCTTGTGGCCTGCAAGAATCAGCGACTCTGGAGAGATGGCAAGAAACCGTCGGGCGGCATCCACAAGCTGCACGGCCCTGACAAAGACAGGGTCGTCCTCGACCGTTTCGACCTCCCACCCCGCCTCTCCGCGGCGGAGCGCCTTCAACGCCTGGATCGTCGCCAGCGGGGGTGTCGCCAGCTGCACAACCTCGCCGTTGAAAAACACGCGCCAGACGTCCTGGGGTTTGGGGCTGCCGCGAACCATCCCCGGCCTTGTGCTGGTGGCCAGGACTTTCCGGCCGATTTTGGGGTTGATGAGGACGGTGTCGCACATGTCTACCAGCGCGGGAAGGCCGAACAACGCCAGCGCCCCGAAACCGGACAGGGTTGTCCCCGGGTGAGAGAGCGCGTGTGCGGCGGCGCGGCAACTCGCGGGGACGCGGTAGACCACGCGCCTGGGATGAGAGGTTGCCGCCGCCGTAGCAATGGGGCCCGGGATGAGCATGTCTGTGGGCACGGAAAAGTACTGGTTAACCGGGTGCACCGGCAATCCGGGCAGGGGATCCCGCATGATCGCGTGCCCAACAGTGATGTTCATACCGTTGTAAAGGCCCATACCTTTTGGACGGTGAAAATGGTGGTTTGGATCCCTGGACGGGCAAAAATTTCGGGAGCTTTGCAAAAGTCGGCGAAAGCCCTTCCCCCGACCTGGGATTATCTACCTGAACACCCGGCGGACGGACGAGTTTTACAAAATCCGTCCAGTACAAGGCCCGCAGAATCCCCCACCGCCTAACATGTTCCCCATGAAGAAAACCGTTGCGGCGCTGGCGGCCGCCGCCCTGCTCGCCGCCCCCTCCCCCGCCTTTGCGCAGGACACGGCCATTTCGCAGCTGTCCTCGACGAGCTCGAAGGGGTCCTCCAAGCCGAATTACCGCCCGGACTACGACAAGGACGTGAACCCGCCCGAAAAGCGCGCGCTGGAGGGATCCTACACCGGCTCGGCGCCAATCTCCCTGGCTATCGCGTTTGCCGCGACGGCTGTGACGGTGCAGCTCATCGTGGATTTCGTGCCGCAGGCGCGCGAGGCGGTGGACAACCTGGCGGAGCAGTTTAATCTGACGCACGTGCCGGGCTCGTCGGAAGGCAACCGCCTGATTCCGGCGAAGGAGATCACGGCGTTCGTGCAGTCCTACGCGGACCAGTACCTGCCGCAGCTGCCCCAGCGTTAGCTCCGCCACACGGCCTGTGTTACGGTTGTGCCCGTTGTGGTTGCAGTGAACCCACGAGAGCCATGTGACTGACGTGGCAAAAGAGGTGCTGCGGTGGAAGAGCTGCAACCGAAAACGGCCGGTCCTGCACCGGCCGTTTTTCCCGTTAAACTGGCCTGCATGACTGATCTTTCCCAGCTGCTTGACGCAGCCAAGCGCCCCCAGGTCGTCCAGGAGATCACCTCCCTGGTGGACGACACCATCGCCCGCCAGTCTGGCCTCACCGGCATGGCCCTGAAATCTGCCGTCGCGGCAGGTAAGAAGGCCGACGCGGACGCTATTTCCAAGGGCGTGAACAAGTTCCTGCCGCAGATCGTGGACGAGCTGAACCCGCACTGGTCCGATTACAAGAACAGCGGCGAGCAGGACTTCGGCCGGTTCTTGGCGGGCCGTGAGGATGACGTCGTCAAGGCAATGCTCGATGCTGGCGACAAGCAGGCGGATTCCATGCCCGGCGCCATCAAGAAGGTGTACTCCACCCTGCGCGGCAAGGCCGCGAAGATCGTGGGCCCGTCGTTGCCGCAGCTCGGCGAGATCGTGGAGCGTTTTGCCTAACGACGTCTAAAGCCACCAACGCCCCAGCGAAACCATTCGCCGGGGCGTTGTTGTGTTTGGCGCTTACACGTCCAGGAAGCGCACGTCCTTCGCCTTGCGGGTGATGAAGCTGCGGCGTGCCGCGACGTCGTCGCCCATGAGGATGGAGAACAGCTCGTCGGCGCGCTGTGCGTCCTCGAGCTCCACTCGGC
This sequence comes from Corynebacterium sp. HMSC05H05, assembly GCF_001807265.1. GTDB lineage: Bacteria > Actinomycetota > Actinomycetes > Mycobacteriales > Mycobacteriaceae > Corynebacterium. The sequence continues at coordinate 9,532 of NZ_KV788411.1, forward strand.
GCAGGATGCGGGTCTCCGGGTCCAGGGTGGTCTCCCACAGCTCCTTGGCGTTCATCTCGCCCAGGCCCTTGTAGCGCTGGATGCCGTCGTCGGTGTTGATCTTGCGGCCGGCCTCCAGGCCCTCCGCCAGCAGCTCATCGCGCTCGCGGTCGGAAAACGCGTAGCCCGGCTCGCCCTTGCCCCACTTCAGCTTGTACAGCGGCGGGTTTGCCAGGAAGACGTGGCCGTTTTCCACCAGCTCCGGCATGAAGCGGAACAGCAGGGTCAGAAGCAGGGTGGCGATGTGCTGGCCGTCCACGTCGGCGTCGGCCATGAGCACGATCTTGTGGTAGCGCAGCTTGGCGATGTCGAACTCGTCGTTGATGCCAGTGCCCAGCGCGGTGATGATGGCCTGGACCTCGGCGTTTTTGAGCACGCGGTCCATGCGGGCCTTCTCCACGTTCAGGATCTTGCCGCGCAGCGGCAGGATGGCCTGGTACATGGAGTCGCGGCCGCCCTTGGCGGAGCCGCCTGCAGAGTCGCCCTCCACGATGAACAGCTCGGACTTGGACGGGTCCTTGGAGCGGCAGTCCGCGAGCTTGCCGGGCAGGCCGCCCAGGTCGGTGGCGGACTTGCGGCGCACCAGGTCGCGGGCCTTGCGGGCCGCCTGGCGGGCCTGGGAGGAAGACACCGCCTTGTTCACGATGACCTTGGCCTCGGCCGGGTTGGCGTCGAACCAGTCGGAGATGTTCTCGTTCACCGCGCGCTGGACAAAGCCCTTGACCTCGGTGTTGCCCAGCTTGGTCTTGGTCTGGCCCTCGAACTGCGGGTCGGCCACGCGCACGGAGACCACGGCGGCGAGGCCCTCGCGGCAGTCGTCGCCAGTGAGATTTGGCTCCTTGTCCTTGAGCAGCTTGTGGTCGCGCGCATAGCGGTTCATCAAGCTGGTCAGCGCGGCGCGGAAGCCCTCCTCGTGGGTGCCGCCCTCGTGGGTGTTAATCGTGTTGGCGAACGTGTGCACGGACTCCTTGAAGGAGCCGTTCCACTGCATCGCCACCTCGGCCTCCAGGCCGTCGCCCTTCTGGTCGAAGCCGATGATGGTCGGGTGGATGGCCGTCTTGGACTTGTTCAGGTGCTTGACGTAGTCGACCAGGCCGTCCGGGTAGTAGAAGGTGACCTTCTTCTCGCGCTTCTTCTTCACGTCCGGCGCGACTTCGTCGCCCGGCTCCACCGTGTCGCCGTCGCCGTCCTGGTCCACCTCGGAGGCGTCGACGGTCTCGGTGGTGTCGTCGAACGAGTCGCCGTCGATAGCCGCTGCGGTGTCGCCCTCCTCGGCGATCGCCTCGAGCTCCAACTCCTCGTCCGTGACGCGCTGGTCCGTCAGCGTGATGGTCAGGCCCTTGTTCAGGAAGGCCATCTCCTGCAGGCGGCGCGAGATGGTGTCGTAGTTGAAATCGACGGTCTCGAAGATCTCCGCATCCGGCCAGAACCGGATGGTGGTGCCGGTGCCGCGGGCGTTGCCGCCCTCCTCCAGCTCCTCCGGCACTGCCATCTCAAACTTCTGGTACCAGTGCTTGCCGTCGCGCTTGATGTCCGCCTCAACGCGGGTGGACAGCGCGTTGACCACGGAAATGCCCACACCGTGCAGGCCGCCGGAGACCGCGTAGGACTCCGAGTCGAACTTGCCGCCGGCGTGCAGCTGTGTCATGACCACCTGCACCGTCGGGGCGCCGGACGGGTGCATCTCCACCGGGATGCCGCGGCCGTTGTCCACGACCTCGACGCCGCCGTCTTCAAGCAGGGTGACGTCGACGCGGTCGGCGTAGCCCGCCATCGCCTCATCGACCGAGTTGTCCACGACCTCCCACACCAGGTGGTGCAGGCCGCGCACACCGGTGGAACCGATGTACATGCCCGGGCGCTTGCGCACCGCCTCGAGGCCTTCGAGGATGGTGATCGATGACGCGTCGTAATGGGGTTGCTGCTCTGCCACTTTCGGGAAGCTCCTCCATGCGTGAATGTGGGCCGAATGTGTCATTCAGGCCCGTTGAACCTGTCCCATATTACACGGTGAGGGGGCCATAACGGGGAGGTGTCCAACGCGCGAGAGGGCGTTTCACGCGCGTTTTTCGCCCACCCCTACCCGTACGTGTCGCGGGGCCCGCGGCCCTTCACGTGCAGGGGCCCGTACCGCCAACTCTTCGTTTTCGGCCCGTACACGTGCAGCTTGGTCACCACGTCCGGCCCAACCTTCGCCGCGATGGCCGCGAGCACCTCGCGCTGCATGTACTTCATTTGCGTGGCCCAGGCGGTGGAATCGCAGCTGACGTGCACTTCGCCGCCCTTGATCATCTCCACGTGCGTGTGCTGGCCGATCTTCTCGCCCACCAGCTCGGTCCAGTTCCCCATAACCCAGCCGTGCGCCATCTTCTCGGTCCAGTCGCGTTTGCGGATTTCGGTGCCCAGCAGGTTGGAAAAGGAGGAGATTTTGTAGCTGCGCGGCAATGCGCGCCCGTCCAGGCCGGTGGGGATTCCCCGCACATTTGCTTTGCGACGTTCCTCCGGCACACCCGGACCAGTCTCCAGCCCCGGCACCGTGATGCTGGCCTTTGGTCCGTCGTGAAGCGATGGTCTGTTGCGCCTGGGGACGGTGCCGGTGCCCTGGCGGGACAGGTCCGGCAGGCGGCCGCCGCGCTTGCGTGCGGTGGCGCGGACGGTGTCGAAGCTGCGCTTAATCAGATCGCTCAATGGCGCTCACCCCGTCCTGCATGGTCACAGCAAAGCGTGCGGCGACGGCGTCGTCGAGGTTGCCGGGCAGGTCGTCGCCCACCGCCGCGGTGACCAGGACCTGCTCCGCGTCGGCGGCGACGTGGACGAGGCGCTCGCGGCGCTTAGCGTCGAGCTCGGCAAAGACATCGTCGAGGATCAGCACCGGGTCGGTGCCCTCGCTGGCTAAGAGCTGGTATTCGGCCAGGTGGAGCGCCAGCGCGTAGGACCAGGTTTCGCCGTGGGAGGCGTAGCCCTTCGCGGGTTGGTCGCCGAGCATGAGCGCGAGGTCGTCGCGGTGCGGGCCGACCAGGGTGGCGCCGCGGTCGATCTCGTCCTTGCGGCGACGTCCCAGCTCGGCGAGCATCGCGGCCTCGAACACCGCCGGGTCTCTTGCCGGCCCGCCGTTGAGCTCGGTGACCGCCCGGTCGAGCGTGGAGCTGTACGCCACCGACGCGGGGCGCGACTCCGGGGCGACGGACTGGTAGGCCTCGGTGATCCGGTCGGCGAGGTCGTCGACGAGGCTGAGCCTTCCCGCCACCACCTGCGCGCCGAGCGCGGCGAGCTGGCCGTCCCACACGTCCAGCGTGCTCAGCGCGCTGGCGCCGTCTTCGTCCTGGTAGCCGCGGCGCAGCGCCATGTTCGAGCTTTTCAGCAGGGCGTTTCGCTGCCGCAGCACCTTTTCGTAGTCCGCGCGGGCGCCGCCGAGGCGGGGTGCTCTTAAGGCGGCGAGGTCGTCCAGGAACTTGCGGCGCTCCGCCGGCTCGCCCGTGATCAGGCGCAGATCCTCCGGGGAGAACATCACCACCCGCAGCACGCCCAACAGCTCGCGGGCGGATTTCAGCCGGGTGCGGTTGATCTGGGCCTGGTTCGCGCCGTGCGCCTTGATCAGCAGGTGCGTGGTCAGCGCGCGGCCGTCATTGACCGTGGTTGCGGACACGCGGGCATTCTCGGCGCCGGCGTGGATGAGCGGAGCATCCGTCGATACGCGGTGGCTCGACAGCTTCGACGAATAATGGACCGCCTCGACGATATTGGTCTTGCCGTGGCCGTTGCGGCCCGCGAAAACGGTCACGCCCGGCTCAAGCTTGAGATTCAGCTCGGGCCACGAGCGGAAATCACGCAGATCAAGCTCGCGGACGTGCATAGGCTAGCCCGGAAGGCGAACCGGCATGAGCAGGTAAGTGAAGTGCGTGTCCGGGGTCGGGAACGTGCCGTCCTCGCCGCGCTCCGGCAGCTGATCCGGCTGCGGGATCATGATCGCCGGGCGGGAGGCCTCCGTGAAGCCGAACACGACGCGGTCGGTGCCGATGACCGAAAGGCCGTCGCGAAGATAGCCCGCATTGAACGCGATGAGCAGCTCATCCACGCCGGTGAACGCGGCCTGGAGCGTCTCCTGGGCGGCGCCCGAATCCGCGCCGGAGGAGAACAGCGTCAGCTCGCCCTCCTTGAAGTGCATGCGCAGCTGCGCGTTGCGGTCCGCGACTAGGCTCACGCGGCGGATGGATTCCAGCAGCGGCGCGACCTCCACCGACGCGATCGCCGTGTGCGTCTTCGGCAGCAGCGGCGCGACGTTCGGGAAATCCGCATCGAGCATGCGGGTGGTGGTTTCGCGGTTGCCGGTGTGCAGGCCGAACAGGCCGTCGCCGCCGATGTTGTCGGCCGCGCCAGCCGCGAGCTCCACCGGGTCGTCGATAGAAGTGTCCAGCGTGCGCGCGTTATCCAGCAGCGTCTTGGCCGGGATGAGCAGGTCGGCCTTGACATCCGGGCTGGTCGGCTCCCAGGTCAGGTGGCGCTGCGCCAGGCGGAAACGGTCCGTGGCGGTGAGGGTGACATTCTCGCCGTCGATCTCCACGTGGATGCCGGTGAGCATCGGCAGCGTGTCGTCGCGGCCGGCGGCGGAGGCCACCTGGGTCACCGCGCCCGTGAGCGCCGCCGGGGAGATGCGGCCGGTGACCTCGGGCAGGTGCGGCAGCTGCGGGTAATCGTCCAACGCAATGAGCGGGAGCTCGAAGCGGGAGGAGCGCGCCTTCAGCGTCATCACCTTGGAGTCGGTGGAGACCTCGATGGCGTCGTTCGGCATGGTGCCCACGATGTCCGCGAGCAGTTTGCCGGCAACCGCGACTCGGCCAGGCTCGTTCACCTCGGCGCCGATGCGCACACGGGTGGAGACCTCGTAGTCGAAGCCCGCGAACTCCAGGCCGTTGTCGTCGGCCGTAATTACAACCGCGCGCAGCACCGGCTGCGTCGACTTGGTGGGCAGGCTGCGCGCGACCCACGCCGCGGCGTCCGCGAGCTCATCCTTATGGACGCGAAACGACACATTGTTGTCCATGACTGCGCAGTCTCCTTTGGCATTTTTGGCATTTCGGGCAGAGCCAGATCGGACACCACTCTACATTTGTGATTCGCCTGCGCGCACTCTGCCTATCGACGTCCACCTCCCGGATCGCAGACGTCATTCTGGGCCGCGGCGAGATTGCACACCCTCTCTTTCTCCAGATTGAATTACAAGAAGTAAAGAGGGGAACAACAGTAGGTGTTGGGGAATCTGTGGATTGGGCCGGTTCTGCGCCGGTCGCACGGCGTGTCGGGTGTGTGATTTGGGCTGTGGATAACTTGTGGATAAGTCGGGGCTTCTGTGGATAGTTTTTCGGGGTCGTTGAAATTACACAAACGGAACCGCGTTCTTCCACCGGTTATGCACACCCTGTCCCCAGGCTCAGCTTTTGTGATGGCGGTTACATTGTGATCTACTTGGCCAAACAACATTGGTGTAATTACACAGGTGTGGATAGGACTGTGGAGAGTGGTACGGAAGTGATTGTTGTTTCCTGACCACGCGCCAAAACCACAAACCCTGGGATCGCGCGATGTTTGAGCATTCCAAGGGTTTGCCGAAATGTGGATCCCGGGACCGTGTTCCCCTCGCCTAGCGCCCCCAATCCACGGATCCAGCTATCAGCACCTCGATTTTCGCCCCCAGGAGCCGAATAGCTGGGTCCTTGTAGCTGGAAACTCGCGCGGGGGTGGGCGAAACCGCCAAAACAGCCCGAGAACCCCCGAACCCCCGGCCCGCCTACCGCGAGCGGGTGCGGGCGCGGTTCTTGATCACCTGCGTGAGTTCCTGGATCTCGTCGTAGGTGCCGCGGTTTTCCGTCATTTCCTTGCGGATCTTGCGGTCCGCGTACATGACGGTGGTGTGGTCCTTGCCGCCGAACTCGTCGCCGATCTTGGGCAGGGACAGCTCGGTCAGCTCGCGGCACAGGTACATCGCGATCTGGCGCGCGTGGGCGACCTGCCTGGTCTTTCCGGCGCCGGTGAGCTGTTCCTGGGAGACCTGGAAGTACTCGGCGGCGGCGTCCTTGATGCCGTCGGCGGTGATGTTGACGTCGCCTTCGTCGGGCAGGATGTCGCGCAGTGCGACCTGGGCGACTTCCATGGTGATCGGTTCGTTGATCAGCGACGAGTACGCCGAGACACGGATCAGCGCGCCTTCGAGTTCGCGGATGGAGGACTCGAATTGGGAGGCAATGAGCTCGAGCACGGCGTGGTCGACCTGGGTGCCGTCGGCCGCCGCCTTCTTCATCAGGATGGCGATGCGGGTTTCCAGGTCTGGCGGCTGCACGTCGGTGATTAGGCCGCTGATGAAGCGTGTCCTCAGCCGGTCCTCGAGTGTGGTCAGCTCCTTCGGCGGCCGGTCGGAGGACAGGATGATCTGCTTGTTTGCCTGGTGCAGCGCGTTGAAGGTGTGGAAGAACTCTTCCTGGGTTCCTTCTTTGCCTTCGAGGAACTGGATGTCGTCGACCATCAGGATGTCCAGGTTGCGGTAGCGCCGCTTGAAGGATTCTTGGCGGTCGTCGCGCACGGAGTTGATGTAGTCGTTGGTGAATTCTTCGGAGGAGACGTATTTGATGCGCAGGCCCGGCTGCAGCACGCGCGCGTAGTTGCCGGCGGCGTGCAGGAGGTGGGTTTTGCCCAGTCCGGATCCGCCCCAGATGAACAGGGGGTTGTAGGCCTTGGCGGGATTTTCGGCGACGGCGACGGCGGCGCCGTTGGCGAAGCGGTTGGACGAGCCGATGACGAAGTTTTCGAAGGTGTACTTCGGGTTCAGGCTGGCTTCGCGGTCCGGGTCGTGCGCGGGTTTCTCGCGGGGGATGCGGCGGTCCACGGTGGGGTGCGCATTTGCTTCTCGACGCCGCCCCGCCACCTGTGCAGCATGCATCTGCGCCAATTCGTCCAGTCCCATGGGGATCTGCTCCCCCGGCGCCGGCGCTTCGGCGTGGGATTGGGTGGGCTGCCAGCTCGGCTCCGGCGACGGTGCCGGCGGCTGAACAGGCTGAACAGGCTGGGGCTGAGGTTCGGGCTTGGGCGCAGGTTCCGGCTCGGGTGCGGCCACGGACACGGCCAGGGCGTAGGGCTGGCCGGTGTGGGAGGACAGCAGTGCCGTGATGTGGGGAGCCAGGGACTCCTCAATGACATTTTTGGCGGCTTGGTGGGGTGCGGAGAGTAGGGCGTAGCCGTCGACAAGCACGACCGGCTTCATCAGCCGCAGGTAGGCGCGCTGCTGGGGGGTAAGCGTGGGTACGGACGAGGTGGCCTGCTCCGAGAGGCGCAGCAGCTCGTCGACGACGCCGCGCCACAGGTCCTCGAGGTGTTGGTCCGCCAACGTCGTCTCCAGTCTGTTCCTGTCTACACGTGCAATTCACAACTTCGCTCGCCCGCTCGGCGCGCTGCCACCTGCTGTTCCACAGAGTTATCCACAGGTGTGGATACTCTAGCAGTGGCGGTTGTCCACAAGGCTTGCACGCCCTGTGGATAACTTAGTGTGAAGTTGTGCAGGTCTGTGACCTGCCTAAACAAGACGTTTTGGGTGAAAGTCTCAACCGGTACTTCACAGTTATCCACAGGCCTGTGCATCCCCAGGCTGTGCGATTGTGGTGATTGCTTCATTGTTACCCGCTCCGACCTTGGGCTGTCGAAACTTCGCCCGGGCCGGTTTTTGTGGATAACTTGACGCGTCGAACAGCTGTCCACATCCTGTCAGCGCCCTCGCAGGGTGCGGGGAGGATTTCCCGCCCCACCTGCGAAAAAACACACCGTTGTAATTACGGGGGTACCCGATTGCCCCTGGAGAAATTGCCGCGTGTTGATTTGGCCGGGGCGCACAAATTCGCGTAGTCTTAAGCCCGTCTTTACGTCGGTTGCACCGGCGTACATCTGAGAGCACCGCCCCCGCCGGGCACCGGGCCGCTTGATCAAGGCGAGCTGGCGAAGGCGCTGCACGCGAACTGCGCTCCACATCCGGAGCCGAACCGCAATCTCAACGCAACGTTTCACATTTGGAACGGCCACTTCCCCGGGAGGCTTAGACGAGCCGTCGGCTGTTCATGACCGCACAAGGAGTCCACCGTGTCTAAGCGGACTTTCCAGCCGAACAACCGTCGTCGCGCACGCAAGCACGGCTTCCGTGCCCGTATGCAGACCCGCGCCGGCCGCGCCATCGTTTCCGCGCGCCGCAAGAAGGGCCGCGCAAAGCTGACGGCATAGCTTAAAACCCGCGCGTGTTACCCCGCCCGCACAAACTTTCTTCCTCCGCAGACTTCAAAGCTGCGATGAGGAAGGGTGTGCGCGCGGGGTCTCGCACGTTAATGGTGCATCTGCACCAGCGGAAAGACCCTGTCATCCAGGGCGGGCCGCGCTTCGGGCTAGTGGTGTCGAAGCAGGTGGGCAACGCCGTGACGCGCCATGCCGTGTCGCGGAAGTTGCGGAATGTGGTGGTGCAGCGGGAGCTCGTCGATAAGCTTGGGCGCTCCTTCGATGTTGTGATCCGCGCCCTGCCGCCCGCCGCCGCCGCAACGAGCGACGAGCTCGCGCGGGATTTGGAAAAGGCCCTGGAAAAAGCGCTGCACAAAGCGCAAAAGAAGCGATAATGGCTTACTTCAACTTCGCCGGCGGTGAAATCCCCGCCGCGAAGGGGCCGGCCGCGAAAGCGCTGGTGGCGCTGATTCGCGGTTACCAAAAGTACATCTCACCCCTTAAGATGGGCGGGACGTGCCGTTTTATGCCAGTATGCAGTGCGTATGCGCTCGAAGCCGTGTCACGCCACGGAGCGGTGCGCGGCGGCGCAATGGCCGCGGCCAGGCTGTGCAAATGCGGGCCCTGGCACCCCGGCGGCTACGACCCAGTGCCGGGCAGCATTGAAATGAGTGAGGAGTAACACCGAAACGTGCTGAATTTCATCTATTGGCCGATTTCCTGGGTGCTGAGGTTCTGGCACGAGGTTCTCGGCTTTGTCATCCCCAAGGATTCGGGCATCTCCTGGATTCTGGCCATCGTTTTGCTCACCTGCACGGTGCGCCTGCTGCTGCTGAAGCCGATGGTCAACCAGATGCGCTCCATGCGCAAGATGCAGGAGATGCAGCCGCGGATGCAGGAAATCCGCGAGAAGTACAAGGGCGACCAGCAGAAGATCGCCGAAGAGACGCAGAAGCTCTACCGCGAAAACGGCACCAACCCGCTGTCGTCCTGCATCGTGCCGATCGTGCAGCTGCCCATCTTCATCGGCCTGCTGCACGTGCTGCGCTCCTTCAACCGCACCAGTGAGCTGGGCATGTCCGTGGAGGAGAACCGCTCCACCGCGAATTACGCCTTCCCGGCGGAAGACGTGCAGTCCTTCCTGGACGCAGACTTCTTCGGCGTGCCGCTGTCCGCGTACATGTCCATGCCGCAGGAGGCCTTCGCCGCGTTCGGCAACGTGGACCTGACCCGCGCGCAGATCATCGCCGTGTGCCTGCCGCTGGTTGTGCTGTGTGCGGCGTTTACCCACCTCAACGCCCGCATCATGGTCAAGCGCCAGGAGGCCCGCAAGGCCGCTGGCAAGGGCCCGAAGCCGCAGGGCGAGATGGCCGAGATGATGCAGAACCAGATGGGTCTGATGAACAAGATGATGATGTGGTTCTTCCCCGTCATGATTCTTGCCACCGGCGTGATCTGGCACATCGGCCTGCTGTTCTACATGCTCACAAACAACCTGTGGACGTTCTTCCAGACCATGTGGCTGAACAACAAGATGGACAAAGAAGAGGCCGCCGAGGAGGCGCGCAAGGTGGAGCTCAAGCGCACCACCGCCCCCGCCCCGGGCGCGCGCACCAAGGACCGCCGCACCAAGAAGCAGCGGAAGCAAGGTAAGTAGCAGTCGCTTATCGACGCATGTCCCGGCCCGTTTTCGGCCGGGACTTTTTCATGTCGGCGGGCCGACTACAGTGTTGTGCATGTCGGATACCTCCCCTGCAGCCGCAGCCCAAGTTTTCGGAGAACGCCTCGGATTGGCAGAGGCCTACCACCGCTCGCTGGCCACCACGGCCGCCGAGCGCGGCTTCATCGGGCCCAAAGAGGTGGACCGCCTGTGGGAGCGCCACATCCTCAACTGCGCCGTGATCGCGGAGGCGTTCGAGCCCGGGCTGAAGGTCGCGGACATCGGTTCCGGTGCGGGCCTTCCCGGTATCCCGCTGGCGATCGCGCGGCCGGACCTGTCCATCACGCTGATTGAGCCGCTGCTGAAGCGCTCCACCTACCTGGGCGAGGTTGTTTCCGAGCTGGGCCTGGACAACGTCACCGTGGTGCGCGGCCGTGCCGAGGAGCAGCCCAAGGCGGAGTTCGACGCCGTCACCTCCCGCGCCGTCGCCCCGCTGGGTAAGCTCGCCGGGTGGTCCATTCCGCTGCTGCAGGGCGGCGGGCACATGATTGCGATGAAGGGCGAATCCGTGGCTGAGGAACTCGAGCGCGACGCCAAGGCCATTACGAAGGCCGGCGGCGGCGAGGCGGAGATCTTCACCGTGGGCGAATCCGTGCTGGACCAGCCCACCACGTTGATCCGTATCCAGCGCAGAAAGAAGGGGGCGTAGATGGAAGACTACGACGAGACTCCTGTGATGGAGGCGGCGATGCGCGCGGCGCGGGTGACGTCGAGAAGCGAAGCGCTGCCGAAGCCGGACCAGCCGCGCGTGATCACCGTGGCCAACCAGAAGGGCGGCGTGGGCAAGACCACCACCAGCGTGAACCTGGCGGCCGGCCTGAGCAAGCAGGGCCTGAAGGTGCTGGTGATTGACCTGGATCCGCAGGGCAACGCCTCGACCGCGCTCGGTGCGGAGCACACCTCCGGCACCACGTCGAGCTACGAGCTGCTCATCGGCGAGGCCGAGGCCTCCGACGCCGTGCAGCCTCACCCGGAGAATCCGAACCTGTTCTGCATCCCCGCCACCATCGACCTGGCCGGCGCGGAGATCGAGCTGGTGTCAATGGTGCGGCGCGAGTACCGCCTGCACGACCAGATCCGCCGCGGATTCTTGGACGAGCACGGCTTCGACTACGTGTTCATCGACTGCCCGCCGTCGCTCGGCCTACTCACCATCAACGCGATGACCGCGGTGGACGAGGTGCTCATCCCCATCCAGTGCGAGTACTACGCGCTCGAGGGCGTGGGCCAGCTGTTGGGCAACATCGGTATGATCCGTGAGCACCTGAACAACAACCTGCACATCTCCGCGATCGTGCTGACCATGTACGACGCCCGCACCCGCCTCGCCGCCGACGTGGCTGACGAGGTGCGCGGCCAGTTCGGCCAAGTGGTGCTGAACAACGTCATCCCCCGCTCCGTGAAGGTCTCCGAGGCACCCGGCTACGGCCAAACCGTCATCGACTACGACCCCGGATCCCGCGGCGCGCTGGCCTACTTCGACGCGGCGAAGGAGCTGGCCACCCGCGGCGACTACCAGCCGCACCCCACCACCGGCCCGATCGGCGTGAGCCCCGAGGTCTACAACCAGCTCGAGGAGGAGTAATCAATGGCAGAACGCAAGGGCGGCCTCGGCCGCGGACTGGCGGCGCTCATCCCGTCGGCGCCGTCGGACATCGACAAAAACGGCAAAACCCCGGGCATCGGCGGCAGCGCCTCGGACGTGATTTTCGGGAAGCAAGCACCCAAGCCTGACGACGCACCAAAGGGTGCCCCCAAAAAAGTCCAGGGTGCCCCGACAGTGTCCGCCAAGCGCGACAAGGTGATCCAGCCCGTGCCGGTGGGCGCGCGCTACCAGGAGATCCCGGTCGGCCAGATCATCCCCAACCCGAAGCAGCCGCGCCAGGTCTTCGACGAGGACGAGCTGGCCGAGCTGGTCCACTCCATCCGCGAGTTCGGCCTGCTCCAGCCCATCGTCGTGCGCGACACGCCTGAGGGCTTCGAGCTGATCATGGGCGAGCGGCGCTGGCGTGCCTCCTCCAAGGCCGGCCTGAAGCAGATCCCGGCGATCGTGCGCGAAACCTCCGACGAGGACATGCTGCGCGACGCGCTGTTGGAGAACATCCACCGCGTCCAGCTCAACCCGCTCGAAGAGGCGGCCGCCTACCAGCAGCTCCTCGACGAGTTCGGCGTGACCCAGGAGCAGCTCGCCGACCGCCTGGGCCGCTCGCGTCCCGTGATCACCAACGCAATCCGCCTGCTCAACCTGCCCGTGGGCGTGCAACGGCGCGTCGCCGCCGGCGTGCTTTCCGCAGGTCACGCCCGTGCGCTGTTGGGCGTCAAGCTGGGCAACGACACCGCCGACGCCCAAGCCAAACTCGCCGACCGCATCATCGCCGAGGGCCTTTCCGTCCGCGCGACGGAAGAGGCCGTGTCCTTGATCAATTCAAACGGCAAGGTGCCGGACAAGCCGAAGCGCCAGCCCGCTCCGCAGCCGGAGTACCTCACCCGCGCCGCCGATTCGCTCGCCGATATTTGGGACACCAAGGTGTCGGTGACCATGGGCAAGCGCAAGGGCAAGATCGTGGTCGAGTTCGGCGACAAGGACGACTTTGAGCGCATCATGGGGCTCATCCAGGGCACCGACTAGGCGTGCTTTTCCTCCCGCAGCAGCTCCTTGAAGGAGTAGGTGCCGGTGGGCCGGTTGTCGTGGTCGAGTAGATAGAGGCGCTTCACCGCCACCACGACGGCTTCGGCGATGGCGTCGCGCTCGTTGGGGTCGGTGAGGATGGCCAAGTCGCCCGGGTTGGTCAGGTAGCCGGCCACCAGCTCCACCGACGGCATCCGGGTCATGCGCAGCATCTCCCAGGTGCGGGCGTGGTTGCGGCAGTTCTGCAGCTGGGTGCGGGCGGCGACCTCTCGCTGGATGTAGCCGGACAGCGTCTCCCCGGTCAGCGACGAACTGCCCTTTTCGGACCCGAAGTAGAAGGTGGCCACGCCGTTGGCCTTCTCGTTCGGGTAGGAGTCCAGGCGCAGGGAGATGAGCAGGTCCGCCTTGAACCCGTTGGCCAGGTCGGCGCGCTGCTGGTTGGAGGGGTTGTCGCCGCGCGGGCGAGACAGGATGGTTTCCATGCCGGCGGCGACCATGCGGCCCTCAATACGCTGGGCCAAATCCCACAGGATCTCTTCCTCGGTGATGGGGCCGTACGGGCCGTCCACGACCAGGCCGCGGTCGGTGCCACCCAAGTCCGGGTCGATGACCACGCGCTTGCCGGTCAGGTTGGGGCCGGCCTGGCGCACGGTTTCGCGCTCGCGAATGGCCTGCGCGGAGCCGCCGGTGATGCGCCGGCCTAGCAGCGACAGGGCGTGCAGCGTGTCGGGGCCGCACACGCCGTCGTCCTCCAGACCGGAGTTGAGCTGGTAGTTCATCAGCGACTCGTAGGTGCGCGGCCCGAACCGGCCGTCCACGCGGTGCGGGTAGAACCCCAGCTCGTGGAGCTGGGACTGCAGCTGCCGGACGTCGTCGCCGACCATCTCTTGGCCGGGCTGGTAGCTCAGCACGCGTGCGCCGAGGGTGTAGGACGCCTCGCGCAGTTCACGCAGCGTCGCCGAATCGATGGTCCCGGTGGGCACGATGCCGCGGGATTGTTGGAAGGCTTTGACGGCTTCGCACAGGATGTCGTCGTAAAGCATCTCGCCCTCGGTGAAGCGGCGGGTGGAGTCGATCTCGCCCTCGTAGCCGTCTATCAGGCCCAGGCGGGCTAAGGACATCCGGACCTCGGCGACCCGTGTGCTGGAGTCGCCAACGCGCAAAATGTCTTGCATGCGGGCCTTTCTATTCGGATGGACAGGGAGTTCAGTCTACGCGCCGCTAGAGCTGCGCCTGAATCTTGGAGACGATCTCGGACTTCGGGCGCAGGCCGACGAACTCGTCGACCTTCTTGCCGCCCTTGAACAACAGGACGGTGGGGATGGACATGACCTGGAACATGGCGCCGAGCGCGCGCTCGTTGTCCACGTTGACCTTGGCTACCTTGACTTGGCCGTCCATCTCGTCGGCGATCTCGTCGAGCAGCGGGGAGAGCTTGCGGCAGGGGCCGCACCACTCCGCCCAGAAGTCCACGAGCACCGGGGTGTCCGACTCGATGACCTCGTTTTTAAAGGTTGCTTGGGTCACATCAACTGGTGCGTTCATGCCGACAGTCTACAGCGCCGCCAGGTAGTGCTGTGCGTCCAGCGCGGCGCGGCAGCCGGCGCCCGCGGCGGTGATGGCTTGGCGGTAGGTTTTGTCCACCAGGTCGCCGCACGCGAACACGCCTTCAACGCTCGTGCTTGTCGACGGCTCCGCCACCTCAACGTAACCCCCCTCGTCCACGGCCACCTGGCCCTCCAGGAAGCCGGAGCGCGGGTCGTGGCCGATGGCGACGAACAGCGCGGTGGCGTCCAGCACGCTCTCCTCGCCGGTGACGACGTTGCGGATGTTCAGCCCGCCGACCTTGCCGTCTGCCTCCACCACGGAGTCCACGACGGTGTTGGTGAGGAACTCGATCTTCTCGTTCTCCCGGGCGCGCTCGAGCATGATCTTGGAGGCGCGGAAGTTCTCCGAGCGGTGGATGAGGGTGACCTTGGAGCCGAACTTGGTCAGGAAGGTCGCCTCCTCCATGGCGGAGTCGCCGCCGCCGACGACGGCGATGTGCTGGTCCTTGAAGAAGAAGCCGTCGCAGGTCGCGCAGGTGGACACCCCGCGGCCGGTCAGCTCCGCCTCGCCCGGGATGCCCAGGTGGCGCGGTGCGGCGCCGGTGGCGAGGATGACGGCGCGGGCCTGGAAGACCTCGTCGTCCACGACGACCTTCTTGATGTCGCCGGAAAAGTCCACGGAATCCACCAGCTCCTGGCGCAGGTCCGCGCCGAACTTCTCGGCCTGGGCGCGCATGTTCGCCATGAGGTCCGGGCCCATGATGCCGTCTTCGAAGCCGGGGAAGTTTTCCACCTCGGTGGTGTTCATCAGCTCGCCGCCGTACTCGTAGCCCTCGAACAAGAGCGGTTTCAGCTCGGCGCGGGCGGCGTAGAGGGCGGCGGTGTAGCCGGAGGGCCCGGAGCCGACGATGATCAGGTCGTGCACCTCGTCGGTGCTGGTGGTGGCGGCTGCGGCAGCGGGTGCCGCATCAGTTTGCGGGGTGACAAAGTTGAAGCCGGGGGAAGTCATGGTTGCAGATCTTAGCGCGCCGGCGCCGCCTCCCCTATCGCCGCGGCGATGGCCTCGCGCGCCCGGTAGCGGCGCGACTTCACGGTGCCCGGTTGTACCCCGAGTTCGGCCGCGGCGTCGCCGACGCTCATGCCCGCGACGTCGATGAGCCAGAGGGCTTTGCGCTGCGCCTGCGGCAGCACCGCCAGTGCCTGGCGCATGGCCATGGTGCGCTCCATGTTCTCCATCGGGTTGTAGGCGAGGTACTTGTTCGCGTCGATGTCGACGGTGTCGTTGTCGTCCAAGCTGTACTGCGCGCCGGCGCGGCCGTCCTTGCGCTGGTGGTCTATCGCCGCGTTGATGGTCATGCGGTGCAGCCACGTGGACAGCTTCGCTTCCCCGCGGTAGGTGTGCATGCTGCGCGCCGCTTTGAACAGGGCGTCTTGGACGATGTCCTGGGCGTCTTGCTCGTTGCGCGCGAAGTTGCGGGCCGCGAAGTACATGCGCTTGCGGTGGCGCCGCACGATGAGCGCGAAGGCCTGCCGGTCCCCTCCCAGGTAGTTCGCCACCAGCTGTCTGTCGTTGATGTAGTCCATTGTCCCCCCAAAA
This sequence comes from Corynebacterium sp. HMSC05H05, assembly GCF_001807265.1. Taxonomy (GTDB): domain Bacteria; phylum Actinomycetota; class Actinomycetes; order Mycobacteriales; family Mycobacteriaceae; genus Corynebacterium. The sequence continues at coordinate 25,308 of NZ_KV788411.1, forward strand.
ATTCAGTTGTCCCCACTATGCCCCGGCCCAGGGGCCCTGCCCAGGGCCGGGTGCGCATTTCAGTGGACAACCACGTGGCCCACCAGCGAGACGTTCTTCACATCCGTCTCACCGGCGACCTTCAGCACCACACGCAACAGCGGTTCGTTGGTCTCCACGTCGGCGCTGATCTGGCCGCCCCGCAGCTTGCCCTCTGCGATGACGGGCGGGTGCGCGGTCTCCTGCTCTGCTGGCACGCCGTAGAGGGTGTAGTTGGCGGAACCGGAGGCGTCGATAAGCACTTGCTCAAGCGTGAACGCCGAGCCGTCCTCGGGGGTGAACTGCACGGAGCTGTCGTCCAGGACCTCCATGGTCAGCGGGCCGATCACCACCGGCATGTCCGCGTCGCGAGTGGTGGTCGTGGGCGCGGCCGACGGGCGGTCCACCACGTTCTCACCGGAGACGAAGTCCACCAGGTAGGTGGTGAGCACGCCCACCAGCGCCGCCGCGATCACGGCGGCGAAGGTGAGCAGGCCGATGGTCACCGGGCCCATGGTGCGTCCGCCGAAGCCGCCGCGCAGCTCGTCGGGGTCCTCCACGTGCTCGACAACCGGCTCGACCGGCTCGTAGATCTCCACCACCGGGATCTCGTCCGTCGGCGCGTCCTCGTTGGGCACCGGCAGGTTCGCCGCCTCAAACAGGGCGCGCTCGATGTCGCGGAAGGCGGCCTGGTCCACCGCGTCCGCGTCCACGAGCGCGCGGGTGCGGGCGGTGACGTCGTCCAGGTCGTCGGAGCTGACGTTGCTGGTCAAAAGCGTCAGCGCGGAGGCGAAGGACTCCGCGTCCGTGGCCGGGGTGGCGTCCGGGAGCACCACCGGGAACGCCAGACGGACGTGCCCCTCGTGGTCGATGCGCAGTTGCTGGCGGTTGTCCAGCCCCAGCGGGACCTCCGCCTCGTGCGCCGCCGCCATCGCGCCGGCCAGGGGTGCCAGCGCGTTGGCCACGGCCTCGGTGTGCAACGTCTGACCGGACTCCGCGACGGCCTTGACCGAAGAGCCCTCGACCCAGTCCGCCACCACCAGGGCGCCGGAGCGGTAGGACAGGATCTCAATGTTTTCCGCCACTGCCGGCAGCTCCAGCTTGGCCAGCTTGCGGGTGCGCCGCGCCACGCCGGCGGCCTTCAGCGCCGCCTCGCGCGGGGTGGCCGGGGCCATCGGCGCGGAGCCCGTGGTGTCCACGAACGTCAGCGCCACGTTGCGGCCGGTGGCCACCTCACGCGCCTGCCAGAAGCGTGCGCCGGTGCTGGCGCCGTGGTCGCGGATCAGGCGGAAGCGACCGTCGGACACGCCCGCGCCCGGCACCAGGCGCGGCCCGCGGACCACACCGGCAGACATCGGTGGCGGCACCGGGGAGGCGTTGAAGGTGTCGGCGGCGAGGAACTGGTTGGACACGTCCCGGGGGTCCACCTCGCCCACCTCGAGCGCACGGTCCTCGTCCGGGCGGATGAAGCGGCTTAAGCCCGGGATGCGTTGCAGGGCGCGGCCCAGGTTCTGCACCTCGGGCAGCTTGGAGCGGGACAGCACCAGGCCGGTGACCACCAAAAACAGCACGCCGAGCATGGCCACCTCGATCAGGTTGCCCAGGCTGGGGGCACCGATGAGGCGTCCGATGGCTTCTGGCAGGTGCAGGCCGGCGACGTCGCGAAGCAGCCAGCGCACACCGAAGATCACCGCAACACCTACAAGTGCCGCAGCCACTGCCCAGATGGAGGTGCGCAGCACGTCGCTGGAGCGCAGGGTGCCCAGCTTGCGGCGCAGAAGCAGCGCGCCGATGAGCGCGCCGGCGACGAAGCCGAAGCCGTTGGCGGCGCCGAGCAGCACCACCACGTGGCTGGGGTCCTGCGCGATGTACGGCGCGAGCGCGGACAGCAGGATCTTCGTGCCGGTGATGCCGGCGATGATGAACGTGGGCGTCCACGCTTCCTCGCGGGCGTAGAACACGCGCAGGTGCAGCATCACCAGCGCGTACGGGATCAGGGTGAACGAGGACGCGGAGATGGTCAGGCCCAGCAGGTGCGCGGCCTGGGGGCTGAACGAGCCGTAGGCGAACAGGGCGTGGGCGATGTCGGGGCCCAGCGCCGTCATGAAGATGATGATGGGGATCAGCGCGATGAACGTCAGCTTCGTGCCCATGGTCAGGTCCGCCACCACGGCAGCGTCGTCGCCGTCCGCGGCGTTGCGGGACATGCGCGGCATGATCGCGGTGAGCAGTGTGACGCCGATGATGCCGTACGGCATCTGCAGCAGCATCCAGTGCTGCTGGTAGATAAACTGCGCCGCCGCGTCCGCGTCGAACGCGATGCGGCTGGTGATGACGTAGCCGAACTGGCTGATCGCCACGTAGGTGATGATCGCAAGCGCCATGCCGCCGAACTGCTTGAGGCGCTCGTCGATGCCCCACAGCGGCCGCAGGTCGATGCCGAGCTTGCGCAGCGCGGGCAGCATGATCAGGCACTGCACCACCACACCAGCCGTGGTGCCAAGGCCCAGCAGGAGCACGTGCGGATTGCTTATCGACGTCGGTGCGGCCGGGTTCAGCTGCCCCGGCAGCGCCATGTACGCCACGAGCACGGCGATGGAGACGACGTTGTTGGCCACCGGAGCCCAGGCGCCGGGCCGGAAGTGCTCCTTCGTGTTCAGGATGGCCATGAACAGGGAGAACATGCCGTAGAAGAAGATCTGCGGCAGCACCAAGAACGCGAACGAGGTGGTTTGGACGAGGTTGCCTTGGGAGTCCTCGTCCATCATCATCCTGGTCAACAGCGGCGCTGCCGCCACGGCGACGACGGTGACCACCGTCATCAGCGTCAGGGTCAGCGTGAACAGGCGGCGGATGAACGCCGCGCCGTGGTCCGCGTCCTCCTTCTCCGCGCGCACCAAGACCGGCACCACCAGGGCGGTGAGCACGGAGCCGAGCACGATCTCCGTGATCAGGTTGGGAAGCGTGTTGGCGGTGTTGAAGGACGCCGCCACGACCTCGCCGAGCGCCGCGCCAATGAGTACGGTGCGGATGAAACCGGTGATGCGGGAGATCAGGGTTGCCACGGCCATGGAGCCGGTGGCGCGCACGACCTTCTCCCCTCCCTCGGCGGGCTCCTCCTCGGCTGCCTGCGGCTCGGCGACAGCGACCGCCGCTGTGCCTGCCGCTACCGTGTCGGCGGTCTGCGGCGGGGCGATGGTCTCGCCCTTGGGGCTGGTGGTCAGCAGCGACTTATCCGGCGCGCCGTCCTCGAGCTCCTCGCGCGCCGGTTTGGTTTCGCGCGGCGCCGGCACCGGCGCTGGCGGCGCTGGCGTGACAATGCGCCGACGCAGTCCCTGTTCCGTCACTTGGTTCTCCGATTCTTACGTCTGCTGGCTTCTGGTTCTGGGTCGCTGTCTTTCGGCGGGCTGCCCCGCGCGCCGCGCAGCGCGATCACCACCAGCAGCCCAGCCAGCACCAGCGCTGCGACGGCCAACCAGCGCCCCACCGTGAACCGCGTGGTGCGCACGGCGATGTCCACCGGCTGCGAGATCGGCTGCCCGTTCGAGCTGGCCAGGTACAGGTTCAGGTCTGTGCTGCGGGACGTTTCCGGCAGGTCCGCGGTCATCTGCACCGTGACCGAACCGCGGGCCGGGATGCGCAGCACCCCGGGCACGTGCAGGCGGGCGTCCGCCGGCCCGGAGAAGTTGATGGAAGTCTCCACCGGCAGCGGCAGCCCGTTGCGGGCCACGATCAAGAGTGGGCTGGAGTTGGAGGTGCGGGTGTAGACGTTGCCCGGCGGGATCAGGTCCACCGCGGAGCGCAGGTTCCCCAGCGCGGCGCGGGAGGCGCCGAGGCGCTCGCTGGTGGCCTCCACCGCGTCGCTGTAGCGCGATTTGGCGCGCCGCTCGCCGATGGACAGCGCCTGCAGCAGGTCCCGGCGCAGCGGCAGGGTGAACCCGTAGCGCGTCAGCGCAATGCCGGGGTCCGGCACCATCAGCCCGGTCAGGTCGTTGATGAACCCGGCCTGCTGGGTCACCTGCAGCACCTCCGCATCGGTGAACGCGGTGGGGTCCGTGTGCTCCCCCGGCTCACTCGCCGGCGCGACATCGGCCGGCGCTTCGAGGTAGGTGCCAAACGCCATGGGGTGCGCCGCGGCTCCGGTGACCAGCTCCGCCACGGTGCCCAGCACTGCGGCGGCGGTGTCCGCGTCCCAGTTCGTGGGCGGGGCGACCAGGATCGGCTCCGGCTGCTCCTCGGACTCTTCCGTCACCCAGGCTGACTGGGTGGCCAGGCGCACCGCGGCGGCGGCGTTGGTGTCGCGCGCGGCCTTGGAGTCCACGGCGTAGTTGTAGCGCAGGTTTTCCTCGGAGAAGCCGGTGGTCTCTGGGTCTACGCCGGTGGCGGCTAGCACGGTGGCCAGGGAGGACTGGTAGCCCACCGTCATCACACCGGGCGCGATCCAGCCGTAGTTCCTGCCTGGCGCGGCGGCCAGCACGCGCACGGGCTGCTGCGGCGCGGGTGCGGCTGCACCGGAAAGGTCCGCCATGTCTGCGCGCTCCAGGGCGCTTTCAGCCCCGTCGTGCTCTTCCTGCACGCCGGCCGCCTCCGCGCGCTCCCACGCGGCCTGCATGCCTTCGTCCATGACGGTGGAGCGTGAGTGGTCCGCCCAGCCCAGCGCCGGCGCGGTGCCGTCCTCGACGTATCCAGTGCCCGTGACCACGGTGTTGAGCGTGCCGGCGGTGCCCAGTACGCGCTGCAGCACGAACGGCCCGCGTTCCACGGCCTCGCGCATGAGCCACTTGTCGCCGGTGCGCGCCACGGCGTTCAAGTCCGCGTTCGCCCACGGCAGCGAGACCACGCAGCCGGTGGCGGCGATGTGGCGTACCTTGTCCAGCCACACCTTCGCGTCCTCCGCGCCAGTGCCGGGCTCGCCGTCGGGGGCGGCCTCCCCTCCCCAGGAGTCGCGCAGACGCTTCGGTTCCTCCACCACGGCGGGGCGTTCGTCGTCGACGGTGTAGCCGTGTTGCATGCGTTCCACGGTGTCCACCAGCGCCGGGTCCAGCGCCACGCAGGTGGCGTAGCCAACTTCCGGCGTTTGCGCCGCGTCGATGTACTGGTCCACCAGTTGGCTCAGCCGACCTTCGGGCGCGAGTTGCCCGGCCAGCGAGTCGTTCGCCAGCACCAGCGGCTGCGTTTCGGGCGCCTCGCCGGTCTCGCCGGGCAGGATGTCCACGGGCGCGGTCACCGGGTACAGCGCGGTCAGCTCTGCGGCACGGATGTCATCGCGCACGCCTCTGACACCCATATGGAAGCGGTCGGTGTCGAGGGGGGCACCGGAGGCGTCGAGAAGCTGCAGCATGATGGGGTACGTGCCCACATCCGGCAGGTCGAGGCCCAAGTCCATCTCGAGCTCCAGCGAGTCGCCGGGGGCCAATTGCCTATCGACGTCACGCGCGTCCCCCACCACCCCATACTCCTGCGGGCCAGCGATGGTGGCGTAGCGCTGCTCCATCACCGAGGCCACCGCCGAGGCGCGGCGCGGGACCACGCTCAAACCCTCGAGCGGGTCGTCGGAGTGGTTGGTCACGCGAAGTTTCACGTGAAACGGATCGTGCGCGGAGATGGCGTGCGGTGCCTCGAGGACCTCCACGCTCGCCTGCTCGCCCTCGGACGGGCGCACGGTCAGGTTCGCCCACTGCTCCGTCACCTCCGGGTTATCCGGCGCCAGGGGCACGGCGGGGGCGGCGAGCACGACGGCAGCCAGCGCGGCGTACCGGTTCATCGCGGAGTTGCCCTTCCGGCCTTCTTTTCCTTCCTGGCCAGATCCGGCATCCGGTCGTACGCGATGCGGGCGAGCTTGCGCTCATCGGCGTAGGCGAGGTGCTCCATCAGGTCGCTCATGGGCACCCACGCCACCTCAGTGACCTCCGGGTCTTCGTCGTTGAACACGCCGTCGACGTACCGCAGCAGGTTGTGGTGCACCGTCTTGTGGATGCGCACGCCGTCGGAGACGAACCAGTAGTCGATCGTGCCCAAGGTGTCGAAGGCCTCGCCGGTGATCCCGGTTTCCTCCCACACCTCGCGCTGCGCGGTGACCCACTGGTGCTCGCCGTTTTCCACGTGGCCCTTCGGCATGGACCACAGCAGCCGCCCGCGACGGTCCAGGCGCCCGATGAGCGCGACGTAAATGCGGCTCATGTCCACCTTGCCGTCCTTGCCCACGGCCTCAGCCATGCCGGAGACCACCAGGCCGCCAGCCGAGGTCTCGTCGCGCGTCTCTATGGACGAATCATGCCTGTTCTGGTACTGCGACCTGCGACGATTGTGCTGCTTGCGCCCGCCGCGGGAGTTCTTCCCGCGGCGGTTGTTCCGCTTCCGCTTCGGCTTGTCTCCCTGTTGCTGTTGCTGCTCGGCGGGTTTGCCCCCGCGCCGGCGCCGCGGCCGGCGCTTACCGCCGCCGGAGCCCCCCTTGCCGTTGGAGGGCCCCGGAACCGGGCGCTGGTTGTCACTCATTCGTGTCATGCTATCGGTCTTTCGGCCGGTTGTGGTACTTCCCGCGCGGGGGTGGCGGGTATCGTGTCCCGGGTGACGCAGAAGCTCTTCGATATGCCAGACCCGACCGACCCGCTTGCCGCCCCTGCGCTGATGGCGAGGGCGCAGGATGTCGTCGTCAAGCATGCTGCTCTGCTTGAGCCCCTCGCGCAACTGTTCGCAGGCCGCGGCGAGACCTTATATATGGTCGGCGGCTCGGTGCGCGACGCGATGCTCGGCCGCGGGGTGCACGACCTCGACTTCACCACCTCCGCGCGCCCCGAGGTGATCCAGGAGATCCTGGACGAATGGGGCGAGAAAGTGTGGGACACCGGCATCGAGTTCGGCACCGTCTCCGCCATCCGCCACGGCGAAACCGTGGAGATCACCACCTTCCGCTCCGACCTCTACGACGGCGTGACGCGCAACCCCGAGGTCACCTTCGGCGACACACTCGAGGGCGACCTCATCCGACGCGACTTCGCGTGCAACGCCATGGCCATTGAGCTTTCGCTTGACGACGAGCTCCGCCTCTCCCCCACCTTCCACGACCCCGTCGACGGGCTTTCGGACCTGGTGCAGCAGGTGCTGGACACGCCGCAGGAGCCCGAGGTGTCGTTCCGCGACGATCCCCTGCGCATGCTGCGCGCCGCCCGGTTCGTCTCCCAGTTGGGCTTCACCGTGGCAGACCGGGTGTTCAACGCGATGTGCGACATGGCCGGCGAGATCGAGCGCATCACCGCCGAGCGCGTGCAGGCGGAGTTGGACAAACTCATGCTCGGCGCGCGTCCCTGGGAGGGCATCGACCTGCTCGTGTCCACCGGTCTGGCTGGGTATATTTTGCCCGAGATCCCCGCGCTGCAGCTGGAGACCGACGAGCACATGCAGCACAAGGACGTCTACCGCCACTCCCTGACCGTGCTGCGCCAGGCCACCGAACTCGAGGACGAGGGCCCGGACCTGAAGCTGCGCTGGGCGGCGCTGATGCACGACATCGGCAAACCCGCCACCCGCGCGCCCAAGGAAGGCGGCGGCGTGACCTTCCACCACCACGAGGTGGTCGGCGCGAAGATGACCCGCAAGCGCCTAAAGGCCCTGAAGTACCCGAAGCACGTCATCTCGGATGTGGGCCAGCTCGTGTTCTTGCACATGCGCTTCCACGGCTTCGGCGAGGGCCAGTGGACCGACTCCGCCGTGCGCCGCTACGTCACCGATGCCGGCGAACTACTGCCCAAGCTGCACAAACTCGTGCGCGCCGACTCCACCACCCGCAACGCCAAGAAGGCCGCGCGCCTGCAGCGCACCTACGACCACCTGGAGGAGCGCATCGCCGATATCGCCGCGAAGGAGGACCTCGCGCGCGTGCGCCCGGACCTGGACGGCAACGAGATCATGCAGATCCTGGGGCTTGAACCCGGCCCGGAGGTGGGCAAGGCATGGAAGTATCTCAAGGAGCTGCGCCTGGAGCGCGGCGAACTGGACCACGACGAAGCCGTCGCAGAGCTGAAAGCCTGGTGGGAGAGGGAAAATGCCTGAGTATTTTTACGCAGACCGCCTGTTCAACGCACTGGAGCGGGTTGAACCAGAGCCGGGCATGCTGCTCGTCTCCGCGCCCGGCATGTTCTCCCTCGAGTTCGCCCGCACCGTGGTGCTGGTGCTGGAGCACGACGCGGACCACACCCTCGGCGTGGTGCTGAACCGCCGCAGCGAGGTCGCGGTCGCCAACGTGATGGACGCGGGCTGGGCCGAATTGGCCGCCAAGCCGCAGGCCGTGCACATCGGCGGGCCTGTCAGCCCCCAGTCTGCGGTGGGTTTGGGCGTGACTGCGGCCGGCGCGCCCGAGAACCCCTACCTCAACCGTCTGGCAAACCGCCTCGTGCTAGTGGACCTGAACGCCTCCCCCGTCGAGCTCGCCTCTGAGCTCGACGGCGTCCGCATCTTTGCCGGCTACGCCGAGTGGGCGCCGGGCCAACTTGACGACGAGATCCTGCGCGGCGACTGGTTTGTCACCCCCGCCCTGCCCAGCGACGTCGTCGCTCCCGCGGGTGCGGATCTGTGGGGTGACGTGATGCGTCGACAAGCAATGCCTTTGCCGCTCTTCGCCACTTTCCCTGCGAACCTCGAGGACAACTAGTGGCTGTTTCACGTGAAACATCCGCCGAAATTCGGCTGGGGCTTCGCGACATGTGGCTCGTCGCGCTCGGCCTGATCCCTCTCGGCCTGGCGTTCTGCTTACTGATGACCCAATCCGGTTTCGCCTGGTGGTGGACCCCAATTTTCTCCACGGTGATCTACGCCGGATCCATGGAGTTTCTGGCCATCGACATGGTGATCACCGGCGTCGGCCCCGTGACCAGCGCGATCACCGGTTTCATGGTGAACTTCCGCCACCTGTTTTACGGGCTGACGTACCCGCGCTCCGAGATCCGCCGGGGAGCGCCGTCCGCCTACGCCACCTACGCGCTCACCGACGAGGTCTACGCCATCACCTCCACCCTTCGCGGCCGCCCTTCAGACGCGCGCCTGCTGACGATCTCCGTGGTCTGCCAGATCGCATGGATCGCCTCCGGCATCGTCGGTGCCCTGGCGGGTGCCGTCATCCCCGAGGGCGTGGAGGGCTTCGACTTCGCGCTGACCGCACTGTTCGCCGTGCTGGCGTTCGAGGCGTTCCAGGCCAGCCGCGACCTCTCCGCGCCCCTGATCGCTGGCGGCCTCGCTCTGGCTGCCGCCGTGGTGCTGCCGGGTCAAGTGATCATCGTGGCGCTCGTGTCCTACTTCCTCGTCCTCCTGCTACGCTTCTGGGCGCCGCGTATCGACGACAAGCTGACCTGGCGGCTGCCATGACCGTGTCGACCATGGCCAACTACGGCCTTCCCGACGGCGTCTCGCTGCCCATGGTGGCCGCGGTGCTCATCCCCGTCGGCATCGTCACCGTGCTGCTGCGCGCACTCCCTTTCTCCATGCTGCGCGTGCTCAAGGGCAGCCCGTTCATCGAGTTCCTCGCCGTGCTCATGCCCGTCGGCGTGATGACAGTGCTGGTCGCCTACACCCTCGTCGGCCACGCCGGCTCCCCCGCCCACCTCGCATCCGCGCTCACCGCCCTGGTGGCCACCCTGCTGCTGCACTGGTGGAAGCGTCGCGCCGACGTGTCGATTTTCGCCGGCACCGCGCTCTACATGTTGCTGGTGAACGTGGTTTTTTAACTTGTGTGTTTCGGGTTTAGCTACAGGTGAATAGAAATCCGGGTCCCTGCGAAAGATGTGCTTCAATGACGGTAGTCAGGTAACTGGCACCATTCTGTAAGCTTCTACCTAGGAGATCCCCATGAAGCGCTTTACCGCAGCTGCCCTGGCCGCAGCCACCGCAATGTCCCTCGCTGTCGCTCCGGCACAGGCAGCCGATGACGTCGCCTACCTGCGAGGGCTGAACAAGCCGGGTGGGTCCTCTGCTGTGACCGATACTGAGCTTGCTGGCTACGCTGTCGCTGCTGGCCTCGTCGAGGGTCTCAACAAGGCGGATCTGACGAACAACCAGGGCCTCACTTCCTCCGTGCGTGACATGGTGGAGCGCGACGAGAAGAACAACACCAACAAGTTCAATGACGCTTCTAAGGGCGTGCTGAACAGCTCCCTGAAGAACGACGCGAACAATGGCTACAAGCTCGGTACCACCTTCGAGATTCTTCTCGGCACGGGTATTGCTGCTGTCCTCCTTGCTGCTCTGGGCGGCGCTGCATACGCAGGCGTGATCCCGGGTGTGCAGCTCCCGTTCTAAGCTTCAGCGCTTAGATCCAGAATCCGAACTCCTCTCCCCCTGCTCGGGAGGGGAGTTTCCGCGTTTCCGAAGAGGTGTATATCGTCACCGACCTTCCCAGCGTTACACTTTTCAAAACGTTTGAATACCTGCGGAAACATGTGTTTTACTGGCGCCTACCCGATTCCGGGTTGTTTAACGTCAGATTCGCACGAAGGAGTTTCCAATGAAGCGCATTACCGCAGCTGCCCTGGCCGCAACCACCGCCCTGTCCTTGGCGGCCGTCCCGGCACAGGCTGAGGAGGGCAACCAGAAGGACCTTTCCGACATCGTGAGCCCGGATCGCGCCTCCGACGTCACCGATGCCCACCTCGCTGTCGCCAAGGTGCAGGCCGAGGCCCGTGAGCTCCGCAACGAAGGTTCCGGCTACTCGGGCCCGTACAAGAGCTCGTCTGAGAAGAACCTGGTGCCGAAGAGCGCAAAGTCCTCCCTGAAGAACGATGTTGCACGCGGCTACAAGCTCGGCACCACCTACGACATCCTCGTTGGCACCGGCATCGCCGCAGGCGTCTTGGCACTCGTTGGCGCCGCCGCAGCCGCAGCGGGCAAGATCCCGGGTGTCCCGGGTGTGCCGGCCGTTGAGCAGTTCTTCTAGGCCTCACTAGTCGTTGAAGGACCAGTTGCACTCCTCCATGGTCCGCATGGTGTCGTTGCGCTGCGGCAGGGAGTAGTTCGTGGACACGAAGCGCGTCCCGTCGCGGTAGACGAAGTGGATGTCTGAATGCTCCTTCAACGTCTGCAGATACCCCTCCGTAACCAGGGAGTGGCAGGCGGAGCACAGCGGCAGGAGATTCTCCAGGTCGGTGAGACCGCCGCTGGCCCAGTCTTCGATGTGGTGGATCTCGATGAAGCGCGTGTGCGTGCACCCCGGTGCCGCGCACTGCCCGCCCCACATCGTCAGCAGCGCGTTGACCTGCCCGTTCGTTGCCAGGCGCTGTTTGCGTCCGGTGTTGAGGATGAGGCCGTCGGAGTTGACCGTCGATAGGCGTATGTCCGCATTAGCCAGCAAGCTTGCAATGGCTTTCGACGGCGCGCCCACGTTGTTGGGCATATACCCGCGACCGTCCGGAGTGGCCAGAATGTTCACGTGCGCACCCGGCGTGGTCAGCGTGTTTCGTGGCGTCGTGCGGGCCATGTGGACGATGCCCATCAGCGCCCGCAGCAGCATGCGTCCAATAGGCAGCCCATAGCCGGAAACCGTTTTGCGCGCGGGGCGGTTCTCCTCCACCTCCTCGGCGCGCTCGAGGGCGATGTCGATTTCCCCGTTGACCTCTGGGTCAAGGTCCTCGAGCACCTCGTCGAGGTTGCAGTAGGCGATTTCGCCGATTTTCAGCGCGGCGACGAAAGCGGCGCCGTCCGTGGCGTTCATATTGCCGTGGAACGCGATATCTCCGTTCTCGCGCTTGTGCAGGCTCAGGTAATACTGGGGGCTGTCGTCGCCCTCCCCGTCCTGCGGCTTCTTCCCCGCCAGCGCGCATTCGAGCTCGTGGTAACCCATCCCGAGGGCGAGATCCACCAGCTCACGCTCATTTTCGGGCGTCATGTACTTCAACAGCAGCCGCACCACCGAGTAGCTCAGTGCAGCGGCAGTGAAGTGTTTGTGTAGGTAACGGAAGGGCCGCAGGCGGTGCGCGACGCTGACGTACTCGTGGGCGGTTGAGGATGACACGCCCAGGCGGCGCATGAGGAAGTGCGCGGTGGTCGTGGAGCCACATTCGATAGCGAGTGCGAGCTCGTCGAACGTCTGGATTGCGGACAACAGCTCCGCTTTGCTTTGGGTCATTGCGCGGTGAGAGTCTTCGATTTGCTGGCTTAATGCGACGGCGATGGGGTTGGGTTCTGTGGCAACTGCGGCGGTCATGTCGGGCCCCCTTGAGGCGAATGCGAGTTCGATTGCGGACATTATAAAACTTACCCCCGACATTTCTCTGACCTGCGGAAATGCAGTTTATAGCGATTGCTATAACTCGCCCGCAACTCCGCATTGCGGACAACTGGGCCTGCACCAACTATTGGCAATTGCTTATCGACGTCAGCTCCGCCTCAGCCCGCTCCGCAACTCCGCATTGCGGACAACTGGGCCTGCACCAACTATTGTGATGCGACAACGAGGGGTACAAGGAGGCGCCTGAACATGGGGAAAGGTCACCGCACCGCGTATATCTACGCGATTTTTGTGGCGGTTTGGATCGCAACACCGTTTATGGGTGACCACGTTCCCATGTGGGGCCAATGGCTTTATTGGGCTGGCTTGATCGCCGTAACTGTTTTGGGGTTTGTTATCGCGGTGCGTGAAAAGCGCCCCCTGCTGGGGATATTGTCTGTTCTTACCCTGCTTGCCTGGCCGATCACTCTCGCGGTGGCGTTGTTGTCCGGTCCGTTTGTCTGATGGGCATGTCCCCTACGACTCCGCATTGCGGACAACTGGGCCCGCACCAACTATTTAATTTTTCAAGCTGTTCTTCTCAACCACCCGGAACCAGATGCGCCCCTCCTCCTGCTTCGGCGGAATGAGTCTGACGGGAACCGGATCACGGAGCGGGAAGTCGTAGTAGTCCTCGCGGATCGCCTGGTTGATGTTGCGCTCCTCTACCGTGTCGCTGACGTTCAGGTTGTAGCGAATTTCGTGGAGTGCGCGCTTGTATACCTGTCGGCGAACTTTCGGCGCGAGATTCTTCTGCTCCACCGGCTTGTCGATGTAGCGGCGGGGTCCGCTGGGGGTCGGAACCTCGATGATCACTGAGTTGTGGCGCCAGTCGTAGGTGTCCCTGTGCTCGGATCCCTCGCTGCGCCAGTCGGGGTTGTAGCGGATCCGGACGGCCACGGCCATGCCGTCGATGAGGTCGCGGCGGAACCAGATGAAGGCCTGGCCAGGTTTCAGGGCGAAGATGAGGGCGAACCCGGCCGCGATTGGCAAAGCGAATGCGAGCATGAAGCCTGGAGGGCCGAAGATGCTCTCGAAGAGTCCGACGTACTTCTCCATGACAAACAAGATCGGCTGGCCAATGTACCGCTGGAGCAACTCAATGATGGTGTCGAAGAATCCGTCCATGGGCCAAGAATAAGCGCCCGCCGGGTGGGGCGGGCGTGGAAAACCGGAGGGACGTCGATAGGCTATTGCAACTTTGCTTGAGCCTCGGACCAGAGGCCCTCGAACTCCTCCTCGCTGAGGTGGGTGGCGGTGATGCCCTCCATGGAGTCGTAGGTGCGTGGGTGCGGAACGGTGCCCATGGGTTGGTTCGCCTGGCCGATGACTCGGCCGTCGACGTAGATGCCCGTGATGGTCTCGGCCGGGTCGAGCTCGATCATGCGGATCATGGTGCACTCGTGGGCTGAGATCTCCTCGAGCTCGGCGATATTGAGCAACTCGCCGCCGAGTTCGGGGACGTTGTAGTGGATGCGGACGAAATGTTTCACGTGAAACTCCTAGGAAATTCGGGAGGCGTACGCGGAGCAGATGACCAGTTGGCACATGTGGTAGATCATCAGCGGGATGATCAGCACGCCGAGCGAGGCGCCGCCGAAGATCACGGTGGCCATGGGCAGGCCGGTCGCGAGCGACTTCTGGGTGCCGCACATCTGGATGGCGACGCGATCCTCGCGCGGGAAACGTAGCGCCTTCGGGAGGATGCGGCTGAGCCACAGCATAGCGACGACCAGCACGCACGAGAACACCGTGAGGAACACGATCTCCCACGCGGAGACGTTGGACCAGACGCCAGAGACGACGCCGCGGGAGAACGCGGAGTAGACCACCATCCAGATGGAGCCGCGGTCCACGAGCTTGGTCGCCTTCGACTTGGCCAGCTCCCCCACCCGCGGGATGAAGTTGTGCGCCAGCTGGCCCAGGATGAACGGGAGGAGAAGCTGTAGGGCGATGTCGCCGAACACGGAGGCGTCCACGGACACCCCGTCGCCGGCGCCCATCAGCCACATCACCAAAAGCGGCGTGGCCACAACGCCGACGAGCGAGGACACCGACGCCGCCACCACCGCGCCCGAGACGTTGCCGCGCGCCACGCCGGTGAGCGCCACCGAGGACTGCACGGTGGACGGCACCAGCGACATGAACAGCAGGCCCTGGTACAGCTCCTCCGACATAAACGCCGTGGTGGGCCGCGCGAGGAGGCCGATCACCGGATAGATGACGAACGTGAACGCCAGGATCAGCGCGTGCAGGCGCCAGTTGGTCAGGCCTTTCAGCGCCTCCTGGGTGGACAGGCGCGCGCCGTAGAGGAAGAACAGCAGCGCGATGCCCAGCTTCACCGCGACGGCGAACCCGTCCGCGAACGCGCCCTGGGCGGGCAGCACGAACGCGAGTGCCGCCGCGAGAACGATGCCGACGAGAAGCGGGTCGAGCTTCTTCATCTACTCGGAAACGGAGATGTTGTCGCCGGCGTCGGTCACGGGGACCTCGCGCATGCCGGTGACGGCCGGGCCTGAGACGCGGGCGCCGTCGGCGATGCTGAATACCGAGCCGTGGGCGGTGCACTTGACGGTGTCGCCCTCAACCTTGGTGATCTTCTTCTGCTGGTGCGGGCACACGCTGGAGTACGCCACGTAGGTGCCAGCGGTGGGCTGGGCGATGATGAACTTGTCCAGGATCACCGCGGAGCCGACGGGAACGTCGGTCTTGGCAACTTCTTCGGGGGCCTCCTCTCCGCAGGCGGCGAGGAACGCACCGGCAAACGTAGTTGCGGTGCCGAGCAGGAACATGCGTCGTGAACAGGTCATGATGCGATCGTAGCGCCCTTCATGGCCCCGACGTACTCGGTCAGCGCGGTTTTCAGCGCGTCCATGTCGGTCACGCGGTTGCCGTCGATGTGCTTGTCGATGATGTTCGTGATCGCCGATCCGGTGATCGCGCCCGCGGCCCCCGCGGCGATCGCGTCGCGCACGTGCTCCGGCTTCGAGATGCCGAAGCCCAGCAGCACCGGCGGCCCGCCGAGCTTGCGCACATTATCGACGACCTCGCGCAGGCCCTCCACCGTCGCCTCCTTGTCCGCGCCAGTCACGCCGTCGCGGGAGATGGCGTAGATGTAGCCCCGCGAGTTCGTGGCCACCGCCTCGAGCGTGGCTTCCGAGGCCTTCGCCGGGGCGATGTAGATCGGGTTGATGCCGGCCGCTGTGGCGGCTGCGCTGAAGGGGGCGGACTCGCGCACGGGGACGTCGGGAAGCAAAATGCTGTCCGCACCCGCCTCCTTGAACTCGCGGTAGAAGCGCTTGAGGCCGCGCGCGTGCGCGACGTTGCCGTACACCAGCATGCCGATCGGCAGGTCCGGGTAGCGCTCGCGGATGGTGCGGATTTGCGCAAGCGCCTTATCGACGCTCGCTCCGCCCGCCAACGCCCTCACATGCGCACCCTGGATAGCTGGGCCGTCCGCGACGGGGTCGGAGAACGGAACGCCGAGCTCCACGGCGTCCGCGCCGGCGTCGACGACGGCGGAGACGATTTCCACCGCGTCCTCCGGGTTTGGGTCAGAGAGCATGATGAAGGGCACGAACGCGCCATTGCCGGCGGTGAAGAGTTTCTCGTAGCGGCTCATTTACTTCTCCTTCTTCTCTTCAAGCGTTGCTCGCACGTGGGCGATGTCCTTGTCACCGCGGCCGGACAGGGTAACCAGGATGTGCAGCGGTTCGGCATTAGACGGGTGCTCGGCGGCGCGCTTCAGGGCGTAGCCGAGGGCGTGGGAGGACTCGAGCGCGGGGATGATGCCTTCGTGGCGGGACAGGGCCTGGAAGGCGTCGAGGGCCTCGTCGTCGGTGACGGGCACGTAGGAAGCGCGGCCGGACTTGGCCAGGTGGGCGTGCTCCGGGCCGACGCCCGGGTAGTCCAGTCCGGCGGAGATGGAGTAGGACTCCTCCACCTGGCCGTCGCCGTCGCACATCAGGTACGAGTACGTGCCGTGGAGCAGGCCGGTCGTGCCCTGGGCGATGGCGGCGCCGTGGGCGCCGAGGCCAAAGCCCTCTCCCCCGGGCTCGGCGCCGATGAGCTCGACGCCGTCGTCGTCGATGAAGTCCGCGAAAGTGCCAATCGCGTTGGAGCCGCCGCCGACGCAGGCGACCACCACGTCCGGTAGCCGCTCTGTGCGCTCGAGGATCTGGGCGCGGGCCTCGGTGGAGATCACGCGGTGGAACTCCTTGACAATCTTCGGGAACGGGTGCGGCCCGGCTGCGGTGCCGAGGAGGTAGTGGGACTCGTGGAAGGTGGCGGTCCAGTCGCGCAGCGCCTCGTTCACCGCGTCTTTTAGGGTGCCCGCGCCGGATTCCACGCCGACAACCTCGGCGCCCATCAGGCGCATGCGGTACACGTTCGGCGCCTGGCGTTCCATGTCGGTTTTGCCCATGTAGATCACGCACTCCAGCCCGAGCAGCGCGCAGGCGAGTGCGGTGGCGGTGCCGTGTTGGCCGGCGCCGGTCTCCGCGATGATGCGGGTTTTGCCCATCTGTTTGGCCAGTAGCGCCTGGCCGATCACCTGGTTGGTCTTGTGCGCGCCGCCGTGGACGAGGTCCTCGCGCTTGAGGAAGATGCGCGCGTTGCCCTCGAGCGGCAGGTTGCGGCACTCGGTCAGCGGGGTGGGCCTGCCGAGGTAGTCGCGGAGCAGGCCGCGGTACTCGGCCATGAACGCCTCGTCGTTAAACGCGTCGACGAAGGCTTGCTCGAGCTGGTCGAGCGCCGGGATCAGCGATTCGGGGACGAACTGTCCGCCGAACTCGCCGTAGTACGCAGGGAGCAGGGTCATTGTGTCAGTCCTTAGTTGTGGAAGTCGCGGATAGTGGCGAAGCCGCGCGTCAAAGCGGCGGCGTCCTTGTGTCCGCGGGGGTCTTCGAAGCCGGAGTTGAGGTCGAGGCCGGCGCAGCCGGTGCGCAGTGCGTCGGTGAGGTTGTCGGGCCTCAGCCCCCCGGCGAGCAGCGCGTCGGTGGTGGGGATGCGGGACCAGTCGAACCGCTCCCCCGTCCCGCCGGCGCCGGAATCGAGCACTAGCTTGTCGACGAGCTCCGCCACCCCCGCCGCATCGTTGGGCCCGGTCATGTCGACGGCGCGCCACACCTGGACGTCGACCTCGCCGCGGATGCGCTCGATCAGCGCGCGTTCCGCCTCGAGCGAGCCCTGGTACGGGGCGTGGACCTGCACGGCGGCGACGCCGGGCTGGACCAGTTCGCCGTAGCCTTCGGTGCGTCGCGACACCGCAACGTAGTCCAGGCCCGGCTCCGCGGCGATGATCTCTGCGGCCGTTTCACGTGAAACATTGCGCGGGGAAGCTTCTTCGAAGATCAGCCCGCCGTATACCGCGCCGGCCGCCTTCGCCGCCTGGGCCGCGGATGCCGAGCGCAGGCCGCAGACCTTGTTCGGGCCGAAGACCAGCTCGCGGCAGGCCCGGTCGATGTCCGGCTGGGAGGTCAGCTGGGAGCCGACGAGGAAGCCGTCGGAGTGCCCGCCGAGGCGGCGCACGGTCGCGGCGTCGCGGATGCCGGACTCTGCCACCACCACTGCCCCGTCCGGCGCGAGCGCGGCGAGGCGCGCGGAGCGGTCCAGGTCGATGCTCAGGTCGTGGAGGTTGCGGTGGTTCACGCCGAAGATCTTCGCGCCCAACCGGGCGGCCCTCGCTGCCTCGTCCTCGTCGATGACCTCGGTGAGCACGTCCATGCGTAAAGACTCCGCCACCGAGGCGAGGTGCGCGTACTCCTCGTCCGACAGCACCGACAGCATTAGCAGCACCGCGTCCGCGCCGAAGTAGCGGGCGGCGTAGATCTGCACCTCGTCGACGATGAAGTCCTTGCACAGCACCGGCAGGTGCGGGTGGCGGCGACGGTGGCGAGGTGGTCGTAGTCCCCGCCGAAGTAGTCGGGCTCGCACAGCACGGAAATCGCCGACGCGTAGCGGGAGTACACGCTCGCGATCTCCCCCGGTTTGTAATCATCGCGGATGGTGCCGAGCGAGGGCGAGGCGGACTTGCACTCCATGATGTAGGAGGCGCCGGGGGCGGCCAGGGCATCGTAAAGGGACCGCTCAGAATAACGTAACGTGTCGAAACTAACGTGACCCATACGCCCATGTATTCCGTCAATGTGACGTTTACGGTTCGCCACGATGTCGTCCAAAATCTTAGCCACTGTAGTCCGCCTCCTCGTGGGTGCGCAGCCACTGGGACACGGAGCCGTCGGCAAGCAATTGCTTCGCATGCGCGGTGCCCGCGTCGAGCGAGTCCGCCATGCCGTAGAGGTAGAACATCGCCCCGGCGTTCACGGCCACGGCGTCGCGGTGCGCGGCCGGCCCCTCCCCCGCGAACGTCGCGCGCATGGCGGCGGCGTTCTCTGCGCCGTCGCCTCCGCGGAGGTCCTCGAGCGTATGCTTATCGACGCCAAGCTCCGCCGGCGCCACCGTATAGTGGGAGATCTCGCCGTCTTTCAGCTCCCAGACGAGGGTGTCGCCGTGGACCGCGATCTCGTCGGTGCCGGCGCCGTGGACCACGAGCGCACGGGAGCGGCCGAGCGTTTGCATGGTCTCCGCAATAGTTGGCCCCAACCCAGGGTTTGCTATCCCCATAATTTGGAATTCAGGCCTTGCGGGACTCAATAATGGGCCCATCGTATTAAACAACGTGCTCACGCCGAGTTTTTTACGTACCGGTTGTACGAACGCGATAGCCGGATTGTACGCCGGGGCGAACAGGAAGGTGAAGTTCGAGGACTCGAACTGGCGCACCGCGCGATCCGGGTCCAAGTCGAGCGGGATGTTCAACGCCTCCAGCACGTCGGCCGAACCGGACTTGGACGACACTGAGCGGTTGCCGCACTTGATCATCTTCACCCCGCCGGCCGCCGCGACGAGGGAGGCGGCGGTGGTGATGTTGATGGTGTTGGCGCCGTCGCCGCCGGTGCCCGCGGTGTCCATGATCCCCTCCCCCGTCACCGGGAACGGACGGCCCGCAGCGAGGAACGCCTTGGCGGCTCCCGCGACGTCGGCGAAGGTCTCCCCGCGGGTACGGATGGTGGCCAAAAGCGCGGCGATGTGGACATCGTCGTAGTCGCCGACGGTCAGCGGGGTAAACGCCTCAATGGCCTCCTCCAGGGTCGGCTCGGGGTTGTTGATGAAGCGGCGGAAGATCTCTACGTGGTCAGCCATTGTCGCGTCCTTTCTGCAGCAGGTGTTCCACGCAGCGCTCCAGGAGCTGGGGCCCTGCGGGGGTGAGGATGGATTCGGGGTGGAATTGGAAGCCGATGGAGTAGCCGTCGTCGGTCTCAGCGGCCATGATCACGCTGCCAATCTGCGTGTCCGTCCAGGCCAACGGCGTGATCCCTTGAGGCGCCTCGGTCGCGCCCAGGGAGTGGTAGCGGGCAACCGGCACTTCCAGGCCGGGTTGGCCGGGGGCGCCGCCGACCGTGAGGCCGTCGAAAAGCGAGTGCGGTTGAGTCAGCCGCATGGGCACCGAGGTGCCGTGCTCCGGCCCGCAAGGTTGCACGCGGCCGCCGAAGTGCTCGATGAGCGCCTGGTAGCCCAGACAAATGCCCAGAATGGGAATGCGGCCCTGGGCGCGTTCGATGACCTCCATCATGCAGCCGGCGTCCGCAGGGTAGCCGGGGCCGGGCGAGAGCACGATGAGCTCCGGGTCTGCGGCGAACACCGTGTCGGCGGACACCGTGTTGCGGTAGACCACGGTGTCGAAGCCTGCGAGCGCGTCGACGAGGTTGTAGACAAAAGAGTCCTGGTTATCCAGCAAAACGATCACTTGCGCACCTCCAATTCGCGGCCCGCGGCGAGCGCTTGGAGCACCGCGTAGGCCTTGTGCAGGGTCTCGTCGGCCTCGGCCTGCGGTACGGAATCGCGCACCACGCCGGCGCCGGCCTGCACCGTGGCAACGCCGTCGGCCACGAACGCCGAGCGGATGACAATGCAGGTGTCGAAGTCGCCGCTGCCGTGCAGGTAGCCCACCGCCCCGCCGTAGGAGCCGCGGCGCGTGCCCTCCACCCCGCGCAGCAGCTCGGTGGCGCGCAGCTTCGGGGCGCCGGTGAGCGTGCCCATGTTCATGCAGGCGCGGTACGCGTCCAGCGCGTCCAGGTCCGCAGCCAGCGTTGCGGTCACCCGGCTGACCAGGTGCATCACCCGCGAGTAGCGGTCCACCTGCAGCAGTTCGCGCACACGGCGGGTGCGCGGCTCGGCCACGCGCGCCATGTCGTTGCGGGCCAGGTCCACCAGCATGGTGTGCTCGGCCACCTCTTTGGCGTCGGTGCGCAGCTCAAGCTCCATGCGGGTATCCAGCTCGTGGTTCACCGTCCCGTCCGGGTTCAGCCCGCGCGGGCGCGTGCCGGCGATCGGGTACAGCTCCACCTGGCGGGTGGCGTGGTCGAACTTCAGGTTGGATTCCGGCGAGGCGCCGAACAGCTCGTAGCCGGGTCCGCGCAGGTAGAACATGTACGGCGAGGGGTTGGACCCGCGCAGCCTGCGGTACGCCCCGAACGCGTCCGCGCACTGCGTAGTGAACGCGCGCGCCGGCACCACCTGGTAGATGTCCCCGTTCGCGATGTGGTCTTTGAGGTCTTCCACCTGAGCGCGGAAGTCCGAGTCGGAAACATTCGCCTTGACCACGGCACGCTCCGCCGACCCGGTGGAAGGCTGGTAGGCGGGCACTGGGCCGTCGATAAGCGATGCGAGCGGCTCGAGGTCGATGCCCTCCCCTGCGGCGTCCACCCCGGCGAGGTAGGCCGTGGACGTTTCGTGGTTGACGCGCAGGAGCACCTCGGCGAGCACGAACTGGAAGTCCGGATAGGTATTCGGACCCTCGGCGACGGGCGGCAGCTGCTCGAAGGAGTCGAGGTAGTCGTAGGCGAAGCCGCCGGCGAGGAACGGGAAGTCCTCGTTGCCGTAGCCGGCGCGGGTGGTCAGCGCGCGCAACACGTCGGCGGAGGACGGCGCGGTAAGGCGCTCGCGCTCGTCCGCGGCCTCGGACGCCGGGAACTCGTAGGTGTGCTCGGCGACGCGGTAGTCGTCGAGAAGCAATCGCCCCGCGATCATCTCGCCGGACGGGGTGAGCGGCTCCACCGTCACGCGGTTGCCGCTGCAGGTCACGCGCACCGAAGCGCGCAGCACCGCCACTGACTGCAGGCCGTTGCGGGTGGTGATGTCGGCGGACTCGAGCAACACGGAATCGTCCGCGTCGAGCCCGCCGATGTGGGCGAAGAGGCTGGCCACGTCCTCGTGGTAGCGCACCTCGCGGTGGGTGTAGTGCATGTGGTCCTCGGTTCTGTCGTATTCGTCGCACCGAGGGTGAAAAAAGGCCCGCGGCGCTTGGGGTGCAAGCTGGCGGGCCGTGACTTCGTAGGTGGCGCGCCAGTTAGGCGAGCCACCACCAGTTCAAAGAAGTCATGTACGTCACAGATGACAACTATAGCGGAACCGATATTCCGCCGGGAATATTATTCAGGCAGGCGGTACTGTCCGCGCGGGGCGGCGGCGACGAGGCCGTCCACCTTTAGGCCGGTGATGGCGGCGTGGGTGGCAACCTCCGGGTTCGTGTGCGGGGCGTCCACCAGGCCGCGGCGGACAATCTCGGCGGCGATGTCCTTGTGCGCCATCGGCTCCCCCGCCTCGCGCAACACGGTCAGGATCGCTTCCTGCCAAGTCATGGGCACCTACTTCTGTTCGTCGGCGTGGCCGGCGGCTCGTCGTAAAGCATCGATGTTCACTGCGGGCTTGGGCTCCTCCGCCTGCTTCTCCCGCGCCTGCTCCACGGCCGTGGCCGCACGCGCACCGAAGTTGCCGCCGAGCGACGCCGCGACGACGGCCGCCACCAACGCCACCGCTGGCAGCACCCACATCCAGCCGGAGGCGATGAAGGAGAACGCTGCGCCGAACGCCAGCGCCACAGCGGCCAGCACCCAAAACGGGCCGGCGACCTTGTGGGCCTGGTCCCAGATCGCGCGGTCCTTGCGCACCGCCGGGACGTGCAGGCCGAACCATTTGTTGCCCGGCAGGTTGCCCATGGACGCCAGCGTGCCGGGGATGAGCAGAAGCAGGGTCAGCAGAATAAAGATGATGCCGACAACGACGTTGAGGGTGCTCATATTTTCAAACGGGCTCATGGCTTCCAAGCATACGGCCGGGACGGACGCGAAAGAAAAGCGCTCAAAAATGCAGTGTCCTGTATAATTACCGGCTACCCTAAACACATGAAAAGTAAGCTCTTAGGCTCACTGCTCTTCTGGGTAGTTGTCGCCATCATTCTCGGGTTCCTGTGCAGCCTGTTCTTCCCGGACTGGCTTGCTCGTGTCTTTATCACCTTCAACGGTCTGTTCTCCAACTTCCTCGGCTTCTTCGTGCCGGTGCTGATCTTCGCGCTCATCGCGCCCGCGATTGCGGGCCTGGGCCGCGGCGCAGGGAAGTGGCTGGGCATTACCGCGGGTGTGGCGTACGGATCCACCGTGCTTTCCGGCCTG
The DNA here is from genome assembly GCF_001807265.1 of Corynebacterium sp. HMSC05H05. Lineage (GTDB taxonomy): Bacteria > Actinomycetota > Actinomycetes > Mycobacteriales > Mycobacteriaceae > Corynebacterium. The sequence goes on from NZ_KV788411.1 coordinate 48,087, forward strand.
CTCGCATGGGCGACCGGCACCTTCCTCTACCCTAAGCTGTTGGCGGGCAAGGACCTGATCACCAACGTCGCCGACCCGGAAGAGGGCGGCCTGGCCCCCTACTTCGAAGTTGAGATGCCGCCGCCACTGGCGATCATGTCCGCCCTCCTGCTCGCGTTCATCGTCGGCCTGGCCATGACGGCGGTGAAGTCCGACAACTTGTACAACGTGCTGCAGGAGCTCAACGACGTCGTGCTCAAGGTCGTGGTCACGTTCGTGATCCCGCTGCTGCCGCTGTACATCTTCGGCACCTTCCTGGGCCTGGGCATGAACGAGAACTTCGGCGACACCATGGCCGCCATGGGCGTGGTGCTGCTGTTGTCCGTGGTCATGACCGTGGTCATCGTGCTGCTGCAGTACCTGGTGGCCGGTGTCGTCGCGGGCGTGAACCCGTTCCGCGCCCTGAAGAACATGCTGCCGGCGTACTTCACCGCCCTGGGCACCTCGTCGTCCGCTGCGACCATCCCGGTCACGTACGAGTCCACGCTGAAGAACAACGTTGACGAGGACGTCGCCGGCTTTGTGGTCCCGCTGTGCGCGACGATTCAGCTGTCCGGCTCGATGATGAAGATCATGCTCTACGCCCTGTCCATCGTCTACATGGCCAGCTTGGACATCTCGGGCGGCCAAATCATCGGCTTTATCCTCCTGCTGGGCATCATGATGATCGCGGCCCCGGGCGTGCCGGGCGGCGCCATCATGGCGGCCGCGGGCCTGCTGCAGTCCAACCTGGGCTTCGACGACTCGATGCTCTCGCTCATGATCGCCTCCTACATCGTCGTCGACTCCTTCGGCACCGCCGCAAACGTCACCGGCGACGGCGCGGTCGCGCTGATCGTGAACAAGTTCGCGTCGGGCAAGATCAAGGAGCAGAAGCTTAACGACGAGCCTTCGGCCGCCACCGCCGCCGGCTCCACCGCCGTGTAGCAGTCCCCTGCTGCTGCGCTGAACCGCCCTCCGGGGCGGTTTTCTTTTGCCCGTGTTTCACGTGAAACATGGTCTGCGTCCGCGCCACCCCGCGCCCGGCGCAATCGACTACCCTCTTGCGCATGCCCTTCGAGATCGTCACCACCCACTTCGTGGCCCACGAGCGCGACCTCGAGGAGGCGTACGAGCTCTACCGCGAGCGCATCGAAACGAGCGGCGCTGTCATCTCCGCGGTCTCCCCTCGACCGCACCCCATCGAGGAGGAGTTCACCCTCTGGGACCTGCGCTGCCAGGCCGCGTACGACAACCTGCCCGCCCCGGACCAGATGCGGCTGTACGAGCTCAACGCGCTCGTGGACTTCGCCACCACCAACCGCGACAACGCCATCGAGAAATTCTTCTTCGAGGACCACGACGCGCCGACGCACCTCCCCGCCAGCCTCGGCGGCCTGACTGACCTCACGCTCCGCGACGAGCCGCACGGCACCCTGTCGCTCACCACCATCGTCTACCTCGGCTCACCCGAGCACATGCTGCGTGCGCAGAAGCTTTTCGACGACACCGTGGCCGACCTCAACGCCGTCGCCTACCAGCCGTACGTGGCCCCGCTCGAGGGCACGGAGCACGCGGGGCTGGTCGGTCCCCTGTGGCTTCGCGATGCCACGCTGAACATTATCGGCAAAGGCGACGGGTACTTCTCCCCCGGCAAGGATGCGTGGGCGGGGTGGTTGTTGACGTCGGATGGACCGGAGGACGTCGAGAGGCAATTGCACGAGCACATCGACGCCGACGCAGTGGTGATCACGCGCGCGGTGCAGGAGCCGTTTTAGACACGAAAAAGCACCGGCTCGGAGGAAGGGAAACTCCGTGCCGGTGCCTTTGTCGGCGCTGTGGTTACGGCGTCATCTGCGGGCTCAGTGGATCAACCTGCTCCGGGGCCTCAGCGCCGCCCAGCGGGGAGTCGGAAACCTCGGCGCCACCCAGCGGCGAATCGGTCATCTCCGCGCCGCCGAGACCGGTGCCGCCGGAAGCGGAGCCGCCGACCGAGGAACCACCAGCGGAGGAGCCGCCAGCGGAACCGTCGGATGCGGAGCCGCCGGAGGAAGAGCCGCCGGACACCGGGTCCTCCGAGGTGATGGCGTCGGACGGGGTGACCCCGGTGGTGTCGGTGTCGCCGTCGCTGTCATTGCAGGCGGTGAGGCCGGCGGCAGCCAGCACGAGTGCGGTAGCCGATGCGGCAATACGAGTGTTTGCAGACATAATTCTCCTTCTCGTGTCGGATTCATCCCGGGGTGTCTCGCCCGGATCACAAACTTTCTACGGGGCCTGTCTGCGAAACCCTTGTGAGCCGAGGGGGAACTCTCGTACTGCTTCGTGGCAGAAGAATAACCCGGCCCCTACGCTGCGGGAACCGGGCTATTCGGGTGCGGGATTTACATCGGCAGGCCCGGCATTGCCGGGAGGGAGAGGCCCGGGATGGAGCCGGAGAACGCCGCTGCGGCGCCGAGCAGGGCAACGAGGGCGAGCGGCACACCGATCAGCACGCCCAGGGCGGAGGAACGGTAGTCGCTGTCCTTGTGCGTCAGGCCCTTGATGCACACGCCGGAATTGGTGGAGCTGCCCACACCAGCCTTGTCGTAGGCGTCGTCCAGAGCCTTCTGGCGGCGCTCCTTCTCCTTCTCGTTCGGGGCGCTCTCGATGTACTCCTTTGCTTCTTTCTGAGCCTCCAGGCACTTCTGGTACGCCTCAGAGGAACCCATCTTCTCCTCGCCGTCGGCAGCGTATGCCGGTGCGGTGAGGGCGGACAGGGACAGGGTTGCTGCGAGAGCAGCGGTAGTGATTCGCTGCATAATCGTCTCCTTGTGTCGGTTTGATTACCTGCCAAGGAGTTAACACGTGTCTAATAGGCGCTTTCAACCGATTCGGGGAATCGTTTTCAAAATGAGACAAAAGTGGCGGATTACGCCGGCAGTTTCGGCATACTCGGAAGGGAAACGCCCGGGACTATGCCTGCAGCCGCGGCTGCTGCGCCGAGTAGCGCCACAAGGGCGAGCGGCACACCGACCAGGACGGCGATGACACCGCCGCGGTAGGTCGGGCTGTTGAGCATGCTCTTGATGCACACGGCGTCCGGGTTAGAGGAGCCGCCGTTCTGTCGCAGTTCTTCCTTCTCCTTCTCATTCGCGGAGCCAACCAGACCGCGGCAGTGCTGGTAAACCTCGGACGAGGTCTTCTCGTCCTCCGCCGCATGTGCCGGCGAGGCCAGGACGGACAGGGACAGTGTTGCCGCAACGGCAGCGGTGGTCATGCGCTTCATGGTGTTCTCCTTGTGTTGATCGGGTAGCCCGAAGCCAGAACAACACGTGTCCACAGAATCCCGCACGGCAACTCAGCAAAATGTGTCCAAACTGAGACACGAAAAACGGCCCGCCCCACCGAGGGAACGGGCCGAGAAACGCTCAGGCGAGCTGAATTAGAACGGCAGAGCCGGGAGGGAGACACCCGGGATAGCGCCGGTGAAGGCTGCTGCTGCGCCGAGCAGTGCGACGAGGGCAACCGGGACGCCGATCAGCAGGCCGAGGATGCCGGACTTGGTGTCCGGGTTGTCGATGAGCTCCTGGATGCACTCGCCGGTGGCGTTGTTGGAGCTCTTCTCCTTGCCCGGCTCAGCCTTGTCGCCGCCCTTGCCAGCGGTGGCTGCCTTGCCCTCCTCGGACTCGGCCTTCTTGCCCTCCTTGCACTTCTTGTACACCTCGGAGGATCCGACCTTCTCGCCAGCAGCCTGGTCGCCCTCAGCCTGGGCGGAGCTGCCCTGGTTCTCCTTGGCCGGGACGGTGTCGGCGTCGGCTGCGAAGGCCGGAGCGGAAAGTGCGGACAGGGACAGGGTTGCTGCGACGGCAGCGGTGGCGATGCGCTTCATGGCAATCTCCTTTAAGTAAATCGGGTACCTGCCAGGGGGTTCTGACACGTGTAGAAGTCGTATCGCCCACCCGTCACATTGCGTTACACGGGGTTACCCTGAACACATGCCAAAGATGAAAGAGATTGCTGCTGTCCTCGGTATTTCCACACTTGTGGGCCTTGGTGGCGCGGGTGCCGTCTACAGCGCCATCGACGTCCCTGAGCGCGATCAGTACACCGTCCAGGCTGCGGGGGCGCCGAGCGCGACTATCGACGACTCGCAGGACGTCCTCACCCCCGAGGACGAGCAGCGCCTCCAGCGCGACACCGCCAACATCAACGCGGCCGACGTGGTCACGGATTTCCACTACATGGTGTTCAAAACCAACCACGAGAACATCCTCGACGACGTTGAGGAGCTGCTGCGCTCGCAATACCCGGAGCTGATCGACCAGTCCAAGGGTGAAAACGGCCGCCCGGCCGACGGCGTGCTCATCGTGGGCGTCGGCCTGGATCCGCGCCAGGCGTTCATCTACGGCGGCGACGATGTCACGCAAGAGCTCATGCTTGACGACGACTCGTATCGCGAATCCCTGCTGGATGCCATGAAACCCGGCGTGAACGAAGGCAACATTCCCTCCGGCCTGTTCCGCACGGCGAACCTGGCCATGGACGCGGACGGGCTTTCGGATAGGAAGTTCAGCGACGCAGAGAACGACCGTGGCGGGGCGATTATTGGCGCAGGCATGGGCGGGTTCGGCGCTTCCACCGCGGTTGGTGCGGGTGTGGTGGCGGTGCGGAGCAATCGTCGTAAGGCAATTGCGAAAGCCCGCGAGGACTACGAGCTTGTCACCCACGAGTACACCCGCCTCGCAGGCCGCCTGGACGAGGTGGATGTGCGGGCGAACTCGCTGTCCTCGGCGTTCGCGGACGAGACGCTGCGCCGCCAGTGGGCCGAGGTGCGCGACCGCTTCCTGGGCATGAACGAGCTGGTGCACGGCGCGCAGGGGCTGAGCTCGATCAACATGGACGACGACAAGGACGTGTATAAGCACCGCAAGCAGCTTGCGGACGCCGCCGAGTCCGTGGACCACGTCTCCAACGCCGAGGACAACATCGACCGCCTCTTCGGTGTCGAGCACGGTGACCCGGCCACGCGCCGGGCGGACCTGAGCACAATCCGCGAGGACGTGCTTCGCGCCCGCAGCGAGGTGAAAGATAGCGGGCTGCGCCAGGAGTTGGACTTGTTGATGCAGCGCATCGAGGCGCTGGACGCCAACCCCTCCTCCCCCACCTTCGTGGACGACTTCGTGCGCGTGCTCGGCGATTACCGCGTGATCCTGGACCAGGTGAAGAAGAAGCAGTTCAGCGACGTCAAGGAGCGCGAGAAGCTCACCGCGCCGGCGGTGTACGAATCCGGGTTCTGGTACGGCGGGTACGTCCCGTACGTGCACATGCACGCCTGGCACGAGTCCAACGTGAAGGCGGATCAGGCGGCATCCTCGAGCAGCAGCTCCGTGTCTTCCTCGGGATTTAGCGCCGGGGGTGGCAGCTCCCGCTTCTAAAAGAGTGATTTGCCCCACTTTTTGGATTTCAACTTTCCTTTAATCAATCCGTGCTTATACTTAGACGCGGAGAAATTCGAAGCGCGGCCCGCCACCTAGAACACGAGGTGGCGGGCCACTTCTTTTTGGTGGGGGCATCGGGTTAAAACGCCAAAGAATAGCGGAATCCCCTCCGCCTACTCGCACTCTAAATGGGGGGGTGGGTGAGTGCTCAGCCGGTCTCGGGGGGGGGGATGGACCGTGGGCGGAGGGGCCCAAAAGCGAATATAGACTATCGCCACCAGTGTGTCTACATGTAGCGCGAAAAAGTTTCTCGGTGCAGGTGGGAGGGGGCTATGGGAAGATAGCCGGCATGACCATCCAGGCCCGGGCGCTGACGTATAAGCGTGAGAAGGAGCAGTCGGCCGCGATCCGGCTGTTGCACGCGGACAACGCCCCGGTGCTGCTGGCGGTAGTGGCGGAGCACTTCCCACGCGGCGCAGAGGCGAGGCCGGCGGAGCAGCTCTACCAGCTCATGGCGGACGACTTTGCAGTGCTGCGCGGCACCTTCGAGCTCCCGAAAACACCGCAAGCGTACTGCAACGACTGGGTCAAAGCCGGGTGGCTCGTGCGCAAGTCCGGCACCAAAGAGACGGGCGAGACGCTCGAGCCTAGCGAGCAGGCGCTCACCGCCCTGCACATGATGGACAGGGTCAGTGCGCCGAGATCGGCGGTGACGGCGAGCCGGGTGGCGTCGATAAGCAATGCCCTGCAAGCGCTCGCGCGGGACACGGACCCGGACATCGATTCGCGCCTGAAGCACCTCGAGGCCGAACGCACCCGCATCGAGGCGGAGATTGAGCAGGTTGAGCGCGGTGAGTTCGAGCTGCCCTCCCCTGCGACCGTGCGCGAACGGGTGGGCGACATCTTGGGCCAGGCGAGCGCGATCCCGGGCGACTTCGCCCGCGTGCGCCACGAGCTGGAAACGCTGAATTCGCAGCTGCGCCGCCAGCTGCTGGACCCGGAGGGCTCGCGAGGCGACGTGCTGGACGAGATCTTCGCCGGCGTGGACCTGATCGGCGAATCCGACGCAGGCAGAAGCTTCAACGCGTTCTACTCGCTGGTGGTGGACCCGGAGCGCGGCGCGTGGCTGGACACGTGGATCGGGCAGGTGCTCGAGCGCGCGGACAACGCGGCGATGACGGCAGAAGAGCGCGCGCAGTTCCGCACCCTGTTCCGCGACATGGAGGACGCCGGTTACGAGGTCAACCGCATGATGACGCGCCTGGCCCGCAACCTGCGCAACTACGTGGCCAGCGAGCAGTTCGCCGAGGACCGCCGCATGATCGAGCTGTTGCGCGACACCCGCAAGCTCGCCGCCGACGCCGCGGAGCGCGAGGAGCTTTCGGCCACGCACAAGATGGACACGCCCTTGCAGCGCATCGGCATGCAGATCGGCTCGGTGGCGCAGATCAAGCTCGCGGACCCCGGCGCGGAGGTCATCACCACCGAGGTGGAGGCGTTCGAGCCCGGTGAGGGCGACGCGGAGGCGCTCTACCAGGCGGTACGCGAAAGCGAGATCGACTTGGAGGAGCTGATTGCGGCTGTTGGGGAGACGGTTGGGCGGGCCGGAGGGGCGTCGATAGGCAAGGTGCTCGAGCGCCACCCCGCCACCCAGGGCCTGGGGTCGGTGGTGGGCCTTGTGTACCTGGCCCTCAAGCACGGGGTGCGGCAAGACGGCAGCGAAGAGGTGCGCTTCGAGGAAGACGATGGGGGCATTCGCTTAGCGACGGTCCCGCGGTGGCACTTCGACGCAGCAGCAGTAAAGGAGATGCAATGACGGAACCGCTGTGGACGGGCGACACAGGCACCCTGTCCGAGGAAACCCGGCGCGCCCTGGTGGACCTGCTCAAAGGCCCGCTTATCACCGCGGACCGGAAGAAGGAGACGTGGCACGCCATCACCACGGACACGGAGACGCTGCGCTCGCGGCTGCACGACGTGTTTTTGGAGCTGGTGGTGGACGAGGACGCCGGCATCGCGTTCACGCGCCACGTTCGCCCGGACAACGAGGACGTGCAGGTGCCGCCGGTGCTACGCACCGAGGCGTTGACGCACCTGCAAACCGCGATCCTGCTGCAGCTGCGCCACGAGCTGGGCATGTCCACGCCGGGTGAGCGCGTTGTGGTGGGCGAAGACGAGCTGTACGGCGCCATCAGTTACGTCCGCGCGGTGGACAACCGAGACGAGTCCGGGTTTAAGAAGCGGTTCACCGCGGCGGTGAACACCATCCGCAAGTACAGCCTGCTCACCGACACGGAGACCGAGGGGCGCTGGGAGGTCTCCCCTGTGCTGCGCCACATCTTCGACGCGGACACAGCCCACGCGCTGCGCGAGGAGTACCTGCGCCTGGCCGAGGAAGGGGAAAAACAGTGACAGCACAATTCCGTCTTGCGCGCGTGCAGCTGGTCAACTGGGGCACGTTCGACGGCTACTACGACATCCCGGTCGGTGAGCGCGGGTTCTTAATCACCGGCGCGTCCGGCTCGGGCAAATCCACACTTATCGACGCCTTTTCCGCCGTGCTCGTCCCTCCCGGCAAGCTGCGCTTCAACGCCGCGGCCCAGCAGGAAACGGGCCGCGACAAGGGGCGCAGCCGCGTGTCCTACATCCGTGGCGCGTGGCGCCGCAGCGAAGACCCGGCCACGGGTGAGATCCGCAGTCAGTACCTGCGCTCAGGCGCGACCGCCAGCATTGTCGCGTTGACCTACCGCACCGGGAAAGAGGTGCTCACGCTCGCGGCGATCTACCGCCTCAACGCGGGCCAGCAGCAGGAAGCGCAGGTGAAAACGCTCTACGGCATCTTCCCTAGCGAGGTGGACGTGGACGGGTTCGTGCCGTTGCTGCAGAACTCCCTGGACAAACGCAAGATGGAAGCGGAATACAAGACTGCCGGTGTCACCTTCACGGACCAGTACTCCGTGTTTGCCAACCGCTTCCGCTCCAAGCTGGGTATCGGCAGCGAGGAAGCGCAGATGCTGCTGCACCGCACGCAGTCCGCGAAGTCCCTGTCCAGCATGGACGAGCTGTTCCGCAACTACATGCTGGACGTACCGGGCACCTTCCAGGTCGCGGAAGATGCCGTGGCCACGCACGAGGACTTGCGCCAAGCGTACGAGCGGCTCGAAGACGTGCACCAGCAGATTGAGACGCTCGCTCCCCTGCCGGGGCTGAACACCAAGCTCAAGGATGCGCAGGCGACGCAGGAGAACACTGCCGCGCTCTCCGCGGCCCTGCCGCACGTGCGGCGCGCGATTGAGGCGAAGCAGCTGAGCGAGCGTATCGACGTCAGCTCCGCCCAACTCGCCGCCCTCGAAGTGCAGACGCAATCCCTCTCTGCGAGGAAGGAAGTGCAGCAGGAGGCGGTGCAGCGCGCGGCGGTGCAGCGGGAGCAGGTGGCCGGTCAGAGCCTGGGTGAGATCGAGCGCAACATCGCCCGTGAGGAGCACGAGCTTGTTGCGCGGGGCGCGAAGCTGCGCGAACTGGCGGCTCTGGTGCAGTTGGACGGTGCGCTGGACACCGAGCGCTTCGCGGAGCTGAAGGCCCAGGCCTCGGCGGAGCTGGCGGCCGCGCCGGAGCAGGAGGAGCGCCTGCGCGAACAGTGGTTCAAGGCCCGAAGCGAACACGAGAGGTGTGCTGGCGCGGAGGCGGCGGTGGAGGCGGAGTTGGCGTCGTTAGGCAACCGCTCCTCCAACATTGACCAGCGCTACGTGGAGGTGCGCGCGCAGCTGTGCGCGGATACCGGGCTGACGGTGCGCGAGCTGCCGTACGTGGGCGAGCTTATCGACGTGCTGCCCGAACACGCCGAATGGGAACCCGTGATCCAGCGCCTGCTCGGCGGGTTTGCCGCGACCCTTTTGGTGCCGGCGGAGCGTGAGCGCGAGGTGAGCGGTTGGGTCAACGGGCGGCACCTGGGGATGCGGCTGGAGTACCGCACCGTGCCCGAGGGCGTGGAAGTCCCGCGCGGGCCGAGGAACCCGCAGAGCCTGTTTCACAAGGTGCGCGTGGTGGAGCACCCGATGCGCCCGTGGCTGATGCGCATGCTGGCCACCACCTTCGACTACGCCCTGGTGCGCACCGTGGACGAGCTGGAGCGGCAAGACCAGCGTGCGGCCACCATCGACGGCTTGGAGCGCAACCCGGCCGATAGGACCGGCTCCGCCAGGTACGTGAAGAACGACCGGCTGCGCCTGGGCGAGCGGCGCAACTACCGCCTCGGCTCCTCCAACCACGCAAAGGTGGAAGCACTCCGCGCGGAGCTTGCGAAGGCGAAACGCGCGACGACGGCGGCGGGCAACCGTCTGGCGGAGGCACAGCGCAAGCAGGAGGCGCTGGCCAGCGACGTTGCTAAGGCTCGGGATATTGCCGGCATGGAGTGGGCCAGCGTGGACACCGCGAGCGTCGAGGAGCAGTTGGCGGGGCTGCGCGCTGAGCTTGAGCGGCTCACCTCCTCCCCCGAAGCCAAGGAGCTTGAGCGGGCGTGGCGTGAGGCCTCCGACACGCTGAAGGCAACCGAGCAGGAGTTGCGCGGCGTGCGCGACGAGCTCGCCGTGGCCAAGCGGGCGCTGCAGGACGACCAGGCGCGGCTGAAGCGGATCGAATCGGAGCACGTGGAGGTGGACCCGGCGCTGGCGGCAGAATTGGAGGCGATGCTGGCGGCCACCACGCGCCGCCTGACCCCGGAGAATTTGAGCGACAGCGCCTTCAAGGTCACCGCGCAGCTGGACGCGCAGGCGAAGCTGGCGGCGAAGACGATCACGGAGTCCAGCAACGCTATCGTGAACATCCTGTCCAACTACAAGTCCCAGTGGTCGGCGGAGTCCGCGGAGCTGCAGGCCACGGCCGATTTCGCCGGCGAGGCCATCGCGCGGTTGGAGATGCTGCGCTCGGACCGCCTGCCGGAGTTCCGCGGCCGCTTCCTGGACCTGCTCAACGGCCAGTCCGTGATGCACCTGAACACGATTTACAAGGAGCTGCAGCGGGCGAAGGGCGACATTGAGACCAACTTGGGCCCCATCAACGCGTCGCTACGTCGCTCCCCCTACACCGAGGGGCGTTACCTGCAGATTGAGGTCCGCGACAACCGCGACCGCGTCGTGCGCGATTTCCTGCAGGACCTGCGCGAGGCGACCGCCGGCAGCTTGAGCGAGGCGGACGAGAAGACCGCCATCGAGCGCTACCACCGCCTGGCCAAGATCATGGACCGCCTCGGCTCCTCCGAGCGCGCGGACCGCAGCTGGCGCAGCGTCGTGCTGGACACCCGCCGCCATGTGAAGTTCGTGGGCAACGAGGTGGACGCCGAGGGCACCGTGCACAACACGCACGTGGATTCCGCGTCCTTGTCCGGCGGCCAGGCGCAGAAGCTCGTGTTCTTCTGCCTCGCCGCGGCGCTGCGCTACCGCCTTGCGGGCGTGGACGCGGACGTGCCCCGCTACGCCACCGTGGTGCTGGACGAGGCCTTCGACCGCGCCGACCCCGTGTTCACCCGCACCGCGATGGACGTGTTTGAAAGCTTCGGCTTCCACATGGTGCTGGCCACGCCGATGAAGCTGATCAAGACCCTCTCCCCCTACGTCGACGGCGCCATCGTGGTCCACTACACCGAGGATCCCGTCGCGCGTTCCACCTTCGAGCTCATTGATACCCATGCGCCTGCCTGACCAGTTGCCCGTCAAGTTCAACATGGAGCTTTTGCTTCTCGACGAACCTTCGGCCGTCTCCGTTCCCCTACATCCCCCAACACGCGCGCAGGTGCTTGCCGACGAAGCCGCCGCCCGCGCATTCGTCCGCGCCTGGCAGGCCTGGGAGCCTGCCGAGGAGGTGGAGTGGGCAACCCGGTCCTGGGCGGGACTGGGCAAACAGGACGTGCCCGTGCGCGTGACGTTGTCCGGGTGGGACCGTATCGCGGAGGTGGCCGGCCGCGCCGGGGAGGTTGCGCTGGCCCGTGAGCGGTTTTCGGTGTTGGTTGGGTTGTTCCCGGACTGGCCTGAGTTCCGGGAGCGGGCGGCACACTCGTGGTCGTCGTGGCTGGTGTTGTCGGAAGACGACTTCACCCGCCTGTGCCTCGCTCTGCGATGGTTTCACGTGAAACCTTCGTCGGGCCTGCGCGCCCGCGCCGTGCCGATCGAGGGCCTGGACACCAAGTGGATCGCCGCCCACCGGGGCCTGCTGCAGCGCCTGCTCGGGGTGTCTGATCTGGGTCTTGCCGAGGGCGACCGGCTGATGCGCGTGCGGTTCTTGGATCGGTTGCTTTCACCTGCGCCGGGGTTGGTGGACGTGGGCGTGCCGTTCGGGTCGCTGGAGTTGCCGGACGGTTTGCTTGTGATCGTGGCGGAGAACAAGGAGACGTTCCTGGCGCTGCCCCAAGCCCCCGATGGCTCAGGTGCGGTGCTGGTGTGGGGCTCCGGGTACACCGCCGGCGCGCTTCCAGAGCTGCCGTGGGTGCGCGGGGCGCGCCGGGTCCTGTACTGGGGTGACGCGGATGCGGACGGTTACGCGATTCTGAACGCGCTGCGGTCGCGTTTGGCTGCCGACGGCGCTTCCGTCCCCGTCGTCAGCGTGGCCATGGACGTGGAGACGGTGAAGCGCTTCCTGCACCTCGCCGTGGCCGACCCCGGCGACACGACCCGGGTGCTCCCCCACCTCACCGACGACGAAGAACGCGCCCGCCGGTTCCTGGTCGCCTCCGGTGCGAAGCGCCTGGAGCAGGAGCGCGTGTCGTTGGAGTGGGCGCTGGCGATGCCGGAGTTTGCAGCGGTGTGGGGGCCTTGTGCTTCCACTGCAGGGTAGTACTATGTGTGGTACTACTAGTTCCCATGGGGGACGATATCCAAAAGATCCTGGACGCGATGCAGCGTTCCGGCAAGAACATTCGTTACGCCGATCTTCGTAAGGTGTGCGACCACTTCTTTGAGAAGCGGCCCAACAGCGGCGGAGATCACGACACATACAAGACACCCTGGGTTGGCGATCCGCGCGTCAATATCCAGAACCGCCGCGGAAAGGCGAAGCCGTATCAGGTCAAACAGGTGCTGGCTGCGGTGAAGAAGCTAGAAGAGCAGGAGTAGACGATGACTGAACGCTTGTCGGATAAGTACACCTACCAAACCTTCTGGTCTGAGGAGGACGGTGAGTACGTGTCCACCGTTGCCGAGTTCCCGTCCTTGAGCTGGCTCGATGAGGACGCTCAGCGGTCGAGTGCGGGTCTCCGAGCGCTTGTCGCCGAGGTGATCGCAGACATGCAGCAAACCGGGGAACCTATCCCCCAGCCGTTCGGTCAGCGCGACTTTTCCGGACGGTTCAATGTGCGAGTCAGCAGTTCCCTCCACCGCCGTCTTGCAATGGACGCCGCGCGGGAGGGCGTGTCCTTGAACGCGTGGGTGACGCAGAAGCTCGCGAGCGCGTAGACGGTTTCCAAGCTGCTACCCTCGCTTACATAACCGCGACCCCGACAGGCTTCTTTCCCGCTGGTCAGATAGGCCTCCACGTCGCACGATTTGTCGTGCACGGAGGCTGCCATGGCGGGTTTGCGCCTGAACGCTCGGGAGTTCATGCGGGTCGCAGACGACCCCGATTCGCTGGTGGAAACAATGCTGCAGCAGTACATGAGCGACTACCAGACCGCCGTCGGGGAGTCGGAGCAACGCTCGTGGCGCAACAGCTTGCCGGCGCTCGCGGAGGATCTGGCAGCGGCTGGTCTAGACGCGGTAGATGTCCTGCTGGAGTACGCGCTTCCACTCACGTCGCAGCGTGCCGACGTCATCCTGGCCGGCACACACCCGGAGACCGGCAACCCGTCCTTCGTTGTCGTGGAGTTGAAGCAGTGGACCGCGGCGGAACCCTTTGAGGATGATGAGGCGCTAGTCTCCGTAACCGGTTTTCCAGAACCGGTGCTCCACCCGGCGCGGCAGGTGGACGGTTACCGGCGTTACCTCACCAACTACCTAGTCAATCTGCACGATCATGAGGACTGGGTTGACGCGGTGGCATACCTGCACGGGGCCGATAGCGACCGCGGGGTGGCTGGGATTCTCAGAGGTGGGGATGTGCCGGTGTTTACCGGAGGGCGTCGAGAAGCATTGCGCTCCTACTTGAAGGAACGACTAAGTGGAGGGGGCAGCGCGGAGGTGCTGCTGAAATCGGCTGTGCGACCGTCGACGAAGCTCATGCAGGTCGCGGCAGACGAGGTACGCGACCGCGAGCAGTTCATCCTTCTGGGCGACCAGCAGCTGGCGGTGGACATGATTCGACACGAAGTGCACCGGGCGGGCGCCACGAAGCGGGTCATTGTGGTGTCCGGCGGCCCGGGCAGCGGCAAGTCTGCAATCGCGCTATCCGCGCTGGGTGAGCTGGCCAGAGAAGGTAAAGCGGTGCTGCATGCGACCGGATCGAGGTCGTTCACGCAGACCATGCGCAAGGTCGCGGGACACCGGAGCAGGGACACGCAGAGCCTGTTCAAGTACTTCAATTCCTTCACCAAAGCGCTGCCGGACGAGATCGACGTGCTGATCGCGGACGAGGCGCACCGCATCCGGCAGACCTCGAACAACCGCTTCACCAGGGCCGCGGACCGCAGTGACCGCCTGCAGATCGACGAGCTCATCTCCGCCGCCCGCGTACCCGTCTTCCTGCTCGACGACCACCAGGTGGTGCGCAAAGGCGAGCTTGGCTCCGTCCGTGAGATCGAGGCGTTCGCCCGTGCGCAAGGCCTCGAGGTCGTGCGCATCGAACTGGACGAACAGTTCCGGTGCGGCGGGTCCGCCGCCTATGTGGAGTGGGTGGAGCAGATACTCGAGCTTAACGACGGCGTTCCGTTTGAAGCCGCACTCCCAGACGGCGACCCGTTCGTGGTGGAGGTCGTCGATTCGCCGTGGGAGCTCGAACGCCGCCTGCGTGAGCGGAACGACAATGGCTACACAGCCCGCATCTCCGCCGGCTACTGCTGGCAATGGTCCGATGCTCAACGGGACGGGTTGGTCGACGACGTGGTGATCGGCGACTGGGCTCGGCCGTGGAACAACAAGGAAGACCGTCGCGTCGGTACCGCTCCCCCGTCGGCGCTGTGGGCGACGCAAGACGGCGGCTTCGACCAGGTCGGCTGCGTGTACACCGCCCAGGGCTTCGAATTTGATTGGGCGGGCGTAATCATTGGCCCCGATCTGGTGTGGCGAGACGGGCGCTTCGAAACTGTCCGTTCCGCAAACAAGGACCCGCATTTTCGCAACCCAAAGACGGTGCCGGACGAAGATTTCGATTTACTGGTGCGCCACGTGTACAAAGTGCTGCTAACGCGCGGGATGATCGGTACCATTTTATATTCCCCGGACGCGCAGACCAGAGAGGCTTTGCGCGCCCTGTTGAACTGATTCCCCTTCGGGCCCAACGGACTTCCCGCCGGACATGTCCTCACCCCGCGTAACGCAGATGAGGCATGCCCCGTGGACGCTTTTCCCAAGCCGTTTATCCAACGAGTCCGGTACGACGACCAGTTCGCAGTCAGCTTAGAGACGGCCTACGGTGAGCGCGCCGAAGACGAGCGCGCAGACTGGATCACCCACCAGCTGAACTACCCCACCGTCTACGTAGTGCGCAGCCGCCGCGAATACGAGCATGGTTTCCGGTACAAGGTCTACGTCGGTGAAACCAACGACATCAAGAAGCGCACCCGCCAGCACCTCTATCAGGACCCGAAGACGCGTGAAGATTGGCGCGAGTTCCTCGGCGCTTCCGACGTGGAGATGTACGTGATCGGGCACCCGTACTTCAACAAGTCCCTCACTCTCGACGTGGAAAACCGGTTCCTGCACTACTTGGAGTCGTGCAAGTCAGTGGAACGCCGCAACAACCGGCGCACGAACGAACAGCGGGACTACTTCACCTTTGAGCATTTGGACCGGCTTTTCGACGAGGTGTGGCAGGAGCTGCACCGAGTCGAACCCGATCTTTTCGAGTCGAAGGAGGCGATCACCTCCTCGGCGATTTTCAAGGCGTCCCCGTTCCAGAAGCTGAACGAGGAGCAGCTCAACGCGCAGAACCAGATCTTCGAAGCGGTCAACAACGCGCTTGAGGGCGGTGTCGGCGACGATCCGCTGGACCACAAGCTAATCCTGGTTTCTGGCGAGGCCGGATCCGGGAAAACCGTGCTGATCAGCAGCATCTTCAACGGCATCATGATGGGTGTGGAGGACGAGGACGAACGCTTCCGCGCCCTTGCTGCCGGCCTCGATCTGGACGGCACAGGCATCGACGGCTACTTGGTCTCCGGACACAAGAATGACGGTGGACAACTGGCTGTATACAAGGAGATCATCAAGAAGGCGGGCATCCCCGACTCCCGCAAACGCGGCGACCGCGAGCGGGTGTACAGCCCCACGCAGTTCATCAACCGCTTCTCCCCCGACGATCCAGCGGACGTCGTGCTCATCGATGAAGCCCACCTTCTGCTTACGCAGAAAGCTCTGGGATACTTCCATGACCAACCCCAGATCGAAGCGATCTTGGACCGCTCGAAGGTAGTCGTTGCGGTGTACGACCCGAAGCAGACGCTGGAGACGCCGCAGCACTGGGAGACCCCGGTCGAGGACTATTTCGCCGACCGTATGGCCCAGCCACCGATCCGCCTGACCAACCAGATGCGACTGAATGCGGACACACAGACTATCGACTGGATCCGCGCGTTTGTCGACGACGGAGTGATCCTGCCGGTCCACACGGACTCAAAGGGGTATGACCTGCGTATTTTTGATAATCCACGTGCTCTGGATGAAGCGATCCGGGAGAAGGACTCCGCGGTGGAGAACAACCTTTCCCGCCTTATCGCTACCTACGACTGGCCGTACAGCGCGGCGAAGAAGAACGAGCACGACGCCGACGGTTGGTGGTACGTCAATGTGGACCACGAGACCGGCAACCTGCGCCGCCCGTGGAACCTGCAACTGCGTGAGGAACGCAAGGAACGGCGCATTGCCTACCGAAAGGCGTGGTCCGAAACCCCGACTACAATCGGCGAGATCGGCTCTACCTACACCATCCAGGGCTTCGACCTGAACTACGCGGGAGTGATCCTCGGGCCTTCCGTGAAGTACCGGGACGGGCGAGTTGTGTTCGATCCGTCTGAATCCGCCCACAAGAAAGCGGTGCAAAACCGCGTGCTCGCAGATGGTTCACGCGAAGCCTTCGGGGAGACACTGCTACAGAACGAGCTCAACGTGCTGATGACCCGTGGCACCAAGGGCATGTTCATCTACGCGGTGGATGAGCAGCTGCGGGAGGCACTGTTAAAGGCGCAGGCGGAGTAGGCGGATAGAAAATCACCGGGATTTGTATCGCTTGCGTTGGCGGCGAGCAGCGCTCCAGCCGGTTCGACGCGCGTAGGAATCCGGAGCGCTAGGACGCATCATGAGCGTGAGGCCGTCGAAGTCAGTGGGTACCCAGTCGTATCTGTGTGTTCGGAACTCCATCCCCTGCTCATTGTTGCTGGAATAGACGAGCAATGCGCGGCCATCCTTGACTAGTTCGGTCGTTCGTTGCCAGAGCAGCTCGCGGATTCTCGCGGTCGGATTGCCAACGAAGGTGCCAGGTGCGATTTCCATTAGCCATTTTGTGAGGTCTCCACGCAAACCAGCTGGGCATGCGGTGACGACGAGGACCATCATGGTGCGCTCTCGTGTTCAGACCAGTTCACACCGGCTGCGATGACTTCAAGTTCGCTCCACAGGTAGAGTTCGGCATCCGAGATCGTGTCATCGTCAGTGACGTTCATGACGTACTTGAGGTCATTGACCATTCTCGGCATGAGCCGTTTGTCTACCACCGCGTCGCGCACAAGCCGCCTCACAGTGATGCCAGGTTTCATCGCACCGGAGGCGACAGCATCAAATGCTGCGGGGATTGCGATTTCCGCCTTGTAGAGATCTGCGATGTCATAAACAAACGCCCGATCGGTTCCGTTATGCACAACTCCAAGCGCGGGCACAAAACCCAGGCCAACGATTACCGCATGCGCAATGCCGTACAAGGCTGAGTTTGCAGAGGTCAATGCTTGGTTGATTGGATCTGAAGAGTCGTAATCGTTTGGATCGTATGCACGCCGGTTCCACGCGATGCCAACGCGTTCCGCTTCGCGGGCGTAGATCTTCTTCATTCGTGCGCCTTCACGTCCACGCAGCTTTGCCATGGAAAGCCCAGTGAGGTCCTCCCCTGGGAAACGCAGGCCGTACATCCGCTTAGCACAAGCGAGTCGCTTTCGATGGTTGGTAACTATCTCTGCTTGGAGTTCCGCCAATCGAGACGACTTTGCTGGTGGTCTGCCACTTGCGTAGTAGCGAACGCCCCGCTCCCCTACCCACACAGTTGAGACGCCGGCGTCTCCGAGAAGTGCCATTGCCGCATAGGTAATCCTGGTTCCGGGGCCGAGCAGTAATACAGCGAGCTGCGTCGCAGCGACATGGGCAACACCGCGTTGGTCTTTAATCGTGAGGGCATTGCCGTCACGGTTCACAATGGCGCGCTCGACGTACAGGAATGAGATCCGACTGCCCATCTGCGACAAGGCCTGTCTCGCGATGGGCACCTCTTGCGGAGTCAGGGACACTATTTCACCGGTGCCAGGGTAAGCAGGCCACAACCGTAGGCTCGCCCGCGACCTATTCCTTGCGTAAGCGTGGTCCGTAAGCGCTCGGGATCGGTTACTTCAAGCGTGCCAACGAAACGTGCCTTGGATATACGAACCGGTGGAACCTTACGGGCTTTCTTATCGCGGCGAAATACGTCGGTCCAGCGTTCAAGCACTTGTGGTTGATCTGCGACGCTCCACCGGGCCCGTTCTTCGTCGGTGACGTTGTCGTCGATACGCGGAGCCAAAGAGAAGCCGGCACGCTCGGACTGCTTGTACAGCCAGTTGAGCTGATTGCGTGTAGAGACATGCGGCTTCACTTTTCCGCGCCTTCCCTCGCGAGGTTCGGAGTACGTAGGGTTGGCGACGAGCTCGAAACGCCAACGTTGGCCCCGGGTCAAAGCGGAAAGAAAACGCTCATAGTCGGCAGACTGGGCAGGTCGTGTGTCCCAGCCGGCCTGCTCGACAATGTGCACCCCTGTCGGCTTCTCCGGGCCGACGATGTAAAGCACGTGCTCATGAGGGCGTTTGTCTACTCGCCAAAGCACTCGCGCTTCCGTCTGGGAGATGTCGGGCGGAAAAGCCGAACGGACTGCAGCGTGCATCGCCTGGGGATCGGTCAAGAGTTTTACGCCCTGCCTGCGCGCGGGGTTGAGAGAAATACGAGTCAACGTTGTCATGCGCGTACCACCGCCTCAAAGAACTCATCGGTGCCGTGAGAGACGTCGACACCCTTCGGGTTTTCAAGCACAACATCGCGGCAGCGAACAACATCACGCCACCCGTAGCGCCTGTGCCTTGGGTCAAAGGAAAGTGGGACGTCCTGTCGCGGAATTGCACCAGGTTCAGCACCGTTCGCGTCGCGGTACAGTGCGAGAGACACCTCTTTCGGTGCCTGCTGCTTATGAATATCGGTGGCGTACCAGGTTGTGTGATTCCGGAGCGCGGCTTCTGCGTCGGAGTCCTCGATACCGATGACCAACCCCGGATGCACAGGACAAGAGCGGCGTCCCATAAACAACGGATACGCAGGCTTACGGAGCGCCTCAGCCATGCTTTCCAGCAGTGCGCGGTCTTCGTGCTCTAGAGCGGCTACAAACGCTGCGTCCGAGAGGAAGTAGCGGGTGACCAGCTGTGCTGCGTCTTGCGGGCGCGTCTGCCAGGGCTGTGCAGTCTGGTAGTCGCGCAGCAAGCTGCCGGATTGATCAACGCGGATCGCCAGGCGCAGCTTGGCAAGGTCCTCGATGTCATCGGTGCGACGACGTCCTTGAGCAGCCGCGATCAGTCCGACGATCCCCGACTTCGTTGGGGTGGTCGCCGTCGCTCGCGTCTTGTACCTGCTTTCATCGCCCCAGGACTGCATCGGTCCTTTGAGGAGGAGAAGTAAGGAGTGCGTCATTACTGGTCACCTACGACGCGATCGAGAACTTCGTTGATGTTCTTCGTCAGGTCTTGCAGCGTGGCCTTCTCTGCGATTTCGGTGAACGAGTCGGCCGTCTCCCCGATTCCCATGACGTACGCCGCGAGCGGCTTGAATCCGTAAACGGACTCCACATCACGTGCTTCCTGGGCGAGACGGTCCGCTGCTACCTTGCGACGAGATGCATCCTGGCCTGCCTCAACCGGAACCTCGAATGCGTTGACTAGGGAGACAGGTCGGGTGTCGCGGACGGCCACGTACACGAGTTCCGGAAGGGTTTGGTTGGCGAAAGTATTGATCTTGCCAGTTGGCATGGAGCTCACGAATGCTTCAATGAAGTGCTCGACGGCGAGACGAGCAGCCTCGACAGAGGCCAGATTGTCCTTGAGTCCGTCGAAGTTGATCGTGGCGTAGCGGTACATTGTCGACGACATCATCTGGACCGTGCCGATCATGCCCGCGCCAGTTTCTTCGCCTTCCTCGGCAAGATCGTCCACCGCAGTGAAGTAGTCGAAGTCCGGGGTCGAACCGTGGATACCGATGGCGTGCGCGACCTGAACAGAGGCATCCACGTTGTAAGCAGCATCATCGGCGACCATACGGCCGAACATTGCCATATCCACCGAATGATCAGTGTCGAGGATTGCCTTCGCCTCGGCCTTGGATGGCTTTTCACCGTCCCGTGCGAGCAGTTCTTCTACTGCACGATCGATCTGCTGCTGGCTGAGGAACAACAGGTAGCCAGTGCGTGGGTACGGGCTGGGCTTGTCTTCCGAATCGTCGTTCTTCTTCGGCTTTTCTACGGCGGTCTTGATGCCGGCAGCTTTGAACAGATCCTCTACGCGCTTGATTGCTTCGTCCTGCTCGACACCTGCGTCGATGAGGCGCAGTGCGATCTTTTCGGGGAGGCGCTTGGAGCGATCGCCAATCTGTGCAGCATCAAAGTTGTCTTCAAAGTAGCGGCGGATGGCGCGCTTCCAGGATTGCGACGACACGCGCTGACGTGGGACACCGCCGAAGACTGCGGACTTCGGTGCACCGGTGTCATCCCGGTTGATCAGGGACGGCGGAACGGTCTGCAGAGCGTGGATATCAATAACGATGGACATGATGAACCTTTCTTTGAGCGTGTCTAGGAGGTGGCGAAGGGGGAAGTGATGTCTGGTTCGGCTTCAGTAGCGCGCTGTGCCTTGGGGCGAAGCGTTCCGACTGCGTAGTCCCTACCCCAGCGGAGCAGGACACCGTCGCGACGCGATGGATACTGAAGCGACCGCAGGTCTCGGGCGAAACTGCCGTAGTCGAATGCAAGCTCCTTGCTTCGCAGAAGCGTTACAAGCGACCGCAAGTGCAGTACACGTGATGCTTCATCGCGCGCGGACTGCATTGCATCAAACCGAGGTTTGATCGAGTTGGATTCGCTCAATGTCTGGAGGCGGCCACATGCGCGTGCAAATGAGCGTTCAGGTGTGTGTACTGGCTGCGTTGCGCTTTGCATGTGCTGCGCGAACAAAGTGAGCGCGTTGTAGGCAGCGAGTTCCGATGGGGACGGAGCACCGCCGCGACCGAGCTCGTCGTCGCTCAGGGGAGGCTCGAGAAGCATCAGTACCTTTTGCAGTGCCAACGGATCAGCGCTGAGACTGCGGGCCGCGCTTTGGCGGAGTTCCGCGAGAACACGCCGGGCGTCTGCACCAGCTGCGGTCTCCGCATGGTCCAGATAGTTGCGCTGTAGGTATGAAACGGTGTTCCCAATACTGATGTGAAGTGTGGGCTTTGTCATGCTGATTCTCCTTGTGCCACGGGGGTCTGAGTGTTTTGGTCCCGTTTGGTCGGCTTGTCTCGTTTGATCAGAGGCAGGTCCTTGCTCAGGCGGTAACGCAACTGCCGGTACAGAGAACCAGCGTTGACAATCCGCCCAGAGTCGTCGTCTTGCGCATCGATGACTCGTCCAACCAGCGCCCGCTGCCCTGCACCACGAATGGCCTCGTCCGCAATGTGGAGTACCTGCTTCTCAATTTCGACCTGCCATGCAGTCGCTTCCGTACCCATCTGCGACAGATCCAGGTTTCGCAGCCAGGACAGGAACTCCGGCTCGAGGACGGTGTACAGGCGGTCTGCCTCGTCGGCGTCGAAAACGTACTCTCCACCTGCTGCGACCTTGAGCTGACCTGCAAACCACCCAAGTGAGATAGCGGCGTCCTTCGTTGCTTCGGCAGCGTCGCGCACGTACTGGCGGTGGGCTGTGGACAGCGAGTCGTCCTGCAACAGTTGCAGCGGGAGCCCCACGTTTGCGCTGACGATTGTGCCCACGGTTGAGCTCTGTGGTCCGTATTCCATGGAAACAATGTGGAGGTCAGCGACTTCTTCAGTCCCCTGGTCGTCCGCGATATTGGAGAGGTTCACCAGGTTCGAGGGCCGTTTGGGGGCGAGATTCTTCTCGCCGAAACCGGGATCAGAACCTGTAGCGATCAGCGCGTCCAGGGAGCGCCACATGGTGCGCATCGTGTCGTATGGTCGCGGATAGTAAGCCTCAACCCCCTTCTTCGATTGGTTGGGGCTGTACCGGTAAGGGGTCATCGGATCGCCGAACACATTCTTGCCCGCGTCCGGTATCTGATCGCCGTTGCTCACCAGTACATTCACAACCGAATCACCTTCGGTGAACAGGCGGATTCGTCGCGATTGCCACGTCGCAAGGTCCGCAGCCCCACGTGGGGACGGCGCGTCA
The DNA here is from genome assembly GCF_001807265.1 of Corynebacterium sp. HMSC05H05. Lineage (GTDB taxonomy): Bacteria > Actinomycetota > Actinomycetes > Mycobacteriales > Mycobacteriaceae > Corynebacterium. Next base: position 70,316 of record NZ_KV788411.1, read on the forward strand.
GGCTTTGCAATCTTTCCAGCGCGGTCGTTGCGTTGGCTTGGGGTATCCGGTTGCCGTTCCCACACGGGGTGGTCGTCGGCGTTGCCGAGATAGATAGCTTCCGGAGTCGAGTTCAACAGCAGCGTTTCCAGCAACGTGGTGCCACGAATGACAGTGCCACCCGTCATGCCGGACCAGCCGGTCCCGATTGGGTAGCCTCGACCCCCCTTCACTCGAGGATCTCCCTCCGCGCCGGATTTGATGCCCGAGTAGTCGTACGCCTGGGCGTGGACGAGCCACCGCGCGGCTTCCGCAAACGAGAGTTTCGATCGCCCCTCATGGGTGCGCATGGTGAAGTAGTCATGCTCGGCATCGGGGACAATGCGAGAGACGTCCGCCTTCGTCCCCTTCTTCGTGTGAAGGCCTGCCACCTGCATAAAAGGCGTTTCCTCATGCAGCAGGTCAAAGCGCGACTCGTACTGTGTTAGGTATTCCAAGACGGTCTCGTCGCGCCCTTGGTCAAGCAGGGCTTGTCGCGTATCGACGAACCAATCCTCCCACCGGAAATCCCGACGCCCAGCCTTGGTGCTGAGCTGCTTTGTTACGGACTGGTGGTGGGCTCGCCAGAAGATCGCGAGTAGCAGGCGAAGAACGGCGTAGTCCTGGGTCGGTGAATCCCCAAGGACCGCGACGGCTGTTGCACTGCCGTCGAAGATTTCCCGGATGCTCAACGTTGCGGGGCCATCGTTGGTTGTACAAATGATCCACGGTTCATCCAGCAAGTCAAACGATGGCGAGGTTTGTGGATGTTGGCTCATTTCTTCAACCTCCTTCGCTTTCTTCGTGTTGGTGTGTGGTGTGGTTTGGTTTTCATTTAACTTCGTCCTCCGACATGGGGCTGCCGGTATCGAACATGATCTCTAATCCGAGTTCGGGTGAGTATCTGACTCTGAATCTGCCCAAGACAGCCTCGCCGTTTGTGTCTAGTGAGAGAGCGAGTTGGCCTTTCAGCAGGTAGTGGTTGTTCCAATCCATGGGGGTGGAACGCTCGAGTGCATCGACAACGGCTTCAAAATCAGCATCGAATCGTGTCATCCTGAGTGGCAGACGAACCGTGCTTGACGCGAGTTGGAATGCCTGGTTGTAGTTCAGTGGCGTTTCGCTGATGATCTGTTCTGCTCGGCCAAATGGGGTGTAGAAATCGCCTGCCCGTTGTATCGGAATGACTTCCACCGTCGGCTCAGCGTCGCGGACCTGAGCAGCGCCTTTTTCCTCATCGCCAAGTTGAATCGTTGCCTTGGTGAGATCACCGAAAACGTCGTACAGCCTATTCGTATCAAGTGGCGAATCAATCCGGAAAGACTTCGAACGCTGATGGGCACGATCGATGCGCTGTTCGCTCTGCGACGACGCTTCCGCCCACACTTCCTCCCACCCTTCAGGGACCTCGTGATCGTCGCTGTATGTCGATTGAACGAGTGTGGCGACGTCATCAGGTCGCTTAAATTCGGTCGGTAGCTGCAGAAGGGTCTTCAGCAGAATGAGCGGGTCATACACCGCGTTTGCTCCCGAGTTGATTACCGGTGCTGGCTCCAGGCTTTCGATCGCTCGGATGAAGACCTGTGGTTTACGCAGTTGTTCCGGACGATCCGATTCCGGGCGTCCGTGCCGGTGGAGACGCCCGACGCGTTGGATGATCAGGTCCATCGGGGCGAGATCGGTGACAAGGACATCGGCGTCGATGTCCAGACTCTGCTCCGCAACCTGTGTTGCAACAACAATCTTTCGCCAGGGCCGGCCTTTACCACGATGGCTGCCCGGCCCAAGTTCCTGGCGCATCCGGTCTTCCTTCTCCGAGCGCTGCCACGCCATAAAGCCTGCGTGGTGGAGTTCAACCTCGCCGGGGTAAGCCGCGTTAAGTGCGCCATATGCCTCTTGGGCGCGGGCGATGGTGTTGCAGATGATGAGGGCAACGCCGCCGCTGACAAGCAAAGGCTCGAGAAGTTCTTCCAGGGCGGTGATGGTGTCGTCGATAATTGCGATGCGCGCTTCGAGGTTCGTCGGGCTCTGCTCAGGCGTGACATAACGCAGGGAGTTTTCGCTGGCCACAGTGATAAGCGGGTACGCGTCTGAGTGCTCTTCAACGGGATTACCGGTGTAGGCCTCGATGAGTTTCTCGCGCTCTGTGGAGGGCAACGTTGCCGACATCATGATGACCGTCGCGCCGTAGTGCGCGAGCCACTCCAACGTGGTGGCGAGGTAGTCCGATGTATACGACCCGTAAGAGTGAATCTCATCGAAAATGATGATCTTGCCGGCGAGTGCCGCGTGACGGAGCATCGAATACCGCTGTCGCAGCGCAAGCATAAGCACCTGGTCGACGGTGCCAACCACGATGTTTGAAAGAAGCCCGCGGCGGCGCCCACTCATCCAGGAACTGGCAACGACGTCGCCGTGCGCGGCGGGGTCGGTGGCATCCTCGTTGACATCCCTAAACCGCAGCTCACGATAGGGTTTGGAGAGCTGATTTTTGGAGTGGGCGAGGTAAAACGACGACACTTGGCCCGTGTCGGTCGTGTTGCGGGCCCAGTTCATGGTGCGCTCCAGAAGGCCGTTTGCCGTGGCCATCGTCGGGGCGGCGAAGTAGATCCCCTGGGCACCGTTTGAGGCAGCGATGATCTGCGCGGCTGCCAGTGCGGCCTCCGTCTTGCCCACACCCGTCTCCGCCTCCAGGATGATCAAGGTCGGCTCGGTGCATGTTTTTGCCACATCGGCCATGGCCTGTTGGATCGGCCTTGCCTGGAATGTCGACGGCCAGTCGAATGAGTCTCGGAACAGGGCGTGGGTGTCGTCGTTAAGCTGAGCGGGGATCCATGGCACGGTGAGGTCGATGGCGCGCATGCCGTGTTCCACTCGTTGAGTTTGGGTACCGGAGACAACCATCGGGAACGCATCGGGGTTCGACGCGATCCAATCCGCCATCACAGTCAGCCCGGTGAGGATCTGTGCTTCCGCCGCGAAGAGGTTGCGCCGCGACCTCAGGGACTCCAGCACATCGTGAACGCCGACGGTTTCTGTCATTGCGTCGATGAGTTCGTTGTGAACCGCACGCCACTCTGCCGGATACTCGGAAAGCACGGTGTCAATGGCATCGCGTTCTGGGCCTGAAGGCACCCCGTGGTGAGCATCTACTGTCGACGACACCCAGTTAGCCTGACGGCGCGAAAACCCCTTCTCCTCCAACCATCTCCGGAGAATTAATCCCGAACTGATGCTATGCGGCATAGAGTTTCTGCCCGCTTCAAGTTTGCTCATGGTGATGGGGAGTCCGGCATCGGCCACGTTCGAAAGAAGGTGCCTGAACTCCGGTTTCAGGTCGAGCTGGCCCTGGAAGGTGAGGGTCGCCTTACCTAAGTCGTGATTTCCAGCGAGCCATATGTAAAGGAGTCGAACTTCCTCAACGGACAGGCTCAGGTTCTGTGCAAGATTTTCTTTTAGGGAGTCCGAAACCCAGGTGTCGTAAACCGCAGCAGCGGCGCAGGCGGAGTCGATTAGATGCTGGGCCAAGCTGAGATGACCGGTTTCATCGCCAGATTTCGCCCACAGCGACCGGGCTTGTGGGCTTAACTTTTGAACGAAAGAGTCGATGGTGGCTGGAGTCTGGTCTTGGCAGCCAGGTTGGTTCGTCGAATGTGGCATGAGAACTCCGCTCGAATTGCTGTTGAAAATAAGAGTAGCAGAAAAGAACTCCCCTTACCTCCTCCATACTAGTTTTAGTCGAACAGTCTCAGGGATTTGGCGGGTGCGGTATGATCTCCGCACTGACCCTGCAAAGCAGGGATGAGCCGTAGTAAGGAGGCGGCTTTACAGTTCCCCGCAGACGCGGGGTATCTTCAGAATCGCGCGACGGAGTTGTCTCCAAATGCCTTTCGGCCTATGCAACATCGCTGGTCGCCAAGTGTCTGCCCCGCACACGCGGGGATGAGCCCAACGCCAAGCGAGTGCTTGGCCTAAAGACAACGTCTGCCCCGCACACGCGGGGATGAGCCCCGGACCGCGTGAAACTCATGAACAAGCACTTCGTCTGCCCCGCACACGCGGGGATGAGCCCGGGATCTCCGTCTCTAGAAAGACCTCACCGCTGTCTGCCCCGCACACGCGGGGATGAGCCCCGTCCATCTAGTGGCGCGAAGGAATGGCAACCGTCTGCCCCGCACACGCGGGGATGAGCCCCATCTAACCACCGTGGGGGTGGGTTGCTAATGGTCTGCCCCGCACACGCGGGGATGAGCCCGGCCCTCCCGCCACCTCTCCACGATGTGCCCAGTCTGCCCCGCACACGCGGGGATGAGCCCCGTTCCGAGGTTCAGTTCGCGGACTACGTGCGGTCTGCCCCGCACACGCGGGGATGAGCCCAACGTGCATGATTACCTCCGTGTCTTCAGTTGGTCTGCCCCGCACACGCGGGGATGAGCCCAAAATGCAGTCCGCGTTCAACAAAAAGCAGGTGTCTGCCCCGCACACGCGGGGATGAGCCCGGCACCGCCACGCGCTGCACCTTTTGCCGGTTGTCTGCCCCGCACACGCGGGGATGAGCCCGAACTCCGGGTCGTTCGTGAGGCGGTAGAGCCGTCTGCCCCGCACACGCGGGGATGAGCCCTCGCACAAGGAATCGACCGTTGAGACCTTGGTGTCTGCCCCGCACACGCGGGGATGAGCCGGACCTTGCAGCCATCAAGAAGCGCAACAAGGAGTCTGCCCCGCACACGCGGGGATGAGCCCTGCTCCGCCACGCGCTCCACCGTGATAGCAAAGTCTGCCCCGCACACGCGGGGATGAGCCCCCCTGCCCGGTACTTTCATGGGCTTGTGGGCGGTCTGCCCCGCACACGCGGGGATGAGCCCGCCTTCCTGGATGTGGCATGGGTGTTGCTGCCGTCTGCCCCGCACACGCGGGGATGAGCCCCACGCCCAACGACTCGCACGAATCATCCAAGGGTCTGCCCCGCACACGCGGGGATGAGCCCAACGCCAAGCGAGTGCTTGGCCTAAAGACAACGTCTGCCCCGCACACGCGGGGATGAGCCCCGGACCGCGTGAAACTCATGAACAAGCACTTCGTCTGCCCCGCACACGCGGGGATGAGCCCCACGCCCAACGACTCGCACGAATCATCCAAGGGTCTGCCCCGCACACGCGGGGATGAGCCCTCTTCGCCCAGATTCGGGCGTTGCCGGACGCGGTCTGCCCCGCACACGCGGGGATGAGCCCACGCCAGTAATAGATGCCACCGGGCCACCTTCGTCTGCCCCGCACACGCGGGGATGAGCCC
>NZ_KV788412.1 GCF_001807265.1 Corynebacterium sp. HMSC05H05
GACGTTGCATAACGCAAACCTGAAAAAGCGCATCATGACCGCAATGGTCACTGGTGTTATGGCTACGGGCGCGGTCGTATCCGCTCCGCTCGCAGAGGCTGCAAACGAGAACACTTCCAGCCAGCAGATCGTTGGCGCTTACGAGAAGCTCAGTGGCGCCGACTTGGCTCGCTACGACCAGATGCTGAAGCAGGCCCCGAAGGACGACCAGTCCATCGACCTGCTACCGTCCAGCGCCGGCCCGGGCTGGTGCATTGACTGGGGCCTGGGTAACCCGTGGGATTCCGGCAACTACGAGGTCCGCAAGCTCACCGGTGCCTCCGGTCGCGTCGGTAACGGCGACGCCATTAGCGAGGATGTCCGCATCGCGGCCATTAACGTGGTCAAGGAGCTGCAGAAGGACTACAAGGCTTACGCAGCTGGCGACCAGTCCAAGGCGAACGCCATTCTGACCAAGAACGGCATTCTGCGCGCTCTGCTGTCTAACCAGCTGGGCTACCTGAACCAGGCTCGTGAGGACGTTGTCAACGGCAAGGTCAGCCAGTCCGCATTCGAGAACCTCACCGGTTTCCGTATCGTCCACCACAAGGCACCGAAGGGTCAGCCGAGCTACTACCTGGCCAAGCTCGACCGCCACGACGAGATTGCGAAGACGATTAAGCCGGGCGAGTACGTCACCGTGCTGGTGCCGCTCGAGTACGACTTCAACATCGTGCCGCGCAAGTCCTTCCAGCGTCTGATCCCGGTCCCGCAGCCGGGTCTGGATCCGGAACCGGGCGAGGAAACCACCACGCCGAAGACCACCGACCCGATCGTCACCACGGTGACCTCCACGCTGCCGGGAGTGCCCACCACGATTGAGCGCGAGAAGGAGGTCACCACGACGCAGACCCTTCCGGGCACCACCTACGTCACCACTGTCACCGAGCCGGGCACCACCGTGACCGAGCCGGGCACCACCGTGACCGAGCCGGGCACCACCGTGACCGAACCGGGCACCACCGTGACCGAACCGGCTCCGACCGAACCGGGCAAGGTCGTCACCACCACCGTGACTCGTCCGGAGCAGGTCACCACGGTAACCTCCACCAATCCGGAAGTGACCGAGACCGTGACCACCACGGTGGCACCGGATCCGTCGACGACCGTCACGACGACCACGATCACCGACGTCGAGAAGTACTTCGTTGAGAAGTACTACGAGCGCGTGAAGGAAGTTTCGGAGTACTACTACTTCGCGGGCTTCACCTACGGCGAGAAGTCCAAGGTCATCGAGATGCCGGAGAAGATCGGCAACAAGTGGACCTTTGAGATCATCAAGGGCTCCGACATCGTCATCGTCGAGCGCTCCGAGGACGGCAAGCTCGTCATCACCCCGCGCGAGGACTTCAAGGGCGAGGGTGAGGTTGAGATCCTCATCACCGATGACAAGGGCAACCAGCACATCTACCGCATCAAGGTCACCGACACCGTTGCGGTGAAGGATTCCCTGAACGTCAAGGTGAACAACTACTTCTACACCTTGAACGCTGGTAGCGAGGACCGCATCACCACCATCCCGTGGAAGCCGGGCGAGGAGATCGACTGGGGTCTGGGCTACGACGAGAACGGCAAGCTCATCCAGCCGGAGCACGGCGAGGTTGAGATCCTCAAGGACGAGGAGAAGGGCACCCTCACCGTCAAGGCTGGCGAGAACTACACCGGCAACGTCATCGTCCGCATCACCGAGGACAGCGGCGAGGTTCGCGAGAACATCGTCACCGTGGAGAACAAGACTTCCAAGTTCGACGTGACCCGCGAGATCCTGAACACTTCTACCGCGAAGATCGAATACCGCGGCGGCGACTACAAGTTCCTCAAGGGCGGCGACAAGGTCACCATCGAGAAGGATGGCGACGTCTGGGTTGTCACCCCGAAGGACGGCGCTACTGGCAACGTCGAGATCGTCTTCACCGACGAGAACGGCTTCGAGTACAAGTACACCCTGAAGCTGATCGAGGATAAGAACGCCGGCCCGTCCGTCACCCACCGCGAGCTCGAGTACAAGTCCGAGACCCCGGACACCCTCGAGATCAGCTACATCGAGAACCACACCGCTGAGATCGTCGCCGGCGATGACGTCGCGAAGATTGAGAAGAAGGGCGACAAGTGGGTCGTCACCCCGACCAACCCGAATGGTGGTCAGGCGACCGTCCACATCAAGGACGAGAAGGGCCGTCTGGTCGCCGTCTGGATCGTGGACGTCGCACCGCAGCCGGAGGAGGACATTGAGAACCAGGAGGTCGAGCGCGATGTCTACGACCGCGCGACCGTTGAGATCTCCCGCGGCTCCATCGACTTCAACTGGCTCGAGGTTACCGAGGGTGCTGAGTACCTGACCGCGGGTGACGAGGGCTCCAAGCGCGGCGACAAGGACAACCTCAAGCTGGAGTTCAAGCCGGTTCCGGAGGGTGAGACCCGCACCGTCAAGGTCGTGGAGTACGTCCAGACCAAGGAGACCGAGGTCGACGAGAATGGCAACCCGGTGCAGGTTGAGAAGCCTGAGCCGATCAAGACCTACACCTACACGGTCAAGCCGTCCCCGGTCCGCGAGATGGAGTACACCATCACTGCGGATAACGAGCTGAAGCTCTACGGCACCAACTTCCGCATCGCCAAGGGCGGCGACCTGCTGGCTGAGCAGCCGGAGAAGGACGCTTCCGAGATCAAGGTGACCCCGAAGCGCGACGCCAAGGGCACCCTGGTCATCGAGAACGTCTCCGACGACGGCTACGTCTTCGAGCGCTACACCTTCGAGATCACCCCGGGCCGTAGCGCCAAGGTGACCCCGGAGAACACCACCATGGGCTGGAACCAGACTGCGACCATCGCGTCCGAGGACGGCGAAAAGGTCGAGGTCCTCGAGGGCGACGAGTTCGTCAACGTCAAGCGCGACGGCGACAAGCTCATCGTCACCGGCAAGGAGAAGGCCGGCAAGGCGCTGATCCAGGTCAGCGACAAGCGCGGCCCGTACGCGCAGTACGAGATCACCCTGGTCGAGCCGAAGCGCAACGGCATGTTCACCTACAAGATCTCCACCTCCACCGAGTTCCAGGCCACCCTGGTCAAGAAGGAGAACAGCTTCAAGGTGATCAAGGGCGCCGACGCGTTCCAGGATCCGGAGGAGAAGAACGGCCAGTGGATTCTGCGTCCGAAGGCTGACAAGGTCGGCGAGACCGGCATCGTCGCCGAGTACAACAAGGACGGCGAGGAGATCAACCGCTACAAGCTGGAGATCGTCGAGTCCAAGACCACCGGCGCACGTCAGCAGACCGACTTCCTCATCGAGGGCGAGGCCAAGGAGCTGAAGAAGCTGAACGAGGGCAACAAGGTTGTCGTTGTCAGCGGTGGCGACCTGGTCGACACCAAGGACAACGGCGGCTCCTTCGAGCTGACCGCGAAGAAGGGCTCCGCCAACAAGGTGGTCCGCGTCGAGGAGCGCAACTCCAACGGCGACCTGGTCCGCACCGTGGCTTACGGCATCTACCCGGAGGGCACCCGTACCTCCGAGGGCGCTGTGATCAGCGAGAACCACGATCTGCCGATCGTGATCGACACCAGCATCAAGAACGACTCCCCGGTCAACGTCACCTTCCCGGAGAATGTTGACAGGATTGTCTTCACCAAGGGTAAGGAGTACTTCGAGGAGGTCAAGAAGACCGACGAGGGTGTCACCCTGGTTCCGCGTAAGGACCTGAAGAACGGCACCTACGAGGCGTCCTACATCCTGGTCGGCCCGGACGGCCAGTCCTACGGCGAGCGCGAGATCGAGATCAACGTCAACGTTGAGAACAACACCCGCACCGAACAAAAGGGCTCCTCTGGCGAGCTCGACGGCAAGTGCATCGCCGGCATCGTGGGCCTGACCGCTCCGCTGCTGCTGGCTATCCCGCTGGGCATCCTGTCCCAGGTCCAGATCCCGGGCCTGGAGGGCGTCTCCGCGCAGATCAACGGCGCTATTCAGGATGCGAACAACCGTATCCAGCAGGGCCTGGGCATCTACAACGAGGATCGTGCGCAGCGCGCAGCTGGCGTCCAGGCGGCGTTCAACATCCAGAATCCGGAGCAGCTCGGCATGGCAGCTGGCGCCCTGGGCGCTATCTCCCTGGGTCTGCTGGCAGTCGACGGCGTCATGCGCGCCTGCGGTGCGGAGGAGTACACCTCCTCCTACATGATCGGCAAGGCCACCGGCAGCGAGACGCTGATGAACGGCTCCTCCGCCAAGTCGGACAACAAGTCCACCGACAAGGCTGAGGGCGAGGGCAAGGCTGAAGGCTCCTCCAACGAGGAGAAGTAAGCCTCCGAAGAGCTAGTGCCCACCAGGTCCCACCTGGTGGGCATTTCTCTTGCCTACTTCCCGGCAACCCCCTGGACCACCTGGCCGAGCCAGTCCAGCGCGTAGTCGTAGCCGGTGCGTCCCTCCACCGCGTACCCGCCGGGGATTTCGGTGTAGCCCAGCTTGTAGTACGACTTGTGCCGCGGCACGAAGTCGCCCGCCAGCTTTGCGGAGGCCACCAGGTTGGCGTTTGCGGGGTGGTCGTAGGCGGCGCGCAAACCGGCGGCGTCGATAGCCTGAGCACTCAGCTTTGCGACGAGCTCCCGCACCACCATCTGCCTCCCCTCCGTGCCCGTGGTCGTGCGGGGAACCACGCCGAAGCCCATCCAAACCCTGCAGCATCCAGGTCCAGGTCACGCCCTCCTTCGCCAGCTCCGGCGCCACGGCAGCCAGCGCGATGGCGGCCTGTTGCTCCACAGGCGTGGGGCTCGCGGCATCCGCGTGGCGGCTGGCGGCGGAGAGGATCAGGTGGAGTTCGTAGAGGATTTGGGGGGGCACGGTGGCGTCGAGAAGCGAAAGCCCCGACTCCCTGACCGCCTCGCGCGGGTTCATGCCGCCGGCGCGCAGCTGCTGGAAGCGCGCGACGCGCATGCCGGTGAAGGCATTGAACGGGCCGACCAACACGTCGCGCCCGGCCACGTCCGCGACCGCGCGCAGCACGGAGTCCGGGTCCGTCGCGCACGCCATGTCGGCGCCGTTGCACAGGGAGAGCACCTTGCCCTCGAGCCCGTTGAAGCTGGCGCGGCGGGTGCCGGCCAGGCCGACGCGGGTGGGCTCAAAGGTGGTGCCGCCAGTCTGCACCGTCTCAAAGTTCGCGCCGCGCTCACCCTTCGGCGTCGCCGATCAGGTGCGCGCCCTGGGAGTAGCCGATGAGGATGAAGCGGGTGCCGGGGCAGTGCCGGTCCATAGTCTCCATCTCCAGGGTCGCCACGTCGCGGCCGTAGCGCACGGACTCGCCGTACGTGGCGGCCTCCGTGCCCTCCAGGCCGTTGCCGGCGCCCAGAGCGCTGAACCTGCCCAGCGAGGCCGGGTACTTCACGGTGTATGTGGAGACGGTGCGGGCGCCGAAGCGGCGTTGGAGGTCGTCGGCGGGGGAGGAGGCGTCGTCGAAAAGCGTCTCGCGTGCGGAAGGATCCCAAGAATGCGAAAACCCCGTGCCAGCCGCCTGGATGACGTGCACGGGGTGGCAGCGCAGCTTCACCGCCTCCGCCTTCGGCGCGGCCACCGTCGCCGGGATCAGCGCGGCGGCGAGCGTGAGGGCGAGGGCGCGCTTCACTGCTACTTGCGCGGCAGGGCAGCCAGCGCCAGGCCGATGCCCACGAGCCAGGAGTCCTTCGCAATGGCAAGGCCTGCGCTGGACGGACGGATGCCGTCGTCCTCGGTGTACTGGTCGCCGCCGAAGTACATGGTGAGCAGGCCAGCGCCGAACGCGGTCAGGCCCAGGCCGGCGAGGCGGTTCGGGATCAGCGGGCACAGCAGCGCGGCACCAAGGGCGGTCTCGGCGGAGGCGAGGCCGGTGGCGAACGTCTCGGCGTCGATCTGGCCGAGCTGCGGGATGCCGTCGGTAGCCATATCGCGCAGGCCCTCCGCGCCCTCCTTGTCCACCTGGAACTTGCCCAGGCCGGAGTTTAGGATCAGGGCGCCGGTGGGGATGCGCAGCGCGGCGGACGGGAGACGCAGGTTGATCTTGTCCTTGTTGGACTTCTTCAGAAACATGGGTGGGGTCCTTCGATCTATCGGGGGAAAAGTTGTGCCCCGCCCATGGTAGGGGCTAAACCGTCAGCTCGGGGTGGAGATCCTTCATGTGCCAGATCCGGCGGGCGTACAGCGCGGCGCACGAGATGGCCACAGACAGCGCGCCGACGAACAGCAGCACCGTCACGGCGGTCCACATACGCGGGTCGTACGACGGGGTGCCGAACAGCGCGTAGCGCACCAAATCCACCGAGTAGCGCATCGGGTCCCAACTGTGCACCCACTGGATGAACGCGGGCTGCACCTCCGGCGGGTACAAGCCGTTCGACGCCACCAGCTGCAGCGACATCAGCGCCATCGTGGCCAGACGCCCGGGCGCGGGGCCCAGCGCGGTGTTTAGCGCCATGATCGCTGTCACGAACACCCAGGACACCAGCACCAGCACACCGAACAGCGACAGCGGGTGCACCGGGTCGACGTCCAGGATGAACGTCTGCATCACCCACAGGGCGACGGACTGGAAGAAGCCGATGATGAACGACGGGATCATCGTGTACAGCAGCACGCGCAGCGGGTTGGTGCCCGAGTCGATAGCGCGGCGGCTGAACGGCGGCATGATCATGTACATAATCAGCACGCCGAACCACAGCGACAGCGACAGGAAGAACGGGCTCAAACCCTTGCCGAAGAAGGTCACGCCGTCGCCGACGTTCTCGGTGTGCACCGGGTCCGAGGCGGCGTCGATGGCCTTGTTCAGGCGCTCGCCCTCCCAGCTCGGGGCCTTCTCGGCGCCGTCGGACAGGCTCATGGAGAGCTCGCCGGTGCCGTCGGAGAGCTTGACCAGACCGTCGTTGAGGTCGCCCAGGCCCACCACCAGCTGGTTCGAGCCGGCGGCGAGGCGCGAGGTGGCGTCCGTGGCGGTGTTTGCCGCCACGACCAGCTTGCCGGTGCCGTCCTTCAGCGTGGTCACGCCGGCGACCAGGGTGCCGGAGCCCTCCTGCAGGCGCTTCAGGCCGTCCGCCAGCGTCTTCGCGCCCTCGACAGCGCTGTCCACGCCGCCGCGGTACTTCGCGTTCGGGTCCGACAGCTGGGTCGCCAGCTCGTGCGCGCCGGCCTGCAGCTGCATCAGCTGGCCCACCAGGTTGTTCTCCGTGACCGCCTGCAGCGGCCCGGCGTTGATCTGCAGCTGCACGCCGCGCGCCTGGTCCGCCAGCTCCTTGCTGCCCGGGATGGGGGAGCGGTCCAGGTCCGCGATCACGTTGTTCAGGTTCGCGTTGATGTCATCCAACGCGGCCTGCAGTTCGTTGATCTTGCCCGCGAAGCCTGCGATCTTGTCCACGCCGCCGGCGATCTGCGTGGCGCCGTCGCCAAGCTGCTGCGTACCCGCCTGCAGCTGATTCAGGCCGTTGGAGAGCTTGTCGGCGCCGCCCGAGGCGGTGGTGATGCCGTCGTTGAGCTGGATCGCGCCGTCCTGCAGGCGTGCGACACCGCCGTCGAGCTTGTTCACCGCGTCCGGCATCTGCTGCACCTTGTCGTTGAGCTGCTGAATGCCGTCGTTGAGCTTCGTGCCGCCCTCGTTGAGCTGCTCTGAACCGTCGTGCGCCTTGTTCGCGCCCTCGTCCAACTGCTCGGCGCCGTCGGCGGCCTTGTGGACGCCGTCCGAGAGCGTGTTGATGCCCACAAACAGCTGCTCAACCACCTTGCCGCCCACGGAATTGGACACGGCGGAGCCGATCGCTTCCGCGGCCTTCTCGCCCAGCATGGTGGGGATGAAGCCGTTGGTCTCGTTCAGCGTGATGTTGATCTTCGCCGAATGCGGGTCGTCCTCCTTCACACTGGTCACGGCCTCGGTGAAGTCGGTGGGGATCTCCAAGCCCAGGTAGTACTCGCCGCTGGCAATGCCGTCCCGGGCCTCCTCAGCGCTGACCACCCGGAAGTCCATGGGGCGCTGCTCCAACAGCTCGTCCACAACCTGCTGGCCGTTTTCGCCCTCGTCCGAGTTCACCAAAGCGACGGGCAGCTTGTACAGGTTGCCCAGCGGATCCCAGTACGCCCAGGGGAACAGGCCGCCGAACAGCAGCGGCAGCAGGCAGATCGCCGTGATGGCAAGCGGAGGAAGCTTGCCGTGGGCGAACTTGCGAAAGTCGGATCCAATGTGCAGGCCGCTCATAGCCCCTCCTCATTCACCGTGTTCACCATGACGGGCAGGTGTACCGCGACCCCGCGCAGATCATCCAGCAGCTTTCGGCGGATGTCCATCTTGCGCACCTGGTCCACGTCGTCCACGATCAGCATCTTCGCGTCCGGGCGCGAAATCAGCGCCAGCAGCACGCGCAGGCGGAACCGGTCCGTGGGACCGATGTCGCCGACCTTGGCCGTCATGTCGATGTCTTCCAGCTGCAGCGGCTCCAGCCACTTCTCCACGCTGTCGTGGGACTTGATCGCCTCGGCCTTGTGCGGCGTGATGGCGAAAAAGCTCTGCGACCACGCAATCTGTTCCCGCACCACGTCGCGGATGCGCACGAGGCGGTCCAGCTTGTCAATCTCGGTCACGCCCGCGAGCGCGACCTGCTTGAAGCGCTGGCGCGTCTTGGTCTCCTCACCGTCGAGGAGGATGGTGCCGGAGTGCGGGTTGTAGCGCCCTGCCAGCGCGAGGCTGAGCAGGGTCGAATGGGACTCTCGCCGCGTGTTCAACAGGGTCAACCCCCGGCCGATGTCGAAGTTTTCCGGGGTGTCGCCCTTGCGGAGCACGAGGTTGTGCGTGCTGAGTATGGGGGTCATGCGGTCCCTTAACCGTAGGGTGGACTATCACTTAGCTCGTGCTATGGTGCTCCCCAAAATAGTCACTGTCAAACCCAAAAAAGGGGGCTGGTCAATAATGCGCGCAGACGCCCGCGCGAAACGCGACCAGATAGTCACCGCCGCGCTGGCACAGATTGGTAACCGCCCGAACTCCGAGATCACCCTCGAAGGCATCGCGGCGGACGCCGGCGTGGGCATCGCCACCCTCTACCGTCACTTTCCCACCCGCGCCGCACTCTACGACGCCTGCGCGATCGTCTACCTCGAACGCATCGAAACACTCCTCGACGACGCCCTCGACGGCTTCGAGGACAACCCCGTCGAGCACTTCGAATCCTTCGTCTGGGCCCTCGTCGAATCGGGCGTGGGCATCCTCGCCGCCGCGCTGGCCGCCGACAGCTCCGACGGCGGACTCGGCGAGCGGCGCGACGCCTTCATGAGCAAAGTGCAATTGCTTATCGACGCCGCCGCCCCCCACGGCATCATCGCCCCCGGCCAGTCACCCATGCAGCTGGCAACCGAGCTTGTTGTGGCGACGCGGCCGCTCGCCGCCCCGCTCGCGGACATTCTCCCCGACGTGCGCGACCGCCTGGTGCGCCACCTCATGGCTGGCTGGCGCACCACGGCGTAACTGGCGTTGGTTTAGTCCTCGCGAAGCTCGTGGCGGCCGCCGTCAATACCGCCGTCGATGTTGTCCTGCGCGCCCGCCGCGTCCTCAACGGAGTGCTGCGGGTTGGTGGCCTTGCGCTGGTTGTCCGCCAGGGTGTCCAGGGTGGTCAGGCCCTCGCCGCCGAGGTCCTCGGTGGAGTTGGTAGTCGCCGTTGCCTCCAGATCATCCTCCGTGCGAGTCGAGTACACGAGGGTGGAGGAGCCACGGTTGTCCGTCTCCGTGCGGGTCTGCGCCGGGCGGTAGGTCTTCGCCGGCTCGTTCTCGCCCGCGAGCTTGTCTTTGAGGAAGAACTCCCAGGCAGCCCACGCGCCGCCCGCGAGCGCCGCGGTGCCCAGCGTCGTGCCGATGACCTTGCCAACCCCGCCCTTCTTCTTTTTCTTCGCGTTCTTCTTTGCGCTCTTCGCGTGCTTCTCCAGGAACTCCTGGCGCTCCTTGCGGCTCGGCGCGGCAGCCTCGAACTGCTTGCGGCGGCGGTCCAGGCGGTCGTGCGCGTCGCGGGTGATCTCGCCGGCCTGCGCGCGGGCCGCGCCGTACAGTTCCTGCAGCTCGTCCATGTCGAACTTCTCGTGGATATCGTCCAGCTTGCCGTCCTTCAGGTTGTCCAGCAGGGACTGGTAGATGTCGCGCTCGCGCTTGTCGTTCTGGTCGCGCAGGTACTTCCACGCCTGGTTGACAAAAGCGGCGGCGAAGCCGATGTTCTTGAGGTTCACGGGTTGCTCCTTGCGTTGCGTTTGTAAGTTTCAGGTGGTTACGCGGCCCCAGGGTAGCGAAATCCGCGGTGCCAGCTCGGGGAGTTTGGTGGTGCGCCTCTCGCAGCCCGCCTCTCTGGCTAGATCCAGCGAATAGCACACCGTTTTTCGCCTCCAGGGGCCGGATAGCTGGGTCTTACTAGCTGGATCCGCGGAATCCGGGGGCCGGGGAGACGCGTGCCCCACCCACGCGTACCAAGCGTTACGCAAAACTGAACAGCTTGGTTCATTTGGGGCGATTAACATTCACGCTGAATAACCTCGTGCGCAGCAGAAACGCCGCCCAAAACCGGTAGCGCATTGTGGCCGCTAGACACCCCAAATAAGTTTCAAGGCACCGTTTAACCACGGTGCAACGAAACACATCAACCCAGCCGAGAAAGGTCCTGCCATGTTCGAAGCCTCTCCTTCGACCAGGCTCTCCGCCTCGGCACCGCTGGACCGCGAGGGCGCGCAGCTGATCCGCCGCCCCCGCCCGAAGCGCCAGCGCACCGCGTTGAGTTTTGAGATCATCCCGCCTCGCCCCACGGACGACGCGGGCAAGATCGAGCAGCTCATCGCGGGCCTGGCGGAGTACAAGCCGGATTACGTCTCCGTGACCAGCTCGCGCCGCAGCGAGTGGCTGGAGGGCACCGCCGCCGTGATCTCCCGCATCGCGGAGACCACCGACCTGCGTCCCATCGCGCATCTCGCCTGCACTGCGGGCACGCGCGATGAGATGGCGGAGTGGGTGCGGGTGCTTATCGACGCCGGCGTCCGCGGGTTCCTCGCCCTGCGCGGGGACCTGCCGGAAACCGGCCTGCCGGCGGACCACCTCCAGTACGCCACGGATCTGCTCAACCTGATCCAGGACGTGCAGGAGGAAGAGGCGTTCCGCCTCGCCGCCGGCAAGCTCGCCCTTTCAGTGGCCTGCTACCCCAAGGGCCACGAGGAGTCGCGCAACCTCGACCACGACCTGGACGTGCTGCTGACAAAGCAGCGCCTGGGCGCGGATTTCGCCATCACCCAGCTGTTCTTCGAGGCCCAGGACTTCCTGGACTTCGTGGAGATTGCGCGGCTGGCGGGCGTGCGCATCCCGCTCATCCCCGGCATCATGCCCATGACCTCGCTGAAGAGGGTCCGCCGCATGGGGGAGTTGTCGGGACTGGAGGTGCCGGTGGGCGTCGAGAAGCAATTGCTCGAAGCAGACGACGAGTACGAGGCCGGCATGCAACTCACCGCCAACCTGGCGCGCGAGATTTTGGATGCCGGCGCGGGCGGGCTCCACGTGTACACGCACAACAACCTGGACGTCACGCGGGACTTTCTGGACCGCATCGGAATAGATAAAGGACAACAATGACCACCTTCCCCAAGGCCACCATCGAGGGCTACCCCCGCATCGGCGCGAACCGCGAGCTCAAGCGCGCGCTGGAAAGCTACTGGGCGGGCCGCATCGACGCTGAG
Organism: Corynebacterium sp. HMSC05H05; assembly: GCF_001807265.1. GTDB lineage: Bacteria > Actinomycetota > Actinomycetes > Mycobacteriales > Mycobacteriaceae > Corynebacterium. The sequence continues at coordinate 11,738 of NZ_KV788412.1, forward strand.
ACGTTCCGCTCCACCGCACGCGCCCTGCGCGTGAACAACTACAACCACCTGCGCGACCTCGGTCTGACCGAGGATTACGCCATCCCGGCGGACGTCGCGCTCTACGACCAGGTGCTCGACACCGCCCTGACCGTGGGCCTTGTGCCGGGCGGCGTTGACCTGGACGAGGAGTTCGCGCTCGCCCGCGGCAACGACACCCGCGTGCCGCTGGAGATGACCAAGTGGTTCGACACCAACTACCACTACCTCGTGCCGGAGATCGAAGCTGGTCAGGAGATCAAGGCGGTGCCGGAGCGCATCCTGCGCATCGTGGAGGAGGCCGCCGAGGCCGGCCACAAGGTCCGCCCGTTCCTGGTCGGCCCGGTCACGCTGATCGCGCTGTCCAAGCCGGCGGAGTGGTCGCTGCTGCCGTCGCTGGTTGAGGCGTACGCCGAGGTCTTCGCCGCGCTGAAGGACGCCGGCGTGGAGTGGGTCCAGATCGCCGAACCCGCCGTGGTGGCCGACCTGTCCACCCCGGACGCGGAGATCGCGCAGCACCTACGCGAGGCGTGGACCGCGCTGCTGGGCCGCGAGACCCGCCCGAACGTGTACCTGACCACCCCGTACGGCTCCGCCCGCGAGGCCCTGCCGGTCCTGGGCTCCCTCGGCGTGGAGGCGCTGCACGTGGACCTATCCCCGTGGACCCTCGAGGCCGACGCCGGCTACCCGGAGCGCGTCCGCGAGCAGATCCCGGCGGAGACCCACCTGGTCGCCGGACTCATCGACGGCCGCAACGTCTGGACCGCCAACCTGCGCGAGCGCACCGAGGTCCTTCAGTCCTTGGGCGAGCGCGAGGTGTCCGTGTCCACCTCCACCTCCCTGCAGCACGTGCCGCACACCCTGAAGGCCGAGCGCAACATCCCGGTCGAGGTCGCCCCGTGGCTGGCGTTCGCCGACGAGAAGCTCGCCGAGATCCAGGCGCTTGTCGCTGGTGAGGAGGGCGCCAAGGAGGCGTTCGCGCAGTCCGACCGTGCAGTGCGCACCCGCGCCGAGTCTGAGACCATCCACAACAAGGCCGTGGTGGACCGCGTGGCGGCCCTGCCGGAGGGCGCCGTCAAACGCGAGCCGGCGTTCGAGGAGCGCAACAAGGTCCAGCGCGAGGAGCTCGGCCTGCCCACCCTGCCGATCACCACGATCGGTTCCTTCCCGCAGACCACCGAGATCCGCAAGGCGCGCGCGGACCACCGTGAGGGCACCCTTACCGACGCCGAGTACACCGAAGCGCTGAAGGCCGAGATCAAGCAGGTCATCGAGCTGCAGGAGGAGATCGGCCTGGACGTCCTCGTCCACGGCGAGGCGGAGCGCAACGACATGGTGCAGTACTTCGCCGAGCTTCTCGACGGCTTCGTGGTCACCGAAAACGGCTGGGTCCAGTCCTACGGCTCCCGCTGCACCCGCCCGCCGATCGTGGTCGGCGACGTCTCCCGCCCGGAGGCCATGTCCGTGGAGTGGTCGGCCTACGCCCAGTCGCTTTCCGACAAGCCGGTCAAGGGCATGCTCACCGGCCCGGTGACCATCCTGGCCTGGTCGTTCAAGCGCGACGACGTGCCGCTTTCCGTCTCCGCGGACCAGATCGGCGTGGCGCTTGCCGACGAGGTCGCGGACCTGGAGAAGGCCGGCATCAAGGTCATCCAGATCGACGAGCCGGCCCTGCGCGAGCTGCTCCCGCTGCGCGAGGACGGCCGCGCCGCCTACCTGGAGTGGGCCCAGCGCGCGTTCCGCCTGGTCTCGTTGGAGGCGGAGCCGTCGACGCAGATCCACACCCACCTGTGCTACTCCGAGTTCGGCCAGATCATCGACGCCGTCGCAGGCCTCGACGCCGACGTCACCTCCATCGAGGCGGCCCGTTCCAAGATGGAGCTGCTCGAGGACATCGACGAGACCTTCCACTCCGAAATCGGTCCCGGCGTGTGGGACATCCACTCCCCGCGAGTGCCCTCCACCGAGGAGATCGTCGGCCTGCTGCGCGCGGCACTGAACCACGTGCCCACCGAGCGCCTCTGGGTCAACCCGGACTGCGGCCTGAAGACCCGCGGGTACAAGGAGGTCGAGCCCTCCCTGCGCAACCTGGTCGCCGCGCGCGACGAGGTCGTCGAAGGGCTCTAGGTTCGGCTCTAGCGCGCCGGGCGGGGCGGAGCTGACGTCGCAAAGCAATCGCCCCGGCCCCCGCCCTGCTCGCCCCGCGAAAGTCGAGTACGGGAGGTCGAGTACGCCCTCTATTTGGGCCGGACTCGACCTCCGCCGCTCGACTTTTGGCGGGGCTCTTTCGTTTCCGCCGCAGACGCTGTAGCGTGAGCGAAACGGGGGGAAATATGAACAGGAGAAAGCTAGCACAGCTGCTGGTCAGACCGGGGGAGTCGGACCGTCAAACGTGCATCAAGTTATCCGCGAACAAATTCATCGCCCAGGCAGAATGGTCGCGGCTGAAACACCACGAGCGGGAGTTTCTCAGCAGCTATGCCGTCGGCGCCGCGAGCCGGAAAGCGGTGCTGGTGGGGCGCTCTGCCGCAGTTGTGCACGGCCTGTGGACGCTGCCCGCCCCAAACGCGCCCGTCTTGCTGGCCATCCCAGGACAAAAACCGCCCGCCAGGGCAAGCTGGCCGGAGGGGGTCGAGTACCGCAGCCTGCGCATCCCCGAAGAGGATGTGGTGGCCATCGAGTGCGCGACGCCTGGCGACGTCCTCCGGTTAACCAGCCCCGTCCGCACAGCCGTCGACGTCGCGCGCCTGCACGGGGTGAGGGCAGGAGTCGTCGCGATGGATTCCCTATTTGTGGGCAAGCCACCGCTGGAGCAGGAACGCATCCAGGCCGAACTCCATGCGACGATCAAGCGTCTGGCCGGCAAGAAGGGGATCGGGCGGGCACGGCAGGCGTTGCGCTGGTCGTCCACCAAGTCCGAATCGCCGTACGAGTCTCTCCTGCGCGTGATCCTGCGCGAGCGGAACATCATCGTCCGCGAGCAGATGTGGATTGGCCGTTACGTGCGCCCGGACCTGCTGTGGGGGCAGGTGGCGATCGAGATCGACGGGCTGGTCAAGACGGCGAAGAAAGACGAGGAATTGGCGAAGAAGGTGTCGCGGGACCAGCTCCTGCGTGAAAACTGGTTGCGGAAGCAGATCTACGAGGTCGCCCGCTTCGAGCCGTCGGAGATTCTCCGTGACGAGGAGGCCTGCGTCCGGGAGATCCTGGAGCTGAAGGCCCGCTCCGGTCTCCTCGGCGAGCCGAAAGTGCCGGCCACGGTGTTCAGACCGGTGCACGGGGAACACTGGCGGAGGTAGGGGCGCTATACGCCGCCGAAAGTCGAGCGGCGGAGGTCGAGTACGGCACCGAATCCGGGCGTACTCGACCTCCCGGACTCGACCTTTAGGACCATGAGCCCAACCCCGCACCCCAACCCTGCACCCCACGCGCTGGAACCCGCGTACCCTAGAGCGCATGACTCAGAAGACTCAGACCATGACTCTGCACACCAATCACGGCGACATTGTGATCGACCTGTTCGGCAACCACGCGCCGAAGACGGTCGAGACGATTACCGGCCTTGCGCAGGGCACCACCGATTACTCCGCCAAGAACGCCCAGGGCACCACCGAGGGCCCGTTCTACGACGGCGCGATTTTCCACCGCATCATCCCGGGTTTCATGATCCAGGGCGGCGACCCGACCGGCACCGGCACCGGCGGCCCGGGCTTCCAGTTCGCCGACGAGTTCCACCCGGAGCTGCAGTTCGATCGCCCGTACCTGCTGGCCATGGCTAACGCCGGCCCGGGCACGAACGGTTCCCAGTTCTTCATCACCGTTGACGCGACCCCGTGGCTGAACAACCGCCACACCATCTTCGGCGAGGTGACCGATGAGGCGTCGAAGAAGGTCGTCGACGAGATCGCGAACGTGCAGACTGGCCGCATGGACCGCCCGGTCGAGGACGTCGTGATCGAGTCCGTCGAGATCGCGTAAGCGCCCAAGCCAAAAGCGCCGCGCCCCCGCCACCGTGCGGGGGCTTTTTCGTACCCTGATTTCATGCCCACTCTCCGCAATCTGCCCCGCACCGCCCCCGCCACCACGGCGATTACGGCGATCTGCACGCTCGTCTTCCTTGCCGCCGCGCTCCAGGCCCGTTCGCTGACGGACGTGGTGTGGGATTCGCCGGTGGGCACTCACACCATCCTCTACGGCCCCGAGGTCTACGGCGCGGGCTACCTTCGCGCGCTCACCGCCGGCTTCATGCACTTGGACATCACGCACCTCTTCCTCAACATGTTCATGCTGGTCCTGGTGGGTGCGGAGGTGGAACGCTTCCTCGGCTCTGGCCCGTTTGTGGTGGCGTGGGTCGCGGGGGTCCTTTGGGCGTCGGCAAGTGTGCTCGCATTTAGCTTCACAGTGCCCACCGCCGGCGCTTCCGGCGCCCTCTACATGCTGATGGCGCTGTTGATCGCCATTGCTTTTCGACGTTCCACGGACCTGCGCGCGCCCCTCGCCCTGGTGGCGGTGAACGTGGCGTACACGCTGCTCAGCCCGGGTGTGTCACTGTGGGGCCACCTCGGCGGCCTGGCGGCGGGGGCGGTGATGGCGTGGCCGCTGACCTCGGACAACATGCGCACGCGCTGGATCACGGCGGGGGTCGCGGCCGTGGCGGCGTGTGTGGCGATCTGGGCGCTGACCATCCCGTCCACAATCCCGGTGTATTAGGGGCGTTCTGTCCTCTCTACGTGGCGCAGCCGTAGGCAGCGAAAGGGTTAGCCGTGAATGGTCAGCCCCCAGTGTTGGATGGCGCTACCGATTTCCATGGCGCCTAAACGAGTCTTATTAGTGTCAGAAACGTTGGAGGAGACACCGATGGCCCACACGCCGGAATTGTCAGCGGCGAAGACCGCGCCGCCTGAATCTCCACGGTCGTTGATATTGCGGAAGTAGAAGAGACCGTTGTTTCCGACTTCTTCAAACTGACCGCAGGAGTATCCGGTGGTGGCACCGAGCCGACAGATTGCCATACCGCGGGCCTGTGCTTCCTGCGGGGTGATCCAACCACGTAAAGGAAGATCAACCGGCAGGGTAGAGGAGTACTTAGCGTCTCCGGTGATCTCGATTAACCCGATATCGGCGCCGAAGATGCTCCCGTTCTCGTCCTGCTCCAAGTAGGACTCCACCATCTCTCCCACGAAGGCCCAGTTGCCACGTGAATCCTCCACGTAGAACTGGTCACCCCGATTGCCGCAATGTCCTGCGGTGATGATAAACAAACGCCCGTCTGCGGATGCGAGAAAACCGGTCGAACAAGTCATGCTCTGTGTTTCGTTAAAAATTCGGCCCCCCGGTACAACCCCGCCGGGCTGCTTTAGCCATTCCCAGTCGACGGAGTTGTGGTAGTACACGCCACGATTGTCGTCACGGCCACTCTGGCCTGAAGCGTCGTTTTTCGGGTCGATGACGTCGCGTCGGATCGGCGGTTCGACGCGCTGTCCGGAATAATTTGAGTGATTCTGGTAGTTCGACTCCGACCGGGAGTATGACCGCTGGGATGCCGTTGTAGTTTCCGGCGCAGGAGAGGAAATAGTTGGCTGTGAGCCAGGGCTATTGAGCATCTCAGCGATGTCAGCCACGGCCGCGTCCTGTTCGGCACGGTAGGCCTCCAAATCATCGTCGGAAGTACCCGAGCAGCCAGTAAGGAGAGCAGAGATCACGAGCATAGAGAACACTCTGAGGCGTGACTGGACTGGAGAAGTCAAAGCGGACTCACTTCGGGGTATAAAAATCGCGAACAGTTACAAACTTTAACAGCGGCTTCCTCGTGTCGAGTTTGTGCGAGTTGACGGAAAGTCGGCTAGGGCTCCTCTTTATTCACTCCCAAAGATTATGAGTTATCCACAGCGGTTGTCCACAGTGTGGATAACTACACGCGTGTAACTCCTCGAACGACACGTCGAACACCCAAAATGACACGCCGAAGGAACCTGGCATTTTCGAAAGAAAACCAGCACATTTCACTGCCCTGTGGAGTTGTGCACAGAGTTATCCACAGGTGTGGATAGTCGCGCTCCCGTGAAAATGCCTACTGTGGGAAGCACACCATCAACAGCGATCTAAGGAGTGAGCGATGGCGGATAAAAGCAAGGCAGAAGAGATCGTTTCCAGGGGCGAGCGCCCCGCGGGCAAGGGCCGCACCACCGAGCTGAGCGGCCAGCCGGTCGCTTCGGAGCACATTTCGGTCACTCAGGGGCGTCAAGGGGCGAATGTGCTTAACGACGTCCACCTGATCGAAAAGCTCGCCCACTTCAACAGGGAAAACGTGCCAGAGCGCATCCCGCACGCGAAGGGTCACGGCGCCTTCGGCGAGCTGCACATCACCGAGGACGTGTCCAAGTACACGAAGGCGAAGCTGTTCCAGCCTGGCACCGTCACGCCGATGGCGGCGCGTTTTTCCACCGTCGCTGGCGAGGCCGGGTCGCCGGATACCTGGCGCGATGTGCATGGCTTCGCGCTGCGTTTTTACACGGAGGACGGCAACTACGACATCGTGGGCAACAACACCCCGACGTTCTTCTTGCGCGACGGCATGAAGTTCCCGGACTTCATCCACTCCCAGAAGCGCCAGCCTAACTCGGGCCTGCGCGACGACGAGATGCAGTGGGATTTCTGGACCCGCACGCCGGAGTCTGCGCACCAGGTGACCTACCTGATGGGCGACCGCGGCACCCCGAAGACGTCGCGCCACCAGGACGGTTTCGGTTCCCACACCTTCCAGTGGGTCAACGAGGAGGGCACGCCGGTGTGGGTGAAGTACCACTTCAAGACCCGCCAGGGCTGGGAGTGCTTCACCGACGAGGAGGCCACCGAGAAGGCGGGCACCGACCCGGATTTCCAGCGCGCGGACTTGTTCAACGCGATTGCGGACGGCGACTTCCCAGTCTGGGACGTCAAGGTGCAGATCATGCCGTTCGAGGAGGCGAAGGATTACCGCTTCAACCCGTTCGACCTGACCAAGACGTGGTCGCAGAAGGATTACCCGCTGATCCCGGTGGGTTACTTCGTGCTCAACCGCAACCCGAAGAACTACCACGCGCAGATTGAGCAGCTGGCGCTCGATCCGGCCAACTTGGTGCCGGGCGTGGGCCTGTCGCCGGACCGCATGCTGCAGGCCCGCGTGTTTGCCTACTCGGACCAGCAGCGCCACCGCATTGGCACGAACTACAAGGATCTGCCGGTCAACCGCCCGCTCAACGACGTGAACACCTACTCCGAGCGCGGCAACATGGCTTACTTCTTCAACGAGGAAGGCGAGCCGAACTACGTGCCCAACCGCACCGAGAAGGGCGCCGGCTACCTGGACAACAACGAGGATTCCTCCTCCAACTTCACCGACTACGGCCAGGCGGAGAACCTCTACATCAACCCGGATCCGGAGGGCACTGATCTGGTGCGCGAGGCGTATGTCAAGCACGCCGAGGACGATGATTTCGGCCAGGCTGGCACGCTCTACCGCGACGTGTTCGACGACGCCGAGAAGGAGCGCTTCGTCCACAACATCACCAACAAGATGATGGCGATTAAGAACAAGGACGTCGAGGAGCGCGTCTACGAGTACTGGGGCAAGGTCGACGCCGACCTGGAGACCAAGGTGCGCGAGTCTTTCGCCAAGAAGCGCGCTGAGCAGGAGCAGTAACCTCGCTGCATGAGAAAAGCCCGTTGAGTCTGCAGCAGACTCAACGGGCTTTCGCGCTATTCAGCAGTGTTTTAGAACACGCCGCGGATCTTCTTGCCGAAGTCGGAGACGGTCACGTCGCGGGAGTCCACGTCCTGGTCGTTGTAGAAGGAGGTGTCCTCGGAGAGACGGCCGGTCTGGGTGACCTTCATGTAGTTGTACAGGCGGCCTTCCTTGGTCTTTCCGTCGCCGAAGGAGAAGGCGCCCAGCAGCATCTCGTCGCCTGCGAGGATCGGGTTGGACAGGGTGACCTCGAAGGTGCGGATGCCGCGGTCGAAGTCGTAGCCCAGGTCGCGGATGTGGGTGCCGTTGTACTGGGTGGTGGTGATCAGGCGGTCAACGCCCTCCGGGCCCGCCTCGGTGCCGACCTCGACGCGGAAGGTCAGGGCCGGGAATTCGCCCCAGTAGCGCTTCGCGCCGGTGTTCTTCACGCGCAGTGCGACGGAGCCAGCGGCGCCGGGCACCTTCCAGGAGGAGGTGGTGAAGTACGGCTGGAGGTCCAGGTCGCGCTGGGCATCTGCCTGCTTATCGACGACTTCGTTGACCTCGTCAGCAGCATTCTCCTCCACCTCGGTGATGACCTCGGCGCCTTCGTTCGCGATGTCGTTGTTGGTCACGTCGGTGGCTTCGTCGTTGTCGACCGTGGTGACGTCGTCAAGGTTTGCGCCCGTCTCGATCTTCTTGACGTCCTCGTTGTACGCCGGGTTCGGGTTCTCCACGGTGTCGGTGACCTGTGCGCCCTTGTTCGGTGCCCAGGAGCCGGCCGGGGTGGAGTAGTTCTTGACGCGGACCTCGTTCTTGACCGGCATGTTGGCGATCCACGCGGTCGGGGTTGCCCAGGTGCCGTTCGGGCGGCAGCGCTGCTGGGTGCCGGTCATGGTGACGGTGCGGAAGCCGTAGGTGGCCTCGCCGGTGTTGCCGGCCGGCACGTCGTACGGGCCGACAGTCTGGCCGACGTTCCAGGACAGCTCAGCGGAGACGTCCCAACCGAGCGACTTGGCCAGGGAGTAGCCGATGTTGCCCTGCATGCCGTCTTTGGAGCCGGAGCCGCCGAGCGTCAGGGTCTCGGTCTTGGAGCCGTTGACGGAGGCGGAGATGGTCTGGGTGCGGGACAGGTCCTGGGACAGCGGGATGTCGCTGTCGGTGAGGTTGGTGGTGGAGATGGTGCCCACCGGCAGGAAGTTGTCCTTGACCTTGTAGACGATGGTGCGGTAGTCCTCGGTGGAGTTGCACACCGGACGCGGGTTGAGGATGTTGGCCTTCAGGTGGTCTGAGCCGCGGTAGGTGTGGATGATCGGCAGTGCGGAGTTGGTTGCCGGGGTCTCCGGGTAGGACTCTTCGAAGGTCTGGGCGGTGGCGGTGATGCCGGAGCCTGCGATTGCGACAGCGGCGACGGCTGCGATCGCGGCCTTGGCGGCGCCAGCGATGCGGAATACGCGCATTGGGCGTTCCTTTCGGGGAAACAATTGTGGGAATTTCAAGGGGGGCGGGCTTCTCAACCTCTCAGCGAGGAGCTCTCATACAACACCTAGTCAACTGCCAAGGAAGCGTCATAATATTGTTGAACAATCCACCCAATCCGGGGGCAAACTAAAGTGATTGTCACGTCACAAAAGCCTGCTTACCAGTATTAACACTGCTATATGTGGGTAAAACCCCGACGCAATCTATCGCGCTATTTAAATGCAGTCACACGTCGCCCAAACCGGTGTCTCAGGTCCCTCTTGGAATTTGTTCAGCCTTGAAGCTTCCTGCGGCCACTGAAATTAAGCGACTAATCATCTCATCGGCGGGCGGATAAGAACGTTATTCCAAATTTAACTTGACTAAAAACAAGATCGGGTTAAGATTGGTAATCAAGCAATAAGGCGACTAATTCCCAATTAGGGAGAGAAAGGAACAATTGTCCCATGGATAACCTAAACCTCAGCGGCTACAAGCCGTACACGGAAGTGCTGGCCCAGATGACGCAGCGAGCAAACGGACGCCGAACCTACATCGTGGCGCTGCCGCTGCACCTGCTCAGCCAGTACGTCCCTATCCCGGACCCGGAAAAGCCGTTCGCCGGCAACCGCCGTGTGAACAAGCGTCACGCCACCAAGTTCGGTGAATACTGGCGCGCAAACGACACATGGACTGCACCGCCGCTGCTCGTGGATACGACCATGCCGCTGGACAAGGGCTTTGACTCGATCTTTGACGTCGGCGGAGTCGCGGTCGGTAAGTTGAAGATCCATCGCAATGCCTCGTCCGAGTTTGCCATTCTGGACGGTCAGCACCGCATTCTTGGTTGGAAACTCATGGAGGATCAGCTGGCTAAGGAGTACAAGGAGGCGCGCGCTGAACTCAAAAAGGCAGAAGCGGACGGGAACGCAGACGAGCTTTCTGCTGTGCAGAAGAAACTCGAGGAGATTGAGGCGGCGCAGCTTCGCTTCGAAACCGAGTTTGTCACGCTCGAGATCATGCAGGGGGTGAGCGAGGAAGACCACAAGCAGGCCTTCAACGACATCGCCACCAACGCGCGAGGAATTACCAAGTCCGTGACGGTGTCTTTCGACCGCCGCAGCATGATCAACCGCATTGCTGTGGAGGTTGCGGAAAGCATCGAGTTCCTCGCTGACCGCGTGGACTGGGAGAAAGACCGCGTTGCGGGCAAGAACGAAAACGTGATCTCCGGCAAAAACCTGGCCGACATTGTCCGCCACCTTGCGTTGGGCATCGACGGCCGAATGACAAACCGCAGAGAAGACAGCATGAGCGAGGAGCGAATCGCTGATCTGGTTGAGGTGTTCTTCGAGCTGCTGCTTGACACCTTCCCGCAGCTGCAGGACCTGGATGCCGAAGATACTTCGCCGATCGAGCTGCGAGAAAAGGACATGATCACCTCGGCCACGGTGCTGCGAGTGCTCGCGGGAGTGTTCCACGCTCTCGCCGTGGATATCTCGGATGAGAGCAACCCGAAACTCGACAAAAAGGGTCTAGAGGAGGCGCGCGAGCTTTTCGAGGCGCTGAGCGGGCACACCGGCCTGCCCCTGGATCGTCGCTGGCTGGATACCGGGTTCTTCCCGGAAAACGCTAAGGCACCTAGCTCCCGCGCGCAGGATCTACGTGGGTTGACCAACCTGCTGGTCCAGTGGGCGCGGCAAGGCGAGATCTTTGCGCCGTCCAAGGCCGCAGACGCCTAACCCCCACCAACGCAAAAATCGGATTGTGGCAAATATTTGCCACAATCCGATTTCACACATCCCCCGGGGAAGGGAACTACCGCCAACCCATAGTCATCAGCAGGCCGAGGATCATGCCCGAAAAGCCGATGGCGTAGTTCCACGGCCCGAGCTGGCCGAGCCACGCCAGCTGGTCGCCGGCGAGGTAGTAGAGGATGAGCCACGCCAGGCCGAGGAGCATCAGCCCGAACATGATCACCTTGTACCACATCGGGGTGCCGCCGGTGTTGACCTTGACCGGGGTACGCGTGGTGCCGGTGGAGGTGCTGCTAGCTGGGCGGATGGGGTCTTTGGTTACTTTTGCTTTAGGCATGTGCGCTCCCTTGGTGTGTGCGGGCTCAGCCGTCTCCGGCGGCTAAAGCCCTAGCCCGCGCTGCACGTTCCGCAGCGCGTTGTTCGCGTTCTGGGGTTGAACTGTATCAGCCTGCCCTGCAGCCGCGTTATTTTGCGGGATGAGTTTGCCGGCGTCGAACTTCCACAGGTTGTAGCCGATGGCTTGGTCCTTGCGGATGGTTTCGCCGGCGGCGACTTCCTGGTGGCCGATCATGCCGTCGTCGACGAGTGCGCCGGTGGGCACCGGCGGGCCAGGTACGAGGCGGCCGTTCCAGCCGGCGTCGCGGAGTGCCTTTTCGGCCTCCTCCGGGCTTTGGCGGGTGATCTCCGGCATGTTCATGAGCATGCCGTTGGATACGCGCAGCTCGATGGTGGTGCCGGATTCGACGTCGGTGTTTTCACCGGCGACGGCGAGCACCTGCCCCTCGGGTTTGGTCGAGTCCACGCTGGTGACGGTGGAGCGCAGCTGCAGGGAGGACAGGGTGGCGGTGGCCTGCTCGACGTTCAGCCCCACCAGGGACGGCACCTGCACCATCTCCGGTCCGGAGGAGACGGTGATGGCGATGCGTGAGCCCTTGGCAATCTGGGTGCCGCCAGCGGGTTGCTGCGACAGGATCACGCCTTCTTCGATGTTGTCGCTGGATTCGCGGCGCACGTTGGGGTTGAGTTCCAGCCCGGCCTTCTTCAGCTCTTCGATGGCTTCTTCGGCGGTCAGGTTGGTCACGTCCGGCACGTCGGTCATTTCCTTGCCGGAGGAGACGGTCAGCGTGATCTGCGTGCCGCGCTTGAGCTCGGAGCCTGCGGCGGGGTTGGTGGAGATGACGTTGCCGCGCTTGATGTCGGGGCTGGGTTCTTCCATGACGGAGACGGCGAAGCCGAGGTGCTCGAGTTCGCGGACGGCGTCGTTGCGCGGTATGTCCGCGAGTTCGGGCACGGGCACCATTTCCTCTTTGACCACCTCAGAGGTCTCGTTGTTCACGGAGAAGTAGTCGTAGACGAACCAGCACACCGCACCCGCGAGCAGCAGGCCGAGCAGCGCGGAGAGCCACTTGAGCCAGTTGGAGGAGGTTTTTTCGTTGGCGGCGCGGTGGTCGGCGTAGCGCGTGTGCCCGGAGGCGGCAGATGCTTCGCGACGCACCACAGGTTCGCGCACCACATCCCCAACCACGACGGTGTGGTCCTGGGACGGCGGGTATTGGGAATCGATGGCGTGGGAGCCTGCGTCCTCTTCCGCGGCGGCGAGGTGGTTGCGGGCGGCGGTGGTGACGCTGCCGCGCTCCAAAAGCGCGAGGTCGTTGCCCATTTCGTCGGCGGTTTGGTACCGGTCGGCGGGGTGTTTCGCCATCGCGGTGAGGATGACGGAGTCGACGTTGACGGCCTCGTTGTCCGACAGCGGCGCGGTGATCCGCTCGGACGGCGGCACCGGGTCTTCCTGGACGTGCTGGTAGGCCACGGCGAAGGGGGATTCGCCCTCGAACGGCGGGACCCCGGTGACGGATTCGTACATCACGCAGCCGAGCGCGTAGACGTCGCTGCGCGCGTCGGCGGCCTTGCCGCGGGCCTGCTCGGGGGAGAGGTACTGCGCGGTGCCGATGACGGCGGAGGTTTGCGTCATGGCGGAGGTGGAATCATCCAGCGCACGCGCGATGCCGAAGTCCATGACTTTCACGGCACCGGTGTTGGTGACCATGATGTTGGCGGGTTTGATGTCGCGGTGGATGATGCCGGCGTCGTGGCTGGCCTGCAGCGCGCGGGTGACCGGCAGCAGCAGTTTCGCGGCGCGCTCGGGGCTCAGCGGGCCTTCGTTGCGCACGATGTCGCGCAGGTTCATGCCGTGGACGAGTTCCATGACAATGTAGGGCACGTCCACGCCGGAGGTTTCCACGGAGCCGGTGTCGTAGACCGAGACGATGTTGGGGTGGTTCAGGCGCGCGGAGTTTTGCGCTTCGCGGCGGAAGCGTTCGCGGAAGTTTTCGTCGCGCGCCATGTCGATCTTCAACATCTTCACGGCAACTTCGCGCCCAAGGGACACGTCGGTGGCGGCATACACGTCCGACATGCCGCCGGTGCCGATGATGTCGCCGAGTTCGTACCGGTCCGCGATCAGCATTTACCTGCCACCTCCGAGCAAGCTATCAAGGTTGGGCAATTCTATCGCAGGGGCAGGCTCGTTCGTGACCTCGGGCTGATTGCCTATCGACGTCGCACCTTCCGGCGCCCCACCCTGCTGCGTCGGAGTCGCCGCGGACGGCTGCTCCGGCGCGGAAGTTTCGGGGGCGGGCGCCTCGGCGGACGGTTCCGCCGGGGCGGGGGCGTTGTCGGCCTCGGACTCCTCGAAGCGCAGGGTGCCCGGGTTGCGCGGCTCTGTGATCGTGGTGCGCTCGCGCTCGGTGGTGGTTTCGGTGACCGGTTCTTCCGTGTCTTCTTCCTCCGGCGTCGGGGTGGTCTCGCTCATGGTGGGGCGCGGGGTGGTGGGGGTGCCGCCGCCGGTGAAGCGGTCGAACACGCCCTCGGTGTAGGCCCATGCGGTGCCGCCTGCAAGGAGCGCAAGCAGCAGAATCGCGGAGATGACCGGGCCTGCCTTCGACGACTTCTTGTCCGGTTCGTGTTCGCGGGGCGCTGGTGTCGCGGCGCGGGAGGGGGCGGGGGGAGCCGGAGGACGTCGAGAAGCAACGGCCCTTGCGGCGGACGGCGGGTAGGCGCCCTCGGGGCGGGAGGTGCGCTCCTCGGCGACGCTGGCCAGCATCTGGGTGGACGCGGTCGCGGACGGCTCGGTGGCCACGACCTGGGTGTGGCCGCCGGGCTGGGCGGGACGCAGGCCCTGGCGGACCTGGGAGATGGCCAGCTGAAACTCGTTGCCGTCGCGGAAGCGCTGACCGGGGTCTTTGCGCAGGGCGATCTCGATGAGCTCGCGCGCCGGGGCCGACACAGAAATCGGCAGGGCTGGCGGCTCGGCGGAGACGTGCGCGAGCGCCACCGACACCGACGAGTCGCCGGTAAACGGGCGCTTGCCGGAGAGCAGCTCGTAGCCCACCACGCCGAGCGAGTACACGTCGGAAGCCGCGGTGACCTTCATGCCCTGGGCCTGCTCTGGGGAGACGTACTGGGCGGTGCCCACCACCATGCCGGTGCGGGTCAGCGGCACGGCCGCGGCGGCCTTGGCGATGCCGAAGTCCGTGATCTTGACCTGCCCGTGCTGGGTGAGCATGAGGTTGCCCGGCTTGATGTCGCGGTGCACCAGCCCCATGCGGTGGATCACGGCGAGGCCGTGGGCGGCCTGCTCGAGCACGTCGAGAGCCAGCGCCTCATCCAGCTGGCCTTCGCGGGCGATGAGGTCCGCGAGCGACTCGCCGCGGATGTACTCCATGATGATGTAGCAGACGGTGAAGCCCGCGTCGGTGTCTGCCTCGCGGTAGTCGTAGGTGGCCACCACGTTGTCGGAGTTGATGCCCTGGGCGCTCAACGCCTCGTTGCGGAAGCGGGCGAGGAACTCCGCGTTGGAACTGAACTCGGGGCGCAGCACCTTGATGGCCACCTCGCGCTCGTTGGCCAAGTCGTCTGCCAGCCACACGGTGGACATGCCGCCGTGGCCGATGATCCACTGCAGCTGGTAGCCGTCGCCGACGAGCTGTTGCAGGTCCTCGCGGTTTTCGGTGTTCATCTACTGTGCTCCTTCCACGGGTGCGGGGGCGGCGGGTGCTGCGCGCAGCACGGCGCGTCCGATCGGGCCGGCGACTTGGCCGCCGGTGGCTGCCTCGCCGAGGTTGCCGCCGTTTTTCACCACCACGGCAACGGCGACGTCCTTGGCCGGGTCGAACGCCACGTACCACACGTGCGGGGCGGCGCCTTCGGCGTGCTCGGCCGTGCCGGTCTTGGAGGCGAAGCCGTTGCCGTCGTAGCCCCACGTCCACCGCTCGGACGCGAACATCAAGTCCGTGATCGTCGCGGCTTCTTCTTCCGTTACGGCCTCGTTGAGCTCCACCGGCTCGGTTTCGTGCAGGACCTTGCCGTCGGCGTTGCGCACCTGCCGCACCACGTGCGGTTCCATGCGCTTGCCCTTATTTGCGATGGTCGCAGACATCATCGCGGCTTGCAGCGCGGTCATGGTCACATCGCGCTGGCCGATGGCGGATTGAGCCACCTCGGCGCCGCCGGGCAGCTCGCCCAGCGAGCCGGCCGCATTCGGCAAACCCAGGTTGTAGCGCTCGCCCACGCCGAAGCGGGCGGCGGCGTCACGCAGCGCGTCCGGGCCGGCGGCAAGGCCCATCTGCACGAACGCGGTGTTGCACGACAGGGCGAACGCGGTGCGCAGCGGCACCTGCCCGCCGCCGGCGCAGGCCTGGCCGCCGTAGTTGGTCAGTGGGATGTTGTCCGTGCCCGGCAGAATCGTCTGCGCCTCGCCGGTCAGCGGCGATTCCGGCGTGAAACCGTTTCGCAGGCCCGCGGCGGTGGTGATGATCTTGAAAATCGAGCCCGGCGGCAGCTGCTCCTGCGCCGCGTGGTTGAGCAGCGGGTTCGACGGGTTGCCGGTGGCCTCGGCCCAGGCGCCCTCAGCGGTGGCCGGGTTGGCGATGCCGTTGGGGTCAAAGCTGGGGGTGGAGGCCATGGAGAGCACCTCGCCTGTCGACGCCCTCACGGCCACCACCGCACCATCAAAGCCCGGGTTGGCCAGCTGGTCGTACGAGAAGGCCTGCAGGTTCGGGTCCAGCGTCAGGTCGACGGTGTCGCCCTTCTTGCCGTCCTCGAGCCCAGTGCGCAGGAAACGCGAGGCGGTGCCGGAATCGCCGGTGAGGTCGCCGTTGTGGGTGGCTTCCAGCTGGGAGGTGCCGAACTGGTCGGAGACAAACCCCACGATCGGCGCGAACGACCACGGCATGTTCGGGTAACCGCGCTGGTAGAAGCCGGTCTCCTCGTTGCGGTAGCTTTGCGCCAGCACGGTCTCGCCCGCGACGATGTCGCCGCGGTTGGTGCGCTTGAGGTCCATGAGGATGCGCGAGTTGTGCTGGTTCTGCGCGTACTCGTCTTCGCGCATTCCCTGCACCACGGTGAAGTTGACTAGAAGCGCCGCGATCATCAGCAGCGCAACCACGGCGCCGTAGCGGATGGACTTGTTCATCGTGCACCCACCACCTCAGGGCGCGCGGTGCCCGCTGCGACGGCGTCGTAGTCCGCGGGGCGGTTCGCGCTGTTGGAGATACGCAGCAGCAGCCCCAGCAGGATGTAGTTGGCCATCACGGACGAGCCGCCGGCGGACATGAACGGCGTGGTCAGGCCCGTCATGGGCAGCATGGCGGACACGCCGCCGGCGACCACGAAGATCTGGATGACAATGGTCAGCGCCAGTCCGGAGGCAAGCAGCTTGCCGTAGGAGTCGCGCGCCTGCATGGCGGTGCGGAACCCGCGGGTGATAAACACCGCGAACAGGCACAGCACCGCGGCGATGCCCACAAAGCCCAGCTCCTCGCCGATGGCGGCCAGGATGTAGTCGGAGTGCGCCACGGGCACCAGCTCCGGGTGCCCGTAGCCCAGGCCGGTGCCGGTGATGCCGCCCCAGCTCAGGCCGATCAGGGCGTTGGCGGGCTGGTTGCCAATGCCGTCGAAGTCCGCGAACGGGTCGATGAAGTTGGACACGCGCTCCTGGATCTTGGAGCTGACCTGGTAGACCGCGTAGCCGCCCACGGCCACTAGGCCCACGCCGATGAACAGCCAGGAAGCGCGGCCGGTGGCAAAGTAGACCATGCCCAGCACGGTGGCGAAGAGCAGCAGCGCCGGGCCGAAGTCGTTGGAGATGCCCATGATCAAAATCGCGATCGCCCACACAATGAGGATGGGCGCGAGGTCGCGGATGCGCGGGAAGGTCATGCCCAAAAAGCGCTTGCCGGCCACGGTGAACAGGGCGCGCTTCTGCGCCAGCAGCTGGGCGAAGAAGATCAAAAGCAGGATCTTGGAAAACTCGCCGGGCTGGATGGAAAACGGACCTAACCACAGCCAGATGCGCGCCTCCTCGTACCCCGGGGGCTGCGGCCACACCAGCGGCAGGGCCAAAAGGATCAGGCCGACTAGGCCCAGCAGGTAGGAGTAGCGCGACAGGGACTTATGGTCGCGGATGACAATCAGGGTCAGCACCATCAGCCCCACGCCGACCAAGGACCACAGCATCTGGCGCTCCGCCAGCGGGCCGTAGCCGGGGCGTTCTGCCAGGTCGAGGCGGTAGATCACCACCAGGCCCACGGCGTTGAGCAGCGCGACCACGGGCAGCATCACCTGGTCCGCGTGCGGCGCCAAAAACGCGATGGCCACGTGCGCGATGGCGTAGACGCCCATGAACCCGCCGATGATGTAGAGCATCTCGGTGGACAGGGTGCGCCCTTGGCTCGTCTCTAAGCCGAAGAGCATCAGCGCAAGAAGGCCTGTGGCGAATAGCAGGAGGAGCAGCTCGCGGCTGCGGGAAACTAGCCGGCTCATCGCACCTCCCGGCACTTGCCTTCGTCGGCGCTCTTCTTGTCCGTGCACGCCGGAAGCGCCTGATCCGCCAACTCATTCAGCTTGGCTAATACATCGTCGTAGGAGCCGGTGACTTCTGCGACCTCGCGCTTGTCCTGCGGCAGGTCTTCGGTGGAGAAGATGCTGCAATCGCCAGGCTTGGTGTCCTTGGCAATCACGCGCAGGTCGCCCTTGGTGTTCAGGCAGGCGCGCTGAATGTCCTCGGTTTTCGCGTCCGCGAACAGGTTGTCGCGGGTGGTGTGCTGCACCACAAACTCGCCGGAGTCCTGCACCTTCAGCGCGTACTCGTCGGTGGCGCGGGACTGCGACCACATCACGCCCGCCACCGCGAGCACCAGCAGAAGCACAAGCGTTGCGACGACCCAAGGCCACACCGACGACGGCTGATTCTTCCCTGCGACGCCGACAGCGCCGCTAGTGTGGTCCTCCTCGTCGTCGCCGGAATCGGCGTCTTGGAGCTTGGCCCGGTTGTGGTCCGGGGTGATGGTCTCGGACTTGCGCAGCAGCGCTGCGGCGCGCGACGCCGCGGAGTCCGGGTGGGAGGACTCGTAGCCCGGGTCCAGCGCGCCGGCCTTGACCACGGCGCGGTTCTCCCTGGTCTCGTCACCCTCGGTGGCCTCCACGACCTCCGCCACCACCACGGTGACGTTGTCCGGCCCGCCGGAGCGCAGCGCCAGCTCGATCAGGCGGTTCGCCGCCATCTCCGGGGTTCCGTCTCCGAGCGCGAGCTGGATGGTCTGCTGGGTCACCGGGTCGCTCAACCCGTCGGAGCACAGCAGGATCCGATCGTCCGGCTTGACCTGGATCAGCTCCAGGTACGGCTCCACGGCCCGGCCGGTGTACGCCTTCAAGATCAACGACTTCTGCGGATGCGAGGAGACGTCCTCGGGCGCGAGTTTGCCGTCGTTGACCAGCGACTGGACGAAGGTGTCGTCGACGGTGAGCTGGCGGAGCTCGCCGTCGCGAAGCAGATAGCCCCTGGAGTCGCCCACGTGGATCAGGCCGAGCTCGCGGCCGTTGAACATCGTCGCGGTCAGGGTGGTGCCCATGCCGGCCTGCTCGGGGTGCTCGGCCACGGACGCCTCGATGGCGGCGTTGCCGTCCTCGGCCGCCGCGCCCAAAAGCGCGAGCATGTCCGCGTCTTCGGGGTCGCGGTCCAGGTGCTCGAGGTGCTCGACCATGAGCTGGCTGGCCACCTCGCCGGCGGCGTGGCCGCCCATGCCGTCCGCAAGCACGAGCAGGTGCGGGCCCGCGTATGCGGAGTCCTCGTTGTTGGCGCGGACCAGGCCGCGGTCGGACACGGCCACGAAATCTAGCGCGAGCTTCACGGCATCAGCCTCACAATCGTGCGTCCCATCTTCATGTCCGTGCCCACGGTCACCCGCTCAGGCTGGTCAATGCGCACCCCGTTGACGAAGGTGCCGTTGCGCGAATCCAGGTCCTCCACGAACCAGTCGCTGCCCCTGCGGAACAGGCGCGCGTGGCGCGAGGAGGCGAAGTCGTCGCCCAGCTGGAAATCGTTGTCTCCCGCTCTACCAACAGTCAAGTCTTCTAAGCTGGCAATTTCCATGTGGGAGCCTTGCAGCGGCCCCTCAACTACCGCAAGGGTGCGGGCCTTCTCCCTGGGGGCGGGGGCGGAAGCACTTGCTTGACGACGCACCGTGCCACCCGCCGACACCACATCCTTCCTCTGCGTCCACATCACAAGGAAAATGAACACCCAGAGCAAGGCCAGAAGGCCGAAGCGGGCGCTGAGGATCATGGTCGAATCCATGGCAAACCCTTCTTACGGGCGGAAGTATTCGGTGCTGGGGTGCGCCACCGAGTCCGTGAACTCCGGCTGGTTGGCGCTGGCCTGCGGCTGGTCCTCACCGCCGATGATGCGGACCTCAATGCTGGAATGGCCCAGCGTGATCACGTCGCCGTCCGCCAACATCCAGTTTTCCACCGGCTCGTCGTTGACCGTGGTGCCGTTGGTGGACTGCAGGTCCACCAGCACCGCCACCTGGCCGTCCCAGGTGATCTCCGCGTGCTGGCGCGAGACGCCGGTGTCCGGCAGGCGGAAGTCCGAATCGTTGGAGCGGCCCAGGATGTTGGAGCCCTCGTGGACCAGGTACGTGCGCGACGAGCCGTCCTGAAGCAGCAGGCTCACCGTGGCCGCATCGGGGTTGGCAGCGGCCTGCGGGTCCTGCGGCTGGTTGGAATTAGGTTCGGACATTGCATCCTCCTTCAATTGCGAGCGCGAGGCCTTGCGCTTCTTCGGCTCCGCCACAATGGCGTCGAAGCCGCTGACCACATCCGGCATGGTGTCGATGTAGCTAGACACCCGGAGCTGGCCAGTGCGCAGACCCGACTCCTCCGCGATACGCACAACAACAGGGCCATCCAAAAACCACTGCTTGTTGCGCACGTAGCGCATGAGTTGATCGGCGAGGTCCACAGGAAGATCGCGGTTCTGCGACAGGTTCTCCAAGTCCTTCGAAGACACACCCACCGCGTACACGTTCGGGGCGACGTACTCGTCCTTATCCGTGACCACCAGCGAGTCCTGGGCCTCCTGCTTGACCAGCTCCTCAATTTCTTCAGGCACAACCTTGCCGCCGAACAGCGCCGCCATGGAATTGTCCAAGCCGCGCTGCAGAGAACTGTCCAGCTTTGCCAGCCTGTCCATCACTGCCATTTCCTGCGCACCTCCTTTCTTCACATCAGAATTTAAGTAACCCGGACAGTATAGGTGCCGCACCCGACACCACCTATCCGCGCAGCGTGTCGGCCCCGTTTTTTAGCCGGGGTAAAAGGCGGTGTGCGCTGGCGATTTGTAGTTTTTGTGAGGTGCGTTCTATATTAATCAAGTCGCCCGCCCGGGTGGCGGAATTGGCAGACGCGCTGGCTTCAGGTGCCAGTGTTCGCAAGAACGTGGGGGTTCAAGTCCCCCCCCGGGCACAAACTAAGTCTCGAGACACCGTTCCTACGGTGTCTCGAGATTTTTCTTTTTCGGTGTGCCCCGGGGAGTGGTGGGGCTGGCTCCTAGGTGGACTGATGCGGAAGCAGCCTAGGGATCGCCGAGTTCGGCGGCTCGAGATGCAGAGGCAGGGCCATTGCTTATCGACGAGCGCTCCGTTGCCGCTTTCGGCTTTCGCGTAACGCATGGCGGAACGATGTCTCGAGAGATGGTTTTTCACACCGGCGGGCACTTTCCACACGTGGGCTCCTCTGACGTCTCCTCCGCTGGTTCCTCGGAGGGCAGCTCGAACTAGCACCCTTCTGAGCTAGGCGCGTACAACCCCGGCAGGCTGGACCCCCAGCCCGCCGGGGTTTTTCGCTCCCTCCCGTCCGCCTCTTCCCGCAAACCAGGAGCAAGCACCCACTGACAACTCCGGCCTTGCTCCGGGGCGCGTGCTCAGGGTCTGCGGAGTATGTCGACGGCCTCCTGCAGGTCCGGCGGCAGCGCCACGGCGCGCCCCGGGCCGGTCGGCGTGTAACCCTTCGGCTTGACCTGCACGGGAAGCAAGCTCCGGGCGCCAGGCCAGGCGTTGCGGATGCGCTGGATCAAGTCGGCTTCGTCGCCCCAGAAGTCCTCGGTGTAGAAGTGCAAAACCTTGTACCCGCGCTCGGCGAGCCAGTCATCGCGCACACGCTGCTTGCGCAGTACTTCGTGGGGGACCTTCTCGTACTTTTCCCAGCCGTCGACTTCCACGACGAGGTTGTCGCCGATGAGGAAGTCCACCCGATACCGCCCGATCGCCGCCTGGGCGCGGTACGGAACCCCGTGGGCGTCGAGGATCAGACGCAGGAGGGACTCGTAGGGCGAATCCGAAAGTCTGCTGGCCAGCGGGAGCGCTTTCCGGGCGCTGGCGATGCCTTTCGTGCCGGCCAGTCGGGCGATGGTGGCGCGGAACTGGTACAGAAGCTCCTGGTAAAGCTGGTCGCCGTGGCCGGAGAGCACGCTGTCTATCGCTATGACGCCTTCGCGCACGCCGCGTTCGCGGGCAATGTCGACGGCGGTGCGGATCGCGTTGGTGTAGCGCACGGGCCCGTCGTGGATGATGTCGGCCTCCGGGATTTGGCGATAGCGGTACTCGTACCCGGTCCAGTCCCCGCTGAGGGAGTGCGGCTGTCCGTTGGGCACCGCGAGTGTGACGGGCTCGTTGCGCGCGATGGTCCACACGCCGTTGAGCCTCGCAGCTGAGCACCCGATGAGCACCGCCCGTCTGCTCTGACACCCCGCGGCGTAGCACTTCAGAAACGCCCGCTCATACTCCTTGAGGTGCTTCCACGTCTCGGCGCAGAAGTACATGGACTTCGTCAGCTGCACCAGTTGGCCTTCGCTGATGCGCCGGTGCGTCTCAGTGTCTACCGACGACACCCTCCGCACGTCGACGAGCTTTTCCCGCAGCTCTTTCTTGCGCATGTCTTTCATTAGCCCCCCTTTGACTAGTTACCCCGCTGCGGAGATTACCGCAGTCGCACCATTCCCGCCCGCGCTCCCACAAACCAGGAGCAAGCACCCAAGAGGATGGGTCAAAAACGACCTTGCTCTGGGATACGTCCTCCTGGTTTGCGGGAAAGAGGCGGGAAGAGGCGGGGAAGGCACCAAAACCACCCACCCAGAACCAGCCACGCGCCGTTAGGGTGGGGGCGTGTTTAGGCAACGTGAGATCGTCGTAAGGCAAACGAAGGCCCTGGGCCGCGACACGTTCGCGATCGAGGGCCCGGGCGGGGAGCTGCTGGGCACGGCCAGGCAGACGCTGAAGATGAGCGACCTGGTTAAGGCGTCGCGCGGGGTGGAGGTCTTCGACTCGGCCGGCGCGCACGTGCTGAGCATCGAGGACCCGGTGAACTTCATCCGCGACAAGTACGTGGTGCACCAGGTCAACCCGCCGCTGGAGCTGGCGCGGCTGACGCAGCGGTTCGCGTGGATCGGCGCGAAGTTCGACGTGGAGGTCGCGGGTTTTCCCAACGTGGAAATCACGGGCCAGGCGTTTCAGCTGAATTACACGCTGACCAGCCAGGGCCGCCCGCTCGCGACCGTGGACGCGGAGTATTCCGGCATGGGGCGGATGCTGATGGGCAAGTCCAGCTACCGCGTGCGCATCGAGCCCGACCTGGACGAACGCCAGCACGCGGCGGTGATCGGCATCGCGTTGGCCATCGATATGCGCCGCGCCAAGATGCGCAGAAACTCGGGTTAGAGGGGGCTTTTTGCTTTGCGACGGCGCCCTGCCGCCGCAACGGGGGTAAAAAACGGGGGTAGTGGGGGATTCCGGATTGCTGAACAATCCGCGGATCCTTGAACAATCCAGCGGTTTTGATGCGTTTCTGAGAGAAAAGCCGGGGAAAATGCGAGCCCATGAGTTGTCCATGCAACCCAAACATGCAGGTAAACGTGAAATTGCCGGAAATCATGTTGGAAAACACCTTAGAGTGCATAACATGCAGTTCTGTCGGATTGTTGAACCATCTACGGGCGGCGGCAATTTGATCGTTGAACAATGCTGACGAAACCGCGCAACACCCCCGCAGATTGATGAACAATCCGCAGGCCACAACGGGTGAAAACGTTGAACAATCCGGAAAGAATGTTCAACGATTTAACCGATTTATCAGCCTGGGCGGAAGCGTTTTACCAGCGCATATTCGGTGCATAAAC
>NZ_KV788413.1 GCF_001807265.1 Corynebacterium sp. HMSC05H05
CCACACCGCTACCATTTCGATCTTCTAAACAATATAAGCCCCAGCCAGGTCATGGCCACCCCCGGTGGCCCCTTCCCCCGAGGGGAGGTTCACAACTGAATACGCAATCGGAGCTGCTGGGGGAGGCTCCATGGGGGAACACGGCCATGGGCGGGGTGCCGTGCGCGAGGCGGGTAGGAACCGATTCCGTTCCTACCCGCCTTAGTGCTGCCGCAGGTCGTGGAGTGTTAGTGCGCGGCAGCGTCCCAGTTAGCGCCAGTGCCAGCGGAGACCTCCAGTGGCACCAGCAGCTCGATGGCATCGTCCATCTCGCGCTCCACAATCTCGCGGACCTCGTCCAGTTCGCCCGGGGCGATCTCCACAACCAGCTCGTCGTGGACCTGGAGCAGCACGCGGGATTGCTTGCCTTCCAGGGCGGCGTCCACACGCAGCATGGCCACCTTGATGATGTCCGCGGCCGTGCCCTGGATCGGCGCGTTCAACGCGGCGCGCTCGGCGTTCTCGCGCGCCACGCGGTTGTCGCTGGTCAGCTCAGGAAGGTACCGGCGGCGGCCGAACACGGTGGACGTGTAGCCGTCGCGACGCGCCTGCTCCACCACCTCATCCAGGTAGCGCTTCACGCCGCCGAAGCGCTCGAAGTAGCTGGCCATGATGTCCTTCGCCTCGCCCGCGGAGATGGATAGCTGGTTGGACAACCCGTAGGCACTCAAGCCGTAGACCAGGCCGTAAGACATCGCCTTGACGCGGCGGCGCAGTTCCGGGGTGACCTGGTCGATGGGCACGTCGAACACGCGCGAGCCGACAAAGTTGTGCAGGTCCTCCCCTGCCCTGTACGCCTCAATCAGGCCCTCGTCCTGGCTCAGGTGCGCCATCACGCGCATCTCAATCTGCGAGTAGTCGGCCGTAAGCAGGCACTCGTAGCCCTCGCCCACAACGAACGCGGAGCGGATGACGCGGCCGGCCTCGGTGCGCACCGGGATGTTCTGCAGGTTCGGCTCCGCGGAGCTTAAGCGGCCTGTCGACGCCACGGTCTGGTTGAACGTGGTGTGGATGCGCTCGTCCGGCTGCACCGTCTTAATCAGGCCCTCGATGGTGGACTTGAGCTTCTGGTGCTCGCGGTGCGCCAACAGGTGGTCCAAAAACGGATGCGGGTTCTTCTCCGCCAACGCCTCGATTTCGCCCGCGGCCGTGGAGTACCCGGTCTTGGTCTTCTTCGTCTTCGGCAGTTCAAGTTTGTCGAAGAGTACTGCGGACAGCTGCTTGGGGGAAGACAGGTTCAGCGAAGGCTCGTCCACAAGCGCCCGCGCCTCCTCCTCGATCTGCTCGACCTTGAGTGTGAGCTCCTTGCGCTGATTCTCCAGCACGTCCAGATCCACCGCGATGCCGGTGTGCTCCATCTCCGCGAGCACGGTGACCAGCGGCAGCTCCAGGTCCGCGTAGAGCTCGTAGGAGTCGATCTCACGCAGCTCCTTGGTCAGCTCCGCGGACAGTTCCAGGATCGCCGCGGCGGCGTCGACGTCGGCGGTGTCGCCGAGCAGGCTCATCTGGTCGGAGCCGACGTTAAGCTGTCGCTGCAGGTGGCGCTGGTAGATGTCCTCCAGCGCGTAGGTGCGCTGGCCCGGGCGCAGCAGGTAGGCGGCGATCGCGGTGTCGTGCGCGATGCCGTTAAGCTCGATGCCCCGGCCGCGCAGCATGTGGTACGCCGCCTTCGCCTCGTGCATGAACTTCGGCGCGTCCGACTCCAACCACTGCCTGAGCGCGGCGTCCTCCTCGGCGCTCAAGTCAGCGGCGAGCTTGGATATGCCGCGCCTTTGCTTATCGACGATCGCCAGCGCCACCACATCCCCCTGCCCGGGAGTAGCGTTGCCCGAGACGTAGACGGCAAGGCCGTCGGTGTGACGCGGCTTAAGCCAGACGTCCAGCGGCTCGTCGTCGATAGTGACGTCTTCGAGTTCGACGGTTTCCGGCTCGGGGGCGGTGCCGTCGGTAGGCACGGCAGCGAGGACGCGCTCGCGCAGGTTCACGCCGAACTCGAGGTCGTCGAAGCGCGACGCCACCTGGGTGACGTCCGCGGGCTTGAGCTCCAGGTCGTTCGGGGCAACGGGCAGCTCGACGTCGGTGACCATCTGGGTCAGCTCGCGGTTGAGGCGGACCTGGTCGATGCGCTCGCGGAAGTTGTTGGCGGCGACACCCTTGAGCTCGTCGGCGCCTTCGATCAGCCCTTCCAGCGAGCCGTACTGCGAGATCCACTTCGTGGCGGTTTTCTCCCCCACCTTGGGTACGCTGGGCAGGTTGTCCGACGGGTCGCCGCGCAGCGCCGCGAAGTCCGGGTACTGCTCAGGCGTCAGGCCGTATTTGTTCTCCACTTCCTCGGGCGTGAAACGGGTCATGGTGGACACGCCGCGGGTGGGGTACATCAGCGTGGTGGTGCCGTCCACGAGCTGGATGTAGTCGCGGTCGCCACTGACCAGCACGATCTCGAAGTCGCCCTCGGCGCGGGCCTGGGTGACCAGCGTGGCGACGATGTCGTCCGCCTCGAAGTTCTCCTTGCTCAAGGTGGTGATGCCGAGATCGCCCAGAACGTCCTCGATGATCGGCACCTGGCCCTTGAATTCCGGCGGTGCCGCCTCGCGCTGCGCCTTGTACTCCGGGAAACGCTCCGTGCGGAACGTCTTGCGGCCCACGTCGAAGGCGACGGCGGCGTGCGTCGGCTTCTCGTCCGCCAGGATATTGGCGAACATGGATAGAAACCCGTAGACCGCATTCGTGTGCTGGCCGCCTGAGGTGGAGAAGTTTTCCGCGGGCAGCGCGTAGAAGGCGCGGAAGGCCATCGAGTGGCCGTCGATAAGCAACAGTCGCTTCGTGTTCTCGGGTGTATCGCTCACGGTTGGCCAGTCTAGCGGGCAGCCCGACATGGCCCGGCTCGCCCATTAGCGAGGTGATTTCGTGGCGGAGGCTGCGCTGGGATAAACTTTCGCCCGATGCCCCAGTAGCCCAATTGGCAGAGGCAACGGATTCAAAACCCGTCCAGTGTGAGTTCGAGTCTCACCTGGGGCACAATTTCGTAACACTCCGCGCAGCGAAACCGCTGGTGGCGGGGTGTTTTCTTATTTTCCGAGAACACCAAAGTTTTTGGTTGATCCGCGGTTTCCAGGTTTTTGTAGTCAAAATGCAGCCACGAAAGCTGACCGTTTCCAGAAACCGAAGTCACTAGTGCGTGGCTAATGGCCAGTTGGCCTGTCCACCAGCCGGCACTCGAGCTGTCTTCACCTGCACCTCGATCATTCGACGCCACTCCGGCTCAGTAAAAACCGCGAGGATGTCCGTCCGCTCCAAACCATCTCGCGTGAGGGCCGGCGCCCAACCACGACGTGCAAGCTCCGAGGCCACATGATGCTCGCCGATGGTTTTTGTCTGTTTTGTATCCACCACACCCCGAGACTACCTGGGAATTGAGCGACCAGATCGACAAGTTTCATCACCACTATGTAAACCACTCTTGACATCAGGAACTCTTCGCTTTACATTCTGTAAATGGAAGGAGACCACATGGGCGACCACACCAACACAGTTCGCAAATGGCGGCGCTGGCACGAGTTGTCGCAACAGGAGCTCGCTGACCGCGTCGGCGTTTCCCGGCAGACCATCGCGAACATCGAGCGGGGCAACTACTCGCCTTCCGTCTACTTAGCGCTCGACATCTGCCGTCAGTTTGAAAAGTCAGTTGAAGAAATCTTTGGCCAAACCAAGGAGGAATGATGTTCAAGAATTTCGGAGACTCAATCGTCAATTACGTCGACGGCACCGCCACCGACGAGTTCGAGGCCGCGACGTACCACAAGGCGAGCTCGGTCGGCTTCTACACCTCGCTGATCGGCATGGCGCTCGTCGGCGCGATCCTCGCGTGGGTTCTGCCTGGCCGCCAGGCCCTGTGGTCCGCCATCGTGCTCCTAATCCCGCTCATTAGTAGTGCGGCGAGCACACAGTGGATGCGCAACTACGTCGCCTCACCCGTCATCCGCCTGCGTGATACTCCCCGTGGCGTGCTCGTCATCTACTTCGCATTGTGCGCAGTCTGGCTGGCAGGACTCATCGTCACCGGCGGCTTCGACCCCTCTGGCGGCTTTGATAGCGCTGGAGCAACTGGCGCGATCGTCGGCGCCATCATCGGCGCAGTGGTGGCAGGAGTAGTCAGCCAGCGCATCAGCAAGAGGCGCCGTCAGCGCGACCAGGCCCGCCTCGACGCGGAGGCCGGGGACTAGCGCCCGCACCTCTCGCCGACCCCGCAGACCGTTTCTGGCCTGCGGGATTTTCACATACATAGGCAACCTATATAGTCTCCCTATGCACTCCAACGAGGACCTCGCCGTGCTCGCCGTTGAACTAATTGCGGCGGGCAGCCACTTCACTCGAGCCGCTTACCAGGCGTCCGGGATGGAACTTTCCAACGTGTCCATGCGCGCACTTGCGGCACTCGAGCGTGAACCGGGGCTCCGCATTGGAGAGCTCGCAGCACGGGAAGGCATCCGCCAACCCTCCATGAGCCAAGCCATGAAGCGACTTGTGGACGACGGCTACGCCGCCAGGCACACCGCCGACGACGATGCTCGCGCGACAGCGCTCACCATCACCGACGCTGGTCGCCAGGTGCTGCACGACTACCGAGCGGCCGTAGCCGAGGCGCTTGCCCCAGTCTTCGCGGGGTTGAAACCGGAGGACGTCGCAACGCTTCAGCGCGCGGCGGAGCTCCTGCCGGAGCTGACAACAGAATTGAGACAACGAGAAGGAGGACGCGCGTGACAGACACGCCACACGAAAGATCCGCATCCCATTCCATTCTGAAACAGCCGGTGGCGGTATGGGCCCTCGCCTTTGCTTGCGCCGTCTCGTTCATGGGCATCGGGCTGGTGGATCCCATCCTGCCCGCGATCAGCCGCGAACTGGACGCCTCCCCGACGCAAACGATGCTGCTGTTTACCAGCTACCTCCTGATCACGGCGCTGGCGATGTTCTTCAGCGCGTTCATCTCATCACGTATCGGCGTCAAGACCACACTCTTGATCGGTTTGGCACTGATCGTCGCCTTCTCTGCCTTGTCTGGCGCCGCAGGCTCCGTCGACGCAATCATCGGCTTCCGCGCCGGCTGGGGGCTAGGAAATGCACTGTTTATCTCTACGGCGCTGGCTGCCATCGTCGGCACGGCGGCGGGGCACGCGGGCCAGGCAGTGATCCTGTACGAGGCCGCGATCGGCGTCGGTATGGCCATCGGCCCCCTCGCCGGTGGTGTGCTGGGTGAGATCAGTTGGCGCGCACCCTTCTACGGCACTGCAGTGCTCATGGCGGCCGGCTTTATCGCGATTGCGACGCTGCTGGCCAAGGCGCAGCGCAAACCGGAGCCTGTCGCGTTGACGGCGGGGCTCGCAGCAGCCAAGGACCCAGCTCTGCTCACTCTCGGCTTGGTGGCGTTTTTCTACAACTTCGGGTTTTTCACCCTGCTCGCCTACTCGCCCTACCCCATCGAGGAAGCTGCCGCGCTGAGCGGGCGCAACTTCGGCGCGACTGAGCTGGGCTACGTATTCTTCGGCTGGGGCCTGGCGCTGGCCGTCTCTTCAGTGTTCATCGCGCCTCGCCTGACCCGCGCCTTCGGCCTGATTCCGGTGGTGGTGACCGTGCTCCTCGGCTTCAGTGCAGTTCTCACCGGCCTCGGCTTCGGCGCTCACCGGTTAGGCGTCGTAGTGGTCCTGGTCATTCTCGCGGGCTTCTTCAGTGGCGTTTTCAACACCGTGCTCACTGAAGCCGTCATGGAGGCGACGGAGATGCCGCGCAACGTGGCATCGTCGAGCTATTCGGGCATGCGCTTCCTCGGCGGCGCTGTGGCGCCGGCTGTATCCGGCCCGCTGGCCGCGTCGATGGGCGCTGGCGTGCCGTACTGGTTCGGTGCAGGTTCTCTCGTGTTGTCGCTGTTGATCCTCTTCGCAGGTCGAAAGACTCTGCATCGCATTCTCTAACGGATTGGTTAAGATACGCCCCATGCGCAAGTCTCTCATCGCCGGCGTGACCGCCGGAGCACTCGTCCTTGCAGGCCTGAACGCGCCGTCCGCCACCTCGCAGACGAAGCCGGAAGGCACCGGCATCAACGCTGAAGACGCCGAGGTTTTCCGCAAGACCGCGGACGCGTTTGAAAAACTTTCGGCTGAGGGCACCTCATCCAGCAGCGAGGAGAGTTCCTCGAGCAAGACCGACAATAAGAAGAAGGGCCCGCGGAAGCCGGGCGACCCGTCGCCGGACCTGGAGTGGCTGGACCAGGACCCGGAGAACGATCCGCTCTACATCGACCCGGAAAAGAACCCGCTCAAAGAGGTCTCCTCTTCCGACATGTTCCTGGAGTGGACCGACGGCATGGAGGAAGGCGACGGCAAGGACTTTGTCCAGGCATGGGCGCGAAACTCGTCTGTCCCGGACACCGCCAACCCGGTCGAGCTGTGGAAGCAGGAGGCACAGGGCTCCGCGATGATGTCGTCCGGTTTCTTCACCGGCGATTTCGCGCAGTCCTCCGCGGGTTCCAGCCAGGCCACCTCCGTGCTCATCCCCGTGTTCTTGGGCATGCTGGTCATCGGCTCGCTGATTGAGCTGGTCATGCGCGGCATTCGCATGGCGCAGCAATAACCGAAAACATTTGCCTATCGACGGCCCCAGGGGTGACCCCGGGGCCGTCGATACGCATTTGCACCCCGGTGTAATATACGATTCCTTGTAAATATTCATCGTGTATTGGAGCCGGTATGCAACACACCACCTCCCTGCGCGTCGCCGCGTGCCTGAGCGCGACAATGCTGCTCGCGGGTTGCGTGACCAACGAGGAGGGCGGCACCCCCGACGGCTGGGAACCGATCGTCCCGGACGCTGTGCCTGAGATCGCGGCGATGGTGCCGCCGGAGGTCGCAGCGGACGGCGTGCTCAACGTGGGCACGAACCCGCCGTTCGCCCCCTTCCAGTTCAAAGACTCCCACGGCGAGCTCATCGGCGTGGAACTCGACCTCGCCCGCGCCGCGGCAGGCGTGATGGGCATGGACTTCCAGGCCGAAGACATGGACTTCGCCATGATCCTGCCCGCCGTGTCCGCCGGCAGCCTGGATGCGGGCGCGTCCGGCTTCACGGACAACGCGGAACGCCGCCAGTCCTACGACTTTGTCAATTTCCTCTACGCGGGCGTGCAGTGGGCAGCCCAGCCAGGCGCTGACGTGGACCCCGAGAACGCCTGCGGACTGACGGTGTCGGTGCAGCGCACCACCGTCTCCGACACCGACGACGTGCGCCCGAAGTCCGAGGCCTGCGAGGCCGCCGGCAAAGACCCGATCACAGTGCTGGCCTTCGACACCGCCGACAACGCCGCACTCGCGGCGCTGGTGGGCCGCGCCGACGCATACAGCGCGGACTCGCCTGTCACCGCCTGGGCCGTGGAGCGCTCCGACGGCGTGCTGGAAATGGTCGGCGAGATGTTCGACGCAGCCCCCTACGGCTTCGCGGTGCCGAAGGGCTCGCCGCTGGCCGACGCGATGGCGGCGGCGATGCAGCACCTCATCGACACCGGCGACTACGAGCGGATTCTCAAGCAGTGGAACATCGAAACCGGCCTCTTGGACGAGGCCCTGAAAAATGAACAACCCCTGGGAGGACAGTGAGCATGAGCACCCCCTATTCCAAGTACGCGGCGAGCCAAAAAGAGCGCACCCGCCCCGAGCGCATCCAGGCCAAGCCGCTGCGCCACCCGGGCCGCTGGGCGCTGGCCGCCCTGCTCGTCGTCCTGGTGGTCTGGTTTGTCATCGGCGCCGCGCGTAACGAAGCCTACGGCTGGGATACGTACTTCACCTACCTACTGGACACCCGCATCGCCACCGCTGCGCTGCACACCATCGCCATCACCGTGCTGGCCATGCTCCTCGGCGTGATCGGCGGCGTGCTGCTCGCCGTGATGCGCATGAGCCCGAACCCGGTGTTCAAGACCGTCGGCTGGATCTTTCTCTGGATCTTCCGCGGCACCCCGGTCTACGTCCAACTGATGTTCTGGGGCCTGATCGGCGCGATCTACGACACGATCAACCTGGGCTTCACCGAGATCCCGCTGGACCCGTTCACCTCCTCCGCATTCGCGCTCGCCGTGGTGGGCCTGGGCCTGAACGAGGCCGCCTACATGGCCGAGATCGTCCGCTCCGGCATCTCCGCCGTCCCGGAGGGCCAGGTGGAGGCCTCTAAGGCGCTGGGCATGAGCTGGGGCCAGACCATGCGCCGCACGGTGCTGCCGCAGGCCATGCGCATCATCATCCCGCCCACCGGCAACGAGTTCATCTCGCTGTTGAAGACCTCCTCGCTCGTGGTGGCCATCCCCTACTCGCTGGAGCTCTACGGCCGCTCCATGGACATCGCCGCCGCGCTGTTCGAGCCGGTGCCGATGCTCCTGGTCGCCGCCACCTGGTACCTGGTGATCACCTCGCTGCTCATGGTGGCCCAGCACTACCTGGAGCGCTACTTCGACCGGGGTGCCACCCGCCAGCTCACAGCCCGCCAGCTGGCCAGCCTGGCAGATGCCGAGGGCACCATCCCCAACAACGTTGAAATCGTGGAAGAACCGCAGAAGAAGGGGCAGCGCTAATGACCGTCAAGCACAAGCCAATGATTCAGGCCGTGGATGTGTGGAAGTCCTTCGGCAACCTCGACGTGCTCAAGGGCATCGACATGGAGGTCTACCCCGGTGAGGTCGCCTGCCTGATCGGCCCGTCCGGCTCCGGCAAGTCCCCCCTGCTGCGCTGCGTGAACCACCTGGAGAAGGTTAACGCCGGCCGCCTCTACGTCGACGGTGAGCTGATCGGCTACAACGAGCGCGACGGCGTGCTGCACGAGATGAGCGAGAAGGACGCCGCCAAGCAGCGCCGCGACATCGGCATGGTGTTCCAGAACTTCAACCTCTTCGGCCACCGCACCGTGCTGGACAACATCATCGAGGCCCCCGTGCACGTCAAGGGCCAGCCGGCGGACCAAGCCAAGGCCCGCGCGATGGAGCTGCTAGAGATGGTCGGCCTGGGCACCAAGGCGGACGCCTACCCCATCCAGCTCTCCGGCGGCCAGCAGCAGCGCGTGGCCATCGCACGTGCGGTGGCCATGGACCCGAAGCTCATGCTTTTCGACGAACCCACGTCCGCCCTCGACCCCGAACTCGTCGGCGAAGTGCTGCGCGTGATGCGCGAGTTGGCGCAGCAGGGCATGACCATGCTGGTGGTCACCCACGAGCTGGCGTTCGCCCGTGAGGTGGCCGACAAGGTTGCCTTTATGGACGGCGGCCAGATTATCGAGTACGGCACCCCGGAGCAGGTGCTGGACAACCCGCAGCACGAGCGCACCAAGGCGTTCGTGTCCACCCTGTTCTAGCGCTAGGCCAGAAGTCCGCGCACGAGCGCGGTCACCCCGCCGGCGAAGGCCAGGCCGAGCGCGATACGGTGGGCGATCGCTGGAGGCACGTGCGGCGCCAGGCGCTTGCCCGCCGCGATCCCAATTGCCAGGGCGGCCAGGGTGGCGACCCACAATTCAGGCTCGATGCCGGTGACATCGGCGGCGCCTGCGAACACCTTCACCGTGAACGACAGCGTGCCGCCAACCAAAAAGATTGGCTGCAGGGTGGCGGCGTAGACCCGCTGCGGCCAGCGCGCCGCCTCCGCGTACACCGTGATCGCAGGCCCGGCCACCCCGGCCAGGGTGTTCATGAACCCGCCGATCACACCGGACGCGGCCGCGGGCACCACCCCTTCGACCCGGGGCACGTAGCGCTTGCCAAGGGTGACCACGGAAAGCGCGAGCAACAGTAGCGCTCCGACGAGCACAAGCAGCACATTGGTCGGCGCGTTCGCCACCACCCAGGTGCCCGGGACCACGCCAAAGACGAGCGCGGTCGCGATAGGGGCAAACTTTTTCCAGTCCACGTCTGCGCGCATGCCCCAGGTGTTTGTCGCCGCGTTGATGACGGCGAGGAGGTTGACCAGCAGGATGCCGTCGACAGGCCCGAGCAGCAGCGACAGCACCGGTGCGGCGATAAGCCCCACGCCCATGCCGGAGATGCGCTGCATGGCGGCACCCAGCGCGACGGCCATGCCGACGCCCAAAGCAACGAGCACTAGCGGTACTTCTCCGCCATCGCTTCGCGCACGGAATCCGGCACCAAGCCGGTGACGTCGCCGCCGTACTTGGCCACTTCCTTGGTCAGCGAGGACGAGATGTAACCGTACTTTTCGTCCGTGAGCAGGAAGTAGGTGTCCACCCCGGTGAGGCGACGGTTCATCTGCGCCATGGGCAGCTCGTACTCGTAGTCCAGCGAGGAGCGCAGCCCCTTGACCAGGGCGGTGATGTGGTGGGCGGAGGTGTAGTCCACCAGCAGCCCGCCCCAGCTGTCCACGCGCACGTTGGGCAGGTGCGAGATGACCTCGCGGATCAGCTCGACGCGCTCGTCGATGGAAAACAGCCCCGAGGTCTTCGTCGGGTTACCGGTAACCAGGATCACCACCTCGTCGAAGTGGCGCGAGGCCCGGGTGACAATGTCCAGATGGCCGTTCGTGATCGGATCGAACGAGCCCGGGCACACTGCGGTAGTCATCTACTCCTCCACCTCTGCTTCCGAGTACACGGCCATGTCCATGCGCGCGATGCCGTAGAGGCGCTTCTTCAACTTCTGGCCGGTCGGGGTGAACTCCTTCGGCCATGCCGTCTCGGGGCTTTCGCGGTGGCGCTCGACGACGACCACGGCGCCGTCGTGAAGCACCGGCTTCAGCGCCTCCACCATCTCCGCGACGGCCTCATCCGCGAGCTCGTACGGCGGGTCCGCGAGCACGATGTCGAAGTGGTTGCGCGGCGCGCGGGCGAGGTACGTCGACGCCTTTACCGGCTCGATGGTCACTTTCGGGTGGCCGACCACACCGGCGTTGTACTCGATGACGCGCACGGCCTCCGGGTTGTTTTCCACCAGCACCACCTCGGCCGCGCCGCGGGAAGCTGCCTCCAACCCCAGCGCGCCGGAGCCGGCGAAGAGGTCGAGCACGTTCATGTCCACAAACCCGAATCGGACCTGCAGGGAGGAAAACAGGCCCTCGCGCGCGCGGTCCGAAGTGGGACGTGTGCCCTCTGGCGGCACCTTGATCTTGCGGCCGCGGGCCTCGCCGGAAATGATGCGGTTCATGGCCACAACTCTAACGCCCTAGCTCTTGTCCAAGTACTCGAAGTCCTCCGGAATGAAGTCCGCGGTGGCGGCGCGGGCGAACTCGAGGTTGTCCGCCACCAGGCGCTCGGCGTCGTCGTAGGCGCGGCGCACCAGCTCAAAGTCCTCCACCAGGTTGAGCAACTTCAGCGTGCGGTGCATGCCGGACTGCTGGGTGCCCAGCACGTCGCCCTCGCGGCGGTTGAGCAGGTCAAGCTCCGCCAGCGCGAAGCCGTCCGTGGTGGACGCGACCTGGCTCACGCGCTCAAACGACGGGGTGCCCTCCTGCGCCAGCGTGTGGAACAAACACAGCGACTGGTTGCCGCCGCGGCCCACGCGGCCACGCAGCTGGTGCAGCTGGGAGACGCCGAAGTGCTCGGACTCGCGCACCATCATCACCGTCGCATTCGGTACGTCCACGCCGACCTCAATGACGGTGGTGGCCACCAGCACGTCCACCCCGCCGGCGGCGAAGTCCGCCATGACGGTGTCCTTCTCCTCGCCCTTCATCCGGCCGTGCAAGAACGCCACGTTGAGGCCCTCGAACTCCGTGGACGCGAGTTCGGCGAAGACCTCGAGCACGCCGCCCTCGCCGTCGATGCGCGGGCACACCACGTACGCCTGATGTCCGGCGGCGACCTCCTCGCGGATCTTCTCCCAGGCGCGCGCCACCCAGCGCGGCTTGAACTGCGGCACCACCGCGGACTGGATGGGCTTTCGCCCGCCCGGCAGCTCGCGCAGGGTAGACACGGTCAAATCGCCGAAGACGGTCATGGCGATGGTGCGCGGGATCGGCGTAGCCGTCATCACCAACAGGTGCGGGGTTATCTCCCCCGCCTTGGCCCGCAACGCGTCACGCTGCTCCACGCCGAAGCGGTGCTGCTCGTCCACCACCACCAGCCCCAGGCGGAAGAACTCCACGCCGTCCTGGATCAGCGCGTGGGTGCCCACCACGATGTCGGCTTCGCCGGTGACGATCTTCAGCAGCGCGTCCTGCTTCTGCGCCGCCGTCATGGACCCGGTCAGCGCCACCACGCGGGTGGGCAGCCCGGCGTTCATCAGCACCTTCGTCATGGAACGGGCGTGCTGCAGCACCAGCACCTCCGTGGGCGCGAGGAAGGCGCACTGCGCGCCGTTGTCCACGGCCTGGAGCATCGCGATCAGCGCCACGATGGTCTTGCCGGAACCGACCTCGCCCTGCAGCAGCCGGCTCATCGGCACGGTGCGCGCCATGTCGCGGGTGATTTCCGCGACCACCTCGTCCTGCCCGGAGGTCAGCGGGAACGGCAGGCGCTGCACCAGCAAATCCTGGTCGCGGCCCACGACTCGCGGCAGGGCTTCGGCACTCCGGGCCTCCGCGTCGGCGCGGCGCACGCCCATCGCCAGGGCCACGGACAGCGCCTCGTCGTATTTCAGACGCTCGAGTGCACGCGCAGGTCCCGGCGGGCCCGGCTCGTGGATCTGGTGCACCGCCGAGTTCAGGGGCAAAAATCCTATCGGGGTGAAACCGAGAGGCTCGTCGATAGGCGGAAGCTCCTTGAGCACCGCATGCACCGCGCCCATGATGGTCCAGGTGCTGACGTTTTTCACCGCCGGGTAAATGGGCAGCCACTCCCGCCCGCTCATGATCTGCTCGATGTCGCCGAAGTGGCCGAGCTGCCGCAGTGCGCCGGTGGCCTGCGTGGGGCCGTCCAGAAGTACGAAGTCCGGGTGCGACAGCTGCGGCTGGTTGCGGAACACGTCGTACTTGCCGGTCAACATCACCCGCCGGCCCTCTTTCAGCACGCGCTGGGCGTAGTGGGATCCGAAGAAGGCAGCCAAAAACACCTGGCGGCCGTCGTCCACGTACACCTTGTAAATGGGCCGCTTCGGCTGCTTTTTCGACGTGAACTGCTCGGTGCCTACCACGGTGCCGATGACGTTGAGCGTGTCGCCCGGTTTCACCCCGGCGAGATCGGCGCCGGTGCCGTAGTGCAGGTAGCGCCGCGGGTAGTGGCGCAGCAGTTCGCCGCAGGTGTGGATGTCGAGGTGCTTGCCTATCGCCTTGGCCTGTTTCAGAGGAATGACCAGGTTGAGCGGGCGCGTGTCCTCGAACCCCAGCATCTACTCCACCCCAATCTCCGCGCAGGCTTGCAGTCCGTCCGCAGGATAGACCATCACGTCGACACCAAGCTTGCCCGCGAGCTCCTCCAGTGCGTCGGCGCGCAGCTCGTTGGGGTCGAACAGGATGCTCACCTGCTCCCCGCCGTGCTCGAGCAGACGGCGGCAGGCGCGCTCCACGGCCTCCATCGGCTCGTCCGCGATGAGCATGTGCTCGCCGCGTGAGGTGACCACCACGTCGCCCTTCGCAACGGCCCCGCCCAAGGTCAGCGCGCCCTTCTCGGCGCGGAAGGCGAGCGCCGTGCGCATTTCGCCGGCGGCCTCGGACATGGTGAAGGCGGCGGTGGCCAGCGGCTGCGCCGGATCGTGCACGGACAGCGCCGCGATGCCGGAGACCAGCCGCACCGTGGGCAGGATGGTGATGGACTGCTCCACCGCGCGCGCCGCGTTTTCCACCGCCGCGAGCTCGCTGTTACTCAGCTGCCCGTTCGGCAGCACGATCACTTCGTTGCTGCCGGAGCGCGTGATTGCGTCGAGCATGTCCGCCGCCACGTTCGGCCCCGGCACCACGGTCACCGCCCCGGAGGCGGCGTACAGGCTGGTCACGGACCCCGGCGGGGTCACCGCGATGATCAGGCGCTCCGGCGCGCCGGCCGCCACCGCGCTCGTGAGCACCTCCAGGCGAAGATCGGACACCTCACCCGCGGCGAAGGCGGTCTCGATGACCTTGCCGGCGTCGCGGGAGTGGATGTGCACCGTGGCCTCGCCGTCGTTCAGCGGCGCGACAATCAGGCTGTCGCCCAGCCCCGCCAGCTCGCCTTTCAGCGCCTCCAGGTCCCCGCGGAAGCTGAACATTACCTCCAGCTCGCCCTGGGTGCCGTGCGTTTCGGGCACCTGCCTATCGACGTCCTCCGGTTCCCCCGCACCTTCCCCTTCAGCCGTCAGCGTGTTCAGCACCGCCACCAGACCCGCCCCGCCGGCGTCGACCACCCCGGCCTCGCGCAGCGCCGGCAGCTGGGTCTGGGTCAGCCGCAGCGCATCCTGGGCGGCGGCGGTGGCGGCGGACGCGACGTCCACAAGCGGCAGGTGCGCGTTGGGGCGCGCGGCGTCGGCGGCGGCACGCAGCACCGTGATGATGGTGCCCTCGACCGGCTCCGCGATGGCGCGGTCCACGAACCCGACGGCGTTGGTGAGCGCGACGGCGAGCATCTCCCCTTCCGTCGCACCGTAGCTGGCAGCCTGGGCGAGGCCGCGCAGGATCTGGGAGAGCACGACCCCGGAGTTGCCGCGTGCGCCGCGCACCGCGCCGACGGCCAGCGCCTCAGCGACCTCGGTCAGGCCCGCGCCCTCCGGCAGCTCCGAAGCGGCCTCGACCGCAGCGGCCATCGTATGCGCCATGTTGGAGCCGGTGTCCCCGTCCGGAACTGGGAACACGTTGAGCTCGTTGATCTCCGCGCGCTTGCGCTCCAGCTCGCCTAAGGCGCGGCGGGCCCATGCGAGCAGGCGTGCGCCGTTAGAAAGCGGAGATGCAGACATGCTGAGAGAGTTTACAGGTTCTGCTTAGAGTGCCCAGTTGACCGCCTGGGCACCCATCTTCTCCAGCGCCTGATTCGCCCGGGAGAACGGGCGGGAGCCGAAGAACCCGCGGGAGGCGGACAGCGGCGAGGGGTGCGGCGACTCGATGCGCGGGGTGTCGCCCAAGAACCTCGCGGCCGTCTGCGCGTCACGGCCCCACAGGATGGCCACCAGCGGGGTGCCGCGGGCCACCAGCGCCTCCACCGCCGCCTGGGTCACGGCCTCCCAGCCCTTGCCGCGGTGCGACGCCGGCGCGCCCGGGCGCACGGTGAGCACCCTGTTCAGCAGCAAGATCCCCTGCTTCGACCAGGAGCTCAAGTCCCCGTCCTTGCGCGGCGGGACGCCCAAGTCGTCTTGCAGCTCCTTGTAGATGTTCACCAGCGAACGCGGCGCCGCGACACCGGGCTGGGTGGAAAACGCCAGGCCCATCGGATGCCCCGGCGTCGGGTACGGGTCCTGGCCCAAGATAAGCACGCGGACGTCCTCGAACGGGTCCGCAAACGCCCGCAGGATGTCGTTGCCGCGCGGCAGGTACTCGCCCTCGGCGCGCAGGAAGTCGCCCATCGCGTGGATCTGGTCCTCCACGTCTGCCAGCGGCGCTTGCCAGGATTCGTGCACGGGCAACATCAGAAACTCTCCCATCCTGTGTCGGTGGCGGGCGCGGAGCCGTCGATACGCACGCCTTGCTTCCTGGATACCGCACCGATGGAGCGGAAGCCCACCGGCGCAGAGCCTTCGATGGTGCCGATGAGCGTGTGGTCCTCGCCGCCGCCGAGCACCCACTCCCACGGGTCCACGCCGAGCAGCTCGCCCGCCTCCACGAGCAGCCGGTCGGGGGCGATCGCGTTGGACGCCAGGTCGACGCCCACGCCGGACGCCTCCGCGAGCTGGGTGAGGTCCCGGATCAACCCGTCCGAGTTGTCCGTCATGGCGCACGCACCCGCCGCGCGCGCCACCACGCCGCGGCCCGGGGTGAGCTCCGGCACCTGGTGCGCGGCGACCAGCGGCTCGAGCTGTTCGGGCACGTCCACATCCGCCTGCAGCAGCGCCAGGCCAGCCGCGGAGTAGCCGATGCGGCCGTGCGCGATCACGCGGTGGCCCGGTCGCGCCCCGTCCAGCGTCAATGGCGGGCGGTTGCCGCCGAGCGCCCCCATCGCGGTGACGGACACCACCAAGTAGTCGCCGCCGGTGACATCGCCGCCGACGAGCTCGCAGGCGTAATCGGACGCCATCTCGCCCACGCCGCGCCCGAGCTCTTCCAGCGCCTTCGCCGGTGTGTCCGGGTGCGCGGAAACCGCCATCAGCGCCGCGATAGGGCGCGCGCCCATGGCCTCGATGTCCGCGAAGTTCTGCAGCGCCGCCTTGCGCCCCAGCAGGTACGGCGTGGTGGTCTCCGCGGTGAAGTGGCGGCCTTGGACCAGCATGTCGGTGCTGGCCACCACCCGCGAGTTCGGCGCCGCCGGGGCGAGCACCGCGGCGTCGTCGCCGTTGAGCGCGGACGGCGCCTGAGCGCGGATCAGCGCAATGACTTCGCGCTCGCCGAGCTCGCCCAGCGTCGGCCCGCCGGTGGGAAAGCCTGTCTCGATCACGTCTTAGCGCACCCTTTCACTAGACTCAGCCGCCATGGGTTCCACGGCGCATGATGCTCAATTTAACCGCACCACCATCTACATCAGTCTTGGGCTGGCGGTGGCGCTGGTGCTCGGCGTGCTCGTCGGCGCGCGCGTGTTCTTCAACCGGGTGGCGTTGCAGCCGGTGGCGATGACGCAAGTCCCCGCGCCCGAGGCGTCTTCCGCGGAGTGCACTTCGCTTATCGACGCCCTCCCGGCCACCCTCGCCGACCTCAAACGCGCCGAACTGGCCGAGCCCGCCCCCGAAGGCGCCGCCGCCTGGCAGGCCTCCTCCACCGAACGCATCACCCTGCGCTGCGGCGTGGACGCGCCCGCGCAGTATACCCCGTATTCGCAGCCCGAGGACATCGACGGCGCGCGCTGGCTGCGTGTCAACGACGCCACCCCGGGCTCCACCCTGGCCACCTGGTTCACCGTGGACCGCTCCCCCGTCCTCGCCGTCACCGCCGATGTGGAGCAGCTTCGCGACGGCGCCGCCCCCGTTGCCGGCATCGACACCTCCGCGTTGACCGGTCCGGCCCCCGAGCAGCACCCTGCCCCGCTCGCAGACCTCGCCGGCGCCGGCGACGTAGCGAAGTGCGACAGCCTGCTCGCCGCGGCGCCCGACTCCATCGCCGACGGCTACACCCGCGTGGACGCGCTGAGCGAGCAAACCGTCGCGTGGTCCGCCGCAGGTCAGGACGCGATCGTGCTGCGCTGCGGAGTCGCCGACCCGGAGAACTACGGCCCGGGCGCGCGCCTGGACCAGATCAACGGCGTGCCCTGGTTCGAGGACGTGAAGCTGGCCAACGGCACCACCGCCTCCACCTGGTACGCGATGGGCCGCGACGTCCAGGTGGCGGCGTCGCTGCCGCAGGCGGAGAGCAACGAGGCGATCACGAACCTGACGAACCTCATCGCCGAGCACACCGGCGAGGCTTAGCCGAGCCCCGCCGACCTGCCCCCTCTGTTCGCCCCCGTCCGCACCCTTTCCGCACCCTTTCCGCGGATCCAGCTACTAAGACCCAGCTATTCGCTTCTCAGAGCCGATTAGCTGGACCCTGATAGCTGGATTTGGCTCCTAGGCGGCGGTTTGGGCCATGTCCGGGGGGCGGGCTGGGCTGCGCGGGACGGGCGATGGGGCGCGCCGAGTGCACCTACCGCAGTGCGGTGCGCACCAAGGTGCCCAGCAGCTCCGGGTAATCCACGCCCGTGGCGGCCCACACCTGCGGGTACATGGAGATGGCGGTGAAGCCGGGCATGGTGTTGACCTCGTTGAGCACAGGGCCGTTGTCGGTGACGAAGAAATCCACGCGCGCCAGCGACTTGCAGTCCAGTGCCCGAAAGCAGGTCACCGCCAACTCCTGCAGCTGGGCGATCAGTTCGTCCGAGTACGGCGCCGGGATCGTCGCGGTGACGCCCTCTTCGAGGTACTTGGTCTCAAAGCCGTAGAAGCCCTCCGCGGAGTCCTCGGTGCCGTTGAGCTTGGCGGGCACGGACGCGGCGATGGTGCCGTCGGGGCGCTCCAGCACACCGACTTCCACCTCGTCGCCGACCAGCTCGGCCTCGACGATGACTTTGCCGTCGGACTCCAAGGCCAGCGACACCGCCGCCGGCAGCGCCTCCCAGCTGGTCACCTTGGACACGCCGATGGAGGACCCGCCGTTCGCGGGCTTCACAAACACCGGCAGCCCCAGATGCGAACGCTCTGCCTCGGTGAGCTCGCGCGCGCCGTCCAGGATCACCTCGC
Source organism: Corynebacterium sp. HMSC05H05 (assembly GCF_001807265.1). Lineage (GTDB taxonomy): Bacteria > Actinomycetota > Actinomycetes > Mycobacteriales > Mycobacteriaceae > Corynebacterium. The sequence goes on from NZ_KV788413.1 coordinate 18,272, forward strand.
GCGTGACCGGGATGCCAACCGCGGAGACGAGCTTTTTGGTGTACTCCTTGTCCATCCCGCACGCGGAGGCGAGCACGCCCGGGCCGACGTACGGCACACCTGCCAGCTCCAGCAAGCCTTGGACTGTGCCGTCCTCGCCGTACTTGCCGTGGAGCACCGGGAAGACGGCGTCGATGGTGGTGATGGGCTCGCCGGAGGTGACGTCGTAAAGCAATCCCTTGCGCTGCGGGTTCAAGGAGAGCGCCACTTCGCGCCCAGGCTTGACGACGGGAAGCTCCGCCCCTTCCGCCGGATTCGTCACACCCTCAACCCAGACACCTTCCTGCGTGATGCCGATGGGAAACACCTCGTAGTCTGCGGGCATGTGGGACATGACCGAGTCGGCGGAGATGCAGGAAATCGAGTGCTCGGTGGACATGCCACCGTACAAAACAGCTATGCGGATCACGGGGAGCTAGCCTACCGGGAGCTACTCCGCTTTCTTGCTGCGACCCATCAGCGCGGCGATCACGTCGGCGACTTTCATGCCTTCGTGGCACACCGAGTACACGCCCTGGGTGATCGGCATCTCCACGGAGTGCTCTTCGGCGAGCTGGAAGATGCTGCGCGAGGACACCACGCCCTCCGCGACCTGGCCCTTGGTGGCGGCGCGGGCTTCGTCCATGCTCGCGCCCTCGCCCAGTGCCGCGCCGAACGTGCGGTTGCGCGACAACGGCGAGGCGCAGGTGGCCACCAGGTCGCCCATGCCGGCAAGGCCGGCGAAGGTGCGGGCGTCCGCCCCGAGCGCTGCGCCCAGGCGGGTGATTTCCGCCAGGCCGCGGGTGATCAGCGTGGCCTGGGTGTTGTCGCCCAGGCCTTGGCCGGCCGCCATGCCGCAGGCGAGCGCGATGACGTTCTTGGTGGCGCCGCCGATCTCGCAGCCCACCACGTCGGTGTTGGTGTACGGACGCAGGTAGTTAGTGGCGCACGCCGCCTGGACCAGCTTGGCGCGGTTCTCGTCGGCGCAGGCGATCACGGTCGCGGCCGGCTGTTCTTCGGCGACCTCGCGCGAGAGGTTCGGCCCGGACAGCACCGCGACGCGCTCGTTTTCTACCCCGGTGACTTCCGCGATGATTTCGCTCATGCGCATGTGCGTGCCGGATTCGACGCCTTTGGAGATGGAGACCAAGGTGGCGCCGCCAGGCAAATGTGGCGCCCAGCGGGTGAGGTTGTCGCGCATGGTCTGGCTGGGCACGCCGAACACGGCGATCGCCGCGCTTTCCAGTGCCTCGGCGGCGTTGGAGGTGGCCTGGATGGCCGCGGGCAGCTCGATGCCGGGCAGGTACTCGGGGTTTTCCCGGGTGTCCTGGATTGTGCGGGTAAGCTCCTCGCGCCGCGCCCACAAGCTCACGGGGTTGCCCGCGTCCGCGAACACCTTGGCAAGGGTGGTCCCCCAGGAACCGGCACCCAGTACTGCCACGTTGACCATCAGTGCGTCCTCCCAGCGTTTTTCAACCGCTACAACGTACCACCCCGCCCGGACCCTGACCGGACCTAGCGCGCCCGCCGAGTCTGCGACACAATGGAACGTATGCCAAATGACGACCGCCAACTGCACGAGCAGGACAAGGACACGCGCGGCGAGATGTTCCTCACCGGGCGCCTGCAGGAAATCCCCAACCATCCGCAAAGCGAGTTCAAGCGCACCACGCTTGCCGCCGGCGCGGTGCTGTGGCGCGGCGACCTGAAAAACCCTGACTCGCTGGAGGTGGCGTGCATCCACCGCCCGCACTACGACGACTGGTCTTTGGCCAAGGGCAAGCTGGACCCGGACGAGTCCCTGGTGCAGACCGCGGTGCGCGAGATCAAGGAAGAAACCGGCTTCGACGTGCGCCTGGGCAAGCTTCTGGGCAAGACCGTCTACCCGGTGAAGAAGACCACAAAGGTGGTCTACTACTGGACAGGCGAGGTCATCGGCGGCGAGTTCGAACCTAACGACGAGGTGGACGAGATCCGCTGGCTGCCTATCGACGATGCCTGCGAGCTGATGACCTACGACTTAGACCGCCAGGTGCTGCGCAAGGCGCAGAAGCGCTTCGGCACCCCGGCGGACGCGCGCGTGCTGTATGTGCGCCACGCCCGCGCGCACGACCGCGAGAAGTGGTCGGGCGACGACAACTACCGCCCGCTGGACAAGAAGGGCCGCCGCCAGTCCGAGATGCTGGTCCCGCTGCTCAGCGCGTTTGCACCTGAGCGGATCTACTCCGCCGCGCCCGAGCGCTGCCAGACCACCGTCGCCCCGCTTGCGGACGAGCTGGGCATCGACGTCGCCGTAGACGAGCGCTTCGGCGACGAGGCGTGGCTGTCCGACATGGTCGGCGCGCAGCGCGCGTTCACGGAGGTGATCGAGCAGGGCGGCACCTCCGTGGTCTGCGCCCAGGGCGATGTCATCCCCGGCATGATCGCCTGGCTGTCTGCGCAGGGCACCCTTCCCATCGACAAGGAGATCCGCGCGAAGAAGGGCTCCGTGTGGGTGTTGAGCTTCCACGGCGGCCAGCTCACCGGAGCCGACTACGTCCCGTCCGCACTGCCCGTGCTGTAGCTGAAAAGAAAGGAACGGATTTTTCACATGACTCCCCCCACCCCCACCGCATTCCCGCCGGTGACGCAGGAACGCATCGCCTCCACCCTGGAAGGCATGGATCTGAAGTACTTCCGCGAAGACGGCGGCGAGGTCCGCACCGCGTTTCCCGGCCTGGTGGTCTTCTTCGAGGTCGAACGCGAGGGCTTTAAGGCCACGTCCAGGTGGATGGCGGTTGTGGATGCACCGGAGGACGTCGAGAAGCTTCGCGAGTTCGCGAATGTGACAAACCGCACCCTGCCGCTGGTGCGCGTGCACCCGGTGAAGCGCGAAGATGGCACCGCCATCGCGATCATGGAGGCGCCGTTCTTCTCCGGCGACGGCTTCGCGGACACCCAGCTGCGCGAGATGTGCGAGTACTTCTTCTCCGCCATCCACCACGTGGCCGGCGAACTGCGCGCGACCTTCCCGGGCCGCGAAGAATCCTTCAACGACGGCGCTAAGGAGGCGTAACACCAATGAGCAACGACACTTTGAAGCCCCTGTCCATCCAGCGCGTCAAGGACGTCTTTGCCAAGCAGGGCTGGCAGTACGACGAGGCGAGCGAGTTTGCCATCCGCACCGGCTTCGCCCGCATCGGCCTGGAAATCGCGCACATCGCGCCGAACATCAACGTGATCTCCTCGGTCGCGGTGGATTCCATCGGCGCGGACCGCTACGAGGACATCCGCAACTGGGCCGAGCAGTACAACTACACCAAGGCCTACCCCACCGTCACCGCGCTCAAGGACGAGGAGCGCGGCATCACCGCCCTGGGCGTGGCCTACAGCCTCCCCGGCCACTGGGAGTACACGGACAACCAGTTCGAGTCCCACATCCTCACCGGCATCCAGGGCGTGGTGGCCGCCTCGCGCGACTTCCTCACCGAGTTCGCGCCGGAGGTCACCCAGCGCCTCGACGAGGAAGCGGCGCAGGACTAGCGCTTAACGCACGGCCGGCTTGAACGCCGGCCGTTTCGCTTCGAAGGCCTCGATGGCGTCTTCGTCGCGCAGCGTCAGCCCGATGTCGTCGAGGCCTTCCATGAGGCGCCAGCGGGTGTAGTCGTCCACCTCGAAGACGAACGTGTTGTCGCCGACGGTGACCGTGCGGTCTTCCAGCGACACGGTGGCGGTCTCGCCCGGGTGCTGCTCCAGGTGCTTCCAGATCAGCTCGATGTCGCTTTCCGGCAGGTTCGCGGCCAACAGCCCGGCCTTGCCGGAGTTGCCGCGGAAGATGTCGGCGAAGCGCGGGCTGAACACGACGCGGAAGCCGTAGTCCATCAGCGCCCACACGGCGTGCTCGCGAGAGGAGCCGGTGCCGAAGTCGGGCCCGGCGAACAGCACGGAGCCGGACTTGTAGGCGTCCTGGTTGAGCACGAATCCGGGTTCACTTTCGCGCCAGTTGGAAAACAGGCCGTCTTCGAAGCCGGTGCGGGAGACGCGCTTGAGGTAGCGCGCAGGAATGATCTGGTCGGTGTCCACGTTCGAGCGCGTCAGCGGCACAGCGACACCGGTGTGGGTGGTGAATTTCTCCATCTGAGTGCTCCTTTACAGGTCTGCGGGGCTAGCAAGGTGGCCGGTGACAGCGGTCGCTGCGGCGACCAGCGGGGAGACAAGGTGGGTGCGCCCGCCGGGGCCCTGGCGGCCTTCGAAGTTGCGGTTGCTTGTCGACGCACTCCGCTCCCCCGGTTGCAGCTGATCCGGGTTCATGCCCAGGCACATCGAACACCCGGCAGTGCGCCACTCGGCGCCGAAGTCCGTGAAGATCTTATCCAGGCCTTCCTCTTCCGCCTGCTGTTTGACCAGCGTGGAGCTGGGCACCACCAACATGCGGGTGTGCTCTGCGATGGTGCGGCCCTTGACCACCTCGGCGGCGGCGCGCAGGTCCTCGATGCGGGCGTTGGTGCACGAGCCGAGGAACACGGTGTCGATGGCGATGTCGCGCAGCGGCGTGCCCGGGGTCAGGTCCATGTAGTTTAGTGCCTTGGCGGCGGCCTGCTTGGAGGTTTCGTCGGTGAAGTCCTCCGGGTCCGGCACGTTTTCGCCCAGCGGCAGCCCCTGGCCGGGGTTGGTACCCCAGGTGACAAACGGGGTAAGCGACGCGCCGTCGATCTCCACCACGGAGTCGAACGTCGCGCCCTCGTCGGTGGGCAGCGTCTTCCAGTACTCCACTGCCGCGTCCCAGTCGGCGCCCGTTGGCGCGTACTCGCGGCCTTCGACGTAATCGAAGGTCTTCTGGTCGGGCGCGACCATGCCGGCGCGCGCGCCTGCCTCGATGGACATGTTGCAGATGGTCATGCGCGCTTCCATGGACATTTTCTCGATGGCCTCGCCGCGGTACTCGATGATGTGGCCCTGGCCGCCGCCGGTGCCGATCTTTGCGATGATCGCCAAGATCAGGTCCTTCGCGGTGACGCCTTCCTGCAGCTCGCCGGTGACCTCGATGGCCATGGTCTTAAAGGGTTTCAGTGGCAGGGTCTGGGTGGCCATGACGTGCTCCACCTCGGAGGTGCCGATGCCCATGGCAATCGATCCGAACGCGCCGTGGGTGGAGGTGTGCGAGTCACCGCAGACGATAGTCATGCCCGGCTGGGTGATGCCCAGCTGCGGGCCGACGGTGTGCACAATGCCCTGCTTGACATCGCCCATCGGGTGCAGCGTCACGCCGAACTCCTCGCAGTTCTCGCGCAGCGTGGCAACCTGGGTCCGCGAGGTCGGCTCCGCGATCTCGAGGAGCTGGCCGGAGACGATCCCCTCGGTGGGCACGTTGTGGTCCTCGGTAGCCAGGTGCAGCTCCGGGTGGCGCATGGTGCGCCCGGCCAAGCGCAGCCCCTCGAACGCCTGCGGCGAGGTGACCTCGTGCAGGAGTTGGAAATCGATGAAGATGAGGTCGGGCTCGCCGTTTTCGCCCTGCTTGACCACGTGGTCGCGCCACACCTTCTCTGCCAACGTTAACGGTCTATCCGCCATAGCAAACTCCTTCGCGTTTCCTCCCCGCCTTCCCACATAATGAGATGGTAGGATTCGAACTGTGAGACAGTATAACGAAGGATCAGGCATCAAAGTGCTCGACCGCGCAGTGGCAATCGTGGCCGCGGTGGCCAGCGGCGACAAATCGCTCGCAGAGCTCAGCGACGCCACCGAGCTGCCCCGGGCCACCGCACACCGCATCGCCACAGCCCTCGAGGTGCACCATGTGCTCGCCCGCAACGAACGCGGCGAATGGTCGCTCGGGCCCGCGCTGCCCAGCTACACCGGCGGGCCGTCGCCGAAGCTGCTCGCGGCCGCAGCCCCGGTGCTGCGCGACCTCGTCGAGACCACCGGCGAATCCGCCCAGCTCTACCAGCTCACCGGGACCACGCGCACCTGCATCGCCGCCGAGGAACCTGAAAGCGGCCTGCACAACGTAGTCCCTGTCGGCTCCCACCTGACGCTCACCGCCGGCTCCGCCGCCCGCGTCTTCGCCGCCTATTCGCTTATCGACGCCACCGCCTTTCCAGCCGACGAGCTCGCCACCGTCACCGACACGGGGCTCGCGGAATCCGTCGCCGAGCGCGAGGTCGGGCTCGCCTCGGTATCCGCGCCGGTGTTCGGGCCAGACCGCCGCGTCGCCGCCGTGCTGTCCGTCTCGGGCCCGGCCGAGCGGCTCGGACCGAGCCCCGCAGCCAAGTGGGGCGCCGCGCTCAAGGACGCCACCGCTCGACTGAGCGCCGAGCTCTAGCCGAGCTCCGGCCTGGTACTGGGGGCGCCAACGGGCCTCAGCGAACGTCGATGTCGTCCAAGCGCCCCGCGGGCCACACCACGTTCTTCGCCAGCGGGATCTGCTGCGACGCGCTCTCCAGGATGTGCATGAAGTACCCAGCGGTGTTCGGGAGCGCGACGAGGTCTCCCGCCGCCACACTGCCGGGGAAGCGGATCTTCCGTCGCAGTTAGGCCCAGACCCGGGCGTTCCCGCCGCCGAGCTCGGGAAAGGAAACGAGGGGCGTGCCGCCCACGGCGGCGGGCAGGCCCAGGGATAATTCGAAAAGCATGAACGCCAGCTTTTGCGTTTCGGGCCGGCGGGCCGCCGCGGGGCGTTTCCCTTAACGCTCTGTTGGAGGGTACGCTCGCCACGTGAGAAAGAGCGGGCAGATTCTTGTACGGGACATTCGTCGCCTACTGCGCGTTCCCCGGGCCTTCATCATCATCGTCGGCGTGCTCATCATCCCCGCGCTCTACGCGTGGTTCAACATCAACGCCTTCTGGGACCCCTACGCCCACACCCAGAGCATCCGCATCGCGGTGGTCAACAACGACCGTGGCGCCTCCGCCGAACGCGTCGGCGAGGTCGACGTCGGCGAGCAGATCACCGAGCAGCTCAAGGGCAACGACAAGATCGGGTGGGTCTTCCTCCCCGAGGACGAGGCCCGCGACGGGCTCATGCGCGGCGACTACTACGCCATGTTCCTCATCCCTCCCGAGTTCAGCGAGGACCTGCTGAGCCTGGTCAGCGGCACCTACACGCAGCCGGTGCTGGAGTACTACGTCAACGAGAAGAGCAACGGCGTCGCCCCCTCGATCACCGACGCCGGCGCCTCCGCCGTCGACACGGCCGTGTCCGAGGCCTTCAAGAAGAAGGTCGGCGAGGCCGCGGCGACCGAGCTGCGCAACAAAGGATTCGCGACGCGCGCTAACGCCGAGGAGGCCCGAGGCAAGGCCTCCGGGAGCTTCGGCCAGATCGCCGCCGACCTCGACGCCGCCCAGGGGCGGGTGGCCACGATGAAGCAGAGCATCAGCGGGGCGCGCCCGGTCGTCGCCGAGCTGAGCACCCTCGTCGGCTCCGTCGACGACACCCTCCGGTCCGTGGACTCCTCCCTCGCCGAGGCCGAGGGGATCATCGCCGAGCTGCAGAAGTCCTCCGCCGGTTTCAGCGCCGACACATCGACCGCGCTCGTCGAGTCCACCAACGCGCTCAGCCTCGGCGCCGCCTCCGCCAACGCCTCCATCGCGGAGGCGACGGGCCAGCTCGGCACCGCCCAGGGGCGGGTGCGCTCCGCCGTCGGCGAGGTCGACGGCGTGGTCAAGCAGGGCGAATCCGCCGCCGCGCAGCTGCGCGCCATGTCGGCCGGGGCGGCCCTATCGCCCGAGGTCCGCGCTCAGCTCGACGCCGCGGCCAGCGCGCTGGAGGAGCGTACCGCCGCCTCCCGCGCCGTCCTCGACGGCCTGAACAACGTGGACCGCAGCGCCGGCGCCGCGCTGGCGTCGATAGGCGAGCTCGGCGACTCCCTCGAGGCCGCAACCGCCAACTCCAACGCCGCAGCGCGCGACGCGAGCACGCAGCTCGGCGAGTCCGTGCCCGCGATCAACGCCTCGCTCGCGCAGGCCTCCGGCAGCGTCGCCTCCGTACGCGGCGCGCTGAGCAGCCAGCGTGCCCTGCGCGAGGAAACGACCTCCCTGCTCGCCGGGGTGGACAACCAGCTCGCGGCCAGCCTCGGCATCCTCGACGAGGTCTCGGGCAACCTCGGCACGCTTGCCGACGGCGCCCGCTCCGCCCAGTCCGACATCAACGCCCTCCTGGCCACCTCCGACTCGAAGGCCCTCAACACTGTCACGAACCTCAACTCCGCGAAGATCGGCGAGTACATCTCCTCGCCCGTCACCGTCGAGCAGCAGGACGTCTTCCCCACGGAGAACTACGGCAGCTCCATGGCCTCCTTCTTCACCAACCTGGCCCTGTGGATCGGCGCGTTCGTGCTAACGATCATCTTCCGCGTCGAGGTCGACACCGAGGGCTTCCGCCGCCTCACCGTCGGCCAGGCCTACCTCGGCCGCTTCCTCCTCTTCGCCACGCTCTCGGTGCTCCAGGCCGTCGTGGTGACGCTCGGCAACGTGGCCTACGGGGTGCAGATGCAGTCCGTCACGGCCTTTCTCGCCACCGCAATCGCCATCGGGGTCGCCTACACGGGGATCATCTACTCCATCGTCTCCGCGCTCGGCCACATTGGCCGCGGCATCGCCGTCTTCCTCGTCGTCATCCAGATCCCGGGCGCGTCGGGCCTCTACCCCATCGAGCTCATGCCCGACTTCTTCCGCCACATCTACCCCTTCCTCCCCTTCCGCTACGGCATCGACGCGATGCGCGAGACCATCGCCGGGTTCTACGGCCACCACTACCTCCGCTTCATGGCGGCGCTTCTCGCCATGTCCGCCGCGGCCTTCGCCCTGGGGTGGCTGTTCCGACTCACCTCCTCGCACGCCAACCTCCTGTTCAACCGCCAGCTCGCGCGCACGAACCTGATCACCAACGAGAAGGTGGAGGTCATGGGCTCGCCCTACCGCGCGTCCGACATCATGGCCGCCCTGTCGGACCGGGATGAGTTCCGCGGTGACGTCGAGAAGCGGGCGCGGATGCTGCGGGAGAACTACCGCACCCTCATCTTCGGCGGGATCGTCGTGGGCGTTGTCGGCATCGCCATCATCACCCTGCTCACCATGCTCCTGCCCACCGACAAGACGATCATGCTGGCCATCGTCGTCGCCTGGTCGCTGCTGATCACCCTCTACCTCGGCGCAGTGGAGTACTTCACGCAGAGCCTCGTCGACGCCGAACAGGTCTCGCGCCTCGGCGAGGCCGAGCTGCGCGACGCCGTGATCCACCGCCACGACTCCGCCGGCACCAGCGTCACCATCGGGCCCGCGGACGCCGAAAGCGAGGACACCAAGTGAGAACCGTCTTCTCCATCGCCTACAACGACCTGCGCCGGCTCTACACCAACGTCATGGCGGGCATCGTCATGGTCGGCCTGATCGCCATCCCCTGCCTCTTCGCCTGGTTCAACGTGCTGGCCGCGTGGGACCCATTCGGCAACACCGAGCGCCTCGAGGTCGCGGTAGCCAACACCGACCGCGGCCACACGAGCGATCTCACCCCGCTGGCCGTCAACGTCGGCGACATGGTCCTCTCCCAGCTCTACCGCGACGACTCTATGGACTGGGTCATCACCGACGCCGACGACGCCATCGAGGGCGCGAAGTCCGGTGAGTACTACGCCGCCATCGTCTTGCCGCCCACGCTGAGCGACGACATGTTCACCTTCTACGCCGGAAACGCCGAACCCAGCCGCATCGACCTTTACGTCAACGAGAAGAAGAACCCCATCTCCCCGCTGCTCATCTCCAGCGGCACGCAGGGCGTCAGCGCCCAGATCAGCGCGTCGTTTACTAGAGTCCTCGCCGAGGTGTCCTTCGGGTTGATCGAGACGACCTCGGACTTCTTCAACGAGGCGCAGACCAAGCAGGCACTCGACTCCATCGAGACGCGCACCGCCAGCGTCCGCGACCAGCTGCTCTCCAGCGCCAGCACCGTGGACGCGCTCGCCTCGCTCACCGAGTCGAGCGTGCCGCTCGTCGACAGCGCCGAGCGGATCTCCGGGGCGCTGGGCGACTCCCTCGGGCAGGTCCGCCCCGTCGACCTCGGGGTCACCGGGGCGAGCCTCGGCGGAGACGGCGCGGCGCTTGCGGCGGCGCTGGGGGCGACGTCGGTAAGCTTCGCCGCCGTGAGCGACCGTGTCGACCAGCTGCTGGCGGACTCCTCCGTCACCTCCCAGGCCACCGCCGCGAACCTGACGGACATCGCCGCGCGCATCGATGTCCAGGTGAAGCAGTACACGGCGCTGCGCGACACCATCAACGGGCATGTCGCCCCGGCGCTTCCCCCCGACGCCCAACCGGGGGTGCGCGCGGTGGTCGGCGACCTCAACGACGCTATCGCCCGCCAGACGGCCGTGCGCGACCGACTCAACGACGCCGCCGCGCGCCTCACCACCGGGCAGGGCGGCCGGGACGGGAAGAACGCGGACCGGCAGGAGATCGAGGACTCGATCGCCCGGGCCCGCGAGGCGATGGACTCGGCCAAGAATTCCTACGACACCGGGATCCGCCCGCGGCTCGAGGCGCTGTCGGGCTCGCTGGACAACGTCCGCGCGAACGTCGACAAGGCCCGCTCGGACATGGACGGCGTCTCCTCTGCCCTGGCCAACCGGCCCGGCTCGCTGCGCGACACCCTCGCAGCCTCCGGTGCGGACCTGCGCGACACGGCGGAATCCCTGCGCGCCAACGCGGCGAGGATGCAGGAGGCGCAGCAGTCGATCGCGCAGGCGCGCTCGAGCGGGGACCTGACGAAGCTGGCTGACCTCGTCTCCAGCCACCCGGAGGTGCTCGCCGACGCCCTCGTCGACCCAGTCAAGGTGGAGCGCAAGGAGGTCTTCCCTCGCGTCAGCTTCGGTGCCGGCATGGCCCCGCTCTACACGGTGCTCGCCCTGTGGGTAGGCGCCCTGTTGACGTCGGTGGCCGTGCGCACGGACGACCGCTCCATCGAACAGAACGTGGTCGATCCCGACCGCCTCACCGCGGGCCAGAAGTACTTTGGCCGCTACCTGACGTTCGTGACCACCGGCCTGGCCCAATCCACGCTCCTCATGGCGGGGCTCATCGTCTACGTGGGCATCGAGCCCGCGCACCCCTTCCTCCTCTTCGTGGCGGGGTGGGTCTCGAGCCTGGTCTTCCACCTGATCTGCTACACGCTGGTGCTCTCCCTGAGCAACGCCGGCAAGGCCGTGGGCGTGCTCATCCTGGTGCTCCAGGTCTCGGCGGCGGGCGGCGCCTACCCGCTGCAGCTGCTGCCGGGCTGGACGCAGGCGATCAGCCCCTGGCTGCCCGCGACCTACTCGATCCGCGCTATGCGCGCCGCGGTCTTCGGCACCTACGGCTGGGACTTCTGGCGAGACCTCGGCATCCTCGTCCTCTTCGCGCTGCCTTTCCTCTTCCTCGGCCTCTGGCTGCGCCACCGGCTGCACCACGCGATCAGCCGCATGGACGAGGCGGTCGCCCAGACCAAGGTGATGATGACGTAGGCCGCCCCCTACAGCTCGATGGTGCTGCGCACGCGCGCGGTGACCAGCCCGCCCACCCAGATGTCGCGGCCGTCGTCGATAAGCAGATTATGCTTCGACGAACCCCTCGCCGATGCGCCACTGGCGTTCCTCACCCAAGCTGACGGAAGCGTCCGGGTCCTCCACGTCCGAGACACGGTAGTAGAGCATGTCGACGTAATCGCGGTGGATGCTCGCCACGCCGTAGCCGTGTGCGTCAAAATCGATGTGACTGACCCACGGGTTGGCGTCCCGAATTGTTTGCTCCACCAGCAACGACGTGGAGTTGTCCTCCTTGTGGTACGTGCCGAACGCGCTGGTGAGGATCTCGTCCACATTGGGGGCGGAGATGGAGGTGGTGACCATCTCGCAGCCGATCTCGCCGAAGCCGGACGGCGAGGCGATCGAGTTCGCCCACTCCGAGTGAATATCGCCGGTGAGAAACAGTGCGTTCGATTCCTGCTCGTCCAACATGGTGAGCAGGCGGTCGCGCTCCGCGGCGTAGCCGTCCCACTGATCCGAGTTCACCGCGATACCCGTTGCACGCTCCTTCATGTAGCCGGCCGCGATGTTGGCCTTCTCGTTGTCCGCGATGGTGACAAAACGCATCGGCGAGACCATCACCGAGTTGCCCAGCACGTCCCAGCGGGCGGTGGATTCCTGCAGCTGCTGCGCCACCCAATCGAACTGCTTTTTGCCCAGCATCGTGCGGTCGTCGTTGGCGAAGTTCGCGCCGGTGGTCTCCTCATCGCGGTAGGTGCGCAGATCCATCATGGTCAGCTGCGCCAAGTCGCCGAACTTGAAGCTGCGGTAGAGCAGCTGCTCTTCGCCCGCGGACTGCGCGCGCACCGGCAGCCACTCAAAGTAGGCCTGCACCGCGGCGCTCAAGCGCTCCGGCCACTCGCCCTCCACACGGCCGTCGGTGTGGTTCTCCGCGCCTGCAAACCAGCTGTTGTTGGCCGTCTCATGGTCGTCCCAGATCACAATCCACGGGCACGCCGCGTGCGCGGCCTGCAGGTTGAGGTCCGTGCGGTAGCGGCCGTGGCGCTGGCGGTAATCCTCCAGCGTGGTGATCTCCCACTCCGGGTGGTGCATGCGCGCGACACCGCTCTTACCGACGTACTCGCCGGTCGGGTACTCGTAGATGTAGTCACCGAGGAAGACCACGTGGTCGATCTCGCCTGCGCGGGCGCGCTGTGCCATGTCGCCGTACGCGGCGAAAAAGCCGGACTCCCAGTTCGCGCACGACGCGATAGCCAGGTTGAGGTTGTCCACGCTCGCGTCAGCCTCAGGCGCCGTGAGGGTGCGGCCGACCGGGGAGGTCGCGCCCTCAAACTCGCCGTTTTTCACGATAAAGCGGTAGAAGTACTCCGTCGCCGGCTCCAAGCCGTCCGGGTCGACGTGGACAGTGTGGTCCGAATCCGCCGAGGTGGCCACCGTGCCCGTCTGCGGGTTTTTGAAGTCCTCGGAGGTGTCGATCTGCCACTCCAGCTCCACGTCCTCTCCCAGGCCTGAGCCCGGCAGCGCCTCGCGCGACGGAGTCACGCGGGTCCACAGCACCACTCGGTCCGGCAGCGGGTCACCGGATGCGACGCCGTGGAGGAACGGCAGGTCCCACTCGCTTGCCGGGGTCGGTTTTTCCGGAGTGGACACCGTGCCGCGCCGCGCGGCGTAGGCGCCGCCGGTGCCGATGGCGGTTGCGGCTGCTGCCGCTGCGACAGTTTGCAGGAACACACGACGATTGACACGGAACTTTGAGCTCATGGAGCTAACTTTTAACCAGCTGTAAACCTGGTGCAAGAACAGCAGACCGATGTCACTTGAAATTCATGTTCAATTCACCGAGGTGTCTTGCTACTTGTAACCACCTGTTAAAAACAGGTGATTTAAGTGGGCAACCATGACTCTCCTGCGTACCCACCGTTCTCTGCGCCGCAACGCTGTTGCCACCACCGTCGTTGTCTCCCTGTTCGCACCGGTGACCGTCGCCGTCGACGCCACCGCCCAGGACGACGCGGTCAACACCAAGATCAGCCGCATCGTGCTCGGCATCGGCTCCGACGCCACCGAGGCCAACCTGGCGTGGCAGTCCAAGACCAACGAGATGCAGTACCTGGAGTACTGGCCGGCAGACAATCCGGACGACGTCACCAGCGTCGAGTCCCCGCGTGGCCCTTACAACGCGGCAATCTTCTACCCGCACGAAGCGACGATGACCGGCCTTGAGCCGGAGACGGAGTACGTCTACCGCGTAGGCAACGACGACCGCGGCTGGAGCGAGGAACGCACCTTCACCACGGGCGAGGATTCCGACACCTGGAACTTCCTGGCCATGGCCGACGCGCAGATCGGCGTGGACGCGAAGATCGCCGAGCAGTCTGCCGCGTGGAACAAGGCCGTCAACGTCGCCACCGGCGAGCACCCGGATTCCGCATTCCTCATGCACCTGGGAGACCAGGCTGAGGGCTGGGGCGCGCCGGTCAAGCAGCTCGAGGAGTTCACCGCTCCGGAGGCCCTGCAGAAGTACCGCCTGGCGGTACTGAAGGGCAACCACGAAACCTACGCGCCAGACCGCCATTTCCAGGACACCTACTTCCTGCCCAACGAAGACGGCGCCAGCGCCAACTACTTCTTCAACTACAACAACGTCCTGTTCATCGGCCTCGACGGCAACCGCTCCAGCGCTGCGGACATCGAGGCGCACGCGAAGTTTGTCAACGACGCAATCGCCTCCAACGGCGCCGACGCGGACTGGATAATGGTGGGCATCCACCAAGCCCCGTTCTCCCAGGGCACCCACTACACCGACTCCGACGTGGTGCGCCTGCGCGAGCAGCTCACGCCGAAGCTTTCCGAGGCCGGCGTGGACCTGGTGCTGAGCGGCCACGACCACATCTACACCCGCACCCACCTGATGAACGGCTTCGATCCGGTGATCCCGGAAGGCGCCGCCAAGTCCGGCGACGTGCTGATCCCGGAGGACGGCGAGGTGCTTTACCTGACCTCCACCACCGCCACCGGCGGCAAGTACTACGACTTCCAGGACGAGTCTGGCGAGACGCACCCGCACGTCCGCGAGGAGCGCGCCCGCGACCTCGCACACGATTCCACCGCCCGCTGGCGACAGGACTACAACCCGGACTACACCAGCATCGACGTCTCCCCGACCGAGCTGAAGCTGACCACCTACAACATCAACACCCCGTACGTGGTGGACCAGGTCACGCTGCAGAAGAGGGACGCGCAGAAGCCGGAAGAGACCACCAAGCCGTCGACCGAGCAGAAGCCGACCACCGAGGAGAAGCCGGCGCCTGAGGTCGTGACCACGACGCAGACCTCCGAGAAGCTGGTCACCACGACGAGTACCTCCGTCGGCACCGCCACGGTGACCGAGACGTCCGTGCAGACCGCGCCTGCAACCAAGACGGTGGAAAAGACCAAGGAAATGCCGACCACGGTGAAGGAAACCGTGACGAAGACCGAGACGGTTGAGGTGCCGACCACCATCACCAAAGGCGCTGAACCGGAGGTCACCACCAAGAACGCCGAGCCGCAGGAGCCGGCTGAGGATCAAAACACTGACAAGGACGCCGCGGGCAGTGTGTCCGGCAGCAGCACCGGCGGCATCATCCTCACCGTGTTGGCGATCCTGATCGCGGTCCTGGGCGCGATCTTCGCGGCACTGTCCTACGTCCACCCGCAGTGGATCCAGGACATCCGCAAGCAGTTCAACATCTAGCGCCAAACAATCAACCCGCCACCGCGATCACCCGGATCGCCGTGGCGGGTTCTGCGTTTTTGACCAGCCGCTACTTACGCTCTGCCGCAGCGGCACTCACGCGGTCTGCCCAGCGATCAATGCCGTGCTGCTTGGTGCGTTTCAGCGTGTCGTGGCCGAGCACCAGCCCCTCGTTCATGCGGCCAGCCGCGGCGAGGTGTTCCTGCCCCACGAGCGTGGCGTCCGGCTTCACATGCAGCGCATTCGTGTCAGCGTAGCGCAGTCCGATTCCGGCGTCCACCAAGTTGCCCACCAGCGTGCCTTCGACAATCCCGGGCGGCGCCTGCACCGCGTCGATGACGACGGTCGCGCCAACCTCCTCGGCCAAGTCGCGGAGGTCCTCTTCTCCGCGGGCGATGAGCTCGGTGCGGATCCGGCCTTCGTCGATAAGCTCGAGCATGATCTGCGCGGACTCCACCGGCGGGCCGAAGCCGACGCGCTCCAGCGTGGACACGAAGGCGTCGAAGTTCTTCCCGCCCAGGGTGTGGCGCCCGCCGTAGGAGGCGCGGTCGATCACCGCGTCGTAGGTGTCGCGGAAAGCCAGCGCCACCGCAAGGGCCGGCGTCCACGGGCGTTCCCCGCGCGCCGCCGCGACAGATGCGCGGAGCTCCGCCACTGGGTCACCGGTGAAGTCTTCGCCGCGCAACACCTTCCGGATGTCGTCTTCCCCGCCGTCGCCGTCAGCGATGCGGAGGATCTCCGTGGCACAGTCCGCGAGTATGTCTTCTAGCTCGTCGAGGCCTTCGCACTCGAGGATCTTCTGCGACGCCGCCTCAATAGACGGTTCAGCGGCCTCCTTTGCCTCGCCTTCGAGGTACGCCTTGACCTCCATGAAGCGGCCCGACCGGGTCACGGGATAGAAGACTTTCGCGTCGGCGTACTTGACCACGTCAATAAACGTCAGCGCCGCGCCGCGGACCAACGCAACATCGTCCGGGCTCACCGCGTCCAGGTTCGACGCCGGGTAGACGGGAGCAATCACCTTGAGGTCGCCGAGGTCCGCATGCGCGAGCGAGCCGGGCCAGTCATGCGCATGCCCGGTGACCATGAGCACCTCGTCGAAGTGCTCGCCGAGCACGTCTACCCCGCTGTCGGTGGGCTCGACCATCTCGATGTTTTCCACTCGGTGGGTGAAACTGCAGCGCGGCGGCAGATTCTTCTCGAGAGCGCGCCACGACTTGTCCAGGTGCTCGCCGACATGCTTTCGGCTGGGAAAATCGCCGGGAAGCTCATCGTTCGGGTCGAGCGGGCCGAGTTTCGTCTCCACGATCGACTTCGGTGCATTAAGGATGAACTCCTCCGGCACCGAATCCCGAAACGCCCCGGGCGCGGAGGACTCCTCCAGCGGCTTGGCGTCGAACACCGTCACGTCGATAGCCGCGCCACGCTCCCGCGCCCGTTCCATGAGCTCTTCTGACGCCCACAGGCCGCGCGGGCCGGCGCCGATAACCGCTACCTTCATCACCGAATTATCCATGCGCACCAGCTTATGCGCGGCGTGCCTCCAGCCGCTCTACCTGGCGGGCCAGCTCCTCGCCGAGCAGGTTGCCGGGCAGCCGTTCCTGCACCAGGTCCGCCACGGAGCGGTACCACCACAGCTGGCGCTCCTTGCCGGAGTTGAAGCGGCCCCACAGCTCGTCGCCCAGCGCATCGAGGTCCGCGTGGATGGACAGCAGGTTGTGCAGCTTGTCGGCGGCGGAGATGAGCACGCTGCCGTCGTCCGCCTCACGCAGGTGCGCCAGGTACGCGTCCGAGCGGTCCTGCCAGCTGGAAAGCGTGCTGTCCTTGGTTACTCCGCGCACCAGCTCCACCACCCGGTCGCCGAACTCCTCGGCCATGCGCTGCGGGCTGTACTCTTCGGGCACGTCCTCCAAAATGTCGTGGAACAGCGCCGCGATAAGCACGTCCTCGTCGTCGGTGACCTGGGAGACGAGGTGCATCACACCGACAACGTGGGAGACGTACGGGATGTCGGTGCCTTTGCGCACGTGGTCACGGTGCGCCCACGCTGCGGTGTTGATTGCTTTGATAAGTCGCGGGGACGCGACGGGAGCATTGGTCATGCCAGACCCCTTTCTGCCGGGAACGCTTCACACGATACGAGCGCGTCCGACATCGCCACCCCACAATTCGAACGCGCGTTCTACTCGACGTCCAGCGTCCCACGCACCCGCACCCGCGCGCGGCCACCAACCCAGATGTCCTCCCCGTCGTCGGTGATCTCCACCCGTCCGTCGCGCCCGAGCGCCGTGCCCTGCGAAACCGTGTACTCTGCCGGCACATCTCCCCTCCCGCGCAGCCACTGCGCCATCGCACCGTTCGCGCTGCCAGTCACGGGGTCCTCGAACGTCGGCGTGAAAGCGCGCAGCTCATAGGCCGGATCCGACCCACCCGTCAGCGCCGCAAACGCCACCTTCAGGTCGCTATCCGCCGGCTTCTCCAACACCCGCAGCGCGTCCAGGTCATCTAGCAGCGCCAGCTTCCAGCCGGGGCCGTTGTCGCCGAAGGCGGCGTCGACAAGCAATTGCTTCTCGACGCCAAAGGTGTCGCACACCTCATCCTTTTCCTCTGCCGAGAGCCGGTCGTCGCGCTTGAGCGGCGGAGTGGCGAACGCAAGCGAGTCGCCTTCGATGCGGACCTCGACGTTGCCCACGCCGCACTCCTGAATCACGCGGCCCTGGTTGCGCGGCGTGTTGCCGAGCTCCAGCCACGCGCGCGCCGTGCCGAGCGTGGGGTGGCCGGCGAAAGCGTACTCCTCCACCGGAGTGAAAATGCGCACCCGGTAGTCAGCTTCGAGATTCGTCGGCTCGAGCAGGAATGTCGTCTCCGAGAAGTTGGTCCACGACGCAATCTGCTGCATCTGCTCGTCGCTGAGATTATCCGCGCCGCAGATGACGGCGAGCGGGTTGCCGGTGAACGCGCCGGTGGCGAAGACGTCGATTTCAAAGAAGTCCAGGGAAGTCACCCCGCCAAGGCTACCAACGCAAAAACTCCCGACCCGGAGTCCGGATCGGGAGCTTTTGCTTTGTACCCCGTACGGGATTTGAACCCGTGTTACCGCCGTGAGAGGGCGACGTCCTAGGCCGCTAGACGAACGGGGCGCGCTCGCTTGTTTGCGACTTGTTAAAGATAAAGGACGCTACCGCAAACTTACAAATCGCCTGGTCAGAGGCCGGAAACACCAAGCGCCGGGCCCAGCGTTTCCCAGCTTGCAACCAGCTCTCGGCGAAACAGCCCGTAGTTGTGGGTGCCTTCCTCGAACTCGTACCAGTCCGGGTTCAGCCCCTTGCGCCGTGCTTCGGAGAGGAAGTGCAGGGTGCAGGTGTAGGCCAGCTGCTCATCCGGCACGAGCAGCGGCTCCGGCGAGTCCTCCACTGGCACGTCCCACTTTGACGGCAATCCGCGCGAGGCGGTCAGGAACAGTGTCTTGCCCTTGAGGTCCTCGACGTTGCGCACCGGCGAGTGCGCCGCCCAGGCGCGGTCCCACGCCCGTCCCCACATTTTCGACGGGTCGCCCTTGTACTGCTTGACGGTGCCGTACGCGAAGGCCTGCCCTACTAGTCCTGTGGTCGACGGGCAGGACGAGTACGTGCCGGCGGCGACGAAGCGGTCCTCCATCGCCGCGATGTGCAGCGCCGGCCCGCCGGACATGGATAGCCCCGCGATTGCGTCGCGGCCGGTGCCGTGGAAATGCTCGTCGATGAGCGGAGGCAGCTCCTTGGTCAAGTAGGTGGCCCACTTGTACACACCGAGCTTGGGGTCCTTATCCGCCCAGTCGGCCTGCTGCGAGCCGACGGAGCCGCGCGGGGTGACCACGTTGATCTGCTTGTCCGCGAAGAACTCGGAGGCGCCGCCGTCTTTCCACCACGGAGTTTTCTCGCCGCCGCCCGCGCCGCCGAGCAGGTAGTACGTCGGCCGCGGCGTCGTGTTTTCCGGTCCACCGGCGGGCAGGATCAGCTCGTTTTCGACCTCTCGGCCCATGGACGGCGAGTACACAGTAAGGACCCACACGTTGTCTTGCACGTGCTCGAGTTTCCGGAACTGCGCGGGCGGCGCGTCCGAATCCGGGAACGTTCGGTCAATCACGGTGCTGGAGCCGAGCGCTTCGGCGGCCACGGAGCTGCCGCCGAATAGGTAGCGGCCGAACAGGAGGTCGCCCAACGCGCCGCTCATCATCGCACCAAGCAGGATGAGCGGCACCGCAATCGGCGGGGTTCCTGGCCGCAGCTGCCCAAACCCGTCCGCGAGCGAGGATCCGAGCCCGCCGGAGCCGAAGATCGTGGCGATCGCAGAACTCAACGCAGGGGCATGTGCTTGCCTGTCGACGAGCCCAAGGTCTTCCCCACCTTCCACCGCCTGCGCGGGCTGGGCAACGAGCAGACTGACGGTGGCGACTGCGGCGCACAAAGATACGCCGCGCCGAAAATGTTGTTTCACACCCGAAACTGTAGCCGAACACGTGTCAGCTACTCGATCTCGAGGACCCGCCGACGGGCTGCGGCGCCTCGTCCGGAAGCGGCGTCTTCGTCACTGGGGTCTCCCTAGCGAACGGTTGCACGTCAAGAGCCGGCCCGATTACACCCCAGCTTTTGCGCATGGACTTCTCAAACAGGCCCCAGCTGTGCGTGCCCTCTACCTGCGGGTACCACTGCACGTCCAAGCCTGCGCGCTGCGCTCTATCCACGAAGTATTCCGAGCAGGCATATGATGCGGCCTCGATCGCCACGGGCGGGCCGATGCGTTCAGCGGAGGTCTTCGTGTCGTCGATGGCACCGGGCACTCCCTGCGCCGCGGAGACAAACAGCTTTGTGCCTTCGAGCGCATCCAGGTGCAGCACGGGCGAGTGCGCCGCCCACGCCGGGTCGGAGGACATCCCCCACATCTTGCGGGGATCCGCCCCGTTGAGCTTCAGGGCCTGGCGCACGTACGTGTCACCGAGCACGCCGGAGGTGGCCGGACATCCGGAGTACGAGGCCGCGGCGGCGAACCGCTCCGGTTCCAGGGACGCGATGTTTAGGGCGGGCCCGCCCGACATGGAAATGCCTGCGATCGCGTCGATGCCGGTGCCGTGGAAATGCTCGTCGATAAGCGGAGGCAGCTCTTTGGTGAAGTACGTGAGCCACTTGTTGCGGCCAGTCGCCTTGTCCTCGCGGTACCAGTCGGCCTGCATCGAAGAGACCGAGCCGATCGGGGTGACCACATTGACAAGTTTGTCCTGGAAGAACTCCTGGTAGTCGGAGGAGTTGCGCCAGGACCAGCCGTTGGCCGCGCCGTCCGCGCCCATCAGCAGATACAGCGTCGGCCGCGGGGCGTCGTTGTCCGGCCCGCCGGGCAGGATCACCTCGTTTTTGACCTCCCTATCCATGGAGGGCGAGTACACGACGACCTCATAGACGTCGTTTTCTATGTGCGTCACCGATTTCAGGGTCGCGGGCTTCGCGTCCGGATCCGGGAAGGTGTCGGCGACGTTGCTGGAGCCATTGCTTAACGACGACCCGGTGCCACTCATCCCCTCATACAGCGGCGCACCGAATACTCCCCCGCCTAGCACCGCGAGAAACAGTGCCGGAACCGCGAGCAGCGGAATCGAAGAAGACAGGCTCGACGCCGCAGCTGGAACACTGAACGCATCGATGAGACTGGACCCACTTTGACGAATTTCACCGCTGAACAGCGACGACAACTTCCACACCATGCGGTCACAGTACCGGAAGCGAAAAACCTCCGACCCAGCAACTGGATCGGAGGTTTTGCGTTGTACCCCGTACGGGATTTGAACCCGTGTTACCGCCGTGAGAGGGCGACGTCCTAGGCCGCTAGACGAACGGGGCATTAGGACACAGAACTAAAAAGCTCTGCAGCTGGCCTACCAGGACTCGAACCTAGAATGACGGTACCAGAAACCGTTGTGTTGCCAATTACACCATAGGCCATCGTTTTCCAGTCTGACCTGCGCTTTCCCTTTCGGTGTTGCGCCTGTCTGCTGAACAACGTGGACTACTATAACCATGGATAGCTAAAGCAACCAAATCCGCAGGCCACCGCACAAATCGCGGCGGCCTTTATTGCGCTATAACAACAGCGTTGTAACTACTCCGCGGCCTGGTATGGGGTTACCTCGCGTGCCGCGCGCAGACGCTTCAGCGTGGATTCGCGGCCGAGCAGCTCCATAGACTCGAACAGCGGCGGGGAGACTGCAGCGCCGGTAGCGCCGACGCGCAGGGCACCGAACGCGACGCGGGGCTTCAACCCGAGGTCGTCGATAAGCGCCTTGTTCAACGCCGCCTCGATGTTGGGCGTGGTCCACTCCTCCACCGCTTCCAGCGCGGCGATACCGGCGTCTAGCGGCTCGATGGCGGTGTCCTTGAGGTTCTTCTTCGCGCTCTTCTCGTCCAGCTCCAGGTCCTCGTCGGCGGTGACCAGGAACTTCAGCAGGTTGTAGCCCTCGGACAGCACCTTGATGCGTGTTTGCACCAGGTCCGCGGCAATGGCGAACTTGTCCGCCGGGTAGTCCTCCGGGAAGTCGGTGTGCTCGGTCAGGTACGCGCGCAGTCGGTCGCGGAAGTCCTCCGGTTCGAGCAGGCGGATGTGGTCGGCGTTGATGGCCTCGAGCTTCTTCTGGTCGAAGCGGGCCGGGTTGCCCAGCACGTCGTTGACATCGAAGGCCTTGACAAATTCGTCGACGCTGAAGATGTCCTGGTCCGCGGACAGCGACCAGCCCAAAAGCGCCAGGTAGTTGATCATGCCTTCCGGGATGATGCCGTTGTCGCGGTGGTTGAACAGGTTGGACTCCGGGTCGCGCTTGGACAGCTTCTTGTTGCCCTGGCCCATCACGAACGGCAGGTGGCCGAACTCCGGGGTGAACTCTGCGACGCCGACGCGCTTGAGCGCCTCGTACAGCGCCATCTGGCGCGGGGTGGACGACAACAGGTCCTCGCCGCGCAGGACGTGGGTGATGCCCATCAGCGCGTCGTCGACAGGATTGACCAGCGTGTACAGCGGTGCGCCGTTGGAGCGAGCGACCACGAAGTCCGGCTGCGTCTCGGACTTGAACGTCACCTCGCCGCGCACCAGGTCGTTCCAAGTCCAATCCTGGTCCGGCATGCGCAGGCGCCACACCGGCTTGCGGCCTTCCGCCTCGAACGCGTCGATCTGTTCCTGCGTCAGGTCGCGGTCGAAGTTGTCGTAGCCCAGCTGCGGGTCGCGGCCAGCAGCCTTGTGACGCTCCTGGACCTCTTCGTTGGTGGAGTACGCCGGGTAGACCTCGCCGGCCTCGATGAGCTTGTTCAGCACGTCCGTGTAGATCTCGGAGCGCTGGGACTGGCGGTACGGCTCGTGCGGGCCACCCACGTTGATACCTTCGTCCCAGGTCAGGCCCAGCCACTCCAGCGACTCGATGATCGCCTGGTAGCTCTCCTCCGAGTCACGCGCGGCATCCGTGTCCTCGATGCGGAACACAAACGTGCCGCCGGAGTGGCGCGCCTGCGCCCAGTTGAACAGTGCCGTGCGCACCATGCCCACGTGCGGGGTTCCAGTTGGTGACGGGCAAAAACGTACGCGCATTGAAGAGTCAGTCATGTGCGCAATCGTAGCGCGCAGAGCCCCTCGCTTATCGACGTCCTCCGGTGCACCACCGAAAGGAGCATGGCAATAACCGATGCGCCGCCTATCCTCCCGGCAACGTATTTGAAAGTTCAACTGGCTCGAGACCCCCCGATTGGACAAGTCAACTCAACTAGATCCTCTTGCGTCCAAACTGACCCTGCCAACGACGCCCAATACGGCGACGCCTCATTCTCTAGGGCGTGCCCCACCGCAACTGCAAGAGCCTGTCACGGACGATCGATGTGGCGGTGCCGAAACTCCGTCACGGCCCATCCTTCCCTTACTACTCGAGCGCCGATCACGCGCAAAGAGCACGCAATCGATTCCGATTCGGCGGCCAGCCTGTCAGAATCCAAAGCCCTGCGAATGCCGAAAGAACTCGACGAGATGGTCACCGTTTCGAAAAACGCCCGCTCGATATCTACGGTTTCGGCTACCTGTCCCGTAACATGCTCAGCTTGAAATAGGCGCGGGCGACCCGATAGTTGTCGCTGGAGTCAATCTCTTTTCTGTACAAACCTGAGATGGGAATGGTGCCAGCACGAGTTGCAATTGGATATAACGAGGGAGACCCTCCGGAAAAGTGGGGAGCAATGAAACATACATTGTCTACATCTATTTATCCTCCCCTCTACGTTACCCTCGGACACGCTTCTAGTTCAGGTGGCCGGATAGAGACGACCACGCCACGAAATAAATCGACGTACAGATAAGGAAACTTTATGAATGAGACATCTACGTGGTGTTTTTTCACAAAATTCGTGTGTCGGTACGACCAACTTGATGAAGCAAAAGCAAGGCACCAAAGATGCGTCGATGTAGTGCGCGAGAAAAACAGAGTGCACTTCTCGTCTGAACAGGCATACCAAGCTGGACACAGTGAACCAACTTTTGAACTCCTCCTGTCAGAGATCATCCCACCGAGCGAGAAGCTAAGCCCGGAAGAGGAAGCGGAGTACTCGGTATTCTTCTTCGTAACTGTTGCTGATGTTCCCTGTGATCCCAATGAAGTCGATGATGCGGTGCGACTATTATCAGCAAAACTTGAAATTGATTTCGAGTCAGGGATCCCTGCGAAGTTCCCAAGCCGCACACGCGGTATTCGTGTCAGCGAAACCGGTCATGAAATTGAGCAATGCATCTACCAATAGGGGTAGTCACCCCTATTCACCTTGCTAAGCTGGCCACCCTAGACTTTGCGTCTGCTTTACACCGAGTCGAAAGTAAGAAGCAAAAACACCACCCCGGGACAGAACCGGCACAACATTCTGCGACCGCAGAACC
>NZ_KV788414.1 GCF_001807265.1 Corynebacterium sp. HMSC05H05
ACTATCGAGTTCTCAAACAACACCAGCACACCCAACACCACCCCACACAACAGTGAGCCAGCCTCAAGTGACTTTGGAATCCACCAGCGATTGTTTTCCTGCCCGCCACACAAACCAGAGAACCTTGAACCAGTCTCTCCAGCGGGGCGTTGTCGGTCTCGCTGACTCGATATAAGTTACACACACCCCACACACAACACAAACCCGCAGCGCACAGGCTGTTTTCTACCTGTTCTTAAGCGCTTGTTTGGGGTTCATATAGCCACCCAAATACGCCACCTGCATCACTACACCAACCAACAACAGCGCTCCGGCGACGACAAGGACGTAAACGGTCTCACTGTCCGTGAAGCTTTCCACTTCAACGGCTCGCGAGATGGGGATAAATAGGAATATCGTTGGATACAGCCCCATTTCGCTGCGCCGGGCTTTCAAGACCGATCCCAGCACCGCGCAGGCGAACGCACCCGCCGCCCCGACCACCACCGCGGCCCAGCTCAAACTCGAGACAACACCAACAACGACCATATAAAGCAGCACTGAGACAACTGTTGCCGCGAGCGATACTCCAAGCCAGCGCCGACGTGGCACCCCGTAGCTGGCGCCCACGTCTGTTCCGGCGATTGCCGAGCCGTGCATGCAATACATGCCGTACCAAACCAGCAGCGGCAAAGCCCCAATCCACACTCTGAGCGGCTCCGAACCAATGAAGCTTGCCAGGTACAGCGTCACGCAATGCGCCGCCGCGATACCGAATGCCCAGAGCAGCTGAGGTGTCCACACCAGCTCCACAAGGAAGCCGCGCGAGCCTAAGCGCGGCCGAACACGCTCACTCGCTTCGGGCACCTCGCCGGTGACGTAGCGCTGCCCCATGAGCAGGCCCATCACCACAGCCCCCAAGGCGCCCACAACTCCAAACCAATCAGGCCGCAGCAGCAACGCGACGGCCGCGCCAATCACCACCGCCGGCACCACCGACATCGCGGCCAGTCGTAGCCGTCGACCCCGCGGCATGCCGTAGGCCGCGTACGCCGTCTCTTCCATTGAGAGCGCGCCGATGACAAACAAGGTCACAAATGCAGGCGTCATCACCGCAGTAAGCGGGTGGTCCGTAATCGTGGCGCCGAGGCCCAACATCACGGTCAGCGGCACTATCCACAGCAACCTGTACAGCGAGGACGCGACGAACTGGTGGCGGAAGAATCCGAGCAAGGTCGTGTTCATCAGTACACCTCCAGGTAGTGCTCGATGAGGTCGTCGAAGCGGGCGGGGCGGGCGTGGCGCGGAGCGTCGTCGATAGGCAAAAGCTCCCCTCCCACAACCGCGAAGGCGTCGGCGACTTCGGGAGCACATTGTTTAACGACGGCACCCTCACGCCCCAGAATCACCGCCGTATCCAGCACCTTCGCGGCGTCGTCGATGTGGTGGGTGGCCATGATGATGGTGCGGCCGGTGTCCGCCTGGTCCAGCAGGTGGCGGTAGAACACCTCGGTGTTGTGGGTGTCCAGGCCGACGTAGGGCTCGTCCAGAAGCAGGAGATCGGTGCCGGAAGCGAGCCCGATAACGATGGCGATCATGGCGCGCTGCCCGCGGGAGAGCTTCCCGTAGCGGGTTTCCAATGCCTGGTCCATGGCGAAGTCGGCGGTCAGTGCGTCGGCAAGCTGCTGGTCCCAGGTGCGGTAGCGCAACCGCGCACCCTTGATTACATCCGCGCCGGACCACGTGCCCGGGTAGGCGGTGTCAACGCCGGTCAGGCACGTGTTGTCCATGACAAACGCGTTGTCGAAGGGGCGCACGCCGAACACCTCGACGGTGCCGGAGGTGGGTTTGAGTTGACCGGACAGGATGCGCAGCAGCGTGGATTTTCCCACGCCGTTGCGGCCGAGCAGGCCGTGGATGCCGGGGCCCAGATCCAGGTCGACTCCGGTGAGCACCACCTTGGAGCCGAAGCGGCGGGTGAGGTCGCGGGTGTGGATGGTCATTGGTACATGCCTCTGCTTTCTGCGACGCGGTCGATCAGGTCGTGGAGGTTGGAACGGGAATAGCCGAGGTGCAGCGCTTCGTCGATGAGCGGGGCGACGTAGTCGCCGGCGAAGTCCTCGCGGCGCTTTTCCAGGATGCGGTCGCGAGCCCCGTCGGTGACGAACATGCCCAGGCCGCGGCGCTTTTCCAGCACGTGATCGTCGACAAGCAATGCAAGCCCCTTGCGCGCCGTCGCGGGATTAATTTCGTGGAACTGGGCGAGCTGATTCGTCGACGGTGCTTGCTCGCCGGGCTTCAGGGTGCCGTCGACGATGAGGTCGGCGACGAAACTGGCGATCTGCACGAAGAGCGGCTCCGCATCAGTGTTCATGCCCTGCCCTCCGGTTGATGGGTTAGTTACTCGAGTGACTAACTAACTATCATGCGAGTTCATCCCGCGCAACGGGTTCGCAGGAAACCGTGACAATTACGACGTGGAATGACTGAGGTTTTTCAGGCAAGATGGTGCCTGTAACTCAACTTAGTAACGAAAAAGAATCGGAATTTAGGAGCCATGCTTGAACGCACACTTGTGTTCGTCGACACGTCATACCTGCTCGCGAGCTTTTACAACTCGTGGGAAATCGGCGCCCGAGCTCAGTTAGAAATTGACCTGCCGGAGGTTGTGGCAACCCTCGGCAAAATGATCACCAACCAACTCAACCAACCCATCCACCGCCAGTTCTGGTACGACGGCATCCCCGACTCCGGCCCGCACCGCTACCAGCGCGCGCTGCGCACCTGCGACGGCGTGCAACTGCGCACCGGCCAGCTCATCGAGTGGGGCGAGCGCCGCACCCAAAAAGGCGTGGACACCCGCCTCGTCGCCGACCTTGTGGTCAACGGCGTGAGCGAGAAATTCACCGACTTCGTGCTGGTCTCCGGCGACGCGGACATGATCCCCGGCGTCGAGGAAGTGACCAGCCGCGGCGCGCGCATGCACCTCTACGGCTTCGGCTGGGACTCCATGTCCTCCGCCCTGCGCCACGCCTGCGACAGCACCACCATCCTCGACCCGCGCGAAGACTTCGCCGACGCCATGCGCCTCCAGGTGCTCGAAGGCCCGCTTCCGCCGAGCATCAGGGAGCGCCCGCTTAACGACGCTGCTCCGCTCGAAGAGGCGGACGGCCCCACCGCGGTTCCAGGGCTGGGCCCGGACCCGCTCGGGCCGGACGCGGTTGCCAGCGGTTCGAGCGCTTCGGGTGCTTCGGGGGACGGCTCGAAATCGAACACTGCATCGGACACTGCATCGGACGCCAAGTCCGTCGACGGCGAGCCCGACCAGGCAGCCCCGAAGCCGGGGCCAGCGCCTGACGGTGCTCCGAAGCCGTCCGACATCGTCGGCACACCTACTTCGCAGCAGCGCACCCACCGTCCGGACGAGCCGGAGCTGGACGAGCCGTCCGAGGCACAGGTGGAGGCCAACAACGAGTCGAACAAGCCCGGCAACCAGAACGTTTCCAGCGAACCGGACCGTCCGTCGGCGCCGGCGCCCTCAGCCCCCGCCGAAAGTGCCAAGCCGTCGCCTGCGTCGCTCGCCGGCACGAACTCGGATGCGCCCTCACCTGCGCCGAAGCCGGGACCCAAGCCTGCGCCGAAGCCTTCGATGATGGCTCCGCGCCGCAAACTGCGCTCCCGCTACGTGCCGCTTCCCGAGGAAGTGTGGACCTCCGCCGGCTTCCAGACCCCCTACGACGTGGGCCAGCAGTACGCTAACTGGTGGTTTGAAAACGCTGCCTCCAGTGAGCAGCGAGACAACGCCCACCTCCTTTCCGGCGGCGGCCTGCCCCCGGAGATCGACAGGCCACTGCTGCAGTTCGCCTGCGAGACCCTGCACGAGTACACCCTGTCCGAAACCCAGCGCGTGAACCTTCGCGACGGGTTCCACTCCGGCATCCGCGGCGTGCTCATCAACATCCGCCGGGAGAGCTAGACGCGGTCCTGGCATTTCTACGGCGCCCCGGGGTTTCGGCCCCGGGGCGCCTTTCCGCCCCAATTGCGACAAAGTTCACTCGCTTGTGAACTATCCCGCCGTGAGTTTTTGGCGACCTGGGGATAGTGAATTATTCAACCGTCCAAGTGGGAACTAATTCACGGATCTGGTCTGCGGACTTCCTGTGAACCACTCGTTGCCG
>NZ_KV788415.1 GCF_001807265.1 Corynebacterium sp. HMSC05H05
GAGAGTGTCCGATTCTTTGTGTGCGGGGGTTTGGTTTACAAGTAGTCCGCGAATCGGTCGGGGTAAGCCACGGCTAGTTGGTTGATGGCTTGTTTCCACCCGGTGGCTTTCGCTCCTTCAATATAGCCGTTGCATTCAACGTCGCGCTTTGCTTTCTTCGCTCGCTGGGCGGCGCGCTTGTCTTCGATGTTGCAGATCATCAGCCACAGCGTCTTCAGCGCCGCAGTATCGTTCGGGAATTGGCCCCGGTTACGGGTAGCTTTACGCAATTCAGCATTGAGCGATTCGATCGAATTGGTGGTGTAGAGCACCCGGCGTGCCGCCGGCGGGAACTGCAGAAACGGCACGAACCGCTCCCACGCGTCGCGCCAGACTTTGACCGACTGCGGGTATTTCCGGCCCAGTTCACTGGCCTCAAACGCATCCAAGCTGGCACGTGCGGTGTCCTCGTTGGCGGCCGTGTAGACCTCACGCAGCGCCCGGGAAACGGGTTTGCGGTCCTGGTAGGACACCCACCGGTTCGCAGCTCGAATCAGGTGCACAATGCAGGTCTGCACCATGGAATTCGGCCAGGTGGCCTCCACGGCTTCCGGCAGGCCTTTGAGCCCGTCGCAGCACACGATGAACACGTCCTGGACACCGCGGTTGGCCAGGTCCGCGCACACCGATGCCCAGAATGCAGCGCCTTCATTTTCCGCGATCCACAATCCCAGGATGTGCTTGATGCCGTCCATGTCGACACCAACCGCCATGTAGCAGGACTTGTTGACCACGCGGTGGCCGTCACGGATCTTCACGCGTAGCGCGTCGAGGAAGATCACCGGGTAAAACTCGTCAAGCTGGCGGTTTTGCCAAATCATGACCTCGTCTAACACCGCATCGGTAATGGTGCTGATCGTATCCGGGCTCATATCCACCCCGAGCGTGGTTGCCAGATGGTGCTGAATATCGCGCACGGTCATCCCGCCGGCGTACAGCGAGACGATCATGTCATCGAGCTCAGTCAGCCGGCGTGCACCTTTGGGCACCATCTTCGGAGCAAACGTGCCGGCACGATCCCTGGGCACGGTCACTTCTACCGCGCCGTAGCCGGAATTGACGGTCTTGGTGTACGACCCGTTGCGGTGATTGTTCGCCTGTGCGGTTTCCACCTGGGCTTTGGTCTTGCGGTCGGAATGGCCGTAGCCCAAATGCGCATCCATCTCCGCCTGCAAACCAGCGTTGATCGATGCCTGTAGCAGGCCTTTGACCAGCTCGCTTGCATCATCGGCGGAGGTCGACAGCTCGCTGATCAAGCTGGCAAGCTCAGGGTTTTCCATCAGCTTCTCGCTGATCTCGTTGACCCTCGCCGGGTCATGGTTTTTCTTCGGTGACACCGTAGTCATTATCGGTGAAACTCCTTCTAGATCAGAGCCTCACACACAAACTTCCTGACACCCTC
>NZ_KV788416.1:0-3860 GCF_001807265.1 Corynebacterium sp. HMSC05H05
GAAAACCTGAACTGGCAACGGCAATGGTTGGGGGTGGCGTGGGAAACCTTTGGTCGTCGATAGGCAAGAGCCCCCTGAATTCAGGTTGGTGCGCTTAACCCGAACTCGATGGGCAACTAGTGGGGTGGCGGCATGAAAAAGGGCGGCCGAAGCCGCCCGAATTCAGGTTTTGACTGACGCGCTAAATTTCGTGCATCTCCTGGTCCTTGGTCTCATGCGCGGTGAGGATGGCCACCAACGAGATCGCGGTGACGACCACCAGGTAGTAGCCCACCGCCTTCGGGCCGTACTGGGCGTTCAGTGCCGTGGCGATGAACGGGGCGATCGCAGCGCCCAGGATGGAGGAGACGTTGTAGGCGATGCCCGAGCCGGTGTAGCGCACGTTGGAGGGGAACAGCTCCGGCAGGATCGCGGACATCGGGCCGAAGATGAAGCCCATCAGGATCATGCCGATGAACAAGAAGATGCCCAGGGAAACCATGGTGAACGTCTCCGGGTTGAGCAGCCACTTGAAGCTCAGCCCGTAGACGATGATCGCCACGGAGGTCAGGCCCAGCGTCGGGCGGCGACCGTACGTGTCCGCCAAGTGCGCCGAGACCGGGATGCCCAGGATGAAGCCGAAGATGCACACCAGCTGCAGCTTCAAAAACGTCGGGTAGGCGATGCCCAGGCCCACGCCCTCTTCGGCGGAGCCGATGCCGTAGGACAAAAACCAGGTGGTCACGATGTAGAACAGCGTGTAGCAGCCGACCATGATGAACGTGCCCTGGATCAGCGGCTTCCAGGCGGTCTTGAATACCTCGGCCAGCGGGGACGCGGCCTTCTGGTCGTTCTGCTCCACCTGCTGGAACACCGGGGTCTCCTCAACCTGCAGGCGCACCCACAGGCCGATGATGACCATCACGATGGACAGCAGGAACGGCACGCGCCAGCCCCACGCCATGAATGCGCCCTCGAAGTCGCCGGACGTGTGGCCCAGCACCGTCACCAGGATCAGGAACAGGCCGTTGGCCAGCAGGAATCCGAATGGCGCGCCGAGTTGGGGCCACATGCCGGCCCACGCGCGGCGTCCCTTAGCAGCTGTTTCTGTGGACAGCAGGGCCGCACCGGACCACTCGCCGCCGAGTCCCAGGCCCTGGCAGAAGCGCATCAGGGCCAGCAGCGCTGGGGCCCAAATGCCGGCCTGTGCGTAGGTGGGCAACAGGCCGATGATGAAGGTGGCGATGCCCATGGTCAGCAGCGCACCGACAAGGGTGGCCTTGCGGCCGATCTTGTCGCCGAAGTGGCCGAACAGCACCGAGCCGAGCGGGCGGGCGATGAACGCCAGGCCGAAGGTGGCAAACGAGGACAGCAGCGCAACCGTGCTGGACTCCGACTTGGGGAAGAACAGGAACGGAAACACGGCGACGGCGGCGGTGGCGTAGGCGTAGAAGTCGTAGAACTCGATCGTCGTACCGATGGTGGAGGCGAGTCGGACGCGGCGGCGCTCCTCCGGGGTGGTCTCCCTAATCGCTGCGGCGGGTGCCGACGGTTGGGGAGTGGGGTGGTGTTCGACGCTGGTTGTCATCGCCCGTCCTTTCATTCCACTGTGTGGGAACTAAATATCAGTGTGCGGACGAATGTACCACATTGTGGGACGGCTGTTCCAAAACGGTGCGGCGCTCTGGGTGGGTTGTGCACGAATCGACAATTCCGCCAATTTTCGGTTTGCAAAACCCCAGGTCAGGATTTGGCGCGGACGATTCGTACAAAAAACCGGCCGCCGCTGCAAACGCGGGGCCGGTCGTCAACGGGTGGGCCTAGTCGCGGCCGTCCGCTTCAAAGTCGTTGTCCTCGCCGGTCTCCTGCACGGAGGCGTCAGCGTCCGGGTCGGACAGGTTCTCAATGCTGTCTTCGTTGACCGGGGAGTTTTTCGGGGCAGCCATGGTTTAGGGCCTCCTTGGGGTACGGGAAATCTGCCCCACCGACTGTATGCATAAACCCTCACATCACGCCGAAAACCCCTCTGGCCAGTAAAAGACAAGATTCTCTGGTGGGTGGTTCTATCGATTGAACCTGGCTTTCAGTTCGTCGATTTCGAGGCCGCTAGCGGGGATCTCATCAGCGGAAAAACATTTACGAAAGCTGCCTAGATGATTCGGGTAGACATCCTTGCTGGAACCGGCCGCACGGATCTTGCTGTAGGGGCTGCAGACTGGAGCGAGACGGTTGCCGAAGTACTTCACTGCCCATTGGAACTCTTCGAAATCGGGATCGTATTTAAAGCTGGCAATGCGTCCGAGAATCGCGCAGATCCAGTCAGCGCACTGCACTGTTTGGTACAGGTGGCTTTCCACCTCCAGCGGAGGTTCGAGGAGCTTGTCGGCATCCTGATGGGAGAACATGAATGCTGCGCAAGCCGCGAAGATTTCCATCCGCTCCTTGGGGCCTTGCTTGTCCAGGATTAGAAGGTGCCGTTCGTGTTTGGGAAGTGACCAGTTGACGCGCTGGATGAGTTGTTTCATCGCGTGGTCGTATCTCGAGGATTCGTTTCCGCCGGTCATCTCATTTGAACCGCGCGGCTTCTCTTGCCCGTAGAAAACAATCTTGGCGTCGAGGTCCTCGAGTTTGCGGAGGAGGCGGTTGATCATCCAGCGCACCTCCTTATACCGCTGTACGTTTTGGGTGGTGAGAAGAGCTGCGCCTTTCTTTTCCCATTCCTCGACACGCTTACCTTTAGCTATGACCTTCGCGTCGATTTCGGCTTTGAGACCGGACTCCTTGATGTGCCGGAACGTTCCTGACAGCTGACGTACGTTGTGGGCAGGGATGATAAACCCGCCTATCCCGAATACGGGGTGGGTCTTATAGCTTGGGTCGTGTCGCGAGATATAGGCGCCATTGTGGCCGAACTCGTCGAAATAGCCGATGTACATTTTTCCCCTTAAATGCACGAAAGCTGGGTTAAGGGTCAAAAAGTGTGTCTGGCTCGGCGTGTCGTGGGGGTTAGATTTGGCCTTTTTGGATGCCGATTGAGTGGGTGTAGTCGGTGTCGATAGCGTTGTCGTAGAGGGCTGGTCGTCCTGTTTCGTGGTCGGCTTGGTTCTCGTTTCGGGTCAGGGTGGATACTTTGGCGAGTTGGCCCTGGCCCCAGTTGGACTGCCTGGCGATCTCAACAGGATCGTCAGGCAGTTCCGTTTTGAGGTAGAGCCACCAATCCAGCATGCGGCGTTGTCGTTCGCCGGATCTGCCGCGGTGGGTTCTGGCGAGCAGTTTGAGCTGGGCGTTGATCCCGCCTTCTAAGCTGTTGGTGGTGGATTTGATCCGCTCTGGTTGAAGGACTGCTGTTGGCGGGTTGAGGTAGACAAACAGCATCTCGGACCGCCAAAGATGGTTGAGGCTGTTGTAGGCCTTGCGCACGTTGTGGTGTGTCCACACGCGGGTCCATGCACCGGTTTTGGGGTCCTTGATCAGGGTTTTCTCGTCCATCCATGACCGGTAGATCGTGGAGAATTCGTGCAGTTGCGCACCCCATTGCGCTGCCTCGTCCAGGGTGGTGACTCGGGTCAGTTTCAGCGTGAGTTTGTAGATGGTGCGCCCAGCATCCGTGCGTGGGTTGCTGGTGGTGTAGCGGCGTACCACGCGTTGGGCGTGGACGAGGCAGCGTTGGATTTTCGTGGTCGGCCAGCACTTTTTGATCGCGCTGTATGCGCCTTGGCCGCCGTCGATGACGGCGATGAGTGGGGCTTCGATGCGCTCGAGCAGCAGCTGGTAGTCGCGGGTGGTTTCGTGTTTGCACCAATGCCAGGCAATCACGTGGTCGATGGTCGCCGCGACGATCAGACAGCCGCCGGCGGTGTAGGTGCCGTCGAGGAATACCT
>NZ_KV788416.1:3880-4303 GCF_001807265.1 Corynebacterium sp. HMSC05H05
TCGAGGAATACCTGGTCGTAGACCCGTTTGTCGTGGCCGGCGGTGGGGTCAGGCACATCAACGAGCCAGCACCACTTGAAGCGTCTCTTCATGGTGGCGCGGCTGACGCCGTTTCGTTTTGCTAGGTCGTCCAGTGATATTGCGGTGGTGCAATGCTCAATGAACTGGGTGAACACCGCAGCGTTGGTGATGTCGCCGCGGCGTTTGACGCTAGAGGCGCCGCACTGCTTACAACGCCACCTGGTGGTGCCTTTGCTGGTGGTGCCGTTTCGTTTCATTTCACCGCCGCAGTGGCAGCGTGGTTGGTTTCTAGACATTGCGACACCACACCACGCCGCGCTTAGCACATCACGGCTGCCACACCGTGGATTGAACGCTCGAGACCCAGATATATGCCCCGGAAGCATATACTTTCCTGAAACC
>NZ_KV788416.1:4323-24286 GCF_001807265.1 Corynebacterium sp. HMSC05H05
TATGCCCCGGAAGCATATACTTTCCTGAAACCTAGAGGTTAGGCCCCGGAAATCGCTAATTCCGGACACACTTTTTGACCCTTAACCCCGAAAGCTCGCGCTTTCGCACGAGCTTCGGAAGTGGGAGCACCGTAGTGCGTCCGAGGTAAAAGATAGCGTGCGAGATAGTTGTTGTGCAACTGTGTTGAACTTTTGTGGCTGCAGCATAGGCACCAGCTCCGACATTAGAACCCGAGTTTTCGAATACTCGGCGCCGTGAGCGGGACCCTACACCGAATTCCTGCCCTGACCATGCAAAAGAAAGCGCCCCGCCAGGATTCGAACCCGGCATGTAGGTGGTTCTAACGGTTGAACTTGCCACGACCGGGGAGTCGCCAGATTAACGTGGCAAGCAGCAATAGCGACCTCTCGACATTTGAGTAAGGATGTTCATAATGTCCCAGCGAGAAAAATGGCACAAAGTCGAGGAGGGC
Organism: Corynebacterium sp. HMSC05H05; assembly: GCF_001807265.1. Taxonomy (GTDB): domain Bacteria; phylum Actinomycetota; class Actinomycetes; order Mycobacteriales; family Mycobacteriaceae; genus Corynebacterium. The sequence goes on from NZ_KV788416.1 coordinate 4,797, forward strand.
AAGCTCATAGCAGGGGTCTGTGCTGGAGTAGCTGAAACATACGGAACCTCCGCCAACACGGTCAGGACCATTTACGTGATTGCCAGTCTCTGCGGGCTACCCATGGTTTTTGTCTACTTGTTGCAGTGGGCTATCTATCCACGATATTGAGCGCCCCGTCGGTCGCACTCTATGCGAATCTGCGCGGTTCGTCGGTCATGCTGCCCAGTGGTAGCCGGCTCAGTAAAGTGCCTGCTCAAAGCCGAAATTTGCGCCCCCAGCAGGATTCGAACCCGCGACCAGCCGGGTAGAAACCGGATGCTCTAATCCACTGAGCTATGGGGGCAACACCGGCTGATTGTAGTTATGGCTCTGCGCAGCGCGAAAGTAGGGTATGCGGCATGACTGCACCCGCCCGCACTCGCACCGTCGCCCCCGCTTGGCCGCTGTATCTGGCCGCGTTCGCCATCGCGGCTGTTGTCGCCGGCGCGGTGGGGGAGGCGTTCTCGGGCGGCTCGCTCGCGGAGCTGGGCATCCCGGATCCGGGAGCGGCCACCACGGTGGGCCTGCCGGCACTGAGGGGCGTCGCGTGGCTGCTCATGGCGCTGGCCACGGGCTCGTTTTTGCTCGCGGCTTTCCTCATTCCCCCGAAGCAGACCCAACAAGATCTCAACGGCGCGCGCCTGACGGTCGACGGCCACCTCGCCTCGCGCACCGGCGCCCACGCCAGCGCGGGCATCGCGCTGATCGGGCTGGTCATGATCCCGCTGGTGCTTTCGGACGTCTCCGGCCAGCCCCTCAAAGCCGTCCTGTTCGAGGCAGCCGCGTGGTCGCAGGCGCTGGACCAGGTCGCGGATGCGCGCGTGTGGCTCATCGTCGCCGCATTCGCCGCCGTCGTCGCGACGTTCGGCTACGCGGCGACCAGCTGGTGGTCTCAGGTGTGGCTGTTCGTCGGCACGATCGTGGTGGTCATGCCGATCGCGCTGACGGGCCACTCGGCCACCGGCGGCGCGCACGACTTCGGCACCAACTCCCTGATCTGGCACCTCGTGTCCATGCTGCTCTGGGTGGGCGGGCTGATGGCGCTCGTCGCACATGCTTTACGACGAGGCCCCGGCCTCACCGCCGCCACCCAGCGCTACTCCCGCATCGCGCTGTTTTCCATCCTGGCCATGGCCGTCTCGGGTGTGGTCAACGCGCTGGTGCGGGTGCGCCTGGAGGACCTGACGCAGTACAACTACGGCTGGGTGCTCATCATCAAAACCGTCGGCATCGTCGTCCTCGGCATGATCGGCTACGTGCACCGCGAGCGCACCATCCCACAGCTTGAAACCCAGCCCAGGGCGTTCACCCGCCTTGCCGCGGGCGAGGTGCTCATCATGGCGGCGATATCCGGTCTGGCCGTCACGCTCGGGCGCACCCCGCCCCCGCCGCCGCTGGACCCGAACCTGACCCGCATGCAGATCCAGATGGGCTACAACCTCACCGAGCCGCTGACCTGGACGAACTGGCTGACTACCTGGCGCCCGGAGCTGCTGTTCAGCGTCATTGCGATCCTGCTGGCGGCGTACTACCTCCACCTTGTCCGCCGGGTGGACGGCTGGCCGGTCGCGCGCACGCTGTGGTGGCTGGCCGGCTGCGCGATGGTCGTCGTCACGCTGAGCTCCGGCATGGGCATGCACATGCCCGCCTCCTACTCCGCGCACATGACGGTGCATATGATCCTGTCCATGGGCGTGCCGGTGTTCCTGGTGCTCGGCGCGCCGCTGACACTCGTGCGCGAGGCATACCCGGCCGGCGAATTCAACCCGCGGCTGTGGGCGGAAAGCTTCCAGCGCTCGAAGTTTCTGCGCGCGGTGACGTTCTCGCCGGTGTCCACCATCCAGTTTTTGGTGTTCTTCTACGCCATGTACGTGATCCAGCCGTTCTACGAGCTCATGATCTCCGAGCACGCCGGCCACGTGATCATGAACGCGGCGTTTCTCATCTCCGGCTACCTCTACTTCTGGGAGCTCATCGGCCCCGACGAAATCGAGGGCCGCCCCACCGCGAAGGTGCGCCTGTTGTGGCTGTGGGTGTCCATGCCGTTCCACCTGTTCATGGGCGTGTACCTCATGCAGCTCGGCTCCGTGATGGGCGAGGAGTTCTACCGCTCGCTGGAGCTGCCGTGGAACCCGGACCTGCTCGCGGTGCAGAAGGACGGCGGCGGTATCGCGTGGGCGTCCGGTTCCTTCCCGCTGGTGATCGTCTTCGGCGAGCTGTTCATCCGTTGGTGGCGCGAGGATAAGGCGGAAACGGCCGCCTCGGACCGCCGCGCGGAGGAGACCGACGACGAGGAATGGCGCCGCTACAACGAGATGCTTTCTCAAATTCATGGCCGCTAGCTGCGGATTGTGAATTTCTCAGGTGAAGTTATCCACAATTTGGCCGACCCCTTTTTCTGCCTTGCGTTTCGTGCGACTCTGCTCGCGCAGGGGGCAATTGCTTATCGACGGCACACCCGCCCCCGCAACCGCACACCATCCGCACGCATGCAGAAAGGGGCCTTGAAAATGGCCAACATCGACTACACGCTGCTCGGCAACCTGATCGCCGAGCCGTACTTCAAAACCTTCACCTCGGGCAACGCCGTGCTGCGCTTCCGCGTGGCCACCTCGGACGTGAAGAAAGAAAAGAACGACAACGGCGACGACGTCTGGCGCGACTACAACCAGTTCTACGTCGACGTCGAGTGCTGGGGACAGCTCGCGGTCAACGCCGGCGCGTCGCTGCGCAAGGGCTTCCCGGTGATTGTGATCGGCAAGCTGGTCCACGAGTACTGGGAGGGCAAGGACGACAAGGGCGAGCCGGCGCTGCGCTCCAAGACCACGCTCAAGGCGCGCCACGTCGCGTTCGATCTCGCGCGCTACCAGGTCAACTCGGTGCGCACGTCTGCCTCCGGCAACGCGATCGACGGCCACGAGATGCCCAAGGCGATGGACGCCAAGGCACTGAACAAGAAGCTCAACGGCGAAGATGCCGAAAACGCCGAGCCCAAGGGCGGCTGGGGCAGCTTCTCGGACACGCCGGAGGTGGAGGAGCGCCGCGTCAGCGCCGAGGACGTCGACGGGGTCACCCGCAACGACGCCGACACCGACACAGACACAGCAGGGGAGGAGCTCGCCACCACCGGCGGCGCGCCGTTCTAGTTTTCGCCGCCTTCGCCCCGCCGTTTCCAGCGCGCCTTGGAAGCGGCGGGGCGCGCGTGTGCGTGATGTACCCTAAGTGCGGTATTTACCTCCGCACTAACAAAGGGGATTCGTAGTGGCTGAGTTCATCTACACGATGAAAAACGTCCGCCGAGCCATCGGCGACAAGGTCATCCTGGACAACGTCACCATGGCGTTTTACCCGGGCGCAAAGATCGGCGTCGTGGGCCCGAACGGCGCCGGTAAGTCGTCGCTGCTCAAGATCATGGCCGGCATCGACCAGCCGAACAACGGCGAGGCGTTCCTCCAACCGGGCGCATCCGTGGGCATCCTTTTGCAGGAGCCGCCGCTGAACGAGGAAAAGACGGTGCGCGGCAACGTCGAGGAAGGCCTCGGCGAGCTGTTTGAGAAGAAGCAGCGCTTCGAGGAAATCGCCGAGGAGATGGCGACGAACTACTCCGACGAGCTCATGGAAGAAATGGGCAAGCTGCAGGAAGAGCTCGACGCGGCCGACGCGTGGGAGATCGACTCCAAGATCGAGCAGGCCATGGAGGCGCTTCGCTGCCCGCCTTCCGACGCACCGGTGACCAACCTGTCCGGTGGCGAGCGCCGTCGAGTAGCACTTGCGAAACTGCTGCTGAGCGAGCCGGACCTGCTGCTCCTCGACGAGCCGACCAACCACCTCGACGCCGAGAGCGTCCTGTGGCTGGAGAAGCACCTGCAGACCTACCCGGGTGCGGTGCTGGCGATTACCCACGACCGCTACTTCCTGGACAACGTCGCCGAGTGGATTTGCGAGGTCGACCGCGGCAAGCTCTACCCCTACGAGGGCAACTACTCCACCTACCTGGAGAAGAAGGCCGAGCGCCTCGAAGTCGCCGGCAAGAAGGACCAGAAGCTGCAGAAGCGCCTGAAGAAGGAGCTGGACTGGGTCCGCTCGTCGCCGAAGGCCCGCCAGGCCAAGAACAAGGCTCGTCTGGAGCGCTACGAGGAGATGGCGGCAGAGGCAGAGCAGTACCGCAAGCTCGACTTCGAAGAAATCCAGATCCCCACCCCGCCGCGCCTGGGCAACAAGGTCGTGGAGGTGGAGAACCTGCACAAGGGCTTCGACGGCCGCGTGCTGATCAAGGACCTGTCGTTCACCCTGCCGCGCAACGGCATCGTCGGCGTGATCGGTCCCAACGGTGTTGGTAAGTCCACGCTGTTCAAAACCATCGTGGGCCTGGAAGAGGCCGATTCCGGCTCCGTGGAGGTCGGCGACACCGTCAAGATCTCCTACGTGGACCAGAACCGCGAGAACATCGACCCGGAAGAGACCGTCTGGGAGGTCGTCTCCGACGGCCTGGATTACATCCACGTCGGCCAGAACGAAATGCCGTCGCGCGCCTACCTGTCCGCCTTCGGTTTCAAGGGCCCGGACCAGCAGAAGCCGTCCAAGGTGCTCTCCGGCGGCGAGCGCAACCGCCTGAACCTGGCGCTGACGCTGAAGCAGGGCGGCAACCTGATCCTGCTGGACGAGCCGACCAACGACCTCGACGTCGAAACGCTCGGCTCGCTGGAAAACGCGCTGCAGGCCTTCCCGGGCTGCGCCGTGGTGATCTCGCACGACCGCTGGTTCTTGGACCGCACCTGCACCCACATCCTGGCCTGGGAGGGCAACGTGGAAGAAGGCAAGTGGTTCTGGTTCGAGGGCAACTTCGGCGACTACGAGCAGAACAAGATCGAGCGTCTCGGCGAGGAAGCCGCCAAGCCGTCGCGCGTCACCCACCGCAAGCTCACCCGCTAGGAGCACGCAATGGCTGAGCCGAACAGGATCCACGTCCACACCATCCCAGTGCGCTGGAGCGACTTCGACCGCTACGGGCACGTGACCAACTCCGCCTACATCGAGCTCGCCCAGGAGGCGCGCTTGGCGTTCGCGCAGGAGTTCTTCTACTCCCAGGGCCACGAGTTCGTGGTGTTCGTGCGCCGCCTCGAGGTGGATTACGTCCGCCCGATCCTGCCCAACACCACAGAGGTGACGGTGGAGACGCAGGTGTCCAACGTGGGCAACACGTCGTTCACCACCCGCCAGGAAATCAAGGATGCCCAGGGCAAGGTCTGCTGCGTGATCGAGTGCGTGCAGGTCACGGTGGACACCACCACGACCTCTCCGCGTGAGATCACGCAGAAGGAAATCGGCATCCTGTCAAAGACGGCCGGGGCGTAAGTGGTCGAGGTTCGGATCGAGCGTGGCGCGCGCGGGCTCACCGCGCTGCTCTCGCGTGCGCTCGCGCTGGACGCCCAGGCTTCCGCGCGCATCCAGGAGGTGGGCGAGGGCCAGCTTGACGTCTTCGTCACCACGCCGTTTGACGCCATTGCTTCTCGACGCACCTCCGGTACCACCACCCACCCCGGCGCCACCGTCAGCGCCCGCGCCATGCTCGACGCATTAAAGTCCGACGCAGCCGAGGTCGGCCCAGCCCGCGACGCCGCCTGGCCCGGAGCCCTGCCGCCGACCAGCGGCTTCATCGCCCGCGAGGTGGTCCCCATCGGCGTCGCCCGCCGCCTCGCGGACGAGGGCCGCAACCTGGCCCTCCAATTCTCCGGCCCTGCCGGTCCGCCGCGCTCACTTCTCGACGGCACCGTGCTCACCGCCGACGCCGACAGCAACAACCCCGTGGAAATCCCCATGCGGATGATCTTCGCCTGCACCGCGCTCGGGCTTATCCCCGGCTTCGAGGCCCCCGCGGAAATCCCGCGCCACCTACGCGTCGCCACCTCGGGCAGCTGGGTGCGCCTGGACGCGCCGTTCGGCTCCGTCTACCGCAGCACCCGCCCGAATTTGCTGTTCTAATACGCGCGCGGGCCCTGGTTGATCATCATGTAGGCCACGCGCTGCATGTGGTTCCACATCTGGGCGCGGTAGGCGGGCGGCAGCTCGTCGTCAGTAAATTGCTCCATGGAATTGCCCATGAGCTCCAACCACCGGTCCGCCTCCGCCTCACCGATGGCGAAGGGGAGGTGGCGCTTGCGCAGCATCGGGTTGCCGCGCTTTTCCTGGAAGGTGCGCGGCCCGCCCCAGTACTGCACCAAAAACCAGCGCAGGCGGTCCTGTGCGCCGTCCCAGTCCTGGTCCGGGTACATCGGGCCGATGAGGTCGTCCTGCTTGACCTGCGTGTAAAAGCCTTCGACGAGGCGGTGGAAGAAGGCGTCGCCACCGACGGCGTCGTAAAGCGTCTGCTCCTGCTTAGGACCGATCTCCATTGTTCTCCTTCATCTCTACAAGCACAGAATCCATCGCCGTGAGCACCACGTCCTGCTCGTGCAGCGCCGCGAGGATGCGGTGGTTCAGGTGGCGGGCCACGCCCCACTGCTCGCCCGGCATCGTGGTCACGCTCAAACGGAACGACACGTAGGTCGGGTTGAACTCGCTGGGGCCCAACATCGTCGGCGTGCCCATGACCAGATTGCGGATCTCCGGGTCCTGGCACGCGGCGACGGCGGTTTCCTCGATGACGCGCGAGACCTTGTCCGGATTTGCCATGACCGACACCGGAATCTGCAGACGCGCCGTGGAAAAGCGTGCCGAGTGGTTGCCCACCTGCTCGATATCGCCGTTGCGGATGTGCCACAGCGCCCCGTCCATGTCCCGCACCGTGGTGATGCGCAGCGACATGTCCTCCACCTCGCCGACCACATCTCCGACCTGGATAGTGTCGCCCACGCCGAACTGGTTCTCGATGAGGATGAACATGCCGGAGAAGAAGTCCTTCACCAGCGACTGCGCGCCAAAACCGATGGCCACGCCGACCACACCGGCGGACGCGATCAACGGCGCCACGTTCACCCCCAGCTGATCCAGCACGGCGAGGATCGCCCACGTCCAAATCACAATCGCGGCGACAGAACGGCCCACGTTGCCCAGCGTCTTCATGCGCTGCTGGCGGCGGGCCTCCTGCGCCCGGTACTGCGGAGTGTCCTCCACGGTGGGCGCGATAAACGGGGTGCGCTCGATGCCGTGGCGGGTGGCGCGGTTGATCACCTTGCGCGCCACCCAGCTCAGCACCAGCGCCACCACGATGATCAGCAGGATCTTCACGGGGCGTTCCACCACGAGTTCGTGGGTGGCCGGGTCGTTCCACCAGTTGCTCACGCCCGTGACGGCTTCGTCGACTTTTTCCACTGTTTCTGATTGCGCTTTCATCGGGCACGAGTCTAGTGCATAAAAATGCCCGCGGAATGAACCGCTTGGTCTACTGTTTGCAGACATGACTGGATTTGCTACCGACGCCATTCACGCCGGCTACGAACCCGACAGCCTGTACGGGCCGATCAACACGCCGATCTACGCCTCCACCACGTTCGCCCAGGACGGGCTGGCGGAGCTGCGCGGCGGCTATGAGTACACCCGCGTGGGCAACCCCACCGTCACCGCACTGGAAAAGGCGGTCGCGGCGCTGGAGGGCGCCGAGTACGCCGTGGCCTACTCCTCGGGCATGGCGGCTATCGACGTCATCCTGCGCATCCTGCTCAAACCCGGCGACCACATCGTCGTGTCCAACGACGCCTACGGCGGCACCTACCGCCTGATCCAGCAAGTGTTCACACAGTGGGGCGTGGAGAACACCGTGGTGGACATGACCAACCCGGAAGAGGTCGCCGCGGCGGTGCAGGACAACACCAAGGCCATCTGGGTGGAAACGCCGACGAACCCGATGCTGGACATCGTGGACATCGAAGCCATCGCCGCCGTGAAAAAGCAGGCCACGCTGGTGGTGGACAACACCTTCGCCTCGCCGTACCTGCAAAAACCGTTCGACCTCGGCGCGGACGTGGTGGTGCACTCCACCACGAAGTACATCGGCGGCCACTCGGACGTCGTCGGCGGCATCGTCTGCGGCGACGACGCGCGCGTGCCCGGCTTCCACGAGCAGCTGCGCTTCTTCTTCGGCTGGGTCGGCGCGAACCCGTCCCCGTTCGACACCTACCTCACCGGCCGCGGCCTCAAGACGCTTTCCGTGCGCATGGACAAGCACTGCGACAATGCGGAAGCCGTCGCAAAGTTCTTGGATGCCCAGCCCCAGGTCGCGCGCGTGTGCTACCCGGGCCTGGAAACCCACCCGGGCCACGAGGTGGCCGCGAAGCAGATGACCCGCTTCGGCGGCATGGTCTCCGTGCTGTTTCAGACCACCGAGCAGGCCAAGACGTTTTGCAAGTCCACCAAGCTGTTCTGCCTGGCGGAGTCCCTAGGCGGCGTGGAGAGCTTGCTCGAGCACCCCGCCACCATGACGCACGTTTCCGTCGCCGGCTCCGCGCTCGAGGTGCCGGGCGAGCTCGTGCGCATCTCGGTGGGCATCGAGGAGGAGGCCGACCTCATCGCCGACCTCGAACAAGCCCTCAAGCAGCTTTAGTTTGCTGCGGCGTCGGCCGCGCGGTTGCGCACTGCGCGTGCTGCGCGGTCTTGGCCTTCGGCGATGACGCGCTTCAAACCGTTCGGGACGTCCGCGTTAAGCAGAGCGTTTGCCTTCTCAACCGCCGCCTGTGTGACATCCCAACGCGGGTACATGCCCTCCAGGGTGCGCTGCGCCATCTCGTTGGTCAAACGATCCCACAAAGCCGGCGCGGCGCGGAAGTACTCGTCGGTCAACCCCTCAAGGTCTGCATCGGTAAAGGTGAGTCCGTCCATGAGGTAGCGGGCCTCAAGGTTGGTCAGGTCGTCGTTCATGAGCTTGTCCCAAGCCCAACGCTTATCGACGACCGCCCTCGCCCGCAGACGCGAAATCGCGCCCTCCGACGTCTCGTCCTGCTCCTCATCCGCGGCCTCCAGCGGCAGGGCGCCGGCGGCGATGAGGTTCGTGATCGCCAACCAACGAACCTCCTGATTCTCAGAAGACTTCAGCAAATCCTTGAAGTACTCAACCGTCTCCTCAGTCGGCTCCAGACGGGCAAGCGCACGGTCGAACACCGCCTTCGGCTCCTGGCCACGGAACGCCTCGTTCAACAGATCGAAACCGGTGCGGCGCCACGCCGGGTCAACGTAGCGCTTCACAGCCTCAGTAGCCTGAGCGGCGATCCGCTCCTGCATGTCCGGGCCAACCTCACGCGCCACCAACTCCACATACTTGCGAGCCGGCAGACGACCATCGCGCACAGACTCCCATAAGGAAGACCACACCAAAGTCTTCGCCAGCGAATCCTCAATCTGGCCCAGGTGCTCCACGGCGAACTGCTGCTGCTCCGCATCGAGACCCATCAGGCAGTACGTGAGGTCTTCGTCGTTCACCAGGGCGAGATCGTGTTTCACGCCTGAAAATTCAGGGATCTCAGTGCGCTCGCCGGTGATGTCGAGTTCGACTTGGTGGGTGCGCTGCACGGTGCCGTCGATAAGCGAATAAAGCCCCACGCGAACACGGTGATCGCGCAACACCGGCGACTCCTGCACCACAGTGAACGTGTCCGAAATCTCCGGGTAAAGACGCGACACACCGGTAGTACGCAGCCACTGCTCAGCCCAGTTAGACAAATCGCGGCCCGAAGCTTCCTCGAGCGCGCCGAGAAGATCGTCAAACGTAGCGTTGGAGTAGGCGTGGTTGTCGAAGTGCTTACGCACGCCCGCGAAGAACTCCTCGTAACCCACGTACGCCTGCAGCTGCTTCAGCACGCTGGCACCCTTCGCGTAGGTGATGCCGTCGAAGTTCTGCTCCGCGGTCTCAATGTCCGGCGCGTCCGCCGCGATCGGGTGCGTCGACGGCAGCTGGTCCTGCGAATACGCCCACGCCTTCTCCACCGTGGCAAACGTCGTCCACGCCTCCGGATACTCACCGATACCCACCTGCGCCGTCGCTGCCGACCAAGTGGCGAACGACTCGTTGAGCCACAGATCGTCCCACCACTGCATCGTGACCAAATCGCCGAACCACATGTGCGCCATCTCGTGCAGGATGGTGTCGTTGCGGCGCTCCAGGCGGTACGGGGTCGGCTCGGAGGTGAAGATGTACTCGTCGCGGTACGTCACGCACCCGACGTGTTCCATCGCGCCCATGTTGTACTCCGGGCAGAACACCTGGTCGTACTTGTCGCCGAACGGGTACTTGCGGCCGAAGTTGGCGTGGTAGAAGTCGAAGCCCTCCTTGGTCTGGCGGAACAGGCGCTCCGAATCCATGTGGGGGATCAGGGACGCGCGGGCGTACAGGCCGAGCTCGATGGTGCGGCCGTCGCCGGCGTCGTAGGTGTCGGAGATGCGCTCAAACTCGCCGGCGCAGATCGCGATGAGGTAGGTCGACAGCGGGTAGTCGATCGTGGTGGTCCAGGTGGAGGTGCCGTCGCCGTTGTCGGCGCGTTCGACCGCCTCGTTGAGGATCACGGTGTAGCGCTCCGGGGCCGTCACGCTGACCTTGTAGGTGGCCTTCAGATCCGGCTGGTCGAAGCCGGCGAAGACCTTCATCGCCATCGCGGGCTCGAACTGGGTGTACAGGTAGTCCTTGCCATCCACCGGGTCGGTGAACTTGTGCAGGCCTTCGCCGGTGCGGTTGTAGGCGTCGTGGGAGGTGACGGTCAGGGTGTGGGGGCCGTCGCTGAGAGACAGCTCCCGGCCCGTCTCCTCGCCGTCGAGGGTGGCCTCGAACCCGGCCGCGACCAGGTCGAAGTGGGTCGTGCCCGCCTTCGAATCGAAATGCACGGTGCTCACAGTGGTGAACTCTTCCGCCCCGGTGATGTCCACAGCGATGTCGTAGCGGACGTTGGAAATCAGTTCGGCGCGCGCCTGCGCGTCCTTGCGAGTCAGATTGGTCTTCATCTGCCCCAACCTACACGCGCTATCGTGGGCGCCATGACGGAACAAGTGAAATTCTGGTTTGACGTATCCTGCCCGTTCGCATGGCAGACCTCCCGCTGGATCAAAGAGGTGGAGAAGGTCCGCGACATCGAGGTCGAGTGGGTGCCCATGTCGCTCGCAGTGCTTAACGACGGCCGCGACATCCCCGACGACTACGCCGCAGCCATGGAGGCCAACTGGGGCCCGGCGCGCGTGTTCGCGAAGGTTAAGGAAGAGCAGCCAGAGAAGGTCGACGAGCTGTACACCACAATGGGCACGATGATCCATGCCGGCGGCGAAGGCGGCAAGAAGGGGTCCGGCGCCTACGACGAGATCATCGCCAAAGCGCTGGCGGAGGTCGGTCTGCCGGACCACTTCGCCGAGGTGGCCAACACGTCCGACTGCGACGACCTGCTGCGCGGCTTCCACGCCTCCGCCATGGACGCCGTCGGCGACGACGTGGGCACCCCGGTGGTCAAGCTCGGCGACAACGCGTTCTTCGGCCCCGTGATCACCCGCGTGCCGGAAGGCGAAGAGGCCGGCAAGCTGTTCGACCACGCCGTCGGCCTGGCGGAGTTCCCGTACTTCTTCGAACTCAAGCGCACCCGCACGGAGATGCCCCAGGTACGCTAAGCGCCATGCGTATTTACCTTGGAGCAGACCACGCCGGATTCGAGCGCAAGAACCAGATCAAGGCCCACCTTGAGGCCCAGGGCCACGAGGTGACCGACTGCGGCGCCCACGAGTACGACGCCGCCGACGACTACCCGGCGTTCTGCATCGCCGCGGCTGAGGCCGTGGTGGCCGACCCGGGTTCGCTTGGCATCGTGCTCGGCGGCTCCGGCAACGGCGAGCAGATCGCCGCGAACAAGGTCAAGGGTGCCCGCTGCGCCCTGGCGTGGTCGGAAGAGACCGCGAAGCTCGCCCGCGAGCACAACAACGCGCAGCTCATCGGCATCGGCGGCCGTATGCACACCGAAGAGGAGGCGCTCGCGATTGTCGACGCCTTTGTGTCCCAGCCGTGGAGCGAAGAGGAACGCCACCAGCGCCGCATCGACATCCTCGCCGAATACGAGCGCACCGGCGTCGCGCCGGAGCTGCCGTAAGCCGCGTCACCAGCCCGCGAAGTAGCGCTCCAGCTGCAGCGGGCCCGCCACTGGCGTCAGCCCGAAGTCCTCGGGGTGCGCCGTGACCGGCTCCAGCTCGAGTGCTGCGGCGCGTTTGGTGCGCACCACGGTGCCGTCGGGGGAGAGCACGTACTCCACAGCCAAAAGCGCGCTCAAGTCCTGCGGCGCCCAGCCCGCGCCGACGGCGACGCTCACCCGCGCCTCGACCTCCGCGGTGCCTACCCGCGGGTCGTTGGCGAACAGCGCCGGCACCTCCGCGACGCGCACGTACGCGCCGACCTTCAGCCACTCCGCGATGACGAAGTCGCGCACCCCCTCGCCGTCCAGCTCCGGGACCTCCACCTGCAGGTCGAAGGTATCGAAGATGACCCCGTCCGGGCGCGCCAGCGGGTGCGTGACGCGCCGGGCCAGCGCCAGCGACTCGGCGTTTTTGACGGCGGTGGCGGCCGCCGGGTCGTCGTAACGCTGCCCGAAGTCCTCCTCCGCGTGGTGCGCGACGGCCGTCGGCTCGTGCACGAACGTGGCGCCTGCGTTCCAGGCACGGAAGCCGAATTCCCAGTCTTCGCCGCCGTAGCCGACGAGCGTGCCGTCGAAGCCGCCGACCGCGTCGAAGAACTCGCGCGAGCACGTCAGCACCGCCGAGATGATGTAGCGCCAGGAGCTGTGGTCGGCGTTGCGGAGGTTGGCGGTGGCGGACCAGGCGTCGATAAGCCATTGCGGCTCTTTATCCTCGGCGCCGGTGCGGCGCGCGCCGACGACCACCGCCCGCGCATCCCCCACGATGTGGGGCACGACCGCCGAGAGGTAGCCGGGCTCGGGCACGGTGTCGGCGTCGAGAAACGCGAGCACCTCGCCGCGCGCAGCGTCCGCGCCGAGGTTGCGCGCCGCGGCCGCCCGGAAGCCCTTGTCCTCCTGGCGCACCACGCGCGCCCCCTCGATTTTGGGCGGTTCGGCGGAGCCGTCGTCGGCCACGATGATCTCCACCTCGCCCGCGTAGTCCTGCGCCCGCACCGCCGCGACGACCCGCTCGAGCGCTTCCGCGTCGTTGTAATGCGGGATGACAACGCTCACATCAGGCCAGCTAAACGCCATGTTTCCTCCCACAGTTGCGCGACTTCGGCCCATCCGTAGCGCGGCGGGTCGATTTGCTTGGGCTCATGCCTATCGACGGCCTCCCGCCAGCCCCCGTCAGCCACCAACGTCACGCGCCCGGGCAGCCACGCGTCGATCTCGCGGGCGTAGGCGGAGTCGCGCACCAGCACGGTCCGGCCCGCGCCTAGCCACGCCATCAGCGAGCCGGAGGCGGAGAAGTGGCGGTGCGGGCACACCGGCACGGCGATGCGGCCCATTTCACGCGCGAGTTGGGCGTCGGTGAGCCAGCCCGTGATCTCGGCGTCGAGTGTGTCGGCCCAGTCCTCGTGGCCCTTTGAGACCGCACCGAGGAAGCGCAGGCGGTGGTCGGGCAGGGCGTCGATGAGGTCCTCGTGGCCCTTGCCGGGGTAGAGAAACCCCAGCACGCCGACGCTGCCCGGCTCGGGGTCGAAGGGCGAATCGATGACCGGGATGGGCAGGCGGATCACCGTTGTCGCGGCGTCGAAAAACGAGGCCTCGTGGTTGGAGTTGACCACCGCGACGTCCGCCGCCTCCACGAGCCCGCGGTAAACGCGTGCGCGACGTGCGTAGCGCTCGGCGCCCTCCTCCGGCTGGGGGATGTCGTGCAGGCTCACGGACAGCGGGCCGTCGATGCGCGCCAGCAAGCGGTCGGCGGTGTCGCCGAAAAGGTGGTCGGTGAAGGTGACGTGGACGGGGCCGGAAATCGGGGCATCGCCGAACGTCTCCTCCCGGATGACCTCGGCACCGGTCGTGCGGGCGAGCCCGAGGGCGTACTCGGTTACCCCGTGGCCCGCGGGGCCGACGATGAGATGTTTCATTGCACCAACCCTAGATTCGCAAGACGTTCCGCGTGGCGCTGCAACCCGTGGGCGACAAGCGCCGGGCGCTGGCGGTAGAACTCCAGCTGCGCGGCGCGGATCTCGTCGGCGTCGATGACCCCGGCGCCGCGCTCGCGCCACTCCTCGCGGCCTGCAACCGAAACGCCGAGTGCGTCGGCGGCCGCGGCGTCGATAGGTGCGTCCAGCCCGCCGAGCATTTCGTAGTCGGGGGCGACGGGCTCGTCGGAAAGCCCCAGCTCCTCCAGCACCCGCGACGCCATGAATGCAAGCGTCGCGTTGTCGGGGTGGTTGACGGTGTGCCACACGGGGGTGGTTTCCAGGTAGTCCGACACCACCACCGCGCCGTGGGCGCGCTCGCGCAGCCGCATCTGCTCGACGGACATCGCGGCGGCGCGCCGCAACGCGTCCGGTGACGGCGCCGCGGCCGGGGTGTGCCCCGCGGCGGCGGCCAGGGTGCGCAGGTCGTGGTACGGCACCACCGGCGGGTTCAACGACGGATCATCCGGGTCGCGGATGATGGCCTGATACGGCATGAGCCCGTCGAAACGCAGCACCGGCACAACCACACGCCGCGCCGACGTTTGCAGCTGCCGGGTGCCCACGGGCAGGCCGCGGTAGTTGTCGCGGATCGGCTGGGTCACCAGCACGTCGGCGCGGGCCACCAGGTCCAGAAACCACCCCATCTCCGCCGCTTCAAGCTCGTGGACTGGAGCGATGCGCTCGCCGGTGAAGTGCCCGGTGGACATGAGCAGCTTGCGCGTGGACTCCGCCTGGCAGTTGCCAACAACGACGAGCAAAGACATGCCAACACAGTATGCGAAAACGTTTATATTAGTGGGGTGCGCGTTCTGTCTATTCCCTCCGGTCACCCGTACACGCAGGCTATCCGCCCTGCTGGCGTGGAGTTTCTGCCGGACCCGGACATCGACGGCAACTGGTGGCCGCACCCGGCGCTCGAGGCCGAGTTTTGGCGCGACCCGCCCGCGGTGGACCTCGTGCACGTCCACTTCGGTTTCGAGCACCGCACGCCCGCGCAGATCGCCGAGCTGTGCCGCGCGCTGCCGGTGCCGCTGGTGCTCACGGTCCACGACCTGGACAACCCGCATCTCGTCGACCAGACCGAGCATCACGAGCGGTTGCAATTGCTTATCGACGAAGCATCCGCCCTGATCACCCTCACCGACCAAGCCGCCGACATCCTCGCCCGCGACTTCGGCGCTCGAGACGTCCGCGTGGTGCCGCACCCGCGGATCGTGGAGGAACCGGTGGCGGTGGAACCGGGCGGGCGCGCGGCGGTGTTTTTGAAGTCGGTGCGCTCTAACGTGGTCGCGGACGCGCAGTTCTACCGCGATATCGCGGCGCAGGTGCCGTTGGATGTGTATGTGCATGGGGGAGCGGAGCTGGCGTCGATAGGCACTGTGGTGCACGAGCCCATGAGCGACGACGAGCTGCACAGAGCTGTCGGCCGCGCCGGGGTGTGTATCTTGCCGTACACGCGCGGCACGCACTCCGGGTGGCTGGAAATGTGCCGCGACCTGGGTGTGCCTGTGGCGGTGCCGGACTGCGGGTGCTACGCCGGGCAAGCGGACACCCCAGACGCGGTGGAGGTGTACCGCACCGGCGACGGGCGCGCGGCCGGTTTGGCTGCGGCGCGGCTACTCGCCCGCGGGCCGGTGCCGTACACCGGCGACAGGGCGCGGCAGCTGGACCAGGTGCGCCGGGCGCACGAGGAGATTTACAGGAAAGTGGTGATCGAGTGACCGTCGCCGCGAAACCCGCGACCCGTGCCCCGCGCACCGGAAAACTCCGCATCGCGCTGGTCGGGCCTGCGCGCTACCCCGTGCGCGAGCCGTACGCCGGCGGGCTGGAGGCGTTCTGCCACACCATGGTCGCCGCGCTGCGCGAGCTCGGACACGACGTGGACTTCTTCGCCGCCGAAGGCTCGGACGGTAACGACCCAACCCTCGAGTTGCCCGGGGTGGACTGGGGCGCACACGCCACCGAGGCCACCGACACCACCTACCCGGAAGGCGGGCGCGAGCGCGAAAACTCCGCGTTTGTCAGGCTGCGCCGCCTGCTGGTCGCGCGCGGCTACGACGTGGTGCACAACAACAGCCTCAACCCCTACATCTTCCCCTCGGCCGCCTCGCCGGAGCCGCTGCCGATGCTGACCACGCTGCACACTCCGATGGTCGAGGAGATCCAGGCCGCCATCACTGCCGCCGGCTTGCGCGCCGGGCGGTTCGCCGCCGTCAGCCGCACCACCGCACGGGACTGGCGCCTGCCGAGTGAGCCGGTGATCATCCCCAACGGCGTCAACGTGAACCTCTGGCGGCCGGGCAGCGGCGGCGGCACCGCGGTGTGGTTCGGCCGCCTCGTGCCGGAAAAGGGCGCGCATTTGGCTATCGACGCCTGCAGCAAAGCCGGCATCCCCCTCGTGCTGGCGGGACGCAACGGCGACCACCACTACTTCCGCGACGAAATCGCGCCCAGGCTGGGCGACGGCGCCGAGTGGATCGGCGAGCTGTCCCACGCGGAACTGCGCAAACTCGTCGCCGGGTGCGGTGTTGCCGTGGTCAGCCCGCGGTGGGAGGAACCGTTCGGGCTCGTCGCGTTCGAAGCGATGGCCTGCGGCACCCCCGTTGCGGCGTTTCGCCGCGGCGGCATGGGCGAGCTGTTGCGCGACGCCCCGGCTGCCCTCGCCCCTGCCGACGACGTCGCAGCGCTTGCCGCCGCGATTGCTAAGGCGCGTGGGTTTGAGAGGGACGTGGTGCGCCGTTGGGTCGTCGAGAGGCACTCGCTTTCCCAAACCGCGAAGCATTACACCGACATCTTCCGCCAGGTAGCGGCGTTTGGAAAGGTAGGACAATGATCGGCATCTACGCCCACCACCACGGCTCCGGGCACATGCACCGCTGCCGCGCCATCCAGCGCGAACTGCGCGCAATGGGGCACGAAGCGCAGATCCTCTCCACGGCAGGCGGGGACGTTTCGCTTCTCGACGACGCCAGCGACACCCCACGCCGCATGCGCAGCGGCCGCGCGATGACCGCCGGCGGCACGCTGCACTACGCGCCGTACGGGGCGCCGCAGATCGCATCAAGGTTCGCGCAGATCGCCGACTGGGTGGCAGAAAACCAGCCGGCGGCGTTCTACGTGGACGTGTCCAACGAGGTCGCCGCGTTCGTGCGGCTGATGGGTATCCCAGTGGTGGTGCACGCGATGCCGGGCTACCGCGGCGACGCCCCGCACCAGCTCGCCTACGCGCAGGCCGATGCGATCGTGGCGGCGTGGCCGGACTGGGTCGAGGTGCCGGATCATTTGCGTGCGCATGCCGACCGGCTGCACGCCGTCGGCGGGATCTCGCGGCTTACCCCGCGCGAGGGGGTGAAGCGCGACCCGAACCACGTGGTGGTGATGGCAGGTTTGGGCGGCTCGACGTGGTCGCCCGCCGATTGGGAGGCGGTGCAGCGCGCCTGCCCCGAGTACCGGTTCACGTTTTTGGGCGGCGATAACCACGTCGACGACCCGACGGAGCTGCTGCAGTCCGCAGGCATTGCCGTGACCGCCGGCGGGCAGAACTCCGTGGCGGACCTAGCGGTGACCGACACCCCGGCGGTGATCCTGCCGCAGCCGCGCCCGTTCACCGAACAAAAGGCGGGCGCGCGAGCACTCGAGGGCCTAGCGACGGTACGAAACGCCTTCCCCGCCCCCGAAGAATGGCCCGAACTGCTGCGCCGCCGCGACACCGACTGGGCCCGCTGGCAGACTCATGGTGCGGCGCGCCGGGCCGCCGAAGTCATCGCCGGCGTGGCCGCCGACCCCGGCCAGCCCGCCACCTGCGTGATTACACTCGCCGACGCGAACCGGCGCGACCACCTGACCCACCAGGTCAACCTTATGCCGATGGGCGTCGACCACGTCACTGTCGCACTCGGCGACGCGGATGTGCTGGCCAAAGGGGTGCCGAAAAGCCACGTGGTGGAAGGACCGCGCAACCTCGCCGCCGCCCGCAACCTGGGCGCGAAGACAGCCATCGAGCGCGGCGCCGAGGTGCTCGTGTTCTTGGATGCGGACTGTTTGGCCTCCGACGCACTGGTGCCGCGCTACGTCGCAGCGTTGCGTGAGCGCCCCGACGCCGTCGCCGCCGGCCCGGTGACCTACATGGACGAAGGCCAAATCCGCGTCACCGGCCCCGACCCGCACCCCGCCCGCCCCAACCCGGCCGACGGCGAGCTCGTCGACGCCGACAACTACGACCTGTTCTGGTCCCTTTCCTTCGCCCTGACCGCCGAGACGTGGGCGCGCATCGAGCACGACTTCGGGGGCTTCGACCCCACCTTCGAAGGGTACGGCGGGGAAGACACAGACTTCGCCCGCGAACTCCAGCGCCGCCGCATCCCGCTCGTCTGGGTCGGCGGGGCGCATGCCTACCACCAGTGGCACCCGGTGTCCTCGCCGCCGTGGGAACACATCGAGGACATCGTCGCCAACGCCAACCGATTCCACGACAAATGGGAAACCTTCCCCATGGAAGGTTGGTTGGATGCGTTTGAGGCCGAAGGTGCCGTCGAGAAGCAAGAAGCCCCTGCGCGCTATATCCTGCGGAACCATGAACTTCACCATCCACGAAGGAAGCACTGACTGCCCGGTGATCGTGCACGTGCCGCACGCGTCGCGCGAGATCCCCGCCAAGGTCGCAGCCGATTTCATCGCCACCGACGACCAGATTGCGCGCGAGCTCGACCGCGTCACCGACGACCACACCGATACCCTCGCCGCGGCCGCCGCCGAGCAGTCCGGCTGCGCGCCGTGGATGATCGTGAACAACCTCTCCCGCCTCGTCGCGGACCCGGGGCGGTTCTCCAATGAGCGCGAATCCATGGACTCCACCGGGCGCGGCGCCATCTTCCTCAAACTTGGCGACGGCAACCCGCTGCGGCCGCTGGACATGGACGTTGCCGACCTGAAGGCCGAGTACTACTTCCCGTACGCCGACGCGGTGTCCAAGCTGGTCTCCGGCCGCATCCAGGACTGCGGCTGCGCCGTGATCGTCGACGTGCACTCCTACAACAACCAGCCCGACGAGTACCGCATCCACCCCGGCAAACTCCTGCCGGACATCTGCATCGGCACCCACTCCGTGCACACGCCCGCCGTGCTTGCCGACGAAGCCGCCCGCACCTTCACCGCCGCCGGGTTCAACGTCGAGCGCAATACACCGTTCGCCGGGGCGTACGTGCCGGTGGACTACGACAAAAACACCTCCGTGCTGGCCGTGATGTTCGAGGTACGCAAAGACTTGCTGGAAAGCGACGAGTCACGCGTGCGCGTCGAGGCTGCGCTGGCCGAGGTGATCCGCAAGGCCGTGGAAATCTCGCGCACCGATATGGGCCGCCCGCTGTAGCTGTTTTTGGGCATGCCGATGGGCCCGCCCTTTTGGGGCGGG
>NZ_KV788417.1 GCF_001807265.1 Corynebacterium sp. HMSC05H05
CGAGTCCGTCACCGAGGGCACCATCACCACCTGGTTGAAGTCCGTCGGCGACATGGTCGAGGTGGACGAGCCGCTGCTCGAGGTCTCCACCGACAAGGTCGACACCGAGATCCCGTCCCCGGTCGAGGGCACCATCCTGGAGATCCTGGCCGAGGAGGACGACACCGTCGAGGTCGGCGATGTCATCGTGATCATCGGCGACGCCGACGCCGCCGTTGAGGCAGACGACGCCGACGAGGACGAGGCAGAAGAACCGGCCGAGGAGAAGGTCGAAGAGAAGGCTGCGCCGAAGGAAGAGAAGAAGCCGGAGCCGAAGAAGGAAGAGCCGAAGGCTGAGAAGGCCGAGAAGACTGACAAGGCTGACTCCAAGAACGCTTCCGCCAAGGTGAACAACGGCGACAACGTCCCGTACGTCACCCCGCTGGTGCGCAAGCTGGCTGAGAAGCACGGCGTGGACCTGAACGCGGTTGAGGGCACCGGCGTTGGCGGCCGCATCCGCAAGCAGGACGTCCTGGCCGCGGCCGAGGGCGCATCCGCTTCCCCGTCCGCGGCGACGCAGCAGGCGGATGCCCCGAAGGGCGAGCGCGCCAACTGGTCCACCAAGTCCGTGGACCCGGCGAAGGCGGAGCTCATCGGCACCACCCAGCGCGTGAACCGCATCCGCGAGATCACCGCCGCGAAGATGGTGGAGTCCCTGCAGACCACCGCGCAGCTGACCCACGTGCAGGAGGTCGACGTGACCCGCGTTGCGGAGCTGCGCAAGAAGGTCAAGCCGGCATTCGTCGAGAAGCATGGCGCCAACATCACTTACCTGGCCTTCTTCATCAAGGCCACGGCAGAGGCGCTGGTGTCCCACCCGAACGTCAACGCGTCCTACGACGCTGACGCGAAGGAGATCACCTACCACTCCGACGTGAACATCGGCATCGCTGTGGATACCCCGATGGGTCTGCTGGTGCCGGTGATCAAGAAGGTGCAGGACATGAACCTGGCCGACATCGCGAAGGCGATCACCGACCTGGCGTCCCGCGCGCGCGACAAGAAGCTGCGTCCGGACGATCTGTCCGGTGCGACCTTCACCGTGACCAACATCGGTTCCGAGGGCGCGCTGCTGGATACCCCGGTGCTGACCCCGCCGCAGGCCGGCATCCTGGGCACCGCCGCGATTGAGAAGCGCCCGGTCATCGTGACCGAGGACGGCATCGACTCCATCGCGATCCGCCAGATGTGCTACCTGCCGTTCACCTACGATCACCAGCTGATCGACGGTGCGGACGCGGGCCGTTTCGTCACCACGATCAAGGACCGCATCGAGCAGGGCGATTTCGAGGCTGACCTCGACGTCTAAGCCCTAGATGCGCTGAACCCGGCACCGTTTTTAGGTGCCGGGTTTCGTCGTTGTTGCATACAGTGGCGGTATGACTGACACGTTCAAATCATTTCGTAACTCCACCGACCACTTCATGCGCGAGGCCCTCGGCGGCCTTGTTGCCGCGCACCCCTGCGCCGAGTGGCACGACGAGGGCTTCGTGGGGCTTGTGCTTGACGACGCCACCAAAGGCGAACAACGAGTCACCGTCATCTCCGGCGGCGGGTCCGGCCACGAACCGATGCACGCCGGTTTCATCGGCGCAGGCATGTTGGATGCTGCCTGCCCGGGTTTGCTGTTCACTTCCCCCAACGCGGTGCAGATCGACGCGGCCACCGACTGGGCGGACCGCGGCGCGGGCGTGGTGCACGTGGTGAAGAACTACACCGGCGACGTGATGAACTTCACCGTCGCGGCGAACCATGCCGACGCTGAGGTGGCGCAGGTGCTGGTGGACGACGACGTGGCCACCGAGATCGACAACGACGACTCGCCGGGCCGCCGCGGCACGGGTGCGACGGTGATTGTGGAGAAGATCGCGGGCGCTGCCGCGGCGCGTGGCGACGACCTGCAGGCGGTGGCGAAGGTTGCCCAGCGCGCGGCGGATCAGTCCCGCAGCATGGCGGTGGCGCTGCAGCCGGGCCACTCCCCGACCTCGGACCGCGCCACGTTCGACTTGGGCGAAGGGCAGATCGAGGTCGGCGTGGGCATCCACGGCGAGGCGGGTGTGGAGCGACGAGACATCGCCGGCGCGCAACTGACCGCCGCGGCCCTGGTGGAGGAGCTCCTGGGCGGCATCCTGACCTCGCTGCGCGAGGCCGGCGTTGAGGGCAGCGACGTCATGCTTTTTGTCAACGGCCTGGGTGGCACGAGCCAGCTGGAGCAGGACCTGGTGTTCGGCGAGGCGCTCAAGCAGCTGACGGAACTGGGGCTGAAGGTGCGCCGCGGGATGCGCGGCACGCTGGTGACCTCGCTGAACATGGCGGGCATTTCGCTCACACTCACCGTGGTCGACGACGAGCTGCTCCAGCTCATCGACGCCGACACCGCCGCCCCCGCCTGGCCCGGCACCGTCGCAGATCCGGAGTACGCGGACGCGCGCATGGTCGACGACGAAACCCAGCCGGACAGCGGCGAGGAGAACGCGTGGCTGACCAGCTTTGTCGAGCGCCTCGCTGTCAGCTACGACGACCTGACCGCCCTGGATCGCGAGGCCGGCGACGGCGACTTCGGTCAGAATATGGAGGCGGCCTTTGGTGACGTCGTCAGGCCTGTGCGGGGTGCTGATGCAGAGGTGCTCAGTTTCTTCGCCCACCGCATGCTGGTGCGCGCCGGCGGCACCTCGGGTGCGGTGCTGGGCACGTTCTTCCGCCAGATGGCGGACGTGTTCGACAACGCCGGCGTGGACTCACGCGACGCGGACGGCGATGCGTTTGCCACGGCGCTGGCCGAGGGGCTTAAGCGCGGCGTGGACGCCATCACGGAGCTCGGCGGCGCGAAAGAGGGCGATAACACACTCGTCGACGCCCTCGCCCCCGCCGCCCGCGCCGCCACCGAGGCCACCGGCAGCGTCGACGAGGTGCTCGCCCACATCTTCGCCCCGGCGGTCGAAGGCGCGAAGGCGACCCGCGGCATGCAGGCGAAAAAGGGCCGCGCGTCCTACCTCGGCGAGAGCGCGAAGGAGGTGCCGGATCCGGGCGCGATCGCGGTGACGTGGCTGTTCGGAAACGCGGGTGTAGACGAGTTCTAAAACGGGCGTTCGGCGGCTGAGAAACAGCTAAGCTGTCGCGTGGTTATCACGACCCGATTTTCAAGGAGCCCTCTTTTGGATTACATCTCCCGTCATATCGGCCCAGACCAGGCAGAGCAGCAGAAAATGCTGGATGCGCTGGGCTACGATTCCATCGATGCGCTGATCGCCGCGGCGGTGCCCTCCGGCATCCTGGCGCAACAGCCGCTCGACCTGCCGGAGGCGTTGACGGAGTACGAGGCCCAGGACCGCTTGCGCGAGCTCGCAGACAAGAACACTGTGCTGCGCGCGTTTTACGGCCAGGGCTTCTCCTCCACCCTGACCCCGCCCGTGATCCGCCGCGGTGTGGTGGAGGACGCCGGCTGGTACACGGCCTACACGCCGTACCAGGCCGAGATTTCGCAGGGCCGCCTCGAGGCGCTGCTGAACTTCCAGACCATGGTGCAAGATCTCACCGGTCTGGACATCGCGAACGCATCGCTTCTCGACGAAGCATCCGCCGCCGCCGAAGCCGTCGGTTTGATGTCGCGTGTGGTGAAGAAGGGCCGCCGGGTGCTTCTGGATTCGCGACTGCACCCGCAGGTGATCAAGGTCGCCTCCGAGCGCGCCCGCGCGATCGACCTGGAGGTCGAGGTAGCTAACCTGGCCGAGGGCGTGGTCGGCGAGGACCTCGTCGGCGCCGTGTTCGCTTACCCGGGCACCGAGGGCGACATCGTGGACCCGCGCCCGGTGATCGAGGCGATCCACGAGCGCGGCGGCCTGGTCGCCGTCGACGCCGATATCCTGGCACTGACGCTACTTGAGTCCCCCGGCGAGTTCGGCGCGGACATCGCCATCGGCACCACACAGCGCTTCGGCGTGCCGCTGTTCTACGGCGGCCCGCACGCGGCCTACATGGCGGTGCGAAAGAAGCTGCAGCGCCAGATGCCGGGCCGCTTGGTGGGCGTGTCCAAGGACGCCGAGGGCTACCCGGCCTACCGCCTGGCCCTGCAGACGCGCGAGCAGCACATCCGCCGCGAGCGCGCCACCTCCAACATCTGCACCGCGCAGGCGCTTTTGGCCGTCACCGCGTCCATGTACGCCGTCTACCACGGCCCTGAAGGCTTGACGGACATCGCGCGTGCGGTGCATAAGCGTGCCGCGGACTTCGCCGCGTCGCTCGAGGCTGCCGGTGTGACGGTCAAGCACGCCGAATTCTTCGACACGGTGGCGGTTGAGGTTGCGGGGGCGGCGGAGGTCGTCGCAAAGCTTGCTGCTTCCGGGTACCTGGTGCGCGCAATCGACGAGGCCACCGTCGGCATCTCCTTCGGCGAAGACACCACCGACGCCGACGTCGAGGCGCTGCTGGCAGGCTTCGGCGCTTCCGCCGCCGAGGGCGACGCGCGCATCCCGGCGGCGCTCGAGCGAACCACCGATTTCCTGACGCACGAGACGTTCAACCGCATCCACTCCGAGACGCAGATGATGCGCTACATCCGCACACTCGGCGACAAGGACCTCGCGCTGGACCGCACGATGATCCCGCTGGGCTCGTGCACCATGAAGCTCAACCCCACCGCCGGCCTGGAGGCGATCACCTGGCCGGGCTTCGCCAACGTGCACCCCTACACCCCCGACGAGTACACCGAAGGCTGGCGCGAGCTTATCAACGAAATCCGCTCCTGGCTGGTGGCAATCACCGGCTACGCCGAGGTGTCCGTGCAGCCGAACTCCGGCGCGACCGGCGAGCTGGCCGGCCTGCTGGCCATCCGCGCGTACCACGTGGCCAACGGCGACACCGAGCGCGACATCTGCCTCATCCCGGCCTCGGCTCACGGCACGAACGCGGCGTCGGCGACGCTGGCGAACCTGCGCGTCGTGGTGGTCAAAACCGCAGACGACGGCTCCATCGACCTGGAGGACCTGGACGCGAAGCTGGAGAAGCACGCCGACGCCGTGGCCGCGATCATGCTCACCTACCCGTCCACGCACGGCGTCTACGAGGAGGACGTGCGCGTGGTCTGCGACAAGGTGCACGCCGCCGGCGGGCAGGTCTACATCGACGGCGCGAACATGAACGCCCTGACCGGCATCGCGCGCCCGGGCGACTTCGGCGGCGACGTGAGCCACCTGAACCTGCACAAGACATTCACCATCCCGCACGGCGGCGGCGGCCCGGGCGTGGGCCCGATCGGCGTGGGCGAGCACCTGATCCCGTTCCTGCCGGGCGACCCGACTGCCGCCGACGGCGAGGGCGGCGGGCCGGTTGCCTCCACCTTGTACGGCTCCGCTGGCGTGCTGCCGATTTCGTGGTCGTACATCGCCATGTCGGGTGCTGCGGGCCTGCGCAGCGCCACCGAGCACGCCGTGTTGGGCGCGAACTACATCGCGCGCCAGCTCGGTGACTCCTTCCCGGTGCTCTACACCGGCAACGACGGCCTGGTCGGCCACGAGTGCATCCTGGACCTGCGCGAACTTACCGACGCCTCCGGCGTCACCGCGGCCGACGTGGCCAAGCGCCTCATCGACTACGGCTTCCACGCCCCCACCCTCGCCTTCCCCGTCGCCGGCACGCTGATGGTGGAGCCGACCGAGTCCGAGGACCTGGCCGAGCTGGACCGCTTCATCGAGGCGATGCGCTCCATCCGCGCCGAGATCCAGGAGATCATCGACGGCGACGTGGAGTACGAGCAGTCCGTCGTGCACAACGCCCCGTACACCGCCGCCAGCGTGATCCGCTCGGAGTGGCCGTACGAGTTCACCCGCGAGAAGGCCGCCTACCCGGTCGCTTCCCTGGTGCACGCAAAGTACTTCCCGCCGGTGCGTCGCATCGACGAGGCCTTCGGCGACCGCAACCTCCAGTGCGCCTGCCCGCCGCCGGAAGCGTTTGACATCGAAACTGAGTCTTAAAGGAGAACCAATGCCACAGACCCCGCTGCATGCCACCCACGAAAAGCTCGGCGCCAGCTTCACCGATTTCGGTGGCTGGGAGATGCCGCTGAAGTACGGCTCCGAGCTGGAGGAGCACCGCGCCGTCCGCAACGACGTGGGCATCTTCGACCTGTCCCACATGGGCGAGATCAACGTCCAGGGCCCCGACGCCGCCGCGTTTTTGGACTACACGCTCATCTCCAACTTCTCCGCCCTGAAAGAGGGCAACGCGAAGTACTCCATGATCGTCGCCGAGGACGGCGGCATCCTGGACGACCTGATCACCTACAAGTTCAGCGAGAACCACTTCATGGTCGTGCCCAACGCCGCGAACACCAACGCCGTGTGGGCCGCGTTTGAGGCGCGCAAGGGCGACTTCGACGTGGAGCTGAGCAACAATTCGGAAGCGTTCGCGCTGGTTGCGGTCCAGGGCCCGCGTGCGCTCGAGGTGCTGGAGCCTTTGCTTAGCGACGACGCCTCCGCCCTGTCCTACTACTCCGGCGCCTGGTCCTCGCTCCGCTCGGACCAGACGGAAGAACCTGTCGAGATCTTCGTCGCCCGCACCGGCTACACCGGCGAGGACGGCTTCGAACTGTTCTGCACCAGCGAGGACGCGCAGAAGGTGTGGGACGCCGTCATCGATCACGGCACCCCGTGCGGCCTGGCGGCGCGCGACTCGCTGCGCCTGGAGGCTTCGATGCCGCTGTACGGCCACGAGCTGACCGCCGAGATCACCCCGGTGGAGGCCGGCATGGGCCGCGCGTTTGCCAAGAAGGAGGCGGACTTCGTGGGCAAGGAGGCCCTTTCCGGCCGCGAGCCGAGCGTGGTCATCGCGGGCCTGACCTCCGAGCAGCGCCGCGCCGCCCGCGAAGGCGCCGAGGTGTTCCTGAAAGACTCCGACGAGAAAATTGGCGTGGTCACCTCCGGCCAGCCGTCGCCGACGTTGGGCTACCCGGTGGCGCTCGCGCACCTGGACCCGGCACACGCTGAAGAGGGTACGGAAGTGGAAATCGACATCCGCGGCCGCCGTTACCCGTTTACTATTGCACCGACCCCGTTTTACTCCCGAAAGGACGCATAACCATGGAGCTGAAGCCGGATTTCTACTACTCCGAGGACCACGAGTGGATCAACGCCAACCCGGACGAGGCAGCAGGTAAGACCGTGCGCGTGGGCATCACCCACGTCGCCGCTGACCGCCTCGGCGAGGTCGTCTTCGCGGAGCTTCCGCAGGTGGGCGATACCGTCACCGCCGGCGAGACCTGCGGCGAGATCGAGTCCACCAAGTCCGTCTCCGACCTGTACTCCCCGGTCACCGGCACCGTCACCGCGGTCAACGAGGACATCGACGGCGCCTACGAGGCCATCAACAACGACCCGTACGGCCAGGGCTGGCTCTTCGAGGTGGAGGTCGAGGAGGTTGGTCCGTTGATGACCGCCGACGAATACGCCTCCTCCAACGGCGTGTAGTCCCCACCTGGCGGCGGGGACTAGGGTGGCAGGGTATGACTGCCCCGCGCGACCCGTTTTTCCCCGCCGACAAATCCATCCGAGCCTCAGCCGCGCCCATTGACGTGCGCGAGCTGGGGCTCGTGGACTATCAGGAAGCCTGGGACCTCCAGGCAGACATTGCTTCTCGACGGGCCAAAGGCGAATTACCGGACACAGTGCTGGTGCTCGAGCACCCCTCCACCTTCACCGCCGGCAAGCGCACGCAGCCCGAGGACATGCCGGACCCCGCCTACCCCGTGCCCGTGGTGCCGGTGGACCGCGGCGGACGCATCACCTGGCACGGCGAGGGCCAGCTGGTGGTCTACCCCATCATCAAGCTCGCGGAGCCGGTGGACGTGGTGGACTACGTGCGCCGTCTCGAAGAAGCGCTCATCCAGGTCGTGCGCGACGCTGGCGTGACCACGGCGGGCCGTGTCGACGGACGCTCCGGGGTCTGGGTGCCGGAGGAGACGCAGGCGGTGGACCCGGAGGCGTCGACACGCGAACGCAAAATTGCCGCCCTGGGCATCCGCATCACCCGCGGCGTGACCATGCACGGCCTCGCACTGAACTGCAACAACACCCTCGAGCACTACGAGCACATCGTCGCCTGCGGCATCGACGACGCCGACGTGACCACCCTGTCACTCGAGCTCGGCCGCGACATCACCCCGGCCGACATGGCCGCCCCGATGGTGCGCGAGCTGAAGCGCGCCCTGTCCGGCGAGCTGGTCGTAGCCGACCACACCTTCGCCACCCGACCAGACCCCTCGAAGGGTTTGACACGGAAGGTACGGTAAGTGGCGTGACTGTAGCACCAGAAGGCCGCAAGCTTTTGCGCGTTGAGGCGCGCAACTCCGAAACACCGATTGAGAAGAAGCCGCGGTGGATCCGCAACTCCGTCAAGACCGGTCCCGAATACGAGGACATGAAGCAAAAGGTCAAGGGCGCGGGCCTGCACACCGTGTGCCAAGAGGCGGGCTGCCCCAATATCCACGAGTGCTGGGAGTCGCGTGAGGCGACCTTCCTCATCGGCGGATCCCGCTGCTCCCGCCGCTGCGACTTCTGCGACATCGCCTCCGGCCGCCCGGATCCGCTGGACCGCGACGAGCCGCGCCGCGTGGCAGAAGAAGTCCAGAGCCTCAACCTGAACTACTCCACCATCACCGGTGTCACCCGCGACGACCTCGACGACGAGGGCGCCTGGCTCTACGCCGAGGTCGTGCGCAAGATTCACGAGCTCAACCCGCACACCGGCGTGGAAAACCTCACCCCGGACTTCTCCGGCAAGCCGGACCTGCTCCAGGAAGTCTTCGAGGCCCGCCCCGAGGTCTTCGCTCACAACGTGGAGACCGTCCCGCGCATTTTCAAGAGGATCCGCCCGGCGTTCCGCTACGAGCGCTCCCTCGACGTGATCCGCCAGGCCCGCGACTTCGGCCTGATTACCAAGTCCAACCTCATCCTCGGCATGGGCGAAACCCGTGAGGAAGTCCTCGAGGCGCTCCACGACCTGGTCGACGCAGGCTGCGACATCATCACCATTACCCAGTACCTGCGCCCCGGCCCGACCTACCACCCGATCGACCGCTGGGTGAAGCCGGAAGAGTTCATCGAGTACCGCGACGCCGCCTACGAGATGGGCTTCGGCGCCGTCATGTCCGGCCCGCTGGTGCGCTCCTCTTACCGCGCCGGCAAGCTCTACGTCGAGGCGATGGCCCACCGTGGCCTCGAGCTGCCGGAGAACCTGAAGCACTTGGCGGAGACGTCGCAAGGCGACACCGCCCAGGAAGCCTCCACCTTGCTGAAGAAGTACGGCGCCTCCGCCGACCACCCAGTGGAGACCCGCTAGGGTCTTTGGACCGCGTCTTCGCTGTGGCATACAGTTATGGCCATGGCTAAGACGCAGGACAAGGAAGCGGCGAAAGCCGCTAAGAAAGAACAGCGCGCCGCGAAGCGCGCCAAGGGCAAAGCAACCCGCTCGCAGCTCAAGCAGGCGTTCGACCTGCAGCGCAAGCGCGACAAAGCGCTGATCCCGATCATGCTCGCCTGCGTGCTCGGCGGCGGACTACTGTTCTTCCTCCTCGGCCTGTGGTGGGGCGCGAAGTGGTTCTGGCTGATCATGGGCCTAATCCTCGGCGCTGTGCTGGCGATGTTCATCTTCTCCCGCCGCCTGGAAAAGTCCATGTACGACGAGGTCGGCGACACCCCCGGCGCCGCCGGTTGGACGCTGGAGAACATGCGCAACACGATGGGCATCGTGTGGCAAACCAAAACCGGCGTGCAGGCCAACACCCACATGGACACCGTGCACCGCGTCGTGGGCAACCCGGGCGTGGTGCTGGTCGGTGAGGGCAACCCGAACCGCCTGAAGTCCCTGATGAGCAAGGAGCACAAGCGCGTTGACCGCCTGCTGGCAGGCGTGCCCATCTACGAGGTGTACGCCGGCGAGGGCGAAGGCCAGGTGCGCACCCGCGACCTGCAGAAGCACCTGCTCAAGCTGCCGAAGAACTACCAGAAGAACGAGGTGTACAGCCTCGCCGCCAAGCTCGACGCGATGGATTCGCGCGGCCGCGGTGCCCAGGCGGCCGGCCTGCCGGGTGGCCCGCTGCCGAAGCAGGCGCAAAACATGGCGGGCATGAACCGCAAGATGCGCCGCATGCAGGAGCGCAAGGGCGGCAAGTGATCGAGCACAACCCCGGCATGGACGCCGAAGCGAACACCTGTCTTCGCTTCGGCGTCTTGTTGTTGTCTGCGGGCGCGTCCGGCTACCGCGTGATCCGCGCGGTGAAGCGCTGCGCGCGCTCGGTGGGCTTCGACGACGCCGACGTCATCGTCGGCTTCAACACAATCAGCTGCACGTTCCACCGGGGCGGGCAGTTCCGCACCGCGGTGTCCGACGTGCCGCTGCCGGGTGTCAACGCCTCGCGCATCGAGGCGCTGGAGACCGCGGCACACTCGCTGCTGCAGAGCTACCGCACGCCCGAGGTCATCAACGCGGTGTTGGATGAGATCGAGCGCATCCCCTCTCCCCGCTGGGGCTTTCGCTTATCGACGCTTGCCGCCGGGCTCGCCTGCGCCGGTTTCGCAGTGCTGAACCAGTTCGGGCTCGCCACCGCCGCGATGGTGTGTCTGGCGGCGATGCTGGGCCAGCTCGTGCGGGCGTTGTTGCACAAGGCGCACTTCAACCTGATCGGCATCACCATGGCGGCGTCGTTCGTGGCCTCGTCGGCGTTCCTGCTGCTCGACCGGGTGCTGCCGTTTGCCAGCGTGGTCTCCCCCGGCTTCATCGCCGCCGTGCTGTTTTTGATCCCCGGCTTCCCGCTGTTCACCTCGTTTGTGGATCTCGCGCGCTTCGACTTCACCGCCGGCATCCCAAGGCTGTTCTTCGCGCTCGAGATCATCGTGGTGATCATGCTGACCGTCTCGGTGGTGGCCATGCTTTCCGGCACCCCGGAAGTGCAGACGGCGGCGGTGCCGAGGTCGGCGGAGTTTTTGGTCTCCGGGGCGCTGGCCAGCTTCGTCAGTGTGGGCTGTTTTGCGTTGCTGTTCAACTCGTCGAGACGCATGGCGCTCATCGCCGCCACCCTCGGGATGGCGGCCAACGCCGCGCGCCTTGCGATGCTTGCGGACGGGGTTCGCTCCTACCTCGCCGCCTTCATCGCCGCGCTGATCATCGGCATCGCTGGCGGGCTCCTGGGGCGGGTGGCGAAGGTGCCGCGCACCACCGTGACCATCCCGGCGGCGGTGGTGATGATCCCCGGCCCCGTCATCTACGCCGCGGTGCACAACTTCGCGCAAGGCGACATCCTCAACGCGTTGTCGAAGTTCACCGAAGTGTCGTTCGTGGTGCTGTTCATCGCCGGCGGGCTCGCCGTCGCGCGTATGCTCACCGACCCGACCTGGGCGTTCTACCGCTACATCGACTTCACACACGAACTCGTCGGCGAGGAACGCCCCATCAACAACTAAGTGCGGATCACCGTCGTGGTGGTGGCGCGGTCGTGCATGCCGCGGCCGTCGGCGTCCACAAGCGCCGCCGGCAGCACAAAGCCCGTCAGGATCGTGCGCACCGCCGCGCGCCACAGCCCCACCGGGGCCTCCTTGTCCACGCGCGCCACGCCCATGCCCAGCACCGCCATGCCCGGGGTGCGGGAGAACAACCAGCCGCACACGATGCCCAAAACGAGCCACAGCAGGTACGTCGCCGTGTAGCGGTCTCCCAGCGCCGACGTGTTCGCCGTGATCAGCGACGCCGCCACCGCGCACAACGCCCAGTCAATGAACACCCCGCCCATGCGGCGCAACACCGACGCCTGGGATCCCTGCCCCTCCTTCGGCATGCCTAAAAACTGCCCCGGGTAATCAGGCAGGGCGTCCTCGCCGGAAAATTGGTTGGGGATTTCGGGACCGTCGTGCCAGGTTTGTCGTCGAGAAGCAGCCATGCCTCCGAAGCGTAGCGGGAGGTCCGCGTAGACTTGAAACCGCTTATGTCCGACACACAACGAGGAGTACCACCCGTGTCCTTCGACAACATCGAAGACGTCAAGAAATTCATCGCCGACGAGGAGGTGGAATTTGTCGACGTGCGCTTCACCGACGTGCCCGGCATCGAACACCACTTCTCCATCCCGGCATCGATGTTCGACGAAGACGTGATGGAAGAAGGCCTCGCTTTCGACGGCTCCTCCATCCGCGGCTTCACCACCATCGAAGAATCCGACATGACCCTCATGCCGGACCTCGCCACCGCCAAGCTGGACCAGTTCCGCGGCTCCAAGACCCTGAACGTGAAGTTCTTCGTCAACGACCCGTTCACCCACGAGCCGTTCTCCCGCGACCCGCGCAACGTGGCCAAGAAGGCCGAGGAATACCTGCGCTCCACCGGCATCGCCGACACCTGCTCCATCGGCGCAGAAGCCGAGTTCTACCTGTTCGACTCCATCCGCTACGAGGTGGAGGGCCACGCCGCGTTCTACGAAATCGACGCCGAGGAAGGCTGGTGGAACCGCGGCAACGAAGTCGAGGCCGACGGCTCGCCGAACCTGGGCTACAAGAACCGCTGGAAGGGCGGCTACTTCCCCGTCGCCCCGCACGACAAGACCGTCGAGGTGCGCGACGCGATGGTGCGCAACCTCGCCGCCGCCGGCTTCGACATCGAGCGCTTCCACCGCGAGGTGGGCAACGGCGGCCAGCAGGAGATCAACTACCGCTTCAACACCCTGCTGCACGCGGCCGACGACCTGCAGGACTTCAAGTACATCATCAAGAACACCGCGACGCTGTACGACAAGACCGCGACGTTCATGCCCAAGCCGCTCGCCGGCGATAACGGCTCCGGCATGCACGCCCACCAGTCGCTGTGGAAGGACGGCGAGCCGCTGTTCTACGACGAGTCCGGCTACGGCGGCCTGTCCGACATCGCCCGCTGGTACATCGGTGGCCTGCTCGAGCACGCTGGCGCGGTGCTGGCGTTCACCAACCCGACGCTGAACTCGTACCACCGCCTCGTGCCGGGCTTCGAGGCGCCGATCAACCTGGTGTACTCGCAGCGTAACCGCTCCGCCGCGATCCGCATCCCGATCACCGGCGCGAACCCGAAGGCCAAGCGCATCGAGTTCCGCGCGCCGGACCCGTCGGGCAACCCCTACCTCGGTTTCGCGGCGATGCTCATGGCGGGCATCGACGGCATCAAGAACCGCATCGAGCCGCACGCCCCGGTGGACAAGGACCTCTACGAGCTGCCGCCGGAGGAAGCCAAGGACATCCCGCAGGCGCCGACGTCGCTCGAAGCCGCGCTCGCCGCGCTGGAGGAGGACCACGACTTCCTCACCGAGGGCGACGTGTTCACCGAGGACCTCATCGAGACCTACATCAAGCTCAAGTACGACAACGAGATCACCCCGGTGCGCCTGCGGCCTACCCCGCAGGAGTTCGAGATGTACTTCGACTGCTAGGTTTGCGTACCCTGACCTGCAGTAAGGCAGGCCGAACTTCCTTGCGGGGGTGATCGGGCCGGGCGACGATTGGGTCATGACTGATCTGATGGATTGTCCGGGTACGGCGGAAGGTGGCGTCGATAGGCATGAGCCCGGCACCGGCGAGCGACTGAACCGCCTGCGCGCCGCGGTGCTCGGGGCGAACGACGGCATCGTCTCCACCGCCGCCGTGGTCGTCGGCGTGGCGGGCGCGACATCCGATGCGACCACGATCGCGATGTCCGGCCTCGCCGCCGTGATCGGCGGCGCGGTGTCGATGGCGCTGGGCGAATACGTCTCGGTGTCCTCGCAGCGCGACTCCGAGCGCGCCATGGGACTTGCCGAGGAGATGCAGGTCAACCCGTGGTCCGCGGGCATCGCATCGTTCCTGTCGTTCTTACTCGGCGCCGCACTGCCCTTTGCGACGGCGCTGCTCGCCCCCGCATCCTGGCGCATCGCCGCCATTTTCGTGCTCACCCTGGTGGCGCTCGCGTTGACGGGCGCGCTGTCCGCGAAGCTCGGCGAGGCCCCGGTCGCGCGCTCGGTGACGCGCATCGTCGTCGGCGGCACCATCGCGCTGGCGGCGACGTTCGCCATCGGCTCGCTGTTCGGCGCGAACGTGGGTTAGAAACACACCGCGGTCCGACAGTGACCTGCCCAACCGGAACCCGACCACATCGGTGCAAAACCGCAGGTCGGGTTTTCGTGCTGCTGGGGCCGTTGTGGTGCAACGGGGGCTAACCGGGAGGCCGTGCGCGCACCTTCCCACAAAAGGGATTACCATGCGCGGAGTGACTGACAAGTTCCGCCAACTGCCACCGCCCGGCCCCGCGTGGGGCGGCAGCCTCATGGGCACCTCGATCGTGTCGCGACTCCTCGTGGAGATGGACCATAAGTTCTTCTCCGCAGTCTTCGCCGCGATCGCGTGCTTCATCCTCGTCGTGCTCGTGTTCGGGTTCGCGCGCTACCGCCACCCCAGTTTCCAGCGCACCACTATGGCGGAATGGTCGATGTTCTTCATCGGCATCCTCGCACTGGGGGCCGCGCTTTCCGGGCTTACCGACGAAGGCGTCTACCGCCTCATCGGCTTCTGGGTCGGCGCCCCCGTCACCGTCATCACCTGGGCTATCCAGCTCAGCCGCTTTGAGGGCGCGCCGAAGTTCACCTGGGGCCTGCCGTTGGTCGGCCCGATGATTTCCGCGTCGGTGGCCGGCTGGCTCGCCCGCGACTACGGGCAGTTCTACCACGTGCTGGGTACCGTGTTCTTCCTGATGTCCCTGTTCACCGCGGTGCCGACGTTCGCGCGCGTGTACTGGGCCGCGTGGCACGGCAAGGTGGACCTTTCGGGGCCGCTGTCGGCGACGGCGTGGGTGCCGCTGGGCGTGATCGGCCAGTCCACCACCGCGATGCAGATCCTCTACCCGGGCAAGTTCTCGATCTACTACGGCTACGTCGCACTCGTGTTGGCCATCCCCCTGGCTATTTGGGCGATGTTCAACTTCTACCCCAACGTCGCGCGCTGGGTGGAGTACTCGCCTGCCTGGTGGTCGTGCACCTTCCCGCCGGGCACGGTGAGCATGGGCGGGCACCAGGTGGCGTTGGTCAATGGCTCGCACTGGCTCGACGTCGTTGCGTTGACCATTCCGCTGCTACTCATCGTGCACTGGTCGCTGTGTTCCGGCCGCTTCATCAGCTGGGTGCTTGAGGGGCGCAGGTAAAAACGGCATGCCGATGGGCCCGCCCTTTTGGGGCGGG
>NZ_KV788418.1 GCF_001807265.1 Corynebacterium sp. HMSC05H05
GGTCTTCCTACTGCCCCAACTTTGCAACAGCACCATCACCACCGACTATTTGCAACAGTGCCCCGTCCGGATACTGCCAGATATCGGCGTCCAGGGAGATGTCCTGAAGCGCGGTGTCCGGAATTTCAGGTTTGTGTCTCTACAAAGACTAACTATCAGAAAAACTCATCGAGCATCAAATGAAACTGCAATTTATTCATATCAGGATTATCAATACCATATTTTTGAAAAAGCCGTTTCTGTAATGAAGGAGAAAACTCACCGAGGCAGTTCCATAGGATGGCAAGATCCTGGTATCGGTCTGCGATTCCGACTCGTCCAACATCAATACAACCTATTAATTTCCCCTCGTCAAAAATAAGGTTATCAAGTGAGAAATCACCATGAGTGACGACTGAATCCGGTGAGAATGGCAAAAGCTTATGCATTTCTTTCCAGACTTGTTCAACAGGCCAGCCATTACGCTCGTCATCAAAATCACTAGCATCAACCAAACCGTTATTCATTCGTGATTGCGCCTGAGCGAGACGAAATACGCGATCGCTGTTAAAAGGACAATTACAAACAGGAATCGAATGCAACCGGCGCAGGAACACTGCCAGCGCATCAACAATATTTTCACCTGAATCAGGATATTCTTCTAATACCTGGAATGCTGTTTTCCCGGGGATCGCAGTGGTGAGTAACCATGCATCATCAGGAGTACGGATAAAATGCTTGATGGTCGGAAGAGGCATAAATGCCGTCAGCCAGTTTAGTCTGACCATCTCATCTGTAACATCATTGGCAACGCTACCTTTGCCATGTTTCAGAAACAACTCTGGCGCATTGGGCTTCCCATACAATCGATAGATTGTCGCACCTGATTGCCCGACATTATCGCGAGCCCATCTATACCCATATAAATCAGCATCCAGGTTGGAATTTAATCGCGGCCTCGAGCAAGACGTTTCCCGTTGAATATGGCTCATAACACCCCTTGTATTACTGTTTATGTAAGCAGACAGTTTTATTGTTCATGATGATATATTTTGGTGCTGTTGCAACTTGGGGCGGGAGCCAAGAAA
>NZ_KV788419.1:0-818 GCF_001807265.1 Corynebacterium sp. HMSC05H05
GTAGAGCCACCAATCCAGCATGCGGCGTTGTCGTTCGCCGGATCTGCCGCGGTGGGTTCTGGCGAGCAGTTTGAGCTGGGCGTTGATCCCGCCTTCTAAGCTGTTGGTGGTGGATTTGATCCGCTCTGGTTGAAGGACTGCTGTTGGCGGGTTGAGGTAGACAAACAGCATCTCGGACCGCCAAAGATGGTTGAGGCTGTTGTAGGCCTTGCGCACGTTGTGGTGTGTCCACACGCGGGTCCATGCACTGGTTTTTGGGTCTTTGATCAGGGGTTTCTCGTCCATCCATGCCCGGTAGATTGTGGAGAATTCGTGCAGTTGCGCACCCCATTGCGCTGCCTCGTCCAGGGTGGTGATTCGGGTCAGTTTCAGCGCAAGTCGGTAGATGGTGCGCCCGGCATCCGTGCGCGGGTTGCTGGTGGTGTAGCGGCGCACCACGCGTTGGGCGTGGACGAGGCAGCGTTGGATTTTCGTGGTCGGCCAGCACTTTTTGATCGCGCTGTATGCGCCTTGGCCGCCGTCGATGACGGCGATGAGTGGGGCTTCGATGCGCTCAAGCAGTAGTTGGTAGTCGCGGGTGGTTTCGTGTTTGCACCAGTGCCAGGCGATCACGTGGTCGATTGTCGCCGCGACGATCAAACAACCGCCGGCGGTGTAGGTGCCGTCGAGGAATACCTGGTCGTAGACCCGTTTGTCGTAGCCAGCGGTAGGGTCCGGCACATCAACGAGCCAGCACCCCTTGAAGCGCCGCTTCATGGTGGCGCGGCTGACACCGTTTCGTTTAGCTAGGTCGTCCAGTGATATTGCGGTGGTGCAAT
>NZ_KV788419.1:838-26635 GCF_001807265.1 Corynebacterium sp. HMSC05H05
ACCTGGTGGTGCCTTTGCTGGTGGTGCCGTTTCGCTTCATTTCACCGCCACAGTGGCAGCGTGGTTGGTTCTTTGACATTGCGACACCACACCACGCCGCGCATAGCACACCAACGCTGCCACACCGTGGATTTCCTGGCCTGAGGCCATTTATATGCCCCGGAAGCATATACTTTCCTGAAACCTACAGGTCACCCCATGAAAATCGGCGATTCCGGACACACATTTTGACCCTTAACCCTAATTTTCCGCCGAATTACACGCTTGGGAGCAGATGGCTGCCCACGTTTTAACTACATGTAGGTGATTTGCCGGCTTTATCCTGGGAATACCACCCGTGTAACTACTACATGTAGTAGCAGTTGCCGAACTTTCCCCCAAGGTATAGTGTCTCTTGGTGTTGCCCCGGGGGAGCCGGGGAAGCGAGAAAAAGCGTCGAAACCCTGTCGAATCCCGGTCGAAGACCCGCACAGAAAGAGCCTGAGAAACTATGTCGATCACCGTTTACAGCAAGCCGGCCTGCATGCAGTGCAAGGCAACCGAGAAGGCCCTGACCAAGGCCGGCCTTGAGTTCACCACGGTTGACATCTCCATGGACGAGGAAGCCCGCGACTACGTCATGGCCCTCGGCTACGTGCAGGCCCCGGTCGTCGAGGCGAACGGTGAGCACTGGTCCGGCTTCCGCCCGGACCGCATCAAGGGTCTCGCCGCGGCTGCGTAACGTCGGCGGTCCCCGCACCCCTCGCGCACCGCGCCCCCTCACTCCGCGGATCCAGCTAGTAAGACCCCGCTAACGGCCCAAATATGGCAGATAGCTGGGCCCTAGTAGCTGGATTTGGCGAAAAGGGGACGGGGAACGGGCGGAGTGAGGGGAGGGGCGCCACACGCCGCGCACGCCACACAACAGAAAACTCAACACGAAGAAAGGCGGCTGCCATGCTGGTGGTCTACTTCTCTTCCGCGACGGAGAACACGAAGCGGTTTGTGGAGAAGCTCGGCCTCCCGTCCCGGCGCATCCCGTTGCGCAGGAACGACCCGGAACTGAACGTCGACGAGCCGTACGTGCTCATCTGCCCCACATACGGTGGCGGGGTGAGCGTCAGCGGCGGTAACTCGCGCCCGGTGCCTGGGCAGGTGATCCGCTTTCTCAACAACGAAAACAACCGGAATCTGATCCGAGGTGTGATCGCCGCCGGCAACTCCAACTTCGGCGCAGACTACTGCCTTGCCGGGAAGGTCATCGCCGACAAGTGTAAGGTCCCGTACTTGTACCGGTTCGAGCTCATGGGCTCGGCCGAGGACGTTGCGCACGTTCGCCGCCAACTGGTCCAGAACGCTGGAAGGTTGGGGCTGCGTGGGGGACCGGAGGTCGTCGATAGGCAGGATGCTCCGGACGAATCCGAGCGCCTAGCAAAGCTGCGCGCAAAATACGCCGGTAAATACTCAAGAACACGATGAAGGACGAGAAGTGAGTACCCAGACTGTCGGTAAGAATGTCCCGGAGCCGGTCAACGAAAGCGACCAGCTGGATTACCACGCGCTGAATGCGCTTTTGAACCTCTACGACGAAAACGGCCAGATCCAGTTTGACAAGGACCGCGAGGCCGCCAACCAGTTCTTCCTCCAGCACGTCAACCAGAACACCGTCTACTTCCACGACCTGGAAGAAAAGATCGACTACCTGGTCACCAACAAGTACTACGAGCCGGACACCATTGAGAAGTACGACTGGACCTTTATCAAGGACACGTTCAAGCGCGCGTACTCCTACAAGTTCCGCTTCAAGTCCTTCCTGGGCGCGTACAAGTACTACACGTCCTACACACTGAAGACTTTCGACGGGCGCCGCTACCTCGAGCGCTTCGAGGACCGCGTCGCCATGACTGCGCTCTTCCTCGCCGACGGCAACGAGGATCTCGCATTCGCGCTTGTGGACGAGATCATGACCGGCCGTTTCCAGCCAGCAACCCCGACGTTCTTGAACGCCGGCAAGGCGCAGCGCGGCGAGCTGGTGTCGTGCTTCCTGCTGCGCATCGAAGACAACATGGAGTCCATCGGGCGCGCGATCAACTCCTCGCTGCAGCTGTCCAAGCGCGGCGGCGGCGTCGCGCTGCTGTTGAGCAACATCCGCGAATCCGGCGCGCCGATCAAGCACATCGAGAACCAGTCCTCCGGCGTCATCCCCGTGATGAAGCTTTTGGAAGACGCCTTCTCCTACGCCAACCAGCTCGGCGCACGCCAGGGCGCCGGCGCGGTGTACCTCAACGCCCACCACCCGGACATCATGCGCTTCTTGGACACCAAGCGCGAGAACGCGGACGAGAAGATCCGCATCAAGACGCTCTCGCTCGGTGTGGTCATCCCGGACATCACCTTCGAGCTGGCCAAGCGCAACGACGACATGTACCTGTTCTCCCCGTACGACGTCGAGCGCGTCTACGGCGTGCCGTTCGCGGACATCTCCGTGACCGAGAAGTACGAGGAGATGGTGGAAGACCCGCGCATCCGCAAGTCCAAGATCTCCGCGCGCTCGTTCTTCCAGACCATCGCCGAGATCCAGTTCGAGTCCGGCTACCCGTACATCATGTTCGAGGACACGGCTAACCGCGCGAACCCGGTGAAGACCGGCCGCATCAACATGTCCAACCTGTGCTCGGAGATCCTGCAGGTCAACTCCCCGTCCGTGCTGAACGAGGACCTGACCTACGCCGAGACCGGCCACGACATCTCCTGCAACCTGGGCTCGCTGAACATCGCGATGGCAATGGACTCCGACGACTTTGCCAAGACGGTGGAGTCCGCGATCCGCGCGCTGACCGCCGTCGCGGACAAGACCTCCATCGACTCCGTTCCGCCGGTGCGCGACGGCAACGACGCCTCCCACGCCATCGGTCTGGGCCAGATGAACCTGCACGGCTACCTCGGCCGCGAGCACATCGAGTACGGCTCCGAGGAAGGCCTGGACTTCACCAACGCCTACTTCGCCGCCGTGATGTACCAGTGCCTGCGCGCCTCCCACAAGATCGCCGTGGAGAAGGGCACCGCGTTCGCGGACTTTGCCAAGTCCGAGTACGCCACCGGCGAGTTCTTCGACCGCTATGATCCGGCCGACTTCCAGCCCAAGACCGACAAGGTCAAGGAGCTGTTCGCCAACTCCGACATCGCCGTGCCGACGGCGGAGGAGTGGGCGCAGCTGAAGGAAGACATCGCCCGCGACGGCATCTACAACCGCTACCTGCAGGCGGTGCCGCCAACCGGTTCGATCTCCTACATCAACAACTCCACGTCCTCGATCCACCCGATCGCCTCCAAGATTGAGATCCGCAAGGAAGGCAAGATCGGGCGCGTCTACTACCCGGCGCCGCACATGGACAACGAGAACATTGAGTACTTCAAGGACGCCTACGAGATCGGCTACGAGAAGATCATCGACACCTACGCGGTGGCCACGAAGTACGTCGACCAGGGCCTGTCGCTGACTCTGTTCTTCAAGGATACGGTGACCACCCGCGACATCAACCGGGCGCAGATCTATGCGTGGAAGAAGGGTGTCAAGACCCTGTACTACATTCGCCTGCGCCAGATGGCGCTGGAAGGCACCGAGATCGAGGGCTGCGTCTCCTGCATGCTGTAGTGGAGCGCGCGCTTCGCGACGAGAAACCGCTGATCTGCTAGTTGCGTCTGAGGGCGCACTAGCAGATCAGCGGTCTTCTTTTGCGCCTGCCCAGGTGATGTTGGAAATCAGTGCCAATACGGCGCGAATCTGCTAGTTCCGTTGTTGGGGAACTAGCAGATCAGCACCATGGCGGGCGCGGGCAAGGGGAGGGCCCGCCGGGGAGAGCTACATCTCCATGAAATCGTTGACGCCGCGAAGTAGACGTCGAGAAGCATCTTCTGCAGCATCCGCATCGCCGGAAGCAATCGCCTGCGCTAGGTCGATGTGAATCTGCATGGTGCCGACGTGGGGGTCATCCGGCATGATGCCGTAGAGGGCGCGGCCGGACATAATATCCATGATCGGCGAGGTCAGCGCCACAAACATCTCGTTGCCGGAGGCCTCCAACATGAGCGCGTGGAACTCCAGGTCCGCCTCCTGGAAGGCCTCGGAGTTGCCGCCTTCCTGGCCGGCTAGCTCCACAATCTGGTCGGCCAGCTCGCACAAGCGGCGCGCCTGCTCGCGCGATGCGTTGATGGCGGCGAGGCGGGCGGCGGTGGGCTCGATGGCGTCGCGAAGCTCACGCAGCGACGCGAGCTGCGCCGGGCGCTGCTCCTCACTGCGCAGGCGCCACGAAATGATCGAGTGGTCGAACACGTTCCACTCGCTTTGCGGCAGCACTTTCAAACCCACGCGGCGCGACGAGGAAACGAGCCCCAGCTGTTCCAGCGCGCGCATCGCCTCGCGGGCGACAGTGCGGGAGATGCCGAAGCGCTCCGACAAGTCGTGGAGCGTGAACGTGTGGCCCTCGGCCTGCTTGCCCGACACGATCTCTTCGCCGAGCGTGTCCAAGACTGATGAGAGCAGGGGTTGCGAGGACCGATAACCGCTTGTAGCCACGGAGCGACCTCCTTTAAGGGATGATGTTTGCAGCAATATGCGAGTAGTTTATGTCATGCCCCCGCCACGTTTGGACATTGCGTGCGCGCAGTTCGCAGGCGGGGAGCGGGACGTGGCGCGGGTGAATTGACTCCGAAGTAGGATGGTCGGCATGACTGACGATTACGCGCGTTACCTCGAGTCCCACGAGAAGCCGGTGAAGGCTATTAACTGGAATAGCGTCCCGGACGACAAGGACCTTGAAGTGTGGGATCGCCTGACCGGCAATTTCTGGCTCCCGGAGAAAATCCCGGTGTCCAACGACATCCCGAGCTGGAACACCCTCAACGATGAGGAAAAGCAAGCCACTATGCGCGTGTTCACCGGCTTGACGCTGCTGGACACCATCCAGGGCACCGTCGGTGCGGTTTCACTGCTGCCGGACGCGAACTCGCTGCACGAGGAGGCGGTGCTGACCAACATCGCGTTTATGGAGTCGGTGCACGCGAAGTCGTACTCCAACATCTTTATGACGCTTGCGGACACGCCCGCGATTAACGACGCGTTCCGCTGGTCCGAGGAAAACGAGTACCTCCAGCGCAAGGCGAAAATTATCCTGAGCTACTACGAGGGCGACGATCCGCTCAAGCGCAAGATCGCCTCCGTGATGCTCGAGTCTTTCCTGTTCTACTCCGGTTTCTACCTGCCGCTGAACTGGTCGGTGCACTCCAAGCTGACGAACACCGCCGACATTATCCGCCTTATTATCCGCGACGAGGCGGTGCACGGCTACTACATCGGCTACAAGTACCAGGTGGCGCTGCGGAACGAATCCGAAGAGCGCAAGGAGGAGCTGAAGGACTACGCCTTCGAGCTGCTCTACGACCTCTACGAGAACGAGAACCAGTACACCGAGGACATCTATGACGCGCTTGGCTGGACTGAGGATGTGAAGCGCTTCTTGCGCTACAACGCCAACAAGGCACTGAACAACCTCGGCTACGAGGGCCTGTTCCCGGTGGATGAGACGAAGGTCTCGCCGGCCATCCTCGCGTCGCTGTCGCCGAACGCGGACGAGAACCACGACTTCTTCTCCGGATCCGGTTCCTCCTACGTCATCGGCCGCGCGGAGGATACTCAGGACGAGGACTGGGACTTCTAGGCAGAAGCTTTACGACGCACCTTCGGTGGCCCCGGTTCGCACCCGCGAGCCGGGGGTTTTTCTTGCCTGCTGTGCAGTACTCATGCGCCTCACCAGTAACAGCCCGGGATGGTTGGGCCAGGCGCTGACCCCGCTCGGGGGCAGCATTGCCGGAGGCTGGAAAATCAATGTGCAGAACGTTATGCTGATCCGGTATCACTCGTGGCATCTGTGCCTTGTTCGGCGTGAGCTGGGCGGGGTGCAGGAGCCGTAGTCAGGAGGATCAGATGACCGCTGTGGCACCGCGGCTGGATAATTACGTCCCGCCGACACGCCCCGAGCCGACGGGCAACGCTCGTAAGGGCTCGAAAATTTACAAGCAACTCACCACCACTGACCACAAAGAACTGGGCATCATGTACATCATCATGTCCTTCGTCTGGTTCTTCGTGGCCGGCCTGATGGCGCTGCTTATCCGCGCTGAGCTGTTCAGCCCCGGCCTGCAGTTCCTGTCCAACGAGCAGTTCAACCAGCTGTTTACCATGCACGGCACCGTGATGCTGCTGGCGTTCGGTACCCCGATCGTCTGGGGCTTCGCCAACTACGTGCTGCCGCTGCAGATCGGCGCTCCGGACGTGGCCTTCCCCCGTCTGAACGCGTTCGGCTTCTGGGTGACCAGCATCGGCGTCATCGCCATGCTCGCCGGCTTCCTCACCCCGGGCGGCGCAGCCGACTTCGGTTGGACCATGTACATGCCCCTGGCTGACGCTGTGCACACCCCGTCCGTCTCCGCCAACCTCTGGGTTGTCGGCGTGGGCGCTACCGGTGTGGGCACCATCGCCTCCGCGGTGAACATGCTCACCACTGTGCTGACCATGCGTGCGCCGGGCATGACCATGTTCCGTCTGCCGGCGTTCACCTGGACCATCTTTGTCACCTCCATCATCGCCCTGATGATCTTCCCGCTGCTGACCGCTGCGGCGATGGGTGTGCTCTACGACCGTCTGATCGGCGGCCACATCTACGACACCGCCAACGGCGGAACGATCCTGTGGCAGCACCTGTTCTGGTTCTTCGGCCACCCCGAGGTGTACGTCCTGGCGCTGCCGTTCTTCGGCGTGATCTCCGAGATCATCCCGGTGTTCTCCCGTAAGCCGGTCTTCGGCTACATCGGCCTGATCTTCGCAACCCTGGCAATCGCCGGCCTGTCCATGGCTGTGTGGGCGCACCACATGTTCGCCACCGGTGCAGTCCTGCTGCCGTTCTTCTCGTTCATGACCTTCCTCATCTCCGTCCCGACCGGTGTGAAGTTCTTCAACTGGCTGGGCACGATGTGGAACGGCCACCTCACGTTCGAGACCCCGATGCTGTGGGCCGTCGGCTTCCTGTTCACCTTCCTGTTCGGTGGTCTGACCGGCATCATGCTGGCGTCCCCGCCGCTGGACTTCCAGCTGCACGACTCCTACTTCGTGGTTGCGCACTTCCACTACACCCTGTTCGGCACCGTGGTGTTCGCTTCTACCGCAGGCGTGTACTTCTGGTTCCCGAAGATGACCGGCCGCATGCTGGATGAGAAGCTGGGCAAGATCCACTTCTGGTTCACCGTTGTCGGCTTCAACATGACCTTCTTGGTCCAGCACTGGCTGGGCAACATGGGCATGCCGCGCCGCTACGCCGACTACCTGGACACCGACGGCTTCACGCTGCTGAACCAGGTTTCCACGGTTGGCGCGTTCATCCTGGGCATTGGCTTCCTGCCGTTCATCTGGAACGTGTTCAAGTCTTGGCGCTACGGCGAGATCGTCACCGTCGACGATCCGTGGGGTTACGGCAACTCCCTCGAGTGGGCAACCACCTGCCCGCCGCCGCGCCACAACTTCACCGCGCTGCCGCGTATCCGCTCCGAGCGCCCGGCGTTCGAGCTGCACTACCC
This sequence comes from Corynebacterium sp. HMSC05H05, assembly GCF_001807265.1. Lineage (GTDB taxonomy): Bacteria > Actinomycetota > Actinomycetes > Mycobacteriales > Mycobacteriaceae > Corynebacterium. Next base: position 8,447 of record NZ_KV788419.1, read on the forward strand.
GCACATGGTGGAGACCCTGCGCCGCGAGGCTCACACCGGTCACCGCGATTCCAAGTAGTCGCTGGCCACCGGCCTCCTGAACGAACCCCCGCTTCGGCGGGGGTTTTCGTCGTTTCAGGCCCACGACAATGAGGAGTACCCTGACCCGGATGACTGAGCAGATGATCGCCGCCGCCCACCAGCTCCTCCGGGACCGCGTGTCGGGCGACTACAAGGCCCGCACAGAGGACCCCGAGGACCCGAAGACCGTCCAGGCGATGCAGCTGGCCATCAACCTGCCCAAGCAGGACCCTCCGAGCCGCAACCAGGTGCTCGCAGACGCCGCCCGCGCCTCCGTGGCCGTGTGCCTGGACCCGCGGGCGGGCACCGACGGGTTTTGGCGCGACGCGCTGGACGCGTGGTACTCGCACCGCATCCGCAAGGTGGCCCGCCGAGCCCGCAACAAGGCATGGGACGACGTGCAGGCGTTGCCCGGCGTCACCGTCGGCAGCGTGCGGGCGTTCGTTCCCTCGGCGGTTTCTGAGGTTCCGCACGCGATATCCAAGCTGCAGATCAAGGGCACGGAGATTGAGTCCGGGGAGGAGCTGCCGCTCGACGCAGAAGCGCCGCTGATCGCCCTCAACGCGTCGCTGCACATGTCTGCGGGCAAGGCCGCCGCGCAGGCCGGGCACGCGTCGATGCTGCTCGCGGCCGCGCGGGATGCCGCCTGGGCGCAGCGGTGGGCGGAGGCGGGCTTCCCGCTTGGCGTGCGCGAGCTGCCCCGCGAGGAGTTCGCCGAGCTTGCCACGCGCCCCGAGGCGGTGGCGGTGCGCGACGCCGGGTTCACTGAGGTCGCTCCCGGCTCCACCACAGCGATCGCTATTGCTTAGCGACGAGCCTCCGCAGCGCCCCGCGCACCGTTTCCGCGTCCGTGGTGTCCCAGAACGCGGGCAGGCTGCGCCGGATGAACGACCCGTAGCGCTTCGTCACCAGCCGGTTGTCTAGCACGGCGACGACCCCGCGGTCGTCGACAGACCGCAAAAGCCTGCCCGCACCCTGCGCCATGAGCAGGGAGGCGTGCGTGGCGGAGACCTCCATAAACCCGGAGCGGCCCGCCGCGTCGGCTGCGTTGGAGCGTGCCTGCAGGAGGGGATCGTCGGGGCGGGGGAAGGGGATGCGGTCGATGATTACCAGCGAGCAGGCGCTGCCCGGCACGTCCACGCCCTGCCAGAGGGTAAGTGTGCCGAACAGGCAGGAGTTCTCGTTTTTGGCAAACGTGTCCACCAGAGTGCCGGTGGAGTCCTCGCCTTGGAGCAGGATGTCGAAGGGCAGGCGCGCCCGCATGGCTTCGGCGGCCTGCTCGGCGGCGCGGCGCGAGGAGAACAGGCCGAGCGTGCGCCCGCCCGCGGCGGTGATCAGCTCCGCAATCTCGTCCAGTGTCTCCGCGGACAGACCGTCGCGGCCCGGGGTGGGCAGGTGGCGGGCGGTGTAGAGGATGCCGGACTTGCGCGGGTCGAACGGCGTGCCAGCGTCCAGCGAGTCCCAGGTGCCCTGCGGCAGGCCCCAGGCAGCGGCCATGGCGTTGAAATTGCCGCCCACAGTCAAGGTGGCGGAGGTGAGCACGACCGTCTTTTCGCCGAAGAGCCGCTCATGCAGCAGGCCCGCCACGGACAGGGGCGCGACCGAGACGGAATCGCCGTAGCGCTCGGAGCGGGTCAGCCACACCACATCCGAGTGCTTGGCGGGATCAGGCTCGTCGAAGACCTCGAGGATGCGCACCACCGCGTCGTGCAGGTCCTCCAGGTGGTTGCGCAGGTTGGCGCGTTCGGCGAACTTCTCCGGGTCGTTTTCGGACTCGCCGGGCGGGGCGTCGGAGATGGCGGTGCGGGTCTTCCACAGCGCGTCGCGAAGTGCCGCGAAGGCGCCGCGGGCAGGCTCCGAGATGACTTCCCAGCGCCCCGGGGCCTCCAGGTCGATCGCGGCGGTGAAGTCGTCGATGACGCCTTCGAGTGTGTCGCGCTCCGCGCCGAGCTTGCCGGCGCGGCGGGCGGCCATCGCTAGGGCGCGCGCGGAAATCTCATTGGTGGCCACGGAGGTGATGCGGCCGTCGAGCTCGTGGGCCTCGTCGATGATCACGGCGTCGTGCTCGGGCAGCACAGCCACGTCCGCAAGCGCGTCGATAGCCAAAAGCGCGTGGTTGGTCACCACGATGTCCACGTCCTTGGTGCGCTCGCGGGCGAGCTCCGCGAAGCACTCCTCGCCGTGCGGGCAGCGGGTCGCGCCGAGGCACTCGTTGGAGGTCACTGAGACCTGCCGCCACGCCATGTCCGGCACGCCGGGGACCAGATCGTCGCGGTCGCCCGTCTCAGTCTCCTGCGCCCACTCGGCGACGCGCTTGACGTGCTTGCCCAGCCAGGACAGGTCCTCTTCCTCGATGAGGGACTCCGCAGGTGCGCTATCAAGCATTAATTTGTGCTTGCACAGGTAGTTGTTGCGGCCCTTCTGGATGGCAAAGGTGGGGCGCTCGGGCAGCAGCGGCTCGAGCGCGTCTGCCAGCCGGGGCAAATCCCTATCCACAAGCTGCCGCTGCAGCGCGATTGTCGCCGTCGACACCACCACCGTGGTGCCGTGCGCCTGGGCGTGGCGGATCGCGGGGACGAGGTAGGCCAGCGACTTGCCGGTGCCAGTGCCCGCCTGCACGGCCAGGTGGCGCTCGGCATCGAGGGCTTTGGTCACCGCCTCAGCCATCTTTACCTGGCCGGGCCGGCGCGAGCCGCCGAGGGACTCGACCGCGGCGGCGAGCAGGTCGGTGGTGGACTGGGTAAGTGGTTCGTCTGCAGCCACGGCCTACTCGGTGGGCTCCGGGAAGCCGACGAACTTCGTCGGGATGGCCACCTCGCCGCGCGACAACGCCAAACCCTCCCACGGCAGCGTCTTGCGGGCGGCCGCGTGCAGCTCGCGGATCTCCTCGATGCCGGGTTGGCTGTCCACGATCTCGCCGTCGCGGATCAGCGGCACCGTCATCTCGCGGTACTCCAGGTTCGGCTTTCGTGGCACGTCCACGCCCAGCGGGTGGACCACCTCGCCGACGGCAACGCCGGAGGAACGGTAAGCGCGCAGGGCGGATTTGCCGCCGCCGTAGGTGGCCTTGCCGGAGGAGCGCTTCGCCACCGGGTGGCCGTCCACCTCCACCAGCTTGTACACCAGGCCTGCGGTGGGGGCACCGGAGCCGGTGACCACGGAGGTGCCCACGCCGAAGCCGTCCACCGGGTCGCCGCGCAGCCCGGCGATGGCGAACTCGTCCAAGTCGGAGGAGACGATGATGCGGGTGTTAAAGGCGCCCGCTTCGTCCAGCTGCTTGCGCACACGCCTGGAGACGATGCCCAGGTCGCCGGAGTCGATGCGCACCGCGCCGAGATCGGTGCCTGCGACCTCGAGCGCGTTTTCCACGCCCTTGGTGATGTCGTAGGTGTCCACCAGCAGCGTGGTGTCCACGCCGAGCGAGTCGATCTGGCCCTTGAACGCGGCCTTCTCGTCCGGGTTGCCGTCCTCGTCCACGTGCAGCAGCGTCCAGGAGTGGGCAGAGGTGCCGGAGGCGGGGATGCCGTAGCGCAGGGAGGCCTCCATGTTGGAGGTGGCGTTGAAGCCCGCGATGTACGTCGCACGCGCTGCCGAGACGGCGGCCTGCTCGTTGGTGCGCCGCGAGCCCATTTCAATGATCGGGCGGCCGTCTGCGGCCGAGACCATGCGGGAAGCCGCCGAGGCGATGGCGGAATCCGAGTTGAGGATGGACAGAATGACCGTCTCTAGGATCACGCACTCCGCAAAGGTGCCGCGCACCGTCATAATCGGCGAGTACGGGAAGTACAGGTCGCCCTCGCGGTAGCCGTCGATGTGCCCGGAGAATTGGAAGTTCTCCAGGTACTCCCGGGCTGCGGAGGAGAGGAAGTCGGCGTTGTCCAGCTGGTCCTGCGTGAAACGGAATTTGGTGATCGCGTCGAGCACCCGCTCAGTGCCTGCGACTACGCCGTAGCGGCGCTCGTTGGGCATGCGGCGGCCGAAGACCTCGAAGATGCAGTCGCGTTGCGCAGTGCCGTCCTTGATGGCGGCGTCGAGCATGGTCAGCTCGTACATGTCCGTGAAAAACGCGGTGGAGCCCTGCGTGCCGGTGGAGTGCGTGGGAGTGTCGTTCATGGTGAGCCAGCGTACCCTGCTGGTACGAGAAGGTAAGGTGGTGCACATGTTTTCCTCAGCCGATTTTCCTGCGGCCAGCCGCGCGGAGCGCATGGGTTCGCCGCTGGCAACCCCGGAGTTGGACGAGGCCATCGACGTGGACGTGGCCACGAGCGAGAACCTGCCGTGGCTGTGCATCGTGTGGGACGACCCGGTCAACCTGATGAGCTACGTCACCTACGTGTTCCAGACCGTGCTGGGCTATGACCGCAAGCGCGCCCAAGAGCTGATGATGCAGGTCCACACCGAGGGAAAGGCCGTGGTCTCCTCGGGCGAGAAGGACAAGGTGGAAACCGACGTGAAGAAGCTGCACACCGCGGGGCTTTGGGCCACGATGCAGCAGGCAGGGTAGGGGAGAATCGATGCAGCCGTGGCGTAAGAAGAAGGGCCTGATGCGCTCGACGCCGAAGTACACCACCGTCTTCGACCCGATGGAGCGCGAGGTCATCGGCGACCTCACCGCCACCGTGTCCGAGGCGTTGATCGCGCGTGCCCAGTCCGCGCCGAAGGATGAGTTCGCGGAGATGCTGGGCGTCGCCACCGGGCATACCGAAGCGCCCGAGGACCCGCGCCTGGCGCGCCTGTTGCCCGATTTCGAGCGCGAGGGCGACGAGGAGTTCGACGGCGACAACGGCCTGCTTCGCAGCCTGCACGAAAACGACATCATCAAGGCCAAGCTGATCAATCTGCAGGTGGTCAACACCGCGCTCGGCCCCACGGGCGGCGTCGAGGTGACCATCGAAGAGGACGAGGCGCACCAGTTCATCGCCGCGCTCAACGACATGCGCCTCTACGCCTCCGCGGACGACTCGGGCAGCGAGGCCGCGCGCGAGGACCGCCAGCGTCTCATCGACTGGCTCGCGTACTGCCAGGACTCGCTGCTCGAGGCGCTGATGGGCTAGCGGTTTCGCCCGCAGCTTGTCGACGACCTCCGGCCCGCCACCGCCCAACCACTACCGGGCCCGGATCCGGCCTCCTCACCACACGGCTCCCAGATACCCCTAGATTTCGGCCTCCGCCCCGCAGACCCTGAGGAAGGGCTCCAGAGTATGCCCGGTTTTAGGCCATACTCTGGAGCTCTTCCTCAGGGTTTGGTGGAAACAGAGTTCCAGCGGCCACCGCCCAGCCACTGCCCAACCACCGCCCGGCCCGGATCTGGCGAACCCGCTAGACTCCAACCACGATGAGCGAACACAACCACACCCCCGAGGGCTGGGGCTACGGCCAGACCGGGCAGCCGGGCTACGGCAAACCGTTCCAGCGACCGTTCTCGCACCCGGAACGGCAGCAGCCGGCGTTCAGCGAGCCCGCGCAGCCGTACAACCCGTACGCGACCCCGCAACAGCAGGGGCAATACGGCCAACCGGGCCAGTACAGCCAAACCCCCAGAACCCAGCGAGCGTCGAAGCGAAAGGCGCAGCGCCAAACCGGCATGAAGTTCGCCGGCGGCTTCCTCGCCACCATCTGGGTCGTGTTCATCTTGGAGCTGGTGTTCCCGTGGCTGCAGGCGTTTGGCATCCACCCGCTGGACGTGTCCTCCCTGCCGTTCATTTTCACCTCGCCGCTGCTCCACGCGAATCTGGAGCACATCATCTCCAACTCGATCCCCGGCGCAATCTTCGCGTTCCTGGTGGGCTACTCCGGCAAGCGCGTGTTCTGGGAGGTCACCACGTTCGTGGTGATCATCGGGGGCTTAGGCACCTGGCTGCTCGGCGGTGTAGGCACGAACCACATCGGCGCCTCCGGGCTGGTGTACGGCTGGCTGGCGTATCTGATCATCCGCGGCTTTTTCAACCGCTCCATCAGCCAGATCATCACCGGCCTTATCCTCGGCTTCTTCTACTCCGGCTTGATCTTCGGGCTGCTGCCGGGCACCGAGGGCGTGAGCTGGCAGGCGCACCTGTTCGGCGCGATCGGCGGCCTGGTCGCTGGCATGGTGATCACCTCCGACGACCCGCCAGAGCTGGTGGCAAAGCGCGAGGCCAAAGCGCGTTCATTGCAGAATCCTGGCCAGCGATAGGATTGCCGGCGTGAACACTTTCGCCGGCAACCCAAATTCAGCACCTATCGGGCTCTTCGATTCCGGAGTGGGCGGCCTGACCGTCGCCCGCGCGGTGATGGACCAGCTGCCGGGCGAATCCCTGATCTACATCGGCGACACCGCCCACGGCCCCTACGGCCCACAGCCGATCGCGGACGTGCGCGCGCACTCGCAGCGCATCGCCGATGAGCTGGTGGAACGCGGCTGCAAGATGCTGGTCATCGCGTGCAACACCGCCACCGCTGCGTTCTTGCACGACGCCCGCGAGCGCTACGACATCCCCGTCATCGAGGTGATCCAGCCCGCCGTGCGCCGCGCGATCGCCACCACGCGCAACAAGAAGATCGGCGTGATCGGCACCGAAGGCACGGTGAAATCGGGCGCGTACCAGGACCTGTTTTCCATCCACCCGGGCCTTGAAATCACCGCCCAGGCCTGCCCGGAGTTCGTGCCATTCGTGGAGCAGGGCAAGACCTCCGGCAAGGAAGTCCTCGAGGTGGCTCGGCGCTATTTGGCGCCGTTGCGCGAAGCTGGCGTCGATACGCTTGTGCTCGGTTGCACCCACTACCCGCTTTTGTCGGGTGTGATCCAGCTGGCCATCGGCGATGAGGTCGCGCTTGTCTCGTCTGCCGAGGAAACCTCGAAGGATGTGCTGCGGGTGCTTACTGAGAGCGACATGCTTAACGACGGCACTGCCGCCCCCACCCACATCTTCGAATCCACCGGCGACCCCGACACTTTCGACGCGCTTGCCCGGCGCTTCCTGGCGCCTCCGGTGCACGCCGTAGGCCGCGATTTAGGGATTCACTAGGAAAATGTGTCGCATTCATGGCAGAGTGTGTCCATGCAGTTGACCATCCTCGGGTGCTCCGGGAGCCTGGCCGCGCCCGGTAACCCAGCTTCCTCCTACGTCATCTCCGTGCCTGGTGAAACGGATGTGGTGATGGACTTCGGTCCGGGAGCGCTCGCCGCCATGCAGGAGCGGTTCGACCCGTCTGCGGCGCATGTCATCTTCAGTCATCTTCACGCCGACCATTGCTCGGACTTCCCGTCGCTGCTGGTGTGGCGCCGTTACCACCCCTCGGCCCCGGCGGAGCAGCGCCACCGGCTGATTGGCCCCTCGTACGCGCCGGAGCACCTGGGCCGCATGAGCGCGGACGCGCCGGGGGAGCAGGACGACTTTACCGACACCTTCGAGTTCACCACTTGGCGGGCCGGACAGCCGGAACAGCTCAGCGGGCTGACCATCACCCCGTTCGACGTCATCCACCCGGCGCAAGAGTCGCACGCGCTGCGCATCGAGGACGCTGCCGGCAAGGTCATCACGTTCTCCGGCGACTCTGGTTTCACGCCGACGCTTATCGACGCCGCCCGGGGCGCCGACTTCTTCCTCTGCGAAGCCGCCTGGGGTGCGACCTCCGAGGGGAAGGCGGAGGGTATGCACCTGTCCGGCAAGGAGGCCGGGCGCATTGCCCGCGAGGCCGGGGTCAAGACTCTTGTGCTGGTGCATATCCAGCCGTGGACCGATCCGGAGGAGGTCCTCGTGGCCGCCCGCACCGAGTTCGACGGGGAGATCATCCTGGGCGAAGCTGGCGCCACCTTCGAGCCCTAGGCGTCTGCGTTACGCTTGGGCGCATGACTGATTTTTCGCGACTGGACGGCCGCGCCTTCGACCAACTGCGCCCCGTGCGCATCACCCGCGGCTTCACCTCCAACCCGGCGGGCAGTGTGCTCGTGGAATTCGGCAACACCCGCGTCATGTGCACTGCCTCGGTGGAGGAGGGCGTGCCGCGCTTTAAAAAGGATTCCGGCGAGGGCTGGCTCACCGCCGAGTACGCCATGCTCCCGTCCGCCACCCATGACCGTATGCCGCGTGAGTCCATGAAGGGCAAGGTTAAGGGCCGCACCCACGAGATCTCGCGTCTGGTGGGCCGCTCGCTGCGCGCCGCGGTGGATCTGAGCCAGCTCGGGGAGAACACCATCCAGTTGGACTGCGACGTGCTGCAGGCCGACGGCGGCACCCGCACCGCCTCCATCACCGGCGCGTACGTTGCACTCGCGGACGCCATTGCGGTGCTCAAGGAGCGCGGCGTAGTCCCGGGCGAGCCGCTGCTCAAGCCGATTGCCGCCGTCTCTGCCGGCATCATCGACGGCCACGTGTGCCTGGACCTGCCCTACGAGGAAGACTCCCGCGCCGAGGTCGACCTCAACGTGGTGATGCAGGAGGGCGGCAACTTCGTGGAGATCCAGGGCACCGGCGAGCACGGCCTGTTCGGCCGCGAGCAGCTCGGCGAGATGCTGGACGTCGCGGCCAAGGGCTGCGAGGAGCTCATCGCGGCGCAGAAGGCGGCGCTGGGATGGTAAAGGTTCTCGTCGCGTCCAGGAATCAAGGCAAGGTGCGTGAGCTCGAGCAGGTGCTGCGCGAGCTCAGCATCGAGGGGGTGGAGCTTGTTTCGCTTCACGACGCTCCGTCGTACCCCGACCCCGTCGAAGACGGCCTCTCCTTCGTGGACAACGCGCTGTTGAAAGCCCGCGCCGGGGCGAAGGCCACGGGTCTGCCCTGTGTGGCCGACGACTCCGGCCTGACCGTCGAGGCGCTCAACGGCATGCCCGGCATCTTGTCCGCCCGATGGTCCGGCAACCACGGCGACGACCAGGCCAACAACGACCTGCTGCTGGCCCAGATGGCGGACATCAACGAGCGGGCCGCCGCGTTCGTGTCCTGCTGCGCCCTGGCCACCCCGGACGGGCAGGAGTTCACTGCAGAGGGGCGCTGGGAAGGCGAGCTGCTGCGCGAACCCAGCGGCGAGAACGGCTTTGGTTACGACCCGCTGTTCCAGCCTGCCGACGCCGACGGCCGTTCCTCCGCCGAGCTTTCTGCCGAGGAGAAGAACGCGCGCTCTCACCGCGGCAAGGCGCTCCGCGCGCTGGCTCCGCACATCGCGGCGCTGAAGTGACGCTATTCGTTACAGTGGGCTTATGAAGAAAACGATTGCACTTGTAGGAACTGTTCTCGCCTCCGGCGCGCTGTTGACTGGTTGCGGCCAGTCGGGCGACTTTGACGGTGAGTGGACTGGAGACATCACCGCTACCCAGGACGGCGCAGGTGGCGGCCGCGCCACCGTGACCATCGACGGCAAGGACTGCGACTGGCAGATGACCGAAACCGACGGTGAGACCAACGAGGCGAACTGCCTGCGCGACGACAAGGAGTTCAAGCTCGAGGATCCGCTGACCCACCAGGATCTCAAGTACGACGCAGAGCGCAACGGCGACACTTTGACCCTGAGCCCGCAGAACGACCCGGCTGAGAAGGTCGGCGTGATGGTGCTGACCAAGACCGGCGAAAAGTAGCGCGCTACAAAGAAGAAAAACCCCGGCAGGACTGCGAACTGTCCCGCCGGGGTTTCTTTATGCGTTTAGGAAAGCTGGAACTTCTCCTTGACTTCATCGCGGCGCTTCGCTTCGACAAAGAAGGACATGAACGGCACCACGCCGGATAGGGCAGTGGCGATCCAGGTGCCTGCGGACCAGCGGGCCTTCGAGCCGAGGTTCAGCGATGCCATCAAAAACGCCACGAACGCAAAACCGTGCACGCGGGCCACCCAGGACAGGTAATCGACGTTCATGTCGAAGCCGTACTGCATGATCATGCGCGCGACCAGCAGGAGCAGCAGCACACCGGTGATCCACGCGGTGACGGTGAAAAACTGCAGGGCCTGCTTCACACGGCGTTGGCGCTCCGGGTGGATCTTCACCGGCTGAGCGGGCTGGGTCTGCGGAGTGGGCTGCGTCATGCTGATTCACCTTTACCTTCAGAGTTCGTCCTACGGCGGGGAGCCACAAGCTCGTTGTATTCCTCCACGTCCAGCTCTGGGCGCGACGGCAGGAAGTCCTCGTCGATCTCCGTGGGTTCCTTCACCTCGCCGTACTTGGCAAGGTCGGCCTCGTAGAGATCATCCATGGTCAGGCCTGCGTTCTCGGCCTCAATCTTCTCGTTTTCCATGCGCATACCTGCGCGGTACGCGTAGACGAAAAACGCGGCGAAGCACGGCCACTGCAGGGCGTAGCCCAGGTTTTGGAACGTGCCCGAACCCGACTGGTAGCGCTCCCACTGCCAGTTCGCGAGCAGCAGGCAGGTCACGGCTGCTGCGATCAGCAGCACGATGTGCCACCAGCGCACGCGGACGCGTTCGCGTTGAGGCGCCGCTTCGGTGCCCTCAACTGCCTTGTTCTCTTCGCTCACAGCTGGTCAGTCTACCCGGCAACTAGAAAAGACCAAACGAAAGTTTGATGCAGCCCGGCGTTTATCGCTCAGTGCCTTGCGCCGTGTAACATCCAACGACGACGCGCCCGTGGCGGAATTGGCAGACGCGCTGGATTTAGGTTCCAGTGCCTTATGGCGTGAGAGTTCAAGTCTCTCCGGGCGCACCAATCTTTCGGGGGTGGGGCTTGGCGGCTCTAAATATCCCAGTCGCGCAGGATGCGGCCAACGTGGCCGGTGGCCTTGACGTTGTACTGGGCTTGATCGACGGTGCCCTTGCCGGCATCGTCCACGCTCACCAGGAAGGTTGAGCGAATCACGCCTTGGACAACCTTGCCGTAGTTCTTTTTCTCACCGAAAGCGCCGTAGGCCTCGAGCGTTTCCTTCGACGGGTCGGAGAGTAGCTCGACACCGAGGTCGTGGTCGGCACGGAACTTGGCCAGCTTGTCTTCAGCGTCGGGGCTAATGCCCAGCACCGTTACCGATGCGTCGCGGAACTGCTCCATGTTGTCGGTGAAGTCGCAGGCCTCGGTGGTGCAGCCAGGCGTGTTGGCCTTGGGGTAGAAGTAGACGATGACGCGCTGACCAGCAAAGTCGGCGAGCGAGACGTCGTCGCCCCGGTCGTTTTTAAGGGTGAAAGCGGGGGCGGTGTCGCCCTTTTCCAATCTAATCGGCTCAGTCATGCCTCCCCGTTTTACACTACTGTGGAGACGAAAAGACGTGAGTCTGTAAAAGTCAACGTAGACGTAGGAGTTTCCCAAAGTGGCACGAGACATTCACGACATCGAGCGCGACCTCGAGCGCACCCGCAACCAGCTCGCCAGCACCCTGGACGAGCTCGCGGACCGTACCAACCCGAAGACCCTGGCGGGGAGCGCAAAGTCCGAGGCCGCTAACTGGCTCCAGGATGAGACTGTGCAGAAGGTCATCGGCGGGATCGTCGTCGGTGTTGCGGCCCTGGTCGGCATCAAGGTGTACAACGGCCGCAAGCGCAAGGGCGAGCTCAAGGAGCTGCAGAAGCTGCTCGCGAACCGTTAGAGGCAACAGGCCTCGCCGCTGTTACCGCCCAGCTGTCTCCCGCAGCTGGGCGGTTTTGAATATACTCATCTTGACTGAAAGGGCATACCAATGGCGAATGGCGGCACGAACACCACCCGCGATCCGGAACTCGAGGAGATGCGTCCCAGCAAGAAACCGCTGTGGATCGCGGTAGCGCTCATCGCGGCGCTGGCGCTGGTGCTCACGTTCGCGGGGCCGTCGATACGCGCCGCGTTCGCACCTGAGACCACCACCTCCGCGGACAAAGGGGCGGGCTACAACGACGTGGATGTCCACTTCCTCGGCATGATGGTGCCGCACCACCAGCAGGCGATCGAAATGTCGGACGTGCTGCTGGCCTCAGATGTCGACGACGCCGAGGTCCGCGATCTTGCGCAGCGCATCAAGGACGGCCAAGAACGTGAGAACGACCAGATGCGCGCCTGGGCTGACGAGTGGGGCATCCAGAAAGACATGGAGTTTCACTCCACCCACATCGCCAACGGGATGTTCCATCCCGAGCAGCTCGGCGAGTTCGAATCAAAAACCGGCGACGAGCTGCGCACCGCCTTCTTGGAAATGATGCACTTCCACCACGCCCACGTCATCGACATGACGCAAGACGAGATCGACCGGGGCGCCTACGTCCCGCTGCGTGAAATGGCGCAGGAAATGGTCGACGTGCAGACCGCCGAGATGGGGGAGATGGAAGACCTGCTCGGCTACACGCCGAACTAGCGCTAGACCAGTTCAGCGCCGGCGTCGATCATCTCCTGGAGGGCGTCGGCGCCGCGCTTGTCGTCGACAGGCGAGCACATGGCCCGCAGCACGTTGACCTTAAAACCTTCCTTGCGCGCGTCAAGGACCGTGGCGCGCACGCAATGGTCGGTGGCGATGCCGCAGATATCCAGGTGCGTGATTTCCTGCGACCGCAGCCAGTCCGCCAAAAGCTCGCCGTTGTCGTTGATGCCCTCGAAGCCGGAGTACGCGGCGCTGTGGTGGCCCTTCTTGAAGAACTGGTCGATCAGTTCAGTCTTCACTGGCCCACGGATCTGCGCGCCGTACGCATCGGCCAGGCAGTGCGGCGGCCACGTGTCGACGTAGTCCGGTGTCTCCGAGAAGTGCGCGCCCGGGTCGATGTGCCAGTCCTGGGTGGCCACGACGCAGTCGTACTCGTGGGTGCGGCTGTCCGCAGTGGAGATCAGTTCGGCGATTTTGGACGCCACTTCGTCGCCGCGCGCGGTGGCGAGCGCGCCGCCGGGGCAGAAGTCGTTCTGCACGTCCACGATCACTAATGCTGTCTTCATGCGATTCAGCCTACTCTCAGGAGAAGGGAAATGGGCGCCATGGGCAGATTCGCGCTTCGTTACGACGCGGGGCGTGGCCTGCGAAAATATACTTACAGGTGTGAAGGACACGACGCGTCTCATCGTCCCGGACCTCGCGCGCGGCATGGCGCTGCTGGGCATCGCGATGGCCAACACGCTCCAAAGCTGGATCGTCAACGCCTACTCCGCGGCGGACGCTCCGGGCTGGTCCGTCGGCGGCATTAACCCCGACAGCACCCTCGACGCCTGGGCGGCGGTGTTCACTACCATGTTCGTGCGCGTGCGCGGGCTGGCGATGTTTTCCACCCTGCTCGGCATCGGCTTCGGCATGGTCGCCGCCAGCCTGGCCCGCAAAGGCTACAGCCCCGCCGAGTCGCGCCGGGTGCTGCTGCGCCGCTACGCGTGGCTCGGCGCCTTCGGCCTGGCGCACATGTTCCTCATCTTCTACAACGAGATCATGTTCGCCTACGGGCTGGTTGGGGTGGGGCTGGCGGTGGTGTACCGGATGGCGTCGAAAAGCTTGCTGCGCATCGCCTACGTCATACTCGGCTGCTTCGCGGCGTTTTGTGCCTCGGGCGCGCTCGGCACGTACTACGGCTACTACGACCCGCATAGCACCCGCAGCCAGCTCAGCACCGAGCTGACCACCTTCAGCGCGTACTTCAGCGCCAACGCGCACTCCGCAGTCGGCTACGTGGCGGGGATCTGGTTCATTGCCATCGAGCTGTTCGCACTCGCGCTCATCGGGCTGGTGTGGGCGCGGGAGCGAGTGCTTTTCGACGTCTCCACGCACCAGCGCACCCTCACCACCTGGACAGTCATCGCCGCGGCAGTCGTGCTGTGTATCGGCGTGCCCTGGGGGCTGTCCATCAACGGGGTGCTGCCCGCCGAGTACGAGCCGGTGTTCTACATGCTCAACCAGGGCTTCGGCTTCCTCACCGGGCCCGGCATCATCGCGGGCCTTGCGCTGGTGACCGAACGGCTACACAACCGCGTGCCGGTGTGGGCGAGCGCGTTCGTGGCGCTGGGGCGGCGCTCCATGTCCGGCTACATCGCGCAGTCCTTCATCTTCCTGGTGCTGGTGATCCCGGCCGGGCTGGGGCTGTGGCAGGACGCGGGGTTGGTGGGAAAGCTGTTCGCCGGCACCGTGGTGTGGTTGATGACGCTCGCGCTCGCCGCGGCGCTGGACGCGGTGGGCAAGCAGGGGCCGTTCGAGTGGCTGCACCGCCGCCTGTCCTACGGGCCCGCCGGACGGATAGAACAAAACGAGGCCAGCAGGTAGAATTCCTGCTGGCCTCGCCGCACATTGTGCGCCATCAGGGAATCGAACCCCGAACCCACTGATTAAGAGTCAGTTGCTCTGCCAATTGAGCTAATGGCGCGTATTTTGTTTTTCTCTGTTGCTCTCGGCAACGAAAAGAAACTGTAGCACCCACTCCGCTCAGCGTGAAATCGGCTGGTCAGGGGCGAGAAATCGTCGATATGCAATGTGCGTAAACACACGCGCGACAATAGTGGACTTTGGCTGGTGAGGGGATAGAGTATGGGGGATTCGTAATTGACAGTGATTTGAGGGGTAAGCCGTGGTCAGTCGAGTGGTACGCGTCTGTGCGCTGCTAGCTGCAGCGGCGACGCTGACGTCGTGCACCATCGGTGACGCCGGAAGGCTAGAGCCTGCCGCGCACACCTCCGACGCATCACTGGTGGAAAAGACCACCGAGAAGGCCTCGCCGCGCCCGCCCAAGGTCAACGTGGCAAACGGGGAGACCGGGGTTGCCCCGCTGGACCCGATTACGGTGACCGCCGCTGCCGGCCTGTCGTCTGTGACCATGACCAACGAGGCCGGCAAGGAAGTCGAGGGTGAGTTCGACGATGACAAGTCCGAGTGGTCCGTTGCCGAACCGCTCGGGTACGGCCGCACCTACACTGTGGAAGCGCGGGACAAGGAAGGCCAGAAGGTGGTCTCCTCGTTCACCACGCTGACCCCGGACGCGACGGTGAATTCGTACATCGGCCCGCTGGACGGCGCGACCGTCGGCGTGGGGCAAGCCGTGACCATCCGCTTCGACAGCCCCGTCCAGGACACCAAGGCGATGGAGGAGCACATTGACGTGGAGACCTCCAACGACACCGACGGCGCGTTTTTCTGGCTGGATCCGTACGAGGTGCGCTGGCGCCCCAAGGACTACTGGGAGCCCGGCACCGACGTCAGCGTGAAGGTGGACATCTACGGCGAGAAGCTGGGTAAGGGCCTCTACGGCGGCGGGGACAACGAGACCAACTTCACCATCGGCGACAAGGTGGAAGCCGTGGTGGACAACGCCGACAAGATGATGCGCGTCTACTCGGGCGACGAGCTGGTCAAGGAGTTCCCGATCTCGCTGGGAACCGACGGCAAGTACGACACCCCGAACGGTGTGTATGTGGTCGGCGACGAGCACGAGAAGCTGACCATGGATTCGCGCACCTTCGGCCTGGCGTTGGACGCCGGCGGCTACGTCACGCCAGTGGACTACGCCACGCAGCTGTCCTACTCCGGTATCTACCTGCACTCCGCCCCGTGGGCGCTCGGCGCGATGGGCAGCTACAACCAGTCCCACGGCTGCATCAACGCCTCCTACGACAATGCGCAGTGGTTCCAGAATTTTGTGAAGCGCGGCGACCCGGTGGTGGTGAAGAACACCGCCGGCGGCACGCTCACGCCTTACGACGGCCTGGGGTACTGGAACCTCGATTGGGAGCAGCGTTCCGGCGGTTCCGGCGAACCGCTGTACGAGTAGGGGAGTGCTGTTTTAGCAATGTGGCAAATATTTGCCACATTGCTAAAACGGGATACCCGCAGCTGCAAACCCGGGGGCAACTGGGGGATAAACGACGAAGGCCTGACCCGCGACTTTTCGCAGGACAGGCCTTCAACTTTGGGGTGGCTGACGGGACTCGAACCCGCGACACCCAGGATCACAACCTGGTGCTCTACCAGCTGAACTACAGCCACCATCGCTGTTTTTGCAGCGAGATCTACCTTAGCCCCTCACCGTGTTTTCACAAAAACGGCTGGTAGGCATCGGTTGCGCCTGCGGCTGCGTCCTTGGCCGCCTCCGTGTCGGGCCCAGGGGCGGGCACGAACACGCTGCGTCGGTAGTAATCCAGCTCGCGGATGGACTCCACGATGTCCGCCAGCGCGCGGTGTGCCATGCCCTTTGCCGGCTGGTTGAAGTACGCCTTGGGGAACCAGCGGCGGGAGAGCTCCTTGACCGTGGAGACGTCGATCATGCGGTAGTGCAGCGCGGCGTCGAGGCGCGGCATCTGCGCCTTGATGAACGTGCGGTCGGTGGCGATCGAGTTGCCGGCGAGCGGCGCGGGGTGCGCAGGATCGCAATGCTTCTCGACGAGCCCGAGCACCGCGTCCTCCGCCTCCTCAAGACTGATCTGAGAGGCCTTAATGTCATCGAGCAGCCCGTTGTCGGAGTGCATCTGGGTGACAAAGTCGTCCATCTCGGTGAGCTCTGCGTCGGTGGCGTGCACGACCAGGTCCACGCCCTCGTCGATAATGTTCAGCTCCGCATCCGTGACCAGGGCGGCGACCTCCACGATGACGTGGCGGGAAGGGTCCAGGCCCGTCATCTCCAGGTCCACCCAGACAATGCGGTTGTCCTTCGCTGCGATGTCCATCTATTCCTCTCCCATCTGTGCGTAGAACTTGCCCATGATCGGCGGGAGCCACCCGCGCGGGGCGTAGTTGGAGACCACGTCCATGGCCTTCGAAAGTGGGCCGGGCACGATGCGGCGGCGGTTCTTGCGCATCGCGGCAATGGTGTCGGCGGCGCAGGACTCGTAGGTGGTCCACAGGAAATCCGGCACGACCTTGTCCACGATGGACTGCTCGTCCTCCGGGATGTACGCCTCGCGCACCGGGCCCGGCGCGAGCAGGGTCACGTGCACGCCCGAGTCCTTGAGCTCGTAGTGCAGCGCCTCGGTGAACTGGTTCACGCCGGCCTTGGTGAACACGTAGGTGGCGTTGTTCGGGATCGGCAGGTTGCCTGCAGCGGAGCCGACGTTGCACAGCGCACCCTCGCCGCGCGGCACCATCTGGTCCAGCACCGCCTTGGTGATGCGGAACACCGCCGTGGCGTTCAGGTTGAACTGGTTCGTCTCGTACTCCCAGTCCTGGGCCATGAACGGCCCGAAGCTGGCGATGCCCGCCGAGTTCACGCAGATAGAAACCGTGCGGTTTTCAATGTGTGTGACTAGGGCGTCCACGTCGCGGGCCTTGGACAGGTCTGCCGCGAATATTTCGACGTCGATGCCGTGGGCGAGCGAGAGCTCGTCGCCAAGCTTTTGTAGGACTTCTTGGCGCCTTGCGACGAGGATGAGGTTGTGGCCCTCAGCGGCGAGCTGGCGCGCGATGGCCTCGCCGATGCCTTGGCTCGCGCCGGTGATCAGCGCGAACGCGCCGGGTGCTGGTGCGGGAAAACTCATGGGGACGAATCTACCCGCCCGCGATCTCGCGCAGCGCGGCCGTGTGGTTTTCGAAGGCCTGCGCGCCCGTTGCGGTGAGCGTGACCCACACCGTGTCCTTCGCTCTGCTGGAGCCGTACTCGCGGAAGCGCGTGACGTAGCCGTGCTCCTCCAGCCGGTCCAGCTGCTTCGACAGCGCCGAATCCGACAGGTCAGTTTTCTCTCTCAGCGAGCTGAAGCGCATCTCGTGCCGGGATGTTTGCTTCTCGACGGCTCCCGCGTGGTACAGCGCAGCACAAATCTTCAGCCGCGCCAGGGGGTGAATGACAGGGTCGATGGCGGGGGCGTTCATCGGTTTTTCTCCCCGTAGATCATGACGGCCGTGAACACGACGGCGACGACCACGCCGGCGATGATTCCGCCGACCACGCTGCCCTCGGGGACGAGCCAGATCAGCGGCATGACGAACACGGGGGCCAGGGCGGCGGCCCAGTTCGTTTTGGGGTCCTCTTGGATCGGCTGCTTCATGCTCGGGCGCACGTTGCGGTTGTTGTCCCAGATCGCGAGCGCGATGCAGGCGACGACGATGAGCACGAACAGCACCCACCAGTACTTCCAGCCGATGATCGTGCCGGCGATCGTGACACCGAAACTGGTGCCGAGGATGGCGTAAGCCCACGGTGGGGTGTGTTTACGTTGGGTTTCGTGCTCGATGCCGTCGATCTGTTCGAGGGCGGCGCGGGCCTCTTCGCGGGAGATCTGCGTTTGCGGTGGGTTGGGCTGCGGTGCGTTGCTTTCCATGTTCGCAAGTGTGTCACTTTCCAACGCGGAAAGCAAGAGTTTTCGGG
>NZ_KV788420.1 GCF_001807265.1 Corynebacterium sp. HMSC05H05
GACAACCGGTGGTTCACAGGAAGTCCGCACAGCCCGGGCCGCCTTGTCGGGTGAACAAATCGCCACAGCGCCGACACTTCGCGGCGGAATCTGTCAGGCGGCCCCGATCGCCCCAGGTCGCCGCAAACGGCCGCCGTGATCTGTCAGGAACCCCGCCCCGCAGTCTCGAATACAAGACAACCCGCCCGGGAACCCAGATGTGACCTGCAAAATCCTCCATACACTGTCGCGCACACCATACTTTTGCGCCGATTGTGATTGGAGTCTCATCATGGCTGGACGATACCCAAACGGGGATTTCTACGACTTCGAGTCCGAGCTGCCCGCGGAGGAAAAAGAGATCCTCCACAACGTCCGCGACTGGGCGACCGAGAAGGTGCTGCCCATCGCCGTGGACTACTGGAACCGCTCGGAGTTCCCGCACGAGCTGTTGCCGTCGATAGGCGAGCTGAACATCATCAGCCTCGTGCGCGGCCAGGGCCGCTCCCGCCTGCTGGCCGGCCTGGTTGCGGCGGAGATTCACCGCGCGGACGGCTCAGTGGGCACGTTCTTCTCCGGCCAGGACGGCCTGTTCACCGGGAGCATCGAGCTGCTCGGCTCCGATGAGCAGAAGGAGCGCTGGCTGCCGGACCTGTACGCGGTGCGCAAGACCGGCGTGCTGGCGATCACCGAGCCGGAGGCCGGTTCCGACGTCGCCCAGGGCATGCGCACCACCGCCACCAAGGTCGACGGCGGCTGGATCCTCAACGGCGCGAAGCGCTGGATCGGCAACGCCACCTTCTCCGATTACGTCGCCGTCTATGCCCGCGACCCGGAGGACGAGCAGGTCAAGGGCTTTATCGTGGACACCACAGCGGAGGGCTACACCGCCACGCTGATGGAGAACCGCATCGCCATCCGCGCGGTGCAAAACGCCGACATCACGCTCGACAACGTCTTCGTCCCGGACAGCGACAAGCTCGAGGGTGCGAACTCGTTCAAGGACATCAACAAGGTGTTCAAGAGTGCGCGTTCCACGGTCGGCTGGCAGGCCGTCGGCACGCAAATGGGCGCCCTCGATGTGGCGCTCGGCTACGCGGACGAGCGCATCCAGTTTGGCAAGAAGATCTCCTCGTTCCAGCTCAACCAGAACAAGCTGGCCACGATGCAGGGCAACCTGGTCGCCTCCGAGTCAATGATGGCGCAGCTGGCGCGCATGGAGGACCGCGGCTCCGCCAACAACGAGCAGTCCGCGCTGGCCAAGGCGTTCACCTCGAAACTCATGCGTGAGACGGTGGCGCTCGGCCGCGAGATCCTGGGCGGCAACGGCCTGATTTCGGATTACCGCATGGCGAAGATCTTCAACGACGCGGAGGCGATCTACTCCTACGAGGGCACGTACGACATCAACCAGCTCATCGTCGGCCGTTCCATCACAGGCGAGTCGGCGTTCGTCTAAAACACGCAGGAGGAAACACCATGAATGCACCACTTTCCGGCATCCGCGTCCTGGACCTTTCCCGCGTGCTTGCAGGCCCGTTCTGCTCCATGATCCTGGCGGATCTGGGCGCCGAGGTGATCAAGGTGGAGTCGCCCTGGGGCGATGATTCGCGCCAGTTCGGCCCGTTCGTAGACGGCACGTCCGCCTACTACCGCCTGTTCAACCGCTCGAAGATGGGCATCACGCTGGATTTCAAAAACGACGACGACAAGGAGGTCCTGCGCGACCTGGTGCGCCGCGCCGACGTTGTGGTGGAGAACTTCCGCCCGGGCGTGTTGGAGAAGCTCGGTTTGGGCCCGGAGGAGCTGTTGGAGGTCAACCCTCGGCTCGTCGTCACGAGCATTTCCGGCTTCGGCCAGACAGGATCTTTGGCCAAGGAGCCCGCGTACGACCTGGTCGCGCAGGCGATGAGCGGCCTGATGTCCATCACCGGCTGGCAGAACTCCAAGCCGACGCGCGTGGGCATCTCGCTCGGCGACCTCATCCCGGGCCTGTACGCCGCGATCGGCACCGTCTCCGCGCTCTACCAGCGCGAATCCACCGGCAAGGGCCAGCATTTGGACCTTGCCATGTACGACTCGCTCATCTCCGTCATGGAGTCCGTGGGCATGCGCGCGCTTTACGACGACACCCCGCCCACCCGCATCGGCAACGATCACGGCCTGTCAGCGCCGTTTTCCACGTATGCGACCAAGGACGGCGACGTGGTCATCGCAATCACCACGAACCGGCTGTTCGAGCGCCTGGCCAACGCGCTGGGCATCCCGGAGATGGCCACCGACCAACGCTTCGCCGAGCCGGTGGCCCGCTCCGAGAACCGCGTCGCGCTGCGCGAGCTGGTCGAGGAGGCCTTGAGCACGAAAACCCGGGCCGAGACGATCGCGCTGTTTGAAGAGCACGGCGTGCCCACCGCCCGCGTCTACGACTTGGACGAGGCGCTGCGCAGCCCGTTCGCCGAAGAGCGCGGCGTGATTGCTGAAGAAACGGATGGGTTCCGCACCCTCGCCTCCCCGCTCAAACTGGCCGGCATGGAAGCTCCAAAACCGGCACCGGAGCTGGGGCAACACAACGACCGCATCGAGTCTTGGCTGAGCGAAGACCCGCGCTAAGTTCCGCAAAGGAGCAGCACTATGGAGGACACCCTCAACTCCCGCCGCCGCGGCGGAAGCACCCGTTGGATCAAAGGCGAGGGCATCGCCCCTGTGCCCTCAATGCCAGAACCGCATGAAGTTGATAGCCCCGACCCGAAGCAGAAGTGGCGTTTCTTCGTCTACAGCGCCATCGGCTCGTTCGCGTTCTTCGTCCCCTTCACGGTGGGCGAAAAGAACACGATTCTGCTGGACCACATCGTCGGCTGGCTGCAAGAAGGGCTCAGCGCGGCGCTGCCGTACATCACGCTGGTGATGATCACCGCCGGCGCCGTCTACCAGTTCGCCACCGGCAAGTGGCGCGAAGACCGGGCGCGCGCGGTGTTTGCGTTCCTCTCCGCGCTAGCCGTGGTGCTGTGCGCGATGCTGGTGTTCGGGTTCGGGCCGGAATTTCTTTTCGACGAACGCCTCGGCCCCTTCATCCTGAACAAGCTGGTCATTCCCGTCGGCCTGCTCATCCCGGTGGGCGCGATCTTCCTCGGCCTGCTAGTCGGCTTCGGCCTCATGGAGTTCATCGGCGTGATGGTGCAGCGCTTCATGCGGCCCGTCTACCACACGCCGGGCAAGTCCGCGGTGGACGCGGTGGCGTCGTTTTTGGGCTCGTACTCGCTCGGCCTTCTGATCACCAACCGCGTGTACCGCACCGGCGGCTACACTGCCCGCGAGGCGTCTATCATCGCCGCCGGGTTCTCCACCGCCTCGGCGACGTTCATGGTGGTCGTGGCCCGCACCCTGGACCTGATGCACATCTGGGGCGTGTACTTCGCAGTGACCTTGATCGTCTGCTTCCTGGTCACCATCGTCGTGGTGCGCATCCCACCGCTGTCCACCATCCCGGACGAGTACTACCCGGGTGCGACCCCGCAGCCCGAGGAGCGCGTGGAGGGCAACGTGTTCGCCGCCGCGTGGAAGGAAGCGATGACGTTTCTGGCCCAGGCTGACTCGCTGCCGAAGACGCTGTGGCGCAACTTCAAAGACGGCGTGATCATGACCATCCAGGTCATCCCCGGCATCATGGCCGTGGGCATCATCGGCCTCGCGATGGCGTTCTACACTCCGGCCTTCAAGATCCTCGGCGCGGTGTTCTACCCGCTCGCGCTGCTATTCCAGCTGCCGGACCCGTGGCTGGCCTCTGAGGCGTTCGCCATCGGCCTGTCCGAGCTGTTCCTGCCGGCGACGCTGGTGGCGGGCAACGAGTCCGACGTGCTGCGGTTTACCGTCGGCGTGGTCTCCATCAGCCAGGTGTTCTTCTTCTCCTCGATGATCCCTGCCGTGCTGGCCACGGACATCCCGCTGAAGATCAGCCACATGGTGATCATCTGGTTCCAGCGCGTGGTGCTGTCCATCATCCTGACGGTGCCGATCGCGTACCTGATCTTCTAGCGCCACCCCACCCCCCGCCACATACCCCGAGCAAGGGATCCAGAGTTTGCCCCAAAACAGGGCATCCTCTGGTCCCCTTGCTCGGGGTTTGCGTGCAAATAGCACCCGCGCCACACAAAAGTCTCATATCCGAGACAAATCACCCCGAACCACCCCACCCCGACCATGTGACGGGCGTTACTGTCTATCCGATACCTCGATTGGGCAACAACAGAAAGGAATTCCCATGGCGAAGAACTGGTCCGAAGGCGCACGCGAGGTCCGCTCCCCGCGCGGCACTGAGATCTCGGCGAAGTCGTGGCAGACCGAGGCGCCGCTGCGCATGCTGCAGAACAACCTCGACCCAGAGGTTGCGGAGCGCCCGGACGACCTGGTCGTCTACGGCGGCACCGGCCGCGCTGCTCGTAGCTGGGAAGCGTTCGACGCGATCGTCGATACGCTGAAGGACCTCGAGTCCGACGAGACCCTGCTGGTCCAGTCCGGTAAGCCGGTCGGTGTGTGGAAGACCAACGAGTGGGCGCCGCGCGTGCTCATCGCCAACTCCAACCTGGTGGGCGACTGGGCTGACTGGGAGCATTTCCGCAAACTCGAGGACGAGGGCCTGATGATGTACGGCCAGATGACGGCCGGTTCCTGGATCTACATCGCCACCCAGGGCATCCTGCAGGGCACCTACGAGACCTTCGCGGCTGTGGCGAAGAAGCGTTTCAACGGCACCCTGGCCGGCACCCTCACCCTGACCGGCGGTTGCGGCGGCATGGGCGGCGCACAGCCGCTGTCCGTCACCCTCAACGGCGGCGCCTGCCTGATCGTGGACGTTGACGAGGGCCGCCTGAAGCGTCGCCAGGGCAAGCGCTACCTCGACGAGGTCACCACCGACCTCGAGGAAGCAATCAAGCTGGTCACCGACGCGAAGAACGAGAAGCGTGCCCTGTCCGTGGGCCTGGTGGGCAACGCCGCAGAGGTGTTCCCGGAAATGCTGCGCCGTCACCGCGAAGGCGAGTTCACCGTGGACATCGTGACCGACCAGACGTCCGCGCACGACCCGCTGTCCTACCTGCCCACCGAGATCCCGTTCGAGAGCTGGCACAACGAGGCCGACGCGGACCCGACCACCTTCACCAAGAAGGCCCGCGAGGCGATGGCCGCGCAGGTCCAGGCGATGGTGGAGTTCCAGGACGAGGGTGCCGAGGTGTTCGACTACGGCAACTCCATCCGCGACGAGGCCCGCAAGGCCGGCTACACCCGCGCCTTCGAGTTCCCGGGCTTCGTCCCGGCCTACATCCGCCCGCTGTTCTGCGAGGGTCTCGGCCCGTTCCGCTGGGTTGCACTGTCCGGCGACCCGGAGGACATCAAGGTCACCGACCAGGCCATCAAGGAGGCCTTCCCGGACAACGAGCACCTGCACCGCTGGCTGGACGCCGCTGAGGAGTACGTCGAGTTCGAGGGCCTGCCGGCGCGTATTTGCTGGCTGGGCTACGGCGAGCGCGCCAAGGCCGGCGTGATCTTCAACAACCTGGTCAAGGAGGGCAAGGTCAAGGCCCCGATCGTCATCGGCCGCGACCACCTGGACTCTGGTTCCGTGGCGTCGCCGTACCGCGAGACCGAGTCCATGCTCGACGGCACCGACGCTGTCGCGGACTGGCCGCTGCTCAACGCCATGACCGCCGTTTCCGGCGGCGCGACCTGGGTGTCCATCCACCACGGCGGCGGCGTGGGCATGGGCCGCTCCATCCACACCGGCCAGGTCACGGTGGCTGACGGCACCGAGCTCGCCGAGGCGAAGCTCAAGGCCGTGCTCACCAACGACCCGGGCATGGGCGTTATCCGCCACGTCGACGCCGGCTACACCCGCGCCGACGAGGTGGCTAAGGAGCGCGGCGTGCGCATCCCGATGGAGTTCAAGGCGCGCGACTAATCCACACCCCAAGCGCTGACGTTTCCCCTCGCGGGCGCGTCAGCGCTTTTCACTACCCTGGGCCCTGCAAAACCCCCGAAGAAAGGCACTCATGAGCACCTTCATCACCGGTATTTCCGAGCTGCGCACCGTCTCCGAGCTCGGCACCATCAAAGACGCCGCAATGCTTATCGACGACGGCGTGGTCACCTGGGTCGGCCCCGCCAACGAGGCGCCGGATGAGGCGGCGAAGGCGGCGGAAACTGTAGACGTCGAGAAGCGAGCCGTGCTCCCCGGCTGGGTGGACTCCCACTCGCACATGGTCTTCGACGGCAACCGCGCCGAGGAATTCGAAGCGCGCATGGCGGGCGAATCCTACGCCGCCGGCGGCATCGCCGTGACCATGGAGGCTACCCGCTCCGCCGGCGAGGATCGCCTGGACAAGCTGGTAGCGGAGCGCGTCGCAGCTGGTCATGCGGGCGGGTCCACCACGTTTGAGACCAAGACCGGCTACGGCCTGAACGTCGAATCCGAGGCGGAGGCCGCGCGCGTGGCCGCCCGCCACGTCGACGAGGTCACCTTCCTCGGCGCCCACCTCGTGCCGCCGGGGGCGGACGCCGACGAGTACCTCGACGAGGTCGTCGGCCCGATGCTCGACGCGGTGAAGGACCACGTGCAGTGGATCGACGTGTTCTGCGAGCGCGGCGCGTTCAACGAGGAGCAGTCCCGCCGAGTGCTCGAGGCCGGCAAGGCGGCTGGCCTGGGCGTTCGCGTGCACGGTAACCAGCTCGGCGAAGGCCCGGGCGTGAAGCTCGCCGTGGAGATGGGCGCGGCCAGCGTCGACCACGTGAACTACCTGTCCGACGAGGACATCAAGCTGCTCGCCGGCTCCGACACGGTCGCCACCCTGCTGCCCGCCTGCGACCTGTCCACCCGCGAGGATCTCGCCCCAGGCCGCAAGCTCATCGACGCCGGCGCCACCGTCGCCATCGCCTCCAACCTGAACCCGGGCACCTCGTTTACGTCCTCGATGAACTTCTGCGTCACCACCGCGGTGCTGCAGCAGCACCTCACCCTCGACGAGGCCATCGAGGCCGCCACCACCGGCGGCGCCAAGGCCCTACGGCGACACAACGTCGGCGACGGCAAGGACCCCCAAGGCCGCCCGGCGAAGGGCACCCTGGTGCCGGGCGCCGCCGCTGACCTGCACATCCTCGACGCCGAGAACGCCATCAACCTGGCGTACCGCCCGGGCATGCCGATCACCTGGCAGACCTGGGTCGCTGGCCAAAAGGTCTACGGATAGGCACCCCGGCGCCCGGTGCGGGTTTGGCGCGCAGTGACGACGTAGCGGTCCCGTGGTCGTCCTTGCCGTCAATGTAAGAAAACCGGCTACCTAGAACCGGCTCCCACGCGATTTTTCAGCGGGTAGCCGGATGTAGGTAGCCGGTTTTGCGGAATGTTGCGCCTTCGGCGCGCAGCGGGTGCGGCGCTAGATGGTCACCTGGCGGGACTTAATGTTGTCCAGCTGCTTGCGCTCGTCGGCGGTCAGCGCAGCGTCGTTGGCGTACTCCGCCTCGATCTGCTTATTCAGCGCGGCCAGTGCTTCGTCGTAGGAGCCTGCCTCCACGGACGGGTCAAGGTCGAACACCGGCACGACCAGACCGTGGGTGCGGAACGCGCCGGCAAACTTGGTGCCCTCGCCCAGGTTCAGCTCGCCGCGCGCGGCGATGCGGGCCAGCGCGGAGAGCATCTGCGCCTCGTTGTCCTCGGTGCGCACCCAGCGGATGTGCGCCTTGCCGCCGCCGGGGTTGACCCACCAGATCGCGCCCGGCAAGTCCGCGCCGACCTTCTCGGAGGGCAGAACGGCGTCGTTGGCCTGCTGCAGCGCCTGCTGGATCTGCGGCGGCACCGAAGCGCCGTCGGGGAACCACCAGGAGAAGTCCTGGTAGGTGGTGATGTCGGGGGTAGCGGAGCCGTCAATAAGCGAAGAAAGCTCCGGCTGCGAACCGTCGGCGACGGTGGACTGCAGCGTCTCGCCCGGCGCGGCATCGACGACCCAGTTCAGGGCGTACGCAAGGTCGCGGCCCGGGTTCTGGGAGTGGGAGGTGACCTGCAGGGCAACGAAGCGCTCGCCGCCCTGGGACTCCTCGCGCACCAGCGCGGCGCCAGCGCCCGGCAGCACGGTGGCGATGTTCACCGAGGTGCCCTTGACGTCGAAGGTGGTCACGGCGGACGGGACGAACTCCTGCAGCGCGACCAGGTCGGCCTCTGCGGCCAGGCCGCCGAACGGGCGGGGGTCCTTCTGCAGCTTCTCGCGCTCGGCTGCGCGGGCGGCCAGCTTGACCTCGCGGCGAGTCATGCCCTCGGGCAGGTCCTCGCGGTTCTTCTTCTTTTTCGGCTTGCGTTGCACCATGCGCGCAATCGTACCGGCAGGCGAAAAGCCCCGAGCGCTATCCCGCCACCGCCGCGGCCGGCACCTGCTCGAACGCGGCCAAAGCGACGTCCGGCAGGTCGGTGGCGATGACGTCGACGCCGTTGTCGGCGCACCAGCGCATCTGGCGCGGGGTGTTCACGGTCCAGGTGTAGGTGCGCAACCCCCGGTAGCCCAGCAGCTCTTGGCGCAGCTGCAGGTGTTGCAGTGCAGGCCCGACGCCATAAGGACGGGAGAGCATGCGACCCTTGCGGTTCCACCGCATCTCTTTCAGGCGGAACAGGTAGAAGGTCTCCAGCTCGGGTGCCATGTGGGTGAAGTAGCGCACGGCGCGGTGGGAAAAGGAGATCACGTGCACGTTCTCGGATTCGTGCAGCCCGGCGTAACGCAACGTTCGCAGGGTTTGCTCGTCCACCTCGGGCCCGTAGATGGTGGGGTGCTTGGTCTCGATGTAGAGGTGCTTGTCGGGGTAGTCCTGCATGAGTTCGAGCAGTTCTTCCAGGCACATGATCTGCTGCGGCTCGTCCTCGGTGCCACAGTTGAGCTGGAGCAAATCAGCGAAATCCATGCAGTCAACGCGTCCGCGGCCGTCGGTGGTGCGGTTGACCGACGCGTCGTGGAAGACCACCACCCGCCCGTCGCGGCTGAGGCGCACGTCGCATTCGATGCCGTGGATGGGCAGCTTCAGCGCTTCTTCGAACGCCCGGCGCGTCAGCTCGGGGTGGTGTCCGGAGAATCCGCGGTGCGCAACGATTTTGGGCATCTTCTCGTTCACGGCTGCGAGGCTACCTGCGCGCAGCTGGCCCCGCGACCGGAACATTTTTGGAACAATTGCTTCCGTGCCTTCCAACTTCCTCGCCAAAGCCCGCACCGCTGTAGATCAGCTGCCAGATGCGCTTCAGCGCGCCCGTTCCCGCTATTCCGTCAAGCGCGACGGTGTGCTGGCGCTGCCGATGGGTGTGCTGGAGGTGTTGGCCGATATTTCTCCGGGCGTGCGCATGGGTGGTCTGCGCCGTTTGCCTCCGAGTTTCCGCGCGGGGCTTGCGGGGGCTGAGGTGGCGACGTGGGGTGCGGTGTCGCCGTCGCTGCTGCCGCACAGCTGGTGGGCGACGGCCGCGAACGTCGGTGTGTTGCAGGGCATTGGCCATGGCTTTGCGACGGCAGCTTCGCAAGCCCTCCGCCCAGCAGCGCCGGACTCCACCAAGGGCCCACTGCCAGTCCCGGTGCGTTTGGCCATGACGGGTGTGACAGCCGGTGTGTTTGTCACGTCGCTGCGCCGTCGCGCCCACCAGGAACAGTTGGTGGAAAGCGACGAGAAGTTCAAGGTCAGCCCCCAGATCCTGGGCATCACGCTGGGTACGCTGGGCTACGGCGTGGTGCTGCTTGTCGGCGATGCGATCCAGACGTTCATCGACGCGATCAACGAGCTGTTGGGCAAGAAGCTGCCGCCGGTGGCGTCGTGGCCGCTGGCGATCGCAGGTGGCGGCGCGCTGCTCATTCTGGTGGGCGACCAGATGGTGGTGCGCCGCTTCGCGGAGCGCGTGAGCCGCCAGGCGCAGGAGCTGGACCGCGAGTTCATGCGGGGCGCCGACCAGCCGAAGCGGCCTGAGCGTTCCGGTTCGCCGGATTCCGCGGTGGATTGGAACACGATGGGCCGCCAGGGCCGCGCGGTGGTGGCCGGCGGCCCCCGCAAGGAGGACATCGAGCGCCTCGTTGACGGCGAGGCGATGGAACCGATCCGCATCTTCGTCGGCCTGGACACAGAACGCGACCAGGACCCGGACTTCCAGGAAATGGCCGCCGTAGCCATCGAAGAGATGCACCGCACCGGCGCGTTCGAGCGCAGCCACATCGCGGTGATGTCGGCGGCAGGCACCGGCTGGATCAACGACTTCCACACCTCGGGCTTCGAGTTTGTCACCCGCGGCGACTCGGCCGTGGTGGCCATGCAGTACTCCTACCTGCCCTCGGCATATTCCTATTTGGCGGACCGCAAGAACCCGGTGCGCTCCTCGCGCGTGCTCATCGAGGCGATTCGCAGCGAGCTGGAAACACTCGACCCTGCCACGCGCCCGAAGCTTTACGTCGGCGGCGAATCGCTGGGCGCGTACGGCGTCTCGGACGCGTTCGAGACCGTCGAGGAGTTCCTCGAGCACACCTCAGGCGGCGTGTTCACCGGCACGCCCGGATTCGCCAGCAACCACAGCTACCTCACCAGGCACCGCGAGAAGGGCTCCCCGCAACGCCTCCCGCTTATCGACGGCGGCCGCCACGTCCGCTTCACCGCCCATCCCGCACACCTGCGCCACGACTTCCGCGGCAACGCCTACGCCAACACCTGGGCAGAACCCCGGTTCGTCTTCGCCCAGCACGCCTCCGACCCGGTGGTGTGGTGGGAGCCGTCCCTGGCGTGGAAGGCCCCGGATTGGCTGCGCGAACCCGGCTCGCGCGGCGAGCCCGCCCCGGCCGCCCAGCACTTGGACGCGCTGGACACGATGCGCTGGATGCCGCTGGTGACGTTCTGGCAGGTGGGCATTGACCAGCTGCCGTCAAAGGACTACCCGTCACCCCACGGGCACAACTACCACGACGAGACGGTCGCCTATTGGAACGCCGTGATCCACGGCGCGGGCGACGACGCCGATGACGCAGCGCTTTCCCGCCCCGAGCTGGTGCGGGTAGCGCGCTGGATCCACAACGACGCCACGAAAACCCGCATGCCCAAAGACGGGTTCCCCTCAAAGCACGGCTACTAGCTAAATCCCGCAGGCCACGCCGGTGGAGTGGTGCGGGCAGTAGCCGTTCGGCACCTTGTGCAGGTACTGCTGGTGCTCCTCCTCCGCCAGGTAATACTTCACTCCGTCTTTCTCCACCGACTTCACTTCGGTGGTGATGTCGCCGTAGCCGGCGCTTTGCAGGTCCTGCTCGTACTGGCGGATCCACCCGCGGATCTGCTCCGCCTCTTCTTCAGTGTCGGTGTAGAAGGCGGAGCGGTACTGCGTGCCCACGTCGTTGCCCTGGCGGTAGCCCTGCGTCGGGTCGTGTGCCTCCAGCGCAGCCTTCACAATGTCTTTCAGTGTGACCACCTCAGGGTCGTAGACCACTTCCACCGCCTCGACGTGGTTGGTCTGCCCGGAGCACACCTCGCGGTAGGTCGGGTTCGGGGTGATGCCGCCGGCGTAGCCCACCGACGTGGAGTTCACGCCGTCCATCTGCCAGTACATCTTCTCCACGCCCCAGAAGCAGCCGATGCCCACCAGCACGCGTTTCTGCCCCTGGCGCCACGGCCCTGTGGTGGGCGTGCCCAGCACCGCGTGCTCGCGCGGGTTGGCCAGGACGGGCTCGGGGCGGCCGGGGAGGGCGGAGTTGGCGTCGACAAGCTTTGGCGATGGTGCGAAAAGAAATCCCATGCCCCCTACAACGACTTTGGCCACAACACTGTTCCCAAATTTTCTCTACCATGGGTCCCGCAACTGATTCGCAGACGAAAGGAATCAATCATGGCTGTTTACGAGCTTCCCGATCTCCCCTACGCATACGACGCTCTGGAGCCGCACATCTCCGAAGAGATTATGACGCTGCACCACGACAAGCACCACGCGACCTATGTCGCTGGCGCGAACGCCGCGCTCGAGGCTCTCGAGGCTGAGCGCAACGGTGAAGCGAACCCGGACCGCCTGCGCGCCCTGTCCAAGAACCTGGCGTTCAACCTGGGCGGCCACACCAACCACTCCATCTTCTGGAAGAACATGGCACCGAACGCTGGCGGCAACCCGACCGGCGAGATCGCTGAGGCCATCGACCGCGACTTCGGTTCCTTCGAGGCCTTCAAGAAGCAGTTCGCTGGCGTCGCCACCGGCTTGCAGGGCTCCGGCTGGGCAGTGCTGGGCTACGACCACATCGCTGGCCGCCTGATCATCCAGCAGCTGACCGACCAGCAGGGCAACATCTCCGTGGACTTCACCCCGGTGCTCATGCTGGATATGTGGGAGCACGCGTTCTACCTGCAGTACAAGAACGTCAAGGCTGACTACGTCGAGGCGTGGTGGAACGTTGTCAACTGGGACGACGTCAACGAGCGTTACGCTAAGGCATCTGCTTAACGACGAGCTCCGCCTCCCCTAACACCAGCGCCCGCCACCTCCTTGTTGGAGGCGGCGGGCGTTGGCTTTCCCTGTGATACGTCGAGTCCCTGCGAACTCAGAACTGATCCTAGGTTAGGCTTACCTTATCCCGCAAGAGGTTTTGCGAAATTCCTGCTGCGAATTTCCTAGCATGGTGGGCATGCAGAAAGGCAGCCTGGAGTACAGACGCGCAACGTGGGCCATGCTCGCGTTCGGGCTGGCCATCTTCAACGCCTTGTACGCCACGCAAGCGCTGCTGCCCACCCTCACAGCCGAGCTGGCAGTCAGCCCGTCTACCGCCGCGCTGACCGTCTCCGCCGCCACCGGTGCCCTGGCGCTGTGCGTGGTGCCCGCCTCGATCCTGTCGGAGAAGTACGGGCGCGGTCGCGTGCTGGTGGTCTCGGCGCTTGGTGCGACCGCACTCGGCCTCGCACTCCCCCTGGCGCAGACCGCCGGGCAGCTCATCGCCCTGCGCGCGGCGCAAGGAGCGCTCATCGCGGGCACGCCCGCAGTCGCCATGACCTGGCTGTCCGAGGAACTGGACCCGCGCGACCTGCCCGGCGCGATGGGCCTGTACATCGCCGGAAACTCCATCGGCGGTTTAAGCGGGCGCCTCATCCCCGCCGGGCTGTTGGAGGTCACCTCTTGGCGTTGGGCGATGTTCGGCAGCGCCATGGTCGCTTTCATTTTGGCGGCGCTGGCGACGTGGGCGTTGCCGGAGCAGCGCAACTTCGTGCCAAAGGCGTCGATACGCCCCAGCGTGGAGGTGCGCGCGATGCTGGGCCACCTGAAGAATCCCCGGCTGGTTGGGCTGTATGCCACCGCGTTCATCGCCATGGGCGTGTTCGTGTCCATGTACAACTTCTTCGGGTTCCGCGCAGTGCTGGACTACGGGCTGCCCGCGGCGCTATCCGGCCTGGTGTACGTGGTGTACCTGTCGGGCACCTGGTCGAGCGCACGGGCCGGGGCACTTTCACGACGTTACGGGCGTGGCGTGGTGGTGCTGGCGTCAGCGCTGCTGATGCTGGCGGGCGCGCTCGCCGTGGCCGCGCCCAGTCTGTGGATCGCGCTCGCTGGCCTGCTGGTGTTCACGGCGAGCTTCTTCGCGCTCCACTCGACGGCCTCCGGCTGGGTCGGCCTCATCGCCGAGCGCGACCGCGCGGAAGCGTCCAGCATGTACGTGTTCTGCTACTACATGGGCTCGTCGATCCTGGGTGCGGCTACCGGCTGGGCCTACGAGGGACTGCCGTGGGCCGGGTTCGTCGCGGTGCTGGCGGCGCTGCTCGCCGCGCTGGCACTGGTGTCCGCGGCGCTGTGGAAGGCGGAGCGGTAGGGCCGCTACACCGCCCCGAACTCCGGCACGCCCGGCGCGCCGGCATCCAGGAAGTCGCGCACGGCGCGAGTTGCGCGGCAGTCGTCCTCGTTGTAGCGCAGCAGCATGTCGCGGGCGGCTTGGTCGCCGAAGCGGGCGGCGCGGCGCAGCGCGACGGAGCGTTCGCCGTCGATGTCGTCGTCCTCCCATGCAAAGCCCACGACCGGGCCCAGCACCTTCAGGCCCAGCCCGTCAGTGCCCACGAGCGAGCGGCGCACGTGCGCGAACACGTCCACCCACTCGTCGGAGGCGATGAACGCGGCCACCTCGGCCTCGTCCACAGAGCCGAACCGCTTCGCGGACGAGCGCAGCCAGTGGTTTTCCCCGCCCGCGGCGTAGCAGTAGGCGCGGAAGCTCTTGCCCTCGGCGTGAGCGGCCGCCCGGCGCGCCATGAGCCAGGACCAGAACGCGGCGAAGTTCTCCTCTTCGGCGTCGCCGCCGACCTCGTCC
Organism: Corynebacterium sp. HMSC05H05; assembly: GCF_001807265.1. Taxonomy (GTDB): domain Bacteria; phylum Actinomycetota; class Actinomycetes; order Mycobacteriales; family Mycobacteriaceae; genus Corynebacterium. The sequence continues at coordinate 14,289 of NZ_KV788420.1, forward strand.
CAGGTGGCAAAGGCGCGGTAGTCGGCGCCGTCGAACGTGCCCCACAGGTAGGCCCCCTGGTCCAGATAGGCCTCCATGTCCACGTCCACCTCCACGTCGGCGCGGGGTGCGGGCGCGAATCCGGGGCGCCGCAGCACAGGAATGCCTGCGCGCCAGGCGCGGGCGAGGGCGGCGGGTTCGGGCGGAGCTTCGTCGATAAGCTGCTGCACCGTGTCGATGCCGCGCTCGCGCCACACGTCGCCGCGGCCGCCCGGGAGCAGCAGCGAGATGTCGTCGAGCTCGACCAAGCGCGGCTCGCATAGCGTCCAGAAACGGCAGGTAGCGCACTGTTTCAAGCGTTTCGGCTCGGTCGGCAGCGGCGCCAGCAGTGCGCGCACGAGCGGCTCGATGTAGCGCGACGGGTCGCACAGGTACGCGCGCGTGCGGTCTTGCCCGATGACAGCGCCGCGGCCGTCCGCGCGTTCGCCGAGCAGCAGGTGCGCCAGGGTGACGCGGTAGCCGTCAACGGTGTGGTGGCGTGCCTTCGCTCCCACCACAAGTGGCTTGCCCAAGCCGAGCCGGCCGGTGGGGATCATCTCCAGCTCGGCGCTCGGGTGCGAGCGGGCGACGCGGTGGTTGGAAATCACCACGGGCAAATACCCGGCGTCGGTGCGCACGAGGATGTCCACGTCGGCTTCCGCGTCCACGCCCTCCACCGCGCCTGTCAGGGTGGCGTTGGTGATCAGGTGCGCGCGACGTCGAAAAGCATCCTGCGTTGCTGCCACGCGGTCCGTCCCGGGGTCGATGTCCACCCGCACAAACGCCTTGCCGGCGCCGTCGCCCAGAGCGCGCTTGACGGGCAGCAGGTCGAATACGGCGGCGCGGGCGGCGTCGATCTGCGGCTGGCGCAGCAGCGCCTCCGGCAATTCGGGTACGTCCGGGTGCGCGCGGCGCTGCCGTTGGCGGAAGCGGCAGCCCACGAGGTCCGAGGCGCGCACAGGTTCGTTACTCACAATGCCTCAAACGATACCTGGGCAGGGGTAGCGCCCCGGAAGGTACAGTGTATGGGCGTTAGAGCGAACGATTAGAGGAGAGCAAACCATGGGTGTTTTCGAGGCCATCCGCAAGTCCCGTGCGAAGACGAAGGCCGAGGTCAAGGCGGCGCAGACGCATGCGCGCCAGCTGGCCAAGCAGGAGGCGAAGGCCGACGAGCGCGTGGCCAAGCTTCTGGACAAGGCGGAGAAGCGCCTGCTCAAGGAAGAGAAGAAGGGTCTGAAGCGCAAGCAGAAGCACGAGAAGGACCTGGCCAAGGCGCACCTGAAGCGCATCCAGGAGTCCGGCGTGACCCAGAAGAAGGCGAAGCAGTGGGTCTCCGCCGCGCGCATCCTGGTGCCGGTGCTGCTGCCGTTGGCGTACAAGGCGCTGACCTCGTTCCAGCAGGGCCAGGTGAACAACCGCGCCGCCAGTCTCGGTCTGACGTCGCAGGATCTCGCGCGCCACTCCGGCCGCGGCGCCGAACTCAAGGCGCGTATCGACGCCGTCCGGCAGAACATCGAGCAGACCGACAACCTCGGCGAGGGCTTCAAGGGCGACGCGCGCGTGCGTCTCGACGAGCTGGAGCAGGCCGTGCGCAACGCCGAGCACGCGAACCCGGAGCAGCGCCGCCTGGCGCACAACTCCATCGACGAGGACCTGAACACGCTGGCGGCAGAGGTGCACGCCAAGCTGACGAAGTAGGCCGCTACAGCACGCCCTGCTCGCGCGCGGACGCCACGGCGGAGGTGCGCGAGCGCACACCCAGCTTGTCGTAGATGTGCACGAGGTGGGATTTCACGGTCGCCTCGGAGAGCATGAGCTGGCGGCCGATTTCGCGGTTGGAGGAACCAGCCGCGACCAGCTGGAGCACTTCCAGCTCGCGCGGGGTCAGTGAGGAGCGCGGGGTGCGCTCCCGGGATTCGAGCCGGTCGCGCACCATGGGGGACATGGTTGCGTCGCCGCGGGCGGTGGAGCGCACGGCCGCAACGAGTTCTTCCGGCGGGGCGTCTTTGAGCAGGTAGCCCACGGCGCCGGCCTCGATGGCGCCGAGGATGTCCGCGTCGGTGTCGTAGTTGGTCACCACCAGCACCTTGGGCGGGTTGGACATGTTGGCCCGAATCGCGGCGGTGGCCTGGGCGCCGGTGGTCACGCGCTGGCCTTCCGCGCCGGCGCCGAAGCGCAGGTCCATGAGGATGACGTCGATGCCGCCGGCCTGCGCGGTGGCAATCGCCCCTTCGGCGGTGGCTACCTCGGCCACCACTTTGATGTCCTCGGCGGCTTCCAAAACGGAGCGCAGGCCGAGGCGGACAATCTCGTGGTCGTCAGCCAGCAGTACCCGGATCAACGTCGGTCTCCTCGTTAGAGTCAAGGTCAGTCTTTTGGTTGATCCTAACCGGCACGGCCACGGTCAGCGCCGTCGGCCCGCCGGGGGCGGACTCAATCTCCAGCTTTCCGCCCAGCTCCGCGGCGCGCGAGCGCATCGCGTCCAACCCCAGGTGGCCCAGCCCGCTGGGTTTGAGATCTTGCGCGTTAACGTCGAAGCCGCGGCCGTTGTCCACCACGTCTAGGCGCACTTCCTCCGGCGCGTAGGTCAGGGTGATGCGGGCGGCACTCGCCTCGGCGTGGTTGACCACGTTGGACACCGCGCCCTGGGCGATGCGCAACAAACCGGCCTCCACCCGCATGGGCAGCGGCACGGCCTCGCCGTCGACTTCCACCCCGATGTCCAGGCCGCCGGCCTCGCCGAAGTCCCCGGCCACCCTTGCCAGCGCGTCGCGCAGCGAGGACTCTGTCAGCGGCGCGGGGGCGAGCGCGGCGATCATCGCGCGGGTCTCCGCCAGGTTGTTGGAAGCAGCCCGGCGCGCCGTCTCCATCTTCCGCAGCGGCGCCTGCGCCTTACCCTCCGGCAGCCCGCTTGCCCGCACGTCCTGCTCCGCCGAGTGCAGCAGCATCTGGATCGAAGAGAGGTTTTGCGCCACCGTGTCGTGCAGCTCGTGCGCAAGGCGTTCGCGCTCCTGGGCCACGCCGGCGGCGCGTTCGGTGTCGGCGAGGCGGTCGCGTGTGGCCAGCAGTTCGTCGATAAGCTGCTGCCTCTCGCGGCTGACGCGGGTGATGGTGTCGAAGGCGTACGCGATCGCCACCACAACCACCGCGGACAGCGCCGGGCCCATGATCCCGCCGAGGGTGAGACCGGCCGGGACCTGCATGCCAATCGAGATGCCCAAGCACGCCACCACCCACGCGTAGCCGATCCAGTTGTCAAAGGCGCGCAACGCCACGAAGAACAGCACGAACACCCAGTACACGGCGACTGGCGAGACGGCCATGTCCGCCACCCACACCGCCGTCGCCCCCAGCATCCACGCCACACGCCCCCACGCGCCCCAGCGGTACATCTCCACCATGCCGTAGAACAGCAGAAACGCGAACGCGGCGGTCAGCACAATGTGCAGCAGCGCCTCGTTGAGCGGCATGCGCGCGAGCGCACCGAAGGAAACGAGCATTAGGCACACCGCCAGCACCGTGATGCCCGAGTCGAGCGCCCGGTAGTCCGCGGTCTTTCCGGGATGCTGCTCCAACAGCACTAATCTGGAGCTCATGCGTCTGAGAGTACCCACCGCCCTGTTCGTGCTCGCCCTCGCCGGGTGCTCGCAGGAGCCTTCGCCTATCGACGACCCTTCGGCCGCCCCCGCACCCGAACCCGCCCTGCCCGTGCAGGCCCTGCCCGACACCCCGCGCGACTCCTGGACCGAATGCCCCTACCTGGACACCGATTGGGTCGCGCAAACCAACGGCCAGCGCGTCACCGGCGTGGGCACAGACACCCGCTTCGATCCGCCGGCCTGCCAGTTCTGGTCCTACCCCGAGGAGCCGCAGCTGACCGTGATGGTGCGCCGCACGGATTCTGTGGAAGACGCCCGCGCCGTGGTGGACTTCGTCGCCCCGGTAGACCTGACCCAGCCGGCGACGCTGCCCGGCGGGTGGGACGGCGGCCGCCACGGCGGCGGGGACGTGCCCGGCCGCATCGGCGCAGCGTACGCCGTGGCCAAAGGGCCCACCGCGGTGGCGGTGTTCACCAACCAGCACGAGTCCGTCAAGGCCGAAACGGTGGCCAAGGAAGTAATCGCTAACCTGGCCCTGTGATGATCTCCGTAGCCGCCATCGTGTTCACCGACGACACCGGGAAAGTGCTGTGCGTGCGCAAGCACTCGAGCCCGCGCTTCCAGCTGCCGGGAGGCAAGCCGGAGCCCGGCGAGACGCTGGTGGACACCGCGCTGCGCGAAACCCGGGAGGAGGTCGGCCTGGATGTCGACCCAGAGGACTTAAGCTACCTGGGCCAGTTCAGCGCGCCCGCCTCCAACGAGCCCGGCTGCACCGTCACCTCGACGGTGTTTCTGCACCCCGGCGCCGGCCTGGCCCCTGCGCCGGCCGCGGAGATCGCAGAGGCGCGCTGGATCGACCCCGCCGCTTCCGATGCCGAGCTCGCGCCGCTGCTGCACGGCGAAATTTTCCCGGCGCTGAAGTCCCGCGATATCGAAGCGATCGCCGTCTACGCCGGGGCGCGCGAAGGCACCAACCCCGCCAACGCCGCACTGGCCAGGGCATTCGGCGAAGCTCTGGCGGAGGCCGACATCACCCTGGTCTACGGCGGGTCCAAATTGGGGCTGATGGGTGAGGTGGCCGAAGGTTCGTCGAGAAGCATTGGCGTCCTCACCGAGCACCTGGTCAACTACGAGCTGCAGTACGAAGGCCTCGAGCGCCTCGAGGTGGTGGCCACGATGTCCGAGCGCAAGGCGCGCATGAGTGAGCTTGCAGACGCCATCGTGGCCCTGCCCGGCGGCGCCGGCACCCTGGACGAGCTGTTCGAGGAATGGACCAGCCAGCAACTCGGTCTGCACAACAAGCCCATCGGGCTGCTCGGCAGCGAGTTCTGGGCACCCCTGGTGGCGATGATCGACCACATGGTGGACCAAGGCTTCATGCGGCGCACAGACCGCGCCCACATGGTCGTCGCCGACGACCCGCAGGAACTGCTGGCCAAGCTACGTGCTTGGGCGCCACCGGTGCCGCGCTGGCTCTAGGTTGCTACACCGCGACGTCGTTGTACGGCATCAACGACGACACCCACGGGTAGACAACCTCCATGAGCAGGAAAAACACACCCACCAGAATGATCAGGGTGAGCAGCCACTTCACCGGCGCAGGACCGGGAAGCTTGCGCCACAGGGCCGCATACATCGCTATCGCACCTCTTTCTGTGCCTTCATGGCGGGCGGCAACGCGCCCGACGGGTCCTTCGGCTGCACCTCCGTGCGCACCGCGTGGATGATCATGCGCTCCGCGTTGGAGAACTGCGGGTGGCACGTGGTCAGCGTGATCAGCCCTTCCATGCCCGGCTCGACCTTCGTCGAACGGTTGCCCGGGATGGGGTTGACCACCTCGATGTTGCCCGGCAGCGTGATCTCGCGGCCTTTGACCTGTGCATAGTCGCCTGCCGCGATGCGTTCGTTGAGCTCGCCGGGCAGGCAGTCGATGCCCTCCCTGCGGCGCTCCCCCGGGTCCTGCGACATCGGCATCACCCGGTAGGTCACCCACTCGGTCTGCGTTTCCACCACGATGGCGTCGCAAGCCTTCAGCGCGCCTAGGTCGTTGAACGGGGCACCCTTACCCACGCGGTGCCCGGCGACGGCGAAGTTGCCGTCCTCGCCCGGCATCTGGGTGCCCGGGTACCGGCCCGGGCCGGTGAGCAGCTGGTGTTCCTGCACGCCCTCCACGATGGCGAACTGGTAGTCCTGCCCGAACGCCGGGATGTACATGCGCGCGAACGCGTCGCCCAGCTCCGTGGCCTTTGCCTGGCGGGGGTTGACCCACTGCTCTTCCAAGCGGGTCTGCACCTCGTCCTGCATCTTGCCCGAGGCGATATTGGTCCAGAAGGACTCGTAGAACGCGAACAGCAGCAACAACACGCCGAACGTGAGCAGCAGCTCGCCGATCACCTGCGAAACGGTGATGCGGCGTGGCGGCGTGTGCGTAGAGGCCGTGGTCATGCGGCACAGCGTAGCGCCGGTGCGCTAGATGGAGTAATCCGGCGGCGGCGCGCCCAGCGTGTTTTCCGCCAACGCGCGGGCAGTGCGCAGCGGCTCGACACTGTGCAGGATCCTCGCGCCGGACAGCCCGCCATCGAGGAAGATCAGCAGCTCATCCGCCAGCGCGGAAGACTCGTAGCCGTTCTTCTCCGTCAGCAGCGCGGTGATCGTTTCGTGCATCCAGGAGCGGTGCGCCATGCACGCCGCGATGATGCGCTCTTCCGACTCCACCTCGGGGCGCGGGTATTCGCCCGCGGCGTTGAGGAAAGGAGAGCCGCGGAAGTCCTTGTCCGGCTCTTCGTCGATAGCCATGTCGAAGAATGCGAGGATCTTCGCGTCCGCGTCCGGCGCCTTCGCGGCGCGCTCACCCCAGCGGGCGCGGAACTGCTCGTCCAGCTGCTCCAGGTAGGCGATGACGAGGTTGTCCTTCGAGCCCAGCAGCGAGTACAGCGAGGCCTTGGCCACGTCCGCTTCGCGCAGGATCCGGTCGATGCCGATGACGCGGATGCCCTCTTCGGTGAACAGTTTTGTTGCAGCGTCCAGCAGCCGCTGGCGCGGGCTCGGCCGGTCCCGGCGTCGCTGCGCTGGCTTCTTCTTGCTGGTGGTGGCCAAGGAAAACTCCTTCGTGCGTCGGTCGCATATCAATATAGACAAACCGGTACGTATAGTCCACCGGGCGCGAAAAAATCCCTCGGGTTCCACCCGAGGGATTTCGCACTTTCGCCTATCGACGCTTGCTGGTCACCAGATTGATGATCCACAGCAGAATCACCGCGCCGAGCAAGCAGGTGAGGAAGCTGAAGAACAGCCCGCCGCCGGCGACGTCGACACCGAACACCGACAGCAGCCAGCCACCGAGCAGACCACCGATAATACCGACGACGATGTTCAGGCCGATGCCCATCTGTGCGTCACGGTTCTGAATCTTGGAACCGATCCAGCCAGCAAGGCCGCCGATAATAATCCAACCAAGAAGACCCATTGCAGGTGCCATAGTCTTTCAAACCCTTCTAATTGCTTTTCATCAGTACGGGAGCCATTATGCACCCCTTATGGTTCGGGCGAGCAACACATCGCATGCAATTGCGTAACAATCTGCTTACGAATCTTGTGTACGCACGACCATCATGGGGCACGGTGCCTCCTGCAGCAGCGCGCGCGAGGTCGACCCCAGCAGCATGCCCTTGAAGCCGCCGCGACCGTGGGAACCGGTGACCAGCAGCTGAGCGCCTTCAGCGGCGCTGGCGAGCGCTCGCACCGGGCGGTCACGCGTGATGATTTTCTGTACCGCAACGTCCGGGTACTGCTCCGACAGCTCGTTCAGGTACGAGCCCAACAGCTCGTCCTTCTCTTCCTGCACGGCCTTCCACTGGTCCTCGGAAACCGCATAGCCCGCGCCCGGCCCCTGGATCTGGGTGTCCACCCAGGTGTGGACCGCATGCAGCTCCGCACCGCGCGCAGCCGCCTCCTCGAAGGCCACCTCGGTGGCGCGGCGTGACACCTCGGACCCATCCACGCCGACCACGACAGGGCCATACTTGTTCGCCTCCGTCACGGCGTTGTCCTCGCGCACAACCACCACCGGGCAGGACGCGTGCGAGACGACGGCGCCGGACACGGAACCGAGCACCATGCCCGAGATACCGCTCAAGCCACGGGAGCCCATGACCACCATGGTCGATTCCTTGGACATCTCCAGCAGCATGTCAATCGGGGACCCCTCCGCCACCGCGTGGCCAATGTGCAGGTCCGGCGCAACCTCGAGCGCGATCTCGCGTGCGCGGTCCACGGTCTGCAGGGTCTCACGCTGCAGCTCGTCGAAGACCTCCTGCGGCGGCACCATGCCCTCCGCGTAGAGGAACTGGGGCATTGAGTACGCCGCGGCCAGGCGAAGCGGGATGTTGCGCTTCATCGCCGTGTTCGCGGCCCAACGAACTGCATTGTCGGAGGCAGGGCTGCCATCTACGGCAACAACAACGATATCTTCCTGGGTCATGTGCAAACCTTTCCTCGGATCGGCTGGTTATACCCCCAGTCTAGTGCCGTCAGAGAAGTTAGCGGGGCAGTTCCTGCGGCGTCGCCGCCGGAGCGTTTGCCGGGAACAACACCTGGTAGATCACGCTCAAGACGTCCATGATGGCCTTGCCGATGCCCTGGGAGAAAAATGCCGTCAGCGGTTCGACCAATGCTCCTAAATCCATGGCGGCTAATCTACTACACAGCATGGCACGGAAAAAGACTCACAAGACGGGGCCGCTGCCGCCCCGCGACGGCCTAGGCGCAACCCGCGCCCGCGTGCCAGAAGACCAGGGCATTAAGGCCGCCGACTTCATCTGGCACCTCGTGTCCACCCAGCGCCACCGCCATCCCGACGACAACGTGGATGCTGTCTTGGCGAGGTTCACCGAAGGTGCCGTCGTGAAGCGCGATGGCTCCCCACTGTCCCCAGAGACCTGGCTGGATCCCGGCACCGACGTCTTCTTCTACCGCCGGCCCGCGCCCGAAAGGCCAGTCCCCTTCGAGATCACCACAGTCTTCGAGGACGACGACCTCCTCGTCGTGAACAAACCGCCGTTCATGGCCACCATGCCGCGCGCCTCCCACATCACCGAAACCGCAACGGTGCGCCTGCGACGCGCAACCGGCAACGAAGAGCTCACCCCCGCACACCGCCTCGACCGGGCGACATCCGGGCTGCTCTTGCTGACGAAACACCGCGAGATCCGCGGCGCCTACCAGGAACTTTTCGCGCGCCGCGAGGTACGCAAGGAATACGAAGCAATCGCCTTGCTTCACGACGTCCCTCCGGCCACCCCCTGGCACCACCACCTGACCAAACAATCCGGCGAGCCCGCCGCCCGGTTGGTACCAGACGTCGAACCGAACGCCTCGACCGTGGTGTCGGACGTTTCGCGGTTAGAGCCTGCTCTCGAGGTGGCGTTGCAGAGACGCTATGGCGTTGCAGGCGCGCTGGGTCGTTATGTCTTGCAGCCCGAAACCGGCCGCACCCACCAACTCCGCGTCCAAATGATGGCGGAAGCGGCACCAATCCTCGGCGACAGGATCTACCCCAATCTCTTGCCGGCAGACACTGAGGACTTTTCCGTGCCGATGCTGCTGCGATGCACAGCTCTGGAATTCACCGACCCACTGAGCGGCAGCAAACGCGAGTTCCGTCTGGGCGAGACTTGGCCAACCCTATAGCCGCCGTTTCTCTAGACCGCTACCCGTATTACGATTGTGGGTGCACACCCATAGTTGGTGCCGCCGTGATTGTCCGCAATGCGGAGTCTGGCCCCAAAACCGCGGTTTCGTGGGTGTACACCCATCGTTGGTGGTTCCGGTGTTGTCCACAATGCGGATGTTCGCGGGGGCGGCTTTCGTAAACGTTGACGATCCAGCCATTTTCGGCCGCTGTTTGCCCAGGTGGGAAAACATGACTGTCAACTTCTACGAGAGAGCCAGCCAGGTAGTTCGTGGGTGGGCACCCATCATGGGGCTGGCTCTTGTTGTCCGCGATGCGGATTGTGGACCATCCCTGGGTTGTTGTGGGTGTGTTGTTGGTCGAGTGGTGGAGGTCGAGTCCATTGGTGTACGCGGGTGTACTCGACGTCCGGTACTCGACTTTCGCCCCACGGTAGGCGTCATCGTGGCTGTGTGCGCTGGCCCCGCGACCTCTGTGGCCCCTAGCTGGCAGATTGCGCCCTGCCGGGTGGTTTCACCCCGGGGTTTTCATGGGTGTGCACCAATGATGGGTGCGGGTGTGGTTGTCCGCAATGCGGTGTGTGGCCGAGGGGTTCGTTGACGAGCGCGCCGTTTCCCCCCAGGTGGTTTCGTGGGTCACTGGCCGCGCATAGCAAGCCCCCGCCGCAAGCGTGTGCTTGTGGCGGGTGCTTGTGTGAAGTTGTTGGGTCGG
>NZ_KV788421.1 GCF_001807265.1 Corynebacterium sp. HMSC05H05
CCAGGCGGTACCGTTTCGTCACCAGCAGTCAAGCCGCAAAGACATTTTCGATGCGCATGAAAGGCACCTGTTGACAGCGCTTCCCGATACCCCGTGGCAGCGCACCGAGTGGAAACGCGCCAAGGTCGCCCCGGATTTCCACATCACCGTAGCTAGCGTGCGGTACTCCGTGCCGCACCAGCTCGTTGGCCGCACTGTCGATGTGCGCATCACCGGGCAAGTGCTCACGGTCTTCGATGGTGGCCGTGCCGTTACAACCCACACGCTTGCCCACACCCGCGGGGCGTATGTCACCGATGCCGACCACATACCGGCGAACATGGATCACACCCAGGGACTGTGGACGAGCGATTACTTCCTGCGCGAAGCCCAAAAGATCGGCCCGGCGACACGCACCGTCATCGAGGAAATGATCACGGCGAAAGCAATCCCGGCCCAGGCGTACCAATCGTGCAGGAACGTGCTGTCAATGGGCAAACACGCCAACAAGCTCGTGTTGGAAGAAGCATGTAAGCGCCTAGTCTCCTCCGACGGGACCCGCCGGGCGGTGTCCTAC
>NZ_KV788422.1:0-21553 GCF_001807265.1 Corynebacterium sp. HMSC05H05
CCACACCGCTACCATTTCGATCTTCTAAACAATAGGGCTTTGCTACTAGGGGTCTGTGCGAAGGGGTCCTCCCGGGGAGCTCGAAAGCTACTCAAAAGGGAATGTTTCTAGGTTGAGCTGCGAAAACTCGTCTACTAGAAAGCCTTTCGAGTAGATCCTTTCGAGCAGCTCTATGCGTACGCGAGGCGCCGCGACCCGTCCACATGCGGGTACAGCACCCACGCCGCCGCGGCCGCCAGCACGCCCGTAACCCACGCGCCCACCGCGGGCCAACCGGCCAGTGGCGCGAGCATGAGCAGCAGCCACCACAGCATCAGGGGGAGCACCATGCCTATCGACGGCACCCTGGCCACGTTCTTCTCCTCCGCAAACGCGCGGAGCTGTTTGCGGTAGGGGTGCAGCAGCGTGACGGCGACGGCGGCAACGACGCACAGGATCGCCACGGCCGCTTTTACCCCCAGCGGCGCCTGCGAGACCATCACGCCGATGGACCCGCCCACGCCGAGCGAACCCAGTGCTCGTACGACGGTTGGGGTGGGGATCGGCGTGACGCGGTTGCGGACCTCTGCTGCGCTGATCGGGATCATGCTGGGCAGCTTAACCGGTCAGCTTCGCGGCGCGATCCAAGATGTGTTGGGCGTTGTCCGCTTCCATGTATTCCGTGTGATGGAGGGGCCGGGGCTCTGCTGCGAAGTAGCGGGAATGGGAAACCCTGAGGTCTCGAAGGGAGGGTGAGCTGATGACGACGATCTCGACATCCGGGTCGGTATTCTCCAAATCTAGCGCGAATCGGGCTTCCATTGCTTTTGCAGAGTCGGAGAACTCTGTGATGTTGAGCCGCCCTGAGGGGCGGTGGAACCTAATGAGGAAGTGAGCCATTGATTTCTCCTCCTTCAGCGTTATTTGAGCTGAGCCGGATCGGGAATCCGGGAGTATTGAGAGTCAAATCGCGGGGAAGATCTAGCAAAGTGCCTGAGGTGCTCATCGTTAGCTCCTAATTGCTTTGCTATCCATAGCTGAACAGCAAGAATCGAACGATCGTTAACTCTTTTCAAATCACCAGGACTTGGCTGTTCATGACGCAGGTGCTTCATTGATTGGTAGTGACGATTAGCTGTCTCAGCCCAGGCCGCGAAACTATCCGGGAATAGCCGAACTGCTTCAGCGCCGACTTCACCGAATTGGTCGACAGTCGGCGCGTCGTTTGCTTTTGTTTTGCTAATTTTAGTCTCTATCGATTTGTAACCGAGGCGCTCAATCGCTGCACCAAGTAGCAGAGTTTCAACTTCCGCCGTGACGTTTGGCAGGTCTAAAAGGTGGTTGACCTGATTCAATCCCTCCGCGTAGACGTGATTTAGGTCGAACCACTTGTTGACAGCATCTTCCGTTAGTGCTGAGAAGGGGAGAGCAAATGTGAACATGGACCTTGATTTGGTCGGCTGAGGTTTAGTGTGCGCAGTTAGCGTCCTGGTCCACTGTTCAGCTCTTAGTGGTTCAGGCGGCGGTTCCATTCCCAGGTTCTCCCAGAACCCATCATCGATATCGGTGGGTATTCCGAATTTGCAGTGAAGAAATCCCCAGGAGAAGTTTTCCCAGCTTAAAAGCCTAACTAGGTTTTGGAACGTATCGAGCACTTCAAGGAGCTCGGTCCAGGATCCCTTTGGTCCTACCGATACTTTTAGCGATGTATGAAAACCGATGGTGATATCACTCCCACCGTCTTCACCGTTGACAGACGGGATAGTCTCTATCTGAAGTGAGGCATCAAGAGGTTTAATGTTGCACATGAAGGGGAGAAATTCTCGTGTTGAGAATACGTACTGATTGAAACCCTCTGCTGATTCGCGTAACTCAGAGTGGAAGGAGCGCGTAATGCTGCCCCCATGCTGCCACGCCGCGAGTCCGCCGATTTCAGCTCGAATTTCGGTGGGCCGCCTCCAATGATCAAGGTCGATGAAGTCAAGCAGCGTGAACCTTGGCTTGAAAGTGCACTCGATAGGGGCGCCCATCCGGAACGTCGGCATGAATGGGCGTCCCAGTTGGACCAGTGTCACCGGCCCGAGTCGGGAATTGAACACAGCTTTTTGAGAGATTTCAACCGGTTCTACCTCTGCATCCTCGATTTGAATTGCTGTTCCGGGCTGAAAGGTTGCAGCTAATGCAGAGTACGGCTCAATCGCGAACGACACCTGAATTTGATTTTCAACCAGGGTGATCGTCCCTGGCTGACTCAGGGTTGCGGAATCGGTTTCCAGACGCAGCACCCCATGGATCGGTTGACCATCAAGCAGCAGCTTAACTCCTTTTTGATTCATGGCACTATTTTTCCTTATATCCGGTGTTGAAGGTTCTCCTAGATGTAGATTGCGATACGGAACTCCCAGTGCTCCATTTAATGGACGGAGCACGAACTTGACTTGGCAGCAACCGGGCTAAGCTTCTTCCCATGAAACGGCTGAACTACAAAGCAATCGAGGAACGAGTCGCGCACCTCGCCAACCGAGCTGAATACAACCGCGATTTCATCTTTGACCTTCTCCTTGCTTACGGCCGCTCAAAGGGAAACGTCACCCGTTTGCGCAACGGCAGTTTGAACGTTGCGGATGATCCTGAGCGTGAAGTTGCCCAGAAGAACATCGTCTACTTTCGTGAAACCGAAGGTGACCTTCTCGCAGAGCTGGAGTGGCTCCGTGTTGAGCCCACGGTGGTGAAGTTCAGCCCCCGATTCATCATCGTGACCGATTACGTTGATGTGCTGGCGTTTGACACCAAAACGACAGAGAATCGCACGTTCCCGATCAGGCAGATCGACCAACATTTCACGTTCTTCCTCCCTTGGGCGGGCATGGAGAAGACGCAGTACACCTCGGAGTCGCATGCGGATGTGAAGGCCGCCGAGCGGATGGGCAAGCTGTTCGATGAGCTTGCGTCGGCCAACCCCGACATGATGGTCTCCGATTACTCGCGCCACGGGCTGAACGTCTTTTTCACACGCCTGCTGTTCTGCTTCTTTGCGGAAGACACTGGGATCTTCGAGGACAACCAGTTCACCAACGCCGTAGCATCGCAGACGCTTGGGGACGGCTCCGATACTGAAGCTTTCCTGCGCGAACTCTTCGAAGCACTGGATGAGCCGGATCAGGGAAACAAACCCGCGTATCTGGCGGGTTTTCCGTATGTGAACGGCCGGCTGTTCCGCGCGAACTCGCAACTGACCGTGCCCCGGTTCAGCGCTAAGGCGCGCGAGGCGCTCATTGATTTGGGAACGCTGAAATGGCAGGACATCAATCCGGACATCTTCGGCTCGATGTTCCAGGCGATCGTTGAGCCGAGTGTGCGGTCCAATTTGGGGCAGCACTACACCTCGGTACCGAATATCTTGAAGACGATTGAGCCGCTGTTCCTTGACGATCTACGCGAAGAGTTTGAGAAGGCATATTCCAACCCGCAGAAGTTGCAGCGGCTGCTCGACCGGATCGCAGCGATCAAGGTCTTCGACCCCGCATGCGGCTCCGGCAACTTCCTCGTTATCGCGTACAAGGAACTGCGCCGTTTGGAACACGCAATCCTGCAGCGTCAGGCGGAGTTGGCGCGGGCGAACACGCTGTTCGACAAATCACGCATCAACATCGAGAACTTCTACGGCATCGAGATTGACGACTTTGCGGTTGAGGTAGCCATCTTGTCCTTGTGGATCGCCAAGCACCAGATGAACCGGGAGTTCGAGCAGCAATTCAAAGTGGCCATCCCTCTCATCCCGCTGAAGGAAACTGGTCAGATCCGTGCTGGTAACGCCACGCGTATTGACTGGAACGCGGTGTGTCCGAATAACGGCGAGGAAGAGATTTACCTGATCTCGAACCCGCCGTACGTGGGATCGAGTATGCAGACGGCAGAGCAGAAGAGCGATTTCGCAGAGGTCTTCGGGGACCGCCCATTTTCTAAGAACCTCGACTACATCTCTCTCTGGTTCGTTAAGGGCTCCGACTACATTCGGGGCACGAACGCGGAGTTGGCATTCGTGACTACCAACTCCGTTTCGCAAGGAGACCACGTGGGCTTGATGTTTCCGACGGTGCTGGCTAACGATGTCGAGATTGGATACGCTCACACGTCGTTCAAGTGGGAGAACAACGCAAAGCACAACGCCGGGGTAACAGTTTCGGTGATCTCCTTAAGGAATAAGAAATCGAAACCGAAGTGGATTTTCGACGGCGATACGCGCTGCCAAGCGAACAACATCAATGCTTACTTGGCCGACGCTGCTGACGTTATCGTTCTGAAACGCAGTCGCCCGTTCCGTAAGGACTTTCCCCCGATGCTCTTCGGTTCTAAGCCGACTGATGGGGGTCATCTCATCCTTTCTCCCGCGGAGAAACGCGCGATTGTGGAGGCGGACCCTCGATCAGAAAGATTTGTCAAGCGCTACGTTGGCGCATCGGATTACATTCAAGACGTCGAGCGGTACTGCCTTTGGGTTGCGCCTGAGGATTATGGTGAAGCAAGAACCATAACCCCCATCGAACAGCGGTTGGAGCGGGTTGAAAGGTTCAGACTGCAAAGTAAAGCTGCTAGTACGGTCGAATTTGCAGCCCTCCCGTACAGGTTTAAACAGGTGGCGTACAAGCCGAGCGATTCGATCATCGTGCCGAGGGTTTCGTCGGAATCGCGGGCCTACATTCCAATGGGATATCTCGGGCCAGATGTGGTCATCTCCGATGCAGC
The DNA here is from genome assembly GCF_001807265.1 of Corynebacterium sp. HMSC05H05. Lineage (GTDB taxonomy): Bacteria > Actinomycetota > Actinomycetes > Mycobacteriales > Mycobacteriaceae > Corynebacterium. The sequence goes on from NZ_KV788422.1 coordinate 4,726, forward strand.
CTTCGCAGTTTACGACGCCGAGCCATGGCTCTTCGCCCTACTCACTTCGCAAATGCACATGGCATGGGTTCGTGCAGTCGGCGGAAAAATGAAAACAGACTTCCGCTACTCAAACACGATCGTTTACAACAATTTCCCGGTGCCGGAGATCGTAGATAAGCAGAAGGCTCAACTGACTGAGACGGCGCTACGGATTCTCGATGTTCGCGAGTACCACTGTGAGCGGACGCTTGCCGAGTTGTACGACCGCGATTCGATGCCCCGGAACCTGCGGGAGGCGCACGAGGCGAACGATGCGTTGGTGGATTCGCTCTATTCGTCGAAGCCGTACGCGTCGGATGAGGATCGCCTCGCTGACCTGTTTGCGCTATACGAGGAAATGATCGCGGCAGAGGAGGCTGCGAAGCCGGTGAAGCGTAAACGAAAGACCACGAAAAAGCGGTAAAGGCGAACGCGCGTTCGATAGTGGGGATGTGGTATCGGAAGCACTTGCCAGAATGATCCGCAGTCATCGACACAACAATGAACCTGGAGTGAACTCATGGCCACAATGAATCCGAAAAACGCAGAAGACAGCGTTATTCGTGTGGAGTATGCGCAAGCAGGAACCTCGGTAAGCACGGACGAGCTTGGAATGCGCGAGATGCAGCGTCGTGTGTATGAACAACGTGCAGCGCAGTACCTGCTAATCAAGGCCCCGCCGGCCTCCGGAAAGTCTCGTGCGCTGATGTTCGTTGCGCTGGACAAGCTGTTCTACCAGGGTCGCAAGAAGGTCATTGTGGCGGTGCCGGAGCGTTCCATCGGTGGTTCCTTCGCGCCCACCGATCTGCGCTCGTATGGTTTTTACGCTGACTGGGACATTAAGCCGGAGAACAATCTGTGTACCCCGGGAAGCAGCAAGAGCAAGGTGGAGCAATTCATCCGCTTCCTCGAAGGGCCGGATGCGGTGCTCGTGTGCACACATGCAACACTGCGGTTCGCGTTTGAGAAGCTCACTCCCGACGCGTTCAATGGCTTGGTGCTGGCTATCGACGAGTTTCACCACGTTTCAGCGGACCTGGAAAATAGCCGCCTTGGATACCTGTTGCGTGAAGTCATGAACGGATCCGACGCCCATATTGTGGCAATGACCGGTTCGTATTTCCGCGGGGACACCGTGCCAGTGCTCTTGCCGGAGGATGAGGCAAAATTCACCCCGGTGACCTTCAACTATTACGACCAGCTCAACGGCTACCGGTACTTAAAATCGCTCGGCATCGGGCACCACTTCTACCAGGGGCGTTACACGGATGCGCTGGACGAGGTCCTAGACCTGGATAAGAAAACCATCCTGCACATCCCCAATGTCAACTCGGGCGAATCTACGAAGGACAAGATCGAGGAAGTAGGCTCCATCATCGATTCGATCGGTGAGGTGGTTGAAGGGGAAGAAGACACCGGCATCATCGTTGTGCGGCGGCACGACAACGGCGAGACGCTGCGCATCGCGGATCTCGTTGATGACACCGACCAGAAGGCGCGCGCTCGCACGCTGAGCTACCTCGTCGATGTCGCCTCGAAAGATCGGGACGCAGTAGACATCATCATCGCGCTCGGGATGGCAAAGGAAGGCTTTGACTGGCCCTTCGCGGAGCACGCACTCACTATTGGGTACCGCTCCTCTCTGACTGAGATCATTCAGATTATCGGTCGTGTCACTCGAGACAGTCAGGGCAAGACACACGCGCAGTTTACGAACTTGTTGGCTGAACCAGATGCGGCGCAGAGTGAAGTGACAATCTCCGTCAATAACATGTTGAAGGCGATCACCGCCTCGCTGTTGATGGAGCAGGTGCTAGCCCAGAACTTTGAATTCAAGCCAAAGCGGGATCCTAACGATCACTCCGAAGGCAATACGGTAAAGATCGACGGGTTCAAAGAACCGTCCACTGGGCGAGTGAAACAGATCGTGGACACGGACCTTAACGACCTTAAGGCGACGATTCTGCAGGACCCGACCTTTGCCCGAGCCGCAGTTGGCAAGGTTGATCCCGAAACCACCAACAAAGTGCTCATTCCGAAGATCATCCGCGAGCAGTATCCCGACCTCTCCGACCAAGAGGTGGAGGAGGTGCGTCAGCGCGTCGTGGTGGACTCCGTGATCAAGACGGGTGAGGTCAAAGAGGTAGGGGACAAGCGCTTTATTCAGATGGCGAACCAGTTCATCAATGTTGATGAACTGAGCATCGACCTCATTGATTCGATCAACCCGTTCCAGCGCGCGTTTGAGATTCTTTCGAAGTCGGTCACGCCCAGCTTGCTGTCCCTTATTCAAGACGCTATTGCCACCACGCGCATTGACATGTCGGTGGAAGAGGCAATTTCGCTGTACCCGAAGGTCCAAGCGTGGGTGAAAATCGAGGGCCGTGAACCGGACCGGCGTTCGGATAACCCAGAAGAGCAGCAGCTCGCAGAGGCACTGCTGGTGATGCGTAAGGCCGTGAACGAACGCAAGTCTGAGCTCAAGGCGAATGCTGCGGGTAACGAAGAAGGGGAGAGTTAATGGCGGACGACGCTTACCTTGCACAGTTAGACGCGCTCATCGCGGCGGATGATGGCCTTCTTGACATGCCGGAAAAGCCGCTGCCGGTCACCGAGACGGATCGGTTGCGCCGCGCATTTCAGGAGGTGAACGATTTCGTGGCCGCCGAGGGGCGGGAGCCGGACCCGGAGACGATGAACATCTCTGAGCGTAAACTCGGCGCGCGGTTAGTGGGAATCCGGGCTAGTAAGTCCAAGGTTGACGCTTTGCAAGATATTGATTTGCACGGGCTGTTGTCTGCTTCGGAAACCCCGGCAACGGTGGACGATCTACTCAGCGGTGACGCATTCGATCTCCTAGGGGATGCCGACGGCATCTTTGACACGTCTTCGCTGCCGAAGCGCGATAAGCCGATGGAGTCGGAACGGGAGTTGCGCCACCGCTGTGAGGACTTTGAGAAGTTTGAGCCGCTGTTCAGGCAGAAGCACGCGGAGCTCGCAGATGGCACCTACGCCATGACAAAGTTCAGGGGTGCGCAAACTGTTGTGCCCGGGGCGTTTTTCATCCTGAAGGGTGTCATGGCGTTTATCGCTGAGGTTGGCGAATCTGAGATGAAAAGCCTCAAGCACAAGGATCAGCGCAAGGAGCGTCTCCGCGTCATCTTTGAAAATGGCACAGAGTCAGCCATGTACAGACAGTCCTTCGCTGGACGCATGGGTGAGCAGGGTGGCTTTGCGGTGACCCGGACTGGGTTTGACGCGCAGGAAATTGGCGACGCGGATATCTTGACCGGTTTTCTTTACGTACTGCGATCGAAAAGTGATCACCCGGACATCCGTGGGTTGAAGGATCTGCACAAGATTGGGTTCTCCACTACGCCGGTAGATCAGCGCATTCGAGGTGCGGAGAAAAGCCCGACCTACCTCATGGCACCAGTGGAAAAAGTTGCGGTGTACAGGCAATACAACTTGCGACCGTCTGCGCTTGAGCACCTTCTGCATCGAATCTTCGCCTCGGTGCGACTTGACGCCACTATCGTGGACGAAGTGGGTGGGCAGGTAAGCGCCAACGAGTGGTTCCTTGTTCCGTTCCCTGTGATCGAGAGGGCGATTGAGCTGATCGAGAATGGTGAAATCGTGGATTACGCTTACGACCCTGGTAGCCAAACACTCGTAAAAATAAAATAGAAAACCCGTTCGACCAGGAGCGTTGTCTGTGTCGGCCCCGGGGTGCATACTGTCTGGCGTGAGTGGAACACCTATTCGAGCTGCGTCGGCAGCGGCGGCGAACCTGGCGGTTGTAGATGAACCGCCAGCTCAGCAGTCACGCGCCGACCAGATCGCCGAGCTGCGCGCCCGTATGGCCGCTATCGGCGGGGAGGTTCCGCAGCAGGTCGTCGAGGATGCGGAGACCCTGACGGTGGCGGGCGGGCTTTCGCTCGTGCTGCCGAACGGTGGCCTGCCGCGCCGGGCGGTCACACACGTCAGCGACACCCCGGCGCTGATCGTGGAGCTGATCGGCCAGGTGGCCCAGGCCGGCGGGCGCGCAGGCGTGGTGGGGTGGCCGGAGCTGTCCTACGCCGGCATTGGTACAGGCGACGACACAGACGCGATGGAGCGGGTGGTGGCGGTGCCGGACCCGGGCCTCGACGACTTGAGCGTCGCGGGCGTGCTCGCCGAGGGGCTCGACCTGGTGGTCCTGCGCACCCGCAGCCCGTTCCAGCTCACCCCGGTTCGCGCACGCCCCCTGCTCGCCCGGATCCGTAAAGGCCAGGCGGCGCTGGTGTGCGTGAACGTGGAGGTGCCCTCGCCGGCGCTGACCGTCACGGGCCAGCTCGCGCAGTTCCACGGCATCGGCCGGGGTACCGGCCGCATCACCGGCATCGACTTCGACGTCCGCGCGCAGGCCAAGGGCTACCGTCCGGCGAGTGCGCGGGTGACGTTGGGCACCGGAGGCGTCGAGAAGCGAAGGCTCCGGGCCGTCACATGAGGGCCGCGGCACTGTGGTTCCCGGACTGGCCGGTGCAGGCCGCGCGGCTGGAATCGGGCGACGAGCTGGCAGAACCCATCGCAATCGCGGCGCAGCACCGGATAAAGGTGTGCTCGCACGCCGCGCGCCAGCTGGGCATCCGACGCGGGATGCGGGTGCGCAACGCCCAGGCGGTCGCGCCCGAACTGACGGTGATAGAGGACAACCCGGACCGCGACGGGCGCATGTTCGCCTCGCTCGCCGCCAGCTTCGGCGAGGTCGCCGCCAGCGTGGAGGTGATACGCCCCGGGCTCGTGGTGGTGGACGTGGACGCCGCGGGCCGCTTCTACGGCAGCGAGGGCAAAGCGCTCGAGATGCTTATCGACGCCGCCTCGCGCCGCGGCATCGACGCCTTCGCAGGCGCCGCCGACGAGATCGCCACCGCGCTGATCGCCGCGCGCTCCTCCCAGGTGATCCCGCCAGGAGGATCGGCCGAGTTTTTGGCAACGCAGCCGCTGGGCGTGCTGGTGGCGGAAGAGTCGCTCGCCGCGGACATGGACACCGTCAAAGCGCTTGGGCAGCTGGGCATTACCACCCTCGGGGAGCTGGCGAAACTGCCGCCGAACGCGGTGACCACCCGCTTCGGCACCAAAGGCATGCGCATCCACCGCATTGCCTCCGCCGCGCCGGACCGCCGCGTCGCCCCGGAGCTGCCGGTGGAAGACCTCGCCGTGGCCATCACGCCGGAGGACCCGATCGAGCGCGTGGACGCCGCCGCCTTCGCCGCCCGCGCCCTAGCCGCCAGCCTGCACGAACGGCTCAAAGACACCGGCTGCAACTGCCTGCGCCTGAAAGTTATCGCCGAGCTTCACGACGGCTCCCGCGTGGAGCGCGTCTGGCGCACCCGCGAACCACTCACCGAAGCCGCCACCGCGGACCGCGTGCGCTGGCAGCTCGACGGCTGGCTGACCTCCCTCCGCTCCGCTTCGGGAGGTCAGGATGGTCAAGAAGGGCAGGGCGGCGCAATCACCAGCCTCATCCTTGAGCCGCTCGAATTCGCCGCGCCCGAACCAGTCGGCGAACTGTGGGCCGACGGCGCCTCCACCGACACCGCGCGCCGGGTGGTCGAGCGCGTCCAATCCCAACTCGGCATCGACGCGGTGCTTCAACCGCGGTTCGTCGGCGGGCGCGGGGTGGCCGAGCGCGTGGCGATGGTGCCGTTCGGGGAGGAACCGGAGGACGTCGATAGGCAATCGTGGCCCGGTGCGATCCCTCAACCCCTGCCCGCGCGCCTCGGCGGCGGCATCGACCATCCGGCCTCGCGCATCATGCTTATCAACGCCACCGGTGCCCCCGTCATCGTCACCGCCGAAGCCCTCTTAAACAGCGAACCGTACGGGCTGGCCTGGGGCGACAAGCGCTACCTCGTCACCGGATGGGCGGGCCCGTGGCCCGTGGACGCGGACTGGTGGACGCAAACCGAACTGCCCGCGGGCCGCGTCGCACGCATGCAGGTTGTGGGCCGTGAAGGCGGGGAAGAGGGCGCCGTGACCGGCTGGCTTTTGGTGTGGAGCCGGCGCAGCTGGCGCGTGGAGGCTGTGTATTAGGGGTTACTTCTGCACGATATCCACGACGATGCGCGTGGGGTTCTCCAGCACCTGCACCGAGTACGGCAGCTCAGAGCGCAGGCCCACCACGACCTGGCTGCGGCCCTCGTACGTGCCGGCGCTGATCACATCGATGACGTTGCCGGTGTCGCCCGCCATGGTCACCGGGACCTCGTTGTCCTTGCCCAGCTCAAAGGGGTACACAGTGCCGTCGACGTTGATGTTGAGGAAGAAGTTGCCCGCCACCTGCAGTGGCTGGCCCACCGTCTCCTGCATCGGGGTGGAGGTGTAGTCCACGAACCAGCCCGGATCGCCGTCGCCCTCCAGGTCCACCACCACGCGGTCGAAGCCCTCGTGCGCGCCGACGCGGACGCCGACCACGGCCAGGCGCGACGGCGCGGACGGGCGCTGCGTCTTCGGCGACGAATCTGCAGTGCCCAGCGGCTGCAGTTTCGTGGTGGGGGAGGCCAAGCTACCCGTCAGCGTTTTCCCGGCACCGTCGCTGACGACGCTGCAGGCGCTGCAGGCCACAGAAGTAGCTACGCATGCGCCCACGAGCGCCGCGCGGGAAAGACCGGAAAATTTAAACACTCAGTCACCGTAGCCAGGAGGCAAGTAAGAACAAAAAGAAAAAGCGCGAAATCACAAAAGGTTATATAACCGTTAAGACTTAGAGTGGTGTCCAAGAGGGCGACTTACAGGTTAGGGCACGCTTAGCTATGGTGGTGCCATGCAACAACTGCCCTGCTCTGACGTAGAGGTTGAACCGCTGCCGGGAACCGCCAAGCCCGGCTCGGTGTACGTGCTTTTCGAATGGCCGGAGGCCTGGCCCCGCGATGTCATGGGCGACGCCGCCCTCGGCGAGGAAATCACCGCCAAGCTCGCCCCGATGCTGGAGGCGCACAACGCGACGCTGCTGCTCATCCGCCACCCAACGCGCGAGGGGCGCAACATCAGCGACCACCACCTGTACCTCGTCTTCGCCGATGAGGCCGTCACCGAGGTTAAGCACGTCGACGGCCCCGACGAGCTGCTCGATCTGGATCTCTCCGGCCCGGGCCGCAACGGCGCCGAACGCCGCGAGCGTCCGCTGCTGCTGATCTGCACCCACGCTAAGCGCGACCGCTGCTGCGCGGTGAAGGGCCGCCCGCTGCTCAACGAGCTGCACGCGCGCCACCCGTTCGGCCCCGGCAACGACGTGGTGTGGGAGACCTCTCACATCAAGGGCCACCGCTTCGCACCGACGATGCTGCTTATGCCGTGGGCCTACAGCTTCGGCCGCATGAACATTGAGGCCACCGACGCCATGCTTGCCGACGCATCCGAGGGCCACTACTTCGTCCCCGGCAACCGCGGCCGCGGCACCCTCGGACCCGCCGAGCAGGTGGCTGAGCTCGCCGTCGCCGCCGAGGTGCCCGGTGCGTGCTACGGCCAGTTCGAGGTTGCTGCGCCTGATGGCGGTACCGCCCTGGTCACCGACACGGCGTCCGGCCAGGTGTACGAAGTCCAGCTGGAGCAGCGCCCGGTATCCGGCGTGGTTGACTCGTGCGGAAAGGCGCCGAAGGAGAGCACGGCCTGGGTCGCGGTGTCGGTGACCCCGCGGCGTTAACTTCTCGCTTTCCGCCTCGCGGAGTTAGCTGGCAGCTCACTCCGCCGCCACAACCAGCGGATCTGCTAGTTGTCCAATTCAGCTTTCGCGGCGCTCCTAGCAGATCAGTCCGGTGTTGAAACTCGTGTTCAACACCACCTGGGGAAACGAAAAGTTGGACACGTGATCTGCTAGTTGCGGATCGGGACGGTCGGCGACGAACTAGCAGATCAGGATTGACGGGCGCTGGCGCTACATGTACTCGCCCAGAACCTCCGCCACGGAGCCGATGACGCGGTCCGTGGCGGCACGTACCTCTGCGGGGGAGTGGTGGAAGCTGTGGGAGGTATCCGCGATGGCGTGCATGGGTAGGTCGTTCCAGGAATCGCCGAATGTGTAGAGCTGGATGGATTCGCGGGGGAGGCGGAGCTCGTCGAGAAGCTGCAAGATCCCTGCGCCTTTAGAGCGGCCCGGGGCCATGAGATCGATGTAGTCCTGGTTCTGCGCGACCTCGACCTCGCCGAGCGTGGACGCCCAGTCGACGACCTCCGCGCGCAGCTCGGCGTTGCCGGGCACCCAGATGGGCACGACGGCGAAGCGGTGGTTGGGGATGTCCGCAGGAGTCATCTGCGCAAAATGCGCGGTGAAGGTGTGGGTGATACCCGTGTTGTTTGCGAACACCCCGTCGACGTGGCCCAGGGTGGTGCCGAAGATGGCCAGGCCGTCGCGGGACCCGAAGGCGTCCAGAGTCGCCTGCAGCACGGAGCCGGCGACCTCGTGGCCGAAGATGAGCTCGCGGTTCGCCCCGTCCGTGGCGGAGCCGCCGTTGGACAGCACCTGGTAGTCGAACGCGAGCCCGCTGCCGCGCATCCCGTGGGCCAGCGCCGTGCGGGAGCGGCCGGTGGCAGAAAAGGCGAGATGCCCGGCAGCGCGCCAGGCATCTATCGCGGCGATGTCCTCCTCGCGGAAGCCGTGGGGAGGGTGGTGGAGAGTGCCATCGAAGTCGAACGCCGCAACCTTCATGGCACCCAAACTTACCGGCGCATGACCTTCTTGGACAGCCAGTTGCCCAGGAACTGCGCCAGCTGCACGATGACCACGATGACCAGCACCGCAGCCCAGGTGACCTGAGGCTCGAATGCGCGGTAGCCGTACACGATGGCGAAGTCGCCCACGCCGCCGCCGCCGATGTAGCCGGCCATGGCGGACATGTCGATCACCGCGATGAAGATGAAGGTGTAGCCCAAAATCAGCGGGCCGAGCGCCTCCGGCAGGATCACCGAGGTGATGATCTTCCACGGGGTCGCGCCCATGGAGCGGGCAGCCTCGATCACGCCCGGGTCAATGGCCACCAGGTTCTGCTCCACAATGCGGGCGACGGTGAACGTGGCGGAAAAGCACATCACAAACGTGGCGGCCGCGCGACCGATGGTGGTGCCCACCACCTGCAAGGTCAGCGGGTAGAGCATCGCGATCATGATGATGAACGGGATGGGGCGGAAGAAGTTCACCGCCACGTTGATGATGGTGTACACCGCCTTGTTCTGCAGGATGCCGCCCGGGCGGGTGGTGTACAGAAACAGGCCCAGAAGCAGGCCGAAGAACCCGCCGACGACCATGGTGATGGCCACCATCCACAGCGTGTCGCCGATCGCTTCGAGGAAGGTGGGGCCGAGGGTGTCCCAGTTCGGCTCGGCGAGGATGTACTCGGTTACGCCAGTGTTCAACGCGGTCATCGGGTGATCTCCTCAATCTCGGTGCTTTGCTGCAGGGTGGCCAAAAACTCGTTGATGGCGGCGTCGTCGCCGTTGAGGCGCACAGTCATCTTGCCGAAGGAGCGCTCCTGCAAGGTGGTGATGCCGGCGTGCACCGGCTCCACCGACACGCCGCGCTCGCGAGCGGCTTCCGCCGCGCCGAAGAACCCGGAATCCTCCGTCAGATCCACGGTGAACAGGCGGCCCGGCTTGGCCAGAAGCTCGCGTGCCTCCACCTCGTCGGGACGGTTGCGGAGGCTAGTGGCGGCGAAGCGCTGCGCCACAGATGTCTGCGGGTTGGCGAACACGTCGTAGACGCTGCCGTACTCCACCACCTGGCCGTCCTCCATGACGGCGACCTTGTCGGCGATGGCGCGGATGACGTCCATCTCGTGGGTGATCACCACGATGGTGATGCCGAGCTCCTCGTTGACCCGGCGCAGCACGCCGAGCACCTCGTGGGTGGTTTCGGGGTCCAGGGCGGACGTGGCTTCGTCGGCAAGCAACAGCGACGGGTTGGTCGCCAGCGCACGGGCGATGCCCACGCGCTGCTTCTGGCCGCCGGAGAGCTGCTCCGGGTAGTTCTCGCCGCGCTCGGACAGGCCGACGAAGTCGAGCAGCTCGGCGACGCGGCGCTTGCGCTCCTGTTTGTCCACACCGGCCAGCTTCAGCGGGTACTCGATGTTGCCGGCGGCGGTGCGGGAGGAAAAGAGGTTGAACTGCTGGAAGATCATGCCGACGTTGCGGCGGATCTCGCGCAGCTTGCGTTCGGGCATGCCGACGACGTCGGTGCCGTCGAGAAGCAGTTGCCCCGAGGTCGGCATGTCCAGGCCGTTGATGAGGCGGACAAGCGTGGACTTGCCGGCACCCGAATAGCCGATCACGCCGAGGATCTCGCCCGGCTCGACGGTCAGGGTGACGTCGTCGACGGCTGTGACCTCGCGGTCTTTGGTTTTGAAGACCTTGGATACGTTCCGGAACTCAATCCGGGTGCCGGTGTTTGTCATCTACTTGTACTCCTCCACAAGGCGGTCGAGGATCTCGTTGAGTTCCTCCTTGGGGCGCTGGACCTGCACGGCCGTGCCGTTGGAGTCCTCGTTGAGCGCCGCGGTGACTTCCTCGGACTGCCAGACGTCCACGATCTTTTCGTAGGTCTCGTTGTCCAGGTCGTCGCCGGAGACGGTGAAGACGTTGATGTACGGCTCCGCCAGCTCCGAGTTCGGGTCGTCCGCGGCCACCGAGGAGGCCGGGTCGATGCCCGCGCGCGCCAGCCAGTTGTTGTTGATGACCGCCGGGCGGCCCTCGTTGTAGGCGTTCGGCGTCTGGGAAGCGTCCACGGCGACGACCTTGACCTTGGAGGCGTCCTTGTCAATGTCCGCCGGGGTCGGGGTCAGCTTCGGTGCCCCGTCGCGCAGGGTGACCAGGCCAGCCTGGACCAGCACGTTGATCGCGCGGCCCTGGTTGGACGGGTCGTTCGGGATCGCGACCTCTTCGCCCTCGATGCCGTCGAGGGAGTCGTGGTCCTTCCAGTACAGGCCCAGGATGTTGATCTCGCCGGAGCCGATGATGCGCAGGTCCTCGCCAGCGGTGGCGTTGTACTGGGCCTGGTAGTTGATGGTCTGGAACTTCGAGATCTCAATCTGGCCCTCGACCTGCGCCGGGTTGACCTGCGGGTACTCGGTGAACCGCATGATGTCCAGGTCGATGCCGGCCTTCTGCGCCTCGTCGGCGAAGACACTCCAGGCCTTCTGGTCGGCGTCGGTGGTGCCGATCTTCACGGTGACCTTGTCGCCGTCGCCATTGCTTGTCGACGACTCCGTCTCCGACGAGCAGGCCACCAGCCCGGTGGCCGCGATGAGTGAGGCCGCGGCAGCGGCGATTACGCGCTCGGTACGCATTGCGTGCTCCTTTCGCTTAGTTGGGTGTTTGTGGAGACTTACTTGTTCTGGAGGCGGTCCAGGATCTCGTTGAGTTCAGCCTGCTCGCGGTAGACCGGCACGGAGGTGCCCTTGGAGTCCTTGGCCGCGGCCTCGGCGACCTCCGGGGTCTGCCACAGCTCGACCAGCTTGTTCAGGGTCTCGTCGTCGATGTTGTCGGCCTGGGCGGCGAAGACGTTGATGTACGGCTCAGCCTCCTTGGACTCCGGGTCGTCCTCGAAGATGGCCAGGCCCGGCTCGATGCCGGCACGGTCCAGCCAGGTGTTGTTGATGATGGCCGGCTTGCCCTCGTTGTACGCGGACGGGGTCTGGGATGCGTCGACCGGGGTGACGGTGACCTTGGAGGCAGCCTTGTCGATGTCGGCCGGGGTCGGGGCGAGCTCATCTGCGACGGTGTCGCTCAGGGTGAGCAGGCCCGCCTGGACCAGCACGTTGATCGCGCGGCCCTGGTTGGACGGGTCGTTCGGGATGGCGACGGACTCGCCCTCGATGCCGTCGATGGAGTCGTGGTCCTTCCAGAACAGCGCCAGCGGCACGATCTCGGTGGAGCCGACGACGCGCAAGTCGTTGTTGGAGGCCTTGTTGTACTCGGCGAGGTACTTGATGTGCTGGAACTTGTTCACGTCCAGCTCGCCCTGCGCGAGTGCCTCGTTGACCGGGGAGTAGTCGGAGAAGGAGACGATGTCCAGGGTGATGCCGTTGTCCTTGGCCAGGTCCTTGAACACGCGCCATGCTTCCTGGTCGGCCTCGGTGGTGCCGATTTTGACGGTGACGTTGTCGCCGTCCTTGGCGGCGGTGTCAGCGGTGTCGTCGGACTCGTTGGAGCAGGCGACCAAGCCCGTGGTGGCGAGGGCAGCCGCGGCAACGGTTGCAAGGGTGCGCTTGATACGCATTGGGGTCTCCTTGGGTAGGGAATCTATGACGGGTCAGAATCTAGCACCCTATGTACCGCTTAGTCTATTTTTGGGCGAATTCCTTTACCGAGCTGTCTGTCGGGGGCGTGGGTGGGACGGTTTTGTGGCCTTTTTGCGGATCCAGCTAGTAGGGCCCAGCTATCCGGGTCCTGGGGGCGAAAAATGAGGTGCAACTAGCTGGATCCAGGGCCCGAACGGCGGCGACGGTGGTGACGGTGGCGGCGATGGGCGCGGGCGGGGTACCGCGCGGACTAGCACACAGTTTCGAACAGTGGTAGCGTCCCCTCCATGAGGTTCAACGGGGGAGCGCCGCTGTCGTGGTCGCGGCTCGAACGCATCCTCTCCGGCCGCCCGGGCCCAGAGCCGGTGCCGGTCGGGCACACCGGCACGCCCGCAGGCGCCGCGTACGGCAAGGCGGAACCGGCGCCCCCTCCGCAAAAACAATGCCTATCGACGACACCGTTCGCCGAGCTGCACACCGTCAGCTCGTACAGCTTCCTCGGTGGGGCGAGCGAGCCGGAGGACTTGGTGGTCCGGGCCGTTGAGCTGGGCCTGAGCGCGGTGGGTTTGCTGGACCGGGACGGGTTTTACGGCGCGGTGAAGTTCGCGGAGGCGGCCGCCACGACCGGGTTGGACACCGTCTTCGGGGCGGAGCTGACGCTCGGCGACCGGGTGCTGCCAGTGATCGCCCGCGGGCCGGAGGGCTACAAGCGCCTCTCCCACCTGATGGCCGATGCACACATGGCCACCCGCGAGAAGGACAAAGTGGCCTACCCGCCGCTGGAGCTCATCGGCGACCAGCTGGGCGACACCTGCGTGGTGCTTGCCGGCTGGCGGTGGGCGGAGGAAATCGACCACCTGGTCGACGTCTTCGGTGCGGACAATGTGGTGCTGGAGTACGAGGTGTCCATGACGCCCGAGGACGCGGACCGGCACGCAGCACTAGACCGGGCGCGAAACGCGCACGCGGAAAAACACGCACGCGAACTCTCCGCCATCGTCACCGCGGCACCGGCCGCGGCCACGCGCGACCAGGTCCGGCTGGCACAGGCGAAGCGGGCGCTGGCCAGGCGCGAGTCGCTGGCCCAGGCGCACGGGGACTTACACCCGATGGGGGCGAATTGGCTGCGCTCCGGCGACCAGCTCCAACGCATGTACCCGGGGTGCGAGGACAAGCTCGCCTACAGCGTCGAGCTGGCCAAACGCTGCGCTTTCACGCTCGACCTGGTTGCGCCGGAGCTGCCGCGCTATCCCACGCCGGACGGCCGCAGCGAGATGGACCACCTGCGGGGACTCACGCTGGCGAGTGCGCAGTTTCGCTATGCGTCGCGGGGGCCGGAGGTGCGTCGAAAAGCAATGGCCCAAATCCGCTACGAGCTGGAGGTGATTGAGGAGCTGAATTTTCCCGGCTATTTCCTCATCGTGTACAACCTGGTGGATTTCTGCGCGAGGCAGAACATCATGTGTCAGGGGCGCGGGAGTGCGGCGAACTCGGCGGTGTGTTTCGTGCTCGGCATCACCAATGTGGAGCCGATCGAGGCGGGGCTGCTGTTCGAGCGGTTCCTCTCCCCGGACCGCGACGGCCCGCCGGACATCGACTTGGACATCGAGTCGGGCCGGCGCGAGGAGGTGATCCAGTACGTCTACGACACCTACGGGCGCGACAACGCGGCGCAGGTGGCCAACGTGATCACGTACCGGACCAAGGGCGCGGTGCGCGACGCCGCGCGTGCTTTGGGGTTCGCGCAGGGCGCGGCTGATAGTTGGGCGAAGGGGATGGCGGAGGTGCCGGAGGGCGTCGAGAAGCTGGCGGTGCAATTCAAAGGCCAGCCGCGCCACCTGGGCATCCACTCCGGCGGCATGGTGATTTGCGACCGCCCGATTGCGGACGTGGTGCCCGTGGAGTGGGCGCGGATGGAAAACCGCTCGGTGGTGCAGTGGGACAAGGACGACTGCGCCTCGGCCGGCCTGGTCAAGTTCGACCTGCTGGGCCTGGGCATGCTGGAGGCGCTGCACCACATGGTGGATCTGGTGGAGGAAACGACCGGCCGCACGGTGCGCTTGTGGGAGCTTCCGTTTGACGACGCCCACGTGTACGACATGCTCTGCCGCGCCGATTCCGTCGGCGTGTTCCAGGTGGAATCGCGCGCGCAGATGGGCACCCTGCCCCGGCTGAAGCCGCGCCGGTTTTTCGACCTGGTGGTGGAGGTGGCGCTGATCCGCCCAGGCCCGATCCAGGGCGGGTCGGTGCACCCGTATCTGCGGCGGCGCGACGGGCTGGAGCCGGTGGAGTACGACCACCCGGTGCTCGAGCGCGCCCTGGGCAAGACGCTGGGCATCCCGCTGTTCCAGGAGCAGCTCATGCAGATCTGCGTGGATGCGGCAGGTTTTTCCGGCCGCGAGGCGGATGCGCTGCGGCGGGCCATGGGGGCGAAGCGTTCGCCTGAGAAAATGGCGGCGTTGAAGTCGCGGTTTTTCGAGGGGTGCTGGCGCACCAACGAGATCGGTTCCGAGGTCGCCGAGCGGCTGTGGCAGAAGATCGTGGCCTTCGCCGCCTACGGGTTCCCGGAGTCGCACTCGCAGTCGTTCGCCTCGCTGGTGTACTTCTCCGCCTGGTTTAAGCGGCACTACCCGGCGGAGTTCTGCGTGGGGCTTTTGCGCGCGCAGCCGATGGGGTTCTACTCCCCGCAGTCGTTGATCCAGGACGCGCGCCGCCACGGGGTGGAGGTGCTACCGGTGTGCGTGAACAACTCCGGGTGCGAGGCGCTGTGCGTGGACTCTTCGACGATCCGGGTGGGGTTGGGGTTAGTGCGGGGCCTGGGCACGGATGCGGCCTTGCGGATTGAACAGGCTGCGCCTTTCGACGGGATCGCGGACCTGGCGCGCCGGGCCGACCTGTCCGTGGAGCACGTCGAGGCGCTGGCCCGGGCGGGGGCGCTGGACTGCTTCGGGGCCACGCGCAGGCAGGCGCTGTGGCAGGCGGGCGTGGCGGCCACGGAGCGCGAGGGCATGCTGCCCGGGTTGTCGTCGGTGGTGGCGCCGTCGCTGCCGGGCATGAACCCGTTCGAGCTGATGGCCGCCGACGTTGCGGCCACCGGTGTCACGCCGGGGCTCATGCCGGTGGAGATGGTGCGTGCGGCGCTGTCGGCGCAGGGTGTGGTGCCGGCGGCGGAGCTCCTGCATGGCGTGGAGGACGGCACCCGCGTGCGCGTCGCTGGCGTGATCACGCACCGCCAGCATCCGGCCACCGCAGGCGGGGTGACCTTTCTCGGTATGGAGGACGAGACCGGGCTGATCAACGTGGTCATCTCCGTCGGTCTGTGGAACAAGCAGCGGGTGTTGGCCCGCACCGCCAAGGCGCTGGTCGTGCGCGGGATCGTGCAAAACGCCTCCGGGGCGGTGTCCGTGGTGGCAGACCGGCTCGAGCCGCTGGCGATGGGGGAGCTGCTCTCGCGCGGGTCCCGGGATTTCCGGTGATGGGGTACAAGTGGAGAAGAGGGGGGAAGATGAAAATTTCGACCAATCCGGTGACAAAAACCTCGGCGGAGATCATTCTGGGCTCGCTACCTGAAGCGAGACGACAAAGGTACATGGATCTCGCCGGGCAAAAAGGGCCTTTGGTTGCTGCTCAGATTTATCTCTGGAACTCCTATGTTGCTGCAGCGATTCTCCGAACCACAGGGTTTGCAGAGGTGCAGCTGAGAACAGTCATCGACGAAAGTTTTGCGGAGTGGAATATCCAACACGGCGGAACTCGGGAGTGGATTACCGACCCAGTTGATTTGCTCGCGACAGTGGTGGCACAGCCGAAAAGGCCGCTGAGGTCATTCGCCGATTTGAAAACTGCTGGGCCGAACCCTACCCATAATGATTATGTGGCTGGATTAAGTTTTGGATCGTGGACCCAGCTGTTGCCGACGTCTCACTACCAAAACGACAGAAATCCTCGGCACGTGCTGTGGGTCGAAGCGATCCGCCCACGGTTAACTCACGCGGACGAGACGAACTTTTCTTCTCGAGCAAATAATTTGCGGACCATCCGAAACCGAGCTTCGCATCACAGGCCGATTATTTCAGAGGAGAATGCAGTGAGACAGGCGCACCAAGACAGCGTGGAACTCTGCAAAATGATTAATCCGAAACTTGGTGAGTGGCTTCGGCGTGAACGCTGGATTTTAGAAGCGCTTAACCAGTCACCACTGAAATGAGGACAGCCCCCACAACTGAGGTGGGGGCCGTTGCCTATTCGCCGGAAAACCCGGCTCTGTGGGAGAAATCGTACAGTGCGAAACAGGAGGTCGCAACTGTTTGGCACGCGAGGCGGCCCGATGCTCTAGCGTGTCGTCGTTGCCGTAAAACTGCGCTGGGCGGATACCGAACAGTGCGTCGACGGCACCGAAGCAGCAGGAGAACTTGTCGTAGTCCGCACTGGTCGCGCGTTTTCCGGTGATGGGTGTGCACCCGGGTCGGGTGTGCCGGGGGTTGGCTCTGGATGCTTACTTCAGGATGCTTACCGCCCGAGGATGCTTACTTCTAAAC
>NZ_KV788422.1:21573-41500 GCF_001807265.1 Corynebacterium sp. HMSC05H05
CCGCCCGAGGATGCTTACTTCTAAACGCTTACTTATCGAGATACCAAGGGCAGTTCGGGGCGCCGCACTCGATGGATAAGCATCCTGGAGTAAGCATCTACGTCGAGTAAGCATCCTGGAGTAAGCATCTACGCCGGAACGACCCCACCATCCCGGGCTGGTAGCGTGAGCGCCATGTCAGACGCACCGCTGCAGCCTTTGCCCACCTCGGTGGAGACGATGCACAAGGTCTCCCCGAAGCTGATGTGGCCGAAGCTGGTCAGCAACGCCATTTGGATGTTCTTCGTCTGCGGCGGGCTCTACCTCTGCTACCGCGAGTGGGGCTGGGGTTTTCTCATCCCGCTGGGGCTGTTCGCCGTCTTTTTCATCTGGCGGTTCTTCCTCATCCCGTTCCAGGTGCGCAACATGGGCTGGCTGGAAACGGACAATGAGCTGGTCTTGAGCAAGGGCAAGATGTTCCACACCATCACGGTGATCCCGTACGGGCGCATCCAGTTCGTGGATGTGGAGTCCGGCCCGATCTCCCGCTCCCTCGGTCTGAAGGAGCTGAAGGTGCACACGGCGTCGAGCTCGTCGGATTCAGATCTTCCGGGCCTGCTCGCCGAGGACGCCGACGCGCTGCGCGACCGTCTCGCCGTCAAAGCCCGCGAGCGGATGAGCGGCCTGTGAGCACCCAGCAAAACCTCCACACCACGCCCGGCATGGAGGGCTACCGACGCATCCACCGCCTCACCCCGCTGCTGCGCGTGTGGGCGTTCGTGCTGGCCCTAGCCACGATCGCGTTGTTCAACTTCACCATGCCCATCTACCACTGGGCGCAGCGCGAAAACGTCGGCGCGCGCGAGATCGCGTGGGCGGCGGCGGGTGCCGTCGCGGCACTCGCGGTGATTTTCGCGGTCTCCCAGATCTGGTGGCGCCGCAGCGGCTTCAAAATCGGCGAGGAGGAGGTGGAGGTGCGCCGCGGCGTGCTGACCAACCAGGTCCGCGCCGCGCGCTACGACCGCATCCAGGCCGTCGACGTCATCGAATCCTTCGCGCCGCGCATCTTCGGCCTCGCGTCGGTGCGCATCGAGGCCGCCGGCAACGCGCAATCCGCCATCGACATCACCTACCTGCCGCGCGATGAAGCGGAGGAGGTGCGCGCGCAACTGCTCCGCCGCATCGGGGGGCCGCAGAAGCAGGTGCCTATCGACGCCTCCGGCCCGAACCTCGTCCCCCCAATCCCGATCCGCAGGTCGCTCATCGGCACCGCGTTCCAAATGTCCACGCTGTTCACCATTATTTGGGCACTGGTTCCGATCTGGACGGACCTGACCGCCGCCGCGATCATCCCGGTGCTGGTGGGTTTCCTGCCGCGGATCTGGCGCACCATCGACCAGTCCTGGCGGTTCACCTGCGTCAAGGAGGGGGAGATGTTCCACCTCACGTACGGGCTGGCTAACCGCCGTCGCCAGGCGGTGCCACGCTCGCGCATCCACGCGGTGCAGCTGCGCCAGCCGATGTTCTGGCGGCTTTTCGGCTGGTGGACCGTCTCCGTTGTGGTGGCGGGCTACGGCTCGGAGCGCAACAAGCAGTCCGGCACCTCGAAACTTCTGCCGGTGGGCACGTGGGAGCAGGCGAAGGCGATGGTGGATGCCATCGGGCCAATGACTGGCAGCGACCTGACGGACCTCGCCGCCACCGACTATCGCTCGCCGCGCAGCGCACGGTGGGTCTCGCCGATCGATTGGAAACGCCAGACTGTCACCATCCGCTACGGCGCCGTCGCGGCGACCGCCGGGCGGCTGGGGCGCTGGTACCAGATGGTAGAAACGCCCCACATCCAGGAGCTGGCGTTCGAGCAGGGCCCGCTGCAGCGCGCCCTCGGCTTGGCCAACGTCGACCTCGACATGGTGCCCGGCCCGTTCAGTGTCTCCTTGCGCGATGTGGGGGAGGCGCAGGCACGTGAAATCGTCGATAAGCTGCGGGCCCGCAAGCTCCCACCGATGCAGGTGACGGACCCCTTGTCAGATACCGCCGACGAAGCCGAGCTGGCGCCACGCCTCGTAGACGGCGACTGACGCGGAGTTGGTCAGGTTCATGCTTCGCCGCGCCGGCAGCATCGGGATGCGCACTTCCCGGGTGATCCGCGGGTGGGTGAGGTGCTCGTCGGGGATGCCGTTGGCCTCGTTGCCGAACAGCAGCGCGTCGCCGTCGCGGTAGGACACCTCGTGGTAGTGGTGCTCGGTGTGCGCGGTGAACGCGAAGATGCGGGAATCCGGGATGGAGTCGAAGCAGGCGTCGATGTCCGGGTGAATGATCACATCCGCCAGGTCGTGGTAGTCCAGGCCGGCGCGTTTTAAGTGCTTGTCGTCGAAGTTGAAGCCGAGCGGCTCGACGAAGTGCAGCTGCGCCCCGGTGTTGGCGGCGAGGCGGATGGCGGCGCCGGCGTTGCCGCCGATGGCCGGGTTGTCGTAGATCAGGTGGAGCACGCCTGACAGTCTAGGATTGGGGCCGTGACTGCGATCAAACTGGACGGAAAACTCTACCGCGAGGAGATTTTCGCGGATTTGAAGGAGCGCGTGGCTCGTCTCAAAGCTGAGCACGGCGTCACCCCAGGCCTGGCCACGGTGCTGGTGGGGGAGGACCCGGCGAGCCAGAACTACGTGCGCATGAAGCACAAGGACTGCGAGGAGCTGGGGATCGCGTCCATCATGAAGGAGCTGCCGGGCGACTGCACTCAGGAGGAGCTGGAGACGCTTATCGACGAGCTGAACCACGACCCGGCCGTCACCGGCTACATTGTCCAACTGCCGTTGCCGAAGCACCTGGACGAAAACCGCATCCTGGAGCTGATCGATCCGGCGAAGGATGCCGACGGGCTGCACCCGGTGAACCTGGGCAAGCTCGTGCTCAACGAGCCCGCGCCGCTGCCGTGCACCCCGAACGGCTCCATCAAACTGCTGGAGCGCTTCGGCGTGGATCTGAACGGTGCGATCGTGTGCGTGATCGGCCGCGGCGTGACGGTGGGCCGCCCGATTTCGCTGATGCTCACCGCCCGCGACGTCAACGCCACCACCGTGCTGTGCCACACCGGCACCAAGGACCTGGCCGCGGAGACGCGCCGCGCGGATGTGATCATCGCCGCCGCCGGCAAGCCGCACATGATCACCGCGGACATGATCAAGGAAGGCGCCGCGCTTCTCGACGTCGGCGTGTCCCGCGTCGACGGCAAAACCGTCGGCGACCTGCACCCGGACGTGTGGGAGAAGGCCGGCTGGGTCTCCCCGAACCCGGGCGGCGTGGGCCCGATGACGCGCACGTTCTTGGTGCGCAACATCGTGGAAAACGCCGAACGCCAGGCCGGCATCGGCCAGGACGCCAGCTAGGGCGTGAGCCGGTTTGGCAAGTAGCAAGATCCAGCTGCCTGGGACGGAGCTTCCGGACGGGCTGACGCTGGACAACCCCCACGACCGCGGCGCCGCCGCCTCCCCGCTGCCCGTTATGGTGCAGCGGGCGATGGCCGCGCTGTTCGTGGTGGGGTTCGTGCTCTCGGGCCTCTACGCGGCCACGGAGCACTGGCGCCGCGCCACGTTCACCCTTGGCGCGGCCATGCTGTGGCTCACCGTGATGCGTCTGACCTGCGATTCCAGGGTGATTGGCCTGGTGGCGGTGCGCTCGAAGCGTTTTGACGCGCTGTTTACCACCGCCCTTGGCGCGGCCATGCTGTGGCTGTCCTGGTCGGTGGACTCATTAGGGTCGTAGCTCACCGACGCAGGACCACCAAACTTTCACCAGGTGTTCACTTTGGCGTCGGCTAGACGTCTGCAGGCGGCAACCTTGCGTCCCTAATGTGCCACGGGTGAATTTTCGTAACAGTGCTCAGGTCTCCTTACAGGGAGTCCGGCGTGAGTTTGCGGACGGCACTGGGCTCCACGAGACGTCCCTGGACATCGCGAAAGGCGAGTTCGTCTCCATCCTCGGCCCCTCCGGCTGCGGCAAGTCCACGCTGCTGCGCTGCATCGCCGGGCTTGAAACTCCCGATGCGGGCGTGATCGAGTTCGCCGGCCGCGAGGTGTTCGGCCCGAACACCAATGTGCCGGTGAACAAGCGCAACCTGTCCATGGTGTTCCAGGACCTCGCGCTGTGGCCACACATGACCGTGGCAAAAAACGTCGAGTTCCCGTTGACCACTGGCAAGCAGAAGGTGTCCAAGACGGAGCGCGAGGAGCGTGTGGCCCGCGCGATGGACATGGTGGGCATCGGTGCGAAGGCCGAGCAGCGCCCGAACGAGCTCTCCGGCGGCCAGCAGCAGCGCGTCGCCATTGCGCGTGCGCTCGTCTCCGACCCGGAGCTTTTGCTTATGGACGAGCCCCTGTCCGCCCTCGACGCAGCCCTGCGCACCCAGATCCGCTCCGAGCTGACCCGCCTGGCATACGAGCTGAACCTCACCGTCATTTACGTTACGCACGACCAGTCGGAGGCGCTGGCCATGTCCGACCGCGTGGCGGTGATGAACGCCGGCAACGTCGCGCAGTTCGCGGACCCGGTGGAGCTGTACGACCACCCGGCGGACGACTTCGTCGCCGGCTTCGTCGGCGTGACCAACACCCACGAGACCTTGCCGTCGAACCGGCCGGAGGACCTCGAGGTCACCCCGCTGCATGGAAAGCGACCGGATGTGCTTCCGGCGAACTCCATCGTCGGCGAGGTGGTGGAAAGCCAGTACACCGGCGGGCGCTACGAAATCCGCAGTGTCGTGCCGGGTGCGCCGGAGCCGTGGCTGGCCTACACCAGGCACCGCCTGGGCCGCGGCGACGACGTGCTGCTCACGCTCACCCCGCGTTCCTAATCCCGTTTCCCCTTTTACAGGAGATTTCCCAACATGAAGAAGTTCATCGCCGCCCTTGCGGGCGCATCCGCCGCGTTCGGCCTGGTGGCCTGCGGCTCCGTCGAGTCCAGCGACAACGCCGAGTCCACCGGCGCGAACAACGAGACCGTCGCCGCCGACGAGTGGAAGGCCCCGGAGGGCCTGTCCGGCTCCATCGACTACTACTCCGCAAACCCGCAGGGCCTGACCGACGCGCTCGTCGAGGCCTTCCAGGACCGCACCGGCGTGACCGTCAACGTGTTCGCCGGCACCACCGGCGAGGTCACCGCCAAGATCAAGGCCGAGGAAGCGAACCCGCAGGCGGACGTGGTCTACCTGGCGTCCTGGAACGCCGCGAACAAGCAGGCTCAGACCGGTGCCCTGGAGTCCTACAAGCCGGAGAACATCGAGGACGCCAACGCCGATTGGAACGCAGACGACGACACCTTCCACGGCCGCGACGGCTCCGCGCTGGCCCTGGTGGCCAACACCGATGTTGTCTCCGACATCCCCTCCGACTGGGAGGACTTGGCAGACCCGAAGTACGCCGATCAGGTGATCATGCCGGATCCGCGCGAGTCCGGCACCGCCGCCGACCTGCTCACCGCCATGATCTCCGAGTGGGGCGAAGACAAGACCTGGGAGCTGTTTGACAAGCTTTTCGACAACGGCATGATCGTCCAGGGCGCCAACGGCCCGGCGCTTGACCAGGTCACCTCCGGCTCCAAGGGCATCGTCTTCGGCGGCGTGGACTACTCCGCCTACTCCGCCAAGGGCAAGGGCGAGCCGCTGGAGGTTGTCATCCCGTCCTCCGGCACCACCGTGACCCCGCGCCCGGTGATGATCATGCAGTCCTCCGACAACATGGACGCCGCGAAGGCCTTCGTGGACTTCATGTTCTCCGAGGAGGCGCAGCAGATCTCCGCGTCCAAGAACATGATCCCGTCCAACAAGAACGTGGACCCGAAGAACGGCCCGAAGCTGGCGGACATCAACCAGATCTCCGACGACTGGACCGCCATCTCCAAGGACTCCAAGAACGTCCGCGAGCAGTTCGCTGACCGTTACCTGAAGTAAAAGGCAGCAATGACGGCGAAGACGAAAACCAACCCCGGGGTCTACCCGGTCCTGATCATCCTCCTGGTCCTGGTCGCGGCACCGCTGGTGTCCGTCCTGGTCACGGCAGTGACCGGATACCGCGGCGAAGACTCTGCCCTGCAGAGCCTGCTGCGCCCGGAGATGCTGCGGGTGATCCGCAACACGGTCTGGCTTTCCGTCCTCGTCGTCTTTTTCGCCACCCTTTTCGCGGCACCGCTGGCATTCTTCCGCGCCTGGACGCCCATGCGGCGCGCCGGGTGGGTGGAAGTGCTGGTCATGGTGCCGTTTATGACCCCGCCGTTCGCCGCGGCAATGGCGTGGATGGACTTCACCCGCCTGCGCGGCGTGGCGGACATGCTTTTGGGGCCCACGCTTGGCGACGCCGTCCGGTCCGCCATCAACTCAGTGTGGGGCATGGGCTTCATCATGGCCGCCGAGCTGTTCCCGTTCCTCTACCTGATCCTGCGCAACGCGTTCGCGTCGATCCCGGCCTCGCAGCTGGAGATGGCGCAGGTGGCGGGGGCGAGCCGGTGGCAGCAGTTCAGCCGCGTGGTCGTGCCCGCGGTGGTCGGGCCGTACTCGCTCGGCGCGCTGATCGTCTTCATCAAGGCCGCCGGCGAGTTCGGCACCCCGGTCACCCTCGGCAACGCGATCGGCTACGAGGTGCTCGTCTCCTCGATCTACCAGGACGTGACCATCGACCCGTTGAACTTCTCCAAGGCGGCGGCGTCGTCGAGCGTGCTATTCACCCTCGGCGTGATGGCGTGGGCGATCCAGCAGTGGGCGGGCAGGGGAGTGCTCGCCACGGGTGGCAGGGTTTCTCGCGCGGTCAACCTTCGGCCGTCGAGAAGCATGATGGCTCTTGCCTGGGTGTACACCGCGGTGGTGTTCACGCTGAGCGTGTTCATCCCGTACATCTCCATCATTCTGGCGGCGATGACCATCCTGCGCTCCAAGCCGCCGACACTGGACAACCTCACGTTCGACTACTTCCACATCGTGCTGACCATGCCGTCCGGGCAGGAGGCGTTGACCCGCTCCATCTTGCTCGGTGCCATCGGCGCTACCACCGCGGTGATCCTTGCGCTGGCCGTGACGGTGTTCACGATGCGCAGCCGCCGCTGGCCCGCGCGCGTCTCCGACTTTTTGGCCGTGGCGCCGGACACCGTGCCCGGCATCGTGCTGGCGATCGGCTTCATCCTGCTGTGGAACTCGCCGAAGCTGCCGTTTACCCCGTATGGATCGCAGTTGATCCTGGTCATGGCGTTTACGGTGCTGTTCGTGCCGATGGCGGTGCAGAACATCAAAACCTCCGCGGCCGCCATGTCGCCGACGTTGTCGGAGGCCTCTGCCGTCGCCGGCGCGACATCCTGGCAGACCTTCACCCGCGTCACCCTGCCCATGCTCGCCCCCGGCATCTTCGCCGGCTGGCTGCTCGCGTTCTTCGTGGGCATCCGCGAGCTGGTCATGTCCTCGCTGATCCGGCCGACGCGCATCAACCTGCTCGCGCCGTGGATTATGAACCAGTTCGAGCAGGGGCACCGCGCCGAAGCCATGGCCATGACGCTGATCGGCGTGGGCACCTCCACCGTCGTGCTGGTGCTGATCCGGTGGTGGCAGGGCAGAAGTAGCGCACACGTTCGGTAACCCGACGCTGCGTGTCGGCGGGCTTCGTAGGGTTGAAGCTGTCGTTTCCCCAGGAGGTCCCGCATGACAGATTCCCGCCCGAGTTACTTCGCGCTCACCACCGACGTCCCCGGCGCCGAGGTTGAGGTGACCGTGATGGTGCAGTCGCTTTTTTACGACGCCCCGTCGCCGCAGCAGGTTGAATTCGCCCGAGAGCTGTCGGCGACGCTGACAGCAGTCGCGTCCGAGCACACGCCGGTGGAGCCGTGGCGCAACGAGTCCTTGGACGCCTACCTCGTGCTGGCCAACACCCACCAGCTGCTTGACCTCGCGCGCAATTCTGTGGACGCCACCCCGTCGCAGGCGCGTCGCTACTTCGCGGAGGCCGCAGACAACCTCAAGGTGCTCAAGGAATGGGACCCGCGCTTTACCAACGCCTACTACCAGGCCAGGAAGTGCGAACAGGCAGCCGGCAACTTCATCATGGATGAGCTCGAGGAGTTTCACGATTGCTTAGAGACGTGTCTGCCAGCGCGACTGCTAAGCACCAGCCACACAGAGCGAGTCGTGGTTGTAGACGATTTGCAGACGCCGGAAAGCTTCGCCGCCACGCTCACCCCGGACCACGAGGCCGTGAGCGTGAACATGCTGGACGCCGACGAGGTGGATAGCTATACCGCCGTGGGCCGCACCGTCTACCCGGTGCCGATGTACCCGGACGGGACCATCATGTCGCGGCTTGCCACGTCCGTTTACGTCGACGGCATGCGTTTGACCTACATCGTCGACACGGAAGATGAGGCGTTCCCGCTGCTGAAGAAACTTGGCGAGGCCGCCGAGGAGTTTTGCGCAGTCACCTGCGGCTACACCCCGGTGGAGTACTACACCGAACTCGCCTGCGCGAAGCAACTGGACAATCTGGCCTACTCCCCGCGCTTTGCCGAGGACGGGGTATATCGCCGCAACCTGCTGGAGATGTACGCGTACTCGCTGTCCGTGCTGAACAAATTCGATGCCATGTTTGAAGTGCCCCGGGACCTGGCCCGCAGCGCAGCCGACCTCAACGAGGAGATGCGCAGCGACGCGGCGGTTGAGCTGACCCGCACGATTGGGCACTGGCTACCGCGCGACATTGCGGACGTCATTCCCCGCGGCTGGACCGACGCGAGCAACGACGAATTCGCGATGGAACTTGAGGACGGGCTGAACATGCTGCCGGGGCGCCGCTTCATCGTGGTGCTGGACCACCAGTCACCCGAAGAGTACGAGCAGACGCGCCTGCCGAACCGGGAGAAGCTGTACCCGATGGTGTACGGGGAAGTCGC
Source organism: Corynebacterium sp. HMSC05H05 (assembly GCF_001807265.1). Taxonomy (GTDB): domain Bacteria; phylum Actinomycetota; class Actinomycetes; order Mycobacteriales; family Mycobacteriaceae; genus Corynebacterium. Next base: position 30,472 of record NZ_KV788422.1, read on the forward strand.
GGACGTGGACATCTTCGACCTGCGCCACAACCAGATTTTCCTGGGCGACGTGTAGCCCACGGACTCCGCATTGCGGACAACTCCGGCACCACCAATAATTGGTTTGCACCAAGATTTTGTAGAAGTCGGCGTGTCGGCCGGTTTGGGCCCGCAAACTCCCAGGTCGGAACTTTGAGTGGACGAGTTTTTCAAAACTGCGGCCGGGCCCGCGGCTATCCTTTTCCCATGCCCAACCACGCAGCCGCCCCCATCCTCGTTGTCGCCGACATCCACTTGGGCCGCAAGCAGCACGGCGACAAGAAGACCGGCCCCGGCATCGACTGGGCTCTGGACACCTTGCAACGCGGCGCGGAGGCAGGCGCACGGCACCTGGTCATGCTGGGCGACGTCATCGACCGCAAGCGGTTCACCGAAGCGACATACGGCGAGGTCACCCGGTTTTTCGCCCGCGGGCTCGAGCTGTTCGACACCGTTGTGTTCATCGCGGGCAACCACGATGTGCACCACGATCTCACGGCAGTGATTCCGGAGGGCGTGATCGTCGCAAAGCAAGAGCCCCAGACCATCCGCACGGGCGGGTGGGCGCTGCATACCGCCGCGGTGGAGGTGGACCGGGACCCGCGTGAGCTCGTCGCAAAGTTCCCGGCGCCGGTCAAAGAAGCGCCGAACCTGGGGCTGTTGCACACCTCCGTGACCGGCGAGTTCTCCAACAACCCGTGCCTGCCGTGCACCCAAGAAGAGCTCGCCGCGTTGGGGTACGGTGCGTGGCTGCTCGGGCATGTGCACCAACGCATCACGCTTGCCGACGCCCCGTTTGCCGGCTGGGTCGGCATGGGCCGGGCCTACCTCGCCGCCGCGGATGGCACCTTGGTGCAGGTCATAGACCTCTAGATGTCGTAGGCGCCGCGCTCCGCGGCAACTTCGCGCGCGGACGGCGTTTCGTGCGTCAGCGAGATGAAATTGCGTAGGATCCGGTCCATTTGGCGGGCCTCCACAAGGAACGCGTCGTGGCCGACCGGCGAGGACAGCTTCGCCATGGCGAGCAGGTTGCCCAGGTTGCGCGAGAGGTGTTCCTGCTGGTGGTAGGGGTACAAGATGTCGGTGTCCACGCCCACGATCATGGTCGGCACCGTGGACGAGGCCAGCGCTTTGTTCAGCCCGCCGCGGTCGCGTCCCACGTCGTGGCGGTTGAGCGCTTCGGTGAGGGTGACGTAGCTGGCGGCGTCGAAACGCTCGGTGAGCTTTCTGCCCTGATGCTCCAGGTAGGACTGCACGGCGAAGCGCTCGCCGTCGGCACGGTAAGGCCCGAGCGGGTTCTCGTCCGCCTGGGCGGCGGTGCCGAAGCGTTCGTCGATTTCCAGCTCGCCGCGGTAGGTCAGGTGCGCGATGCGGCGCGCGGCGGCCAGGCCGGCGTCTGGGGCGCAATTGGTGCCGTGGTAGTCGCCGCCGTGCCAGTCCGGGTCGTGCGTGATCGAGGTGATCTGCGCGGACTGGATGCCAATCTGCCAGGCGCTTGCCCGGGCGGACACTGCGAGCACCAGCGCGTAGCCCACGGCCTCGGGGTAGAGCAGGGTCCATTCCAGGGTGCGCGCGCCGCCCATGGAGCCGCCGATGATCGCGTGGACACGGCCGATGCCCAGGGCTTCCAGGAACGCGCGCTCGGCGTGGACCATGTCGCGCATGTTGATCGCCGGGAAGCGCGATCCCCACACGCCGCCGTCCGGGTGCTCGCTGGCCGGCCCAGTGGAGCCGTAGCAGGACCCCAGAGCGTTGGTGCAGATCACGCACCATTCGTCGGTGTCCAGCGCCTTGCCGGGGCCGATGGCCTCGCACCACCAGTCGGCGGCATCCGAGTCGCCGGTTAAGGCATGCTCCACCAGCAGGATGTTGTTCTTGCCGCCCAGGTCGCCGCGGGGGACGCCCCACCGTCGATAGGCAATGTGCGCATCCTGGATCACCGCGCCTGCCTCGGTGTGGACGTCGCCGATGGCGACGGTGCCCAGCTCGCCTTCCGCAGCCAGCATTTACACCGCCGCGAAGCCGCGCTCGAGGTCCGCGATGATGTCCTCGACGTCCTCGATGCCCACGGACAGGCGCACCGTGGCCTGGGTGATGCCGGCGCGCGCGAGGCCCTCGGCGTCGGATTGCGAGTGCGTCGTGGACGCCGGGTGGACCACAAGCGAGCGCACGTCGCCGATGTTGGCCAGGTTGGAGTGCAGCTTCAGCGCGTCGATGAACTTCCAGGCCGCGGTCTTGTCGTCCTGATCACCCGCGATGTCGAAGGACAGCACCGAACCGGTGTACTTCAGCCCCAGCTTCTCCTGCGTGGCCTTGTACGGCGAGCCCTCCAGGCCCGCGTAGTTCACCTTGGCCACCTTGTCGTGGGCGGCGAGGAACTCGGCGACCTTCTTCGCGTTCGCATTATGCTTTTCGACGCGCAACGCCAACGTATCGATCCCCTGCAGCGCCACCCAGGCATTGAACGGGGAAATGGCTGCGCCCGTGTCGCGCAGCAGGCCGGCGCGGGCGCGCAGCGCGAAGGCGGGCGCGCCGAGGTCCGCGTACTTCAGTCCGTGGTACGCCGGGTCCGGGGTGGTGAACAGCGGGAAGACTGATTCTCCGTCGCGCTCGACGGTCCAGTCGAACGAGCCGCCGTCCACGATCGCGCCGCCGATGGCCGCGCCGTTGCCGGTGTAGAACTTCGTGGTGGAAAGGACCACGATGTCCGCGCCGAGCTCCAGCGGGCGGACCAGGGCAGCGGTGGCCATGGTGTTGTCCACGATCAGCGGGACCTGGTTGTTGTGGGCCACCTCGGCGATCGCCGGGATGTCCAGCACGTCCGCGATCGGGTTGCCGAAGGTCTCGCCGTAGAACGCCTTCGTGTTCGACTGGACGGCGGCCTGCCAGCTTTCCGGATCGTCCGGGTTCTCCACGAAGGTGAAGTCGATGCCCAGCTTCGGCAGCGTGTGCTGGAACAACGTCTCCGTGCCGCCGTAGAGGCGCGGAGAGGTGACCACGTGGTCACCCGCCTGGGCGAGGGTGAGGATCGCGGCGGTCTCCGCGGCCATGCCGGAGGCGAACGCGGTGGCGGCCACGCCGCCCTCGAGCGAGGCGAGGCGGTCTTCGAGCGCGGACTGCGTCGGGTTGGTCAGGCGAGTGTAAATCGGGCCCGCGTCCGAGAGATTGAAGCGGCTCTCCGCGTGCTGCGCGTCGTCGAAGACGTAGCTGGTGGTCATGTAGATCGGCTGGTTGCGCGCGCCGTAATCCTGGTCCACCTGCTGGCCGGCGTGGATGGAGCGGGTGCCGAACGACCATTCGCTGGCGTTCGAGTTGTCGTACTTCTGCTTCGGGTTCGTCATGGCAAGCAATGTAGTCCGCTTTGTCTACCGTTGTGTACCAAGCGGTCTATATGGGGTGTGGGCTGTGGGTTTAGCTGAATATAAATCTGTGAGGGAACCGCAGCGGGCTTCCGTGCGTCTAAGACGCATGGGGATGGACCGAGAAGACACGCATGAACTGGGGCGTTGGGAAGAACGGAAAGGGGAGTTGAGGGCGGAGCTCGTCGATAAGCGAAGGCTCACGCACGACACCTTCCCGGACGGGGAGTTTGTGGAGCTGGAACCGGCCGTGTGGTTTCCCGCCGCAACGTGGGGCGAGCTGAAGTACCACGAACGGCAGTGGCTGCGCGTGGAGGCCGCCGCGATGGTGAGCAACGCCGCCGTGCTGGTGGGGCGCTCGGCGGCGCGGAAGCTGGGGATGTGGGTGATTTCACGCGGGGAGGAACCGGTGGAGGTGGCGCTACCGTCGCGGAGCGTGTCGCAGAGCCGGGCGCAACGTGGGCGCTACGCGTTCCGGTTTTCCAAGCTTCGGCGCGACGAGCAGCTGGTCTACGAGGGGCACTGTCTTTCTACGCCGATCCGCACGTTCATCGACATCGCCCGCTACCACGGGTTCATCGAAGGGCTCATCGCCGCCGACTACCTCCTGCGTCGCGGCATTGAACGGGACGCGATTGAAAAAGAGATCCGGAAAATGGGGCGGGCCAAGGGGATCGGTGTGGCCCGGAGGTGTCTGGAGCACGCGATCCCGAACTCCGATTCAGCGTACGAGTCCCTGGCCCGGGGCTTGTTGATCGAGTCCGGGATCGGGCCGGTGGTCGCCCAAGCCCAGATCGAGCGCTACTTCGCCGACCTTTTGGTCCAAGGATGGCTGATCATCGAAATCGACGGCGAGATCAAATACGAGCGCGACGACGCCGGCGAGGTGTGGAAGAAGGAATTCAGCCGCCAGAAACGGATCGGCAACAAGGGGTACGTGATCCTGAGGTTCGAGCCCAAGCTCCTGCGGGAACAACCCCACGTGTTCATCGCGGAAGTGCGGGCTGCGTTGGCCGGCACCGAGGTGCTGGCGGCGCGGATGGGCTAGATGCTTACTCCCAAACGCTTACTTCTCGACGAACCCCCGGCTGGTTCTTGCTCGATACTCGAGAAGTAAGCATCCTCGGGTAAGCATCCTCGGCGAGTCGGATGGACCAAGCCTGTCGGGTGTAAAAGAAGGTACGCTGCGGGGAGCACTCGAACCGGAAAGGACTGACGTTGAACCGCACCACGATCGCGAGCGTGATTGCACTCGTGCTTCTTATCGCACTCATTGCGGCTGGGCTTGTGTTGGGCAAGAGCTACTTCAATGCGAAGGAATTGCAATCGCTCCTTGAAGGTGCTGCAGACCAGGGAATCGGCTACGAAGTTCAGATCCACAATCCCTGGACCGGGGATTACTCTTTCCGCCCCGAGGCGGGATAGCCGCGCGGATGGGCTAGATGCTTACTCCAGGATGCTTACCTGTTGCTAGATGCTTACTCCCAAACGCTTACTTCTCGACGAACCTCCGGTTGGTTCCTGCGCGTTACTCGAGAAGTAAGCATCCTCGGGTAAGCATCTAGCCGGGGTAAGCATCCTCGGGTAAGCATCCTGGGGCAACAAAAACGGCCGGCACAGGGCGCGAAACCCTGGCCGGCCGTTTTTAGATGAGCGAGCTACTTCTCCAGTGCGTCGATGATCTTGTTGAAGGTTGCGGACGGGCGCATGACCGCGGAGGTCTTCTCCTCGTCCGGCCAGTAGTAGCCGCCGAGGTCGGCGGCGTTGCCCTGGGCGTCGAGAAGCTCGCGATCGATGGTCTCGGCGTTGTCGCGCAGATCCTTCGCGATCGGGCCGAAGACCTCGGCCAGCTCGGTGTCGTCGGTCTGGGCTGCCAGTGCCTCTGCCCAGTACAGGGAGAGCCAGAAGTGAGAGCCGCGGTCGTCGATCTCGCCCACCTTGCGGGACGGGGACTTGCCTTCGTCGAGAAGCTTCTCGGTGGCCTGGTCCAGTGCGGCCGCGAGGACGCCTGCCTTGTCGTTGCCGTTCGTGTTCTTCTCGTGGCGGAAGGACTCGGCCAGTGCGAGGTACTCGCCCAGGGAATCCCAACGCAAGTGGTTTTCCGCCTCGACCTGCTGGACGTGCTTCGGGGCGGAGCCGCCGGCACCGGTCTCGAACAGGCCGCCGCCAGCCATCAGCGGGACGACGGAGAGCATCTTCGCGGAGGTGCCCAGCTCAAGGATCGGGAACAGGTCCGTGTTGTAGTCGCGCAGCACGTTGCCGGTCACGGAGATGGTGTCCTCGCCGCGGCGGATGCGCTCCACCGAGGTCTTGGTGGCCTCGACCGGGGAAGCGATGGAGATGTCCAGGCCCTCGGTGTCGTGGTCGGCCAGGTACTTCTTCACCAGCTCGATGAGGTTGCGGTCGTGTGCGCGCTCCTCATCCAGCCAGAAGATGGTCTTCATGCCGGACAGGCGTGCGCGGTTGACGGCCAGCTTGACCCAGTCCTGGATCGGGGCGTCCTTGGTCTGGCATGCGCGCCAGATGTCGCCAGCCTCGACGTCGTGCTCGATCAGCACGTCGCCGGCAGCGTTGACAACCTGGACCTTGCCGTCGGCCGGGATCTTGAAGGTCTTGTCGTGGGAGCCGTACTCCTCCGCCTTCTTCGCCATGAGGCCGACGTTCGGGACGGTGCCCATCGTGGTCGGGTCGTAGGCGCCGTTTGCGCGGCAGTCGTCGATAACCGTCTGGTACACACCGGCGTAGGAGGAATCCGGGATGACGGCCAGGGTGTCCTGCTCCTGGTCGTCGGCGTTCCACATGTGGCCGGAGGTGCGGATCATCGCCGGCATGGAGGCGTCGATGATCACGTCCGACGGCACGTGCAGGTTGGTGATGCCCTTGGCGGAGTTCACCTGTGCCAGCGCCGGGCCGTCCTGCAGGGCCTTGTCGAAGGCTGCGCGGATCTCCTCGCCGTTCTCCAGCTCGGACAGGCCCTCGTAGATTGCGCCGAGGCCGTTCTCGCCGTCCAGGCCCGCTGCGAGCAGCTGCTCGCCGTACTTGTCGTAGACGTCCTTGAAGAAGGCGCGCACGACGTGGCCGAAGATGATCGGGTCGGAGACCTTCATCATGGTGGCCTTCAGGTGCGCGGAGAAGAGCACGCCCTCGTCCTTGGCGCGCTTCACGGCGTCCAGCAGGAAGGCGTCGAGAGCCTTAGCGGACATGTAGGTGCCGTCGATGACCTCGCCCTTCTCAACCTTGAGGCCGTCCTTCAGCACCTCTTCGCCGCCGTCGGCCTTGACCAGCTTGATGGTCAAGGTGTCCTCGGATGGCATGATGACGGACTTCTCGTTGTGGCGGAAGTCGCCGGCGTCCATGGTGGCGACGTTGGTCTTGGAGTCGGAGGACCACTCGCCCATGGAGTGCGGGTGCTTCTTGGTGAAGTTCTTCACGGCCTCCGGGGCGCGGCGGTCGGAGTTGCCCTCGCGCAGCACTGGGTTCACAGCGGAGCCCTTGACTGCGTCGTACTTGTCCTGCGCGTCCTCGTAATCCGGGATGTCGAAGCCGGCGGCCTGCAGCTCGGCGATGGCCTTCTTCAGCTGCACCAGGGAAGCGGAGATGTTCGGCAGCTTGATGATGTTGGCTTCCGGCGTCTTGGCCAGCTCGCCGAGCTGCGCCAGCGCGTCGTCGACCTTCTTGTCGCCGAGGCGGTCCGGGAACTGCGCGAGGATGCGGCCGGCCAGCGAGATGTCGGCGGTGTCCACGTCGATGCCGGCGCGCGAGGCGAATGCCTCCACGATGGGCTTGAGGGAGTACGTCGCCAAAAGCGGCGCTTCGTCGGTGCGGGTCCAAATGATCTTCGCCATAATGCTCCTTAGCTATAAGGTGTCTGACTTCAGCCAACCAGACTACTAGGGTCATCACACATGAGTCTCACAATTGCGTCGGTCAACGTCAACGGCATCCGCGCCGCCACCAAAATTCGCAACGAAAACAACCCGGGCATGCTGGCCTGGCTCGATGAAACCCCGGCGGATGTGGTGCTTATGCAGGAAGTTCGCGCCACCGCGGACCAGGCGCGCGCGGCGTTGGCACCCGCGCTGGAAAAGGGGTGGCACCTCGCCGTCGCCCCCGCGGAGACCCCCGGTGCGAAGGGGCGCGCGGGTGTGGGCATCCTGTCTCGCACTCCGCTTAACGACGTCACCTTCGGCATCCCCAGTTTCGAAGATGCGGGACGTTTCATCGCTGCCACACTTTCCGACGGCACCCGCGTCGGCTCGTTGTACCTGCCGTCGGGTTCCGCCGACACCCCGAAGCAGGACGAGAAGTACCGCTTCCTCGACGAGTTCGAGCCGCTGCTTGAGCAGTGGGCGGGGGAGTATCCGGACATGGTCATCGGCGGCGATTGGAACATCTGCCACCGCCGCGAGGACTTGAAGAATTGGAAGACCAACCGGAAGAAGTCGGGCTTTTTGCCGCACGAGCGCGCGTTCATGGACGCGGTGTTCGGCTGCTTCCCGGACGAGGAGGCCCAGGACTTAGACGTCAAGGCAGATGCTGTGTGGGCGGGGGCTGTGGAGTACGTGTCCGAGGGGCGTCGAGAAGCAAATTGCTCCCCGAAGTGGTTCGACGTGGCACGCAGGCTGCACCCGGACGACGCACCGTACACCTGGTGGACGTTCCGCGGACAGGCCTTCAACAACGACGCGGGGTGGCGCATCGACGTGCAGGCGGCCACCGCGAACATGCTCGAGCGCGCCGAGCGGACCTGGGTGGACAAGGCGCCGACGGTGGAGCAGCGGTGGTCCGACCACTCGCCACTTTTGGTTGAATACCGCTAAACGCTGAACACCGTTCAAGGGCGGGCTACACTGATTCCTACTTGTGACGTGAACCACCAAGAACGGAGTGCAGCGTAATGACTGACATCCTTGACATCGCACGCGAAAAGGCCCTGGAAAACGGCGAGGGCCTGAACAAGGAGGAGCTCGTCCAGATCCTCAACATCGAAGACGAGCGCCTGCCCGAACTGCTCGACCTGGCGCACCAGGTGCGCATCAAGCACTGCGGCGTGGACGTCTCGTTGGAGGGCATCATTTCGCTCAAGACGGGCGGCTGCCCCGAGGACTGCCACTTCTGCTCCCAGTCCGGCCTGTTCGAATCCCCGGTGCGCGCCGTGACCCTGGACATCAACGAGCTGGTCGAAGCCGCCAAGCAGTCCGAGAAGATGGGCGCGAGCGAGTTCTGCATCGTCGCCGCCGTGAAGGGGCCAACCCAGCAGCTGCTCGACCAGGTCGCCGAGGCCGTCACCGCCATCCAGGACGAGGTGGACATCTCGATTTCCGCCTCCCTTGGCATCCTCACCCGCGACCAGGCCCGCCAGCTGGCCAAGATGGGCGTGTCGCGCTACAACCACAACTTCGAAACCGCGGAGTCCTTCTTCCCCAACGTGGTGACCACCCACACCTGGCAGGAGCGCAAGGACACCCTGGAAAACGTGCTGGCAGAGGGCATGGAAACCTGCTGCGGCGGCATCATCGGCCTGGGCGAGACCATTGAGCAGCGCGCCGAGTTCGCCACCCAGCTCGCGGAGATCCAGCCGCACGAGGTTCCGATGAACTTCCTCGACCCGCGCCCCGGCACCCCGTTCGCGGACCGTCCGCTGGTCCCGCAGGGCGAGGCGCTGCGCGCCGTCGCCGCGTTCCGCCTGGCCATGCCGTCCACCCAGTTGCGCTTCGCGGGCGGCACCGAGCTCGCGCTTGGCGACGACGGCACCGAAGCCGGCCTCATGGGCGGCGCCAACGCGATTATCGGCGGCAACTACCTGACCACCTTCGGCCGCCCGATGGAGAAGGACCGCGACGCCGTGGACCGCGTGATGGAGGGCGCGACCCCGGGCGTGAACCTGGGCATTACCCCGGTGGGCGAGAAGGTCAACTCCGGCCACGGCGTGCTCTACGACACCATCAAGTCGCTGTAAGTTCCGCTAGGTTTTTCGCGCATGAAGATCCCTGACAACACTGATCTCGCCGACGCCGTTTTGTCCGGCGAGATCGCCTGGCCGCTCGACCCGGCCCGCCCCTACGATGCACCGCGCATCTGCCCGCTGTGTGGCCGCCGCATGGTGGTGAAAATTTCGCCGATGGCGTGGGAGGCGGCCTGCTCCCGCCACGGCCTGCTGCGCTCCGAGTGGGTGGAGCGGTAAGGGACGGCGCCGGGCTGGGCCTGGTCGCGGGCCCGGCTTCGGCCGCAGCTCTGAGCCAGATGCTTACCCCAGGATGCTTACTCGGCCTAGATGCTTACCCCAGGATGCTTACTTCTCGAGTGTGGTCGGCCGGTGGGGAGCGCGCTACTCGACAAGTAAGCATCCTGGGGTAAGCATCCTCGGACTGGGGGCGGGGAATGTGCCGCGGAATGGGCGTGGATTGGCCCCGGATTCGGGCGAGCTAGGCCGTGCCCGGTCTAGCTCGCCGACGAGGCGTCCGAGATTTCGAGCAGCGCCTCGCCCTTCTTCGCGTTCGCGCCCTGTTGGACGCAGACCCTGCGCACCACGCCGTCGCGATGGGCCTTCACCGGGTTTTCCATCTTCATCGCCTCCAGCACGACAACGACGTCGCCGGCAGAGACCCGGTCGCCCTCGCCCACGTTGAGCTTGACCACGGTGCCCTGCATCGGGGCGGCCAGCGCGTCGCCGGACGCGCCGCCCTTGGCGCCGCCGGAGCCTGCGCGTGCGCGGCGCTTGCGTTCGCGCCGACGCTGCGCCACCGCGCCGAGGAGCAGCGGCTCCGGCAAGGTGATGTCGATGGAGCGGCCGTTGACGCTCACGGACACGGTCCGGGTGCGCCGGCCTGAATCGGGTTCGGTGTCCTCGGCGGAGTTGCCGTCGTAAGGCGAGATGTCCGGGTCCCACTCCTCCTCGATCCAGCGCGTGTACACCGAGTAGTTGCCGTCCGGGGCGGCAAACGCCGGGTCTGCGAGCGTGCGCTGGTGGAACGGGATGACGGTGGGCACCCCTTCGACCTGGAACTCGGCGAGCGCCCGTCGAGCTCGGGCGATGGCCTGCTCGCGCGTCTCGCCGCGCACGATCAGTTTGGCCAGCATGGAGTCGAACTGCCCGCCGATTTCGGCGCCTTCGCGGATACCCGAATCCACGCGCACACCAGGGCCCGCGGGCTCGGCGTAGCGCGTCACGCTGCCGGGTGCGGGCATGAAGTTCGCACCCGCGTCCTCGGCGTTGATGCGGAACTCGATGGCGTGGCCCGTCGGGGCAATATCGCCAGCGAATCGTAGGGGTTCGCCTGCAGCGATGCGGAACTGTTCCAGCACCAGATCCACCCCGGTAGTTTCCTCCGTGGTGGGGTGTTCCACCTGCAGGCGGGTGTTGACCTCCAGAAACGAGATCAGCCCGTCGGCGCCCACCAGGTACTCCACGGTGCCGGCGCCTTGGTAGCCGGCCTCGCGGCAAATAGCTTTGGCGCTGTCGTGGATGCGATGGCGTTGCTCGTCGGTGAGAAACGGGGCGGGGGCTTCCTCAACGAGTTTTTGGAAGCGGCGCTGCAACGAGCAGTCGCGAGTGCCAGCAACGACGACGTTGCCATGCTGGTCCGCCAGCACCTGGGCCTCCACGTGGCGGGCGCGGTCCAGGTAGCGCTCCACGAAGCACTCGCCGCGGC
>NZ_KV788422.1:41520-124924 GCF_001807265.1 Corynebacterium sp. HMSC05H05
AGCGCTCCACGAAGCACTCGCCGCGGCCGAACGCCGCTGTGGCCTCACGGGTGGCGGACTCGAACAGCTCGCGCACCTCGCCGCGGGTGCGTGCGACCTTCATGCCGCGGCCGCCGCCGCCGAACGCCGCCTTAATCGCCACGGGCAGGCCGTGTTCGTCGGCGAATGCGAGTACCTCGTCCGCGCTGGAGACAGGCTCCTTCGTGCCGGGCGCCATCGGCGCATCCACGTCTTCGGCGATGCGCCGGGCGGTGACCTTGTCGCCGAGCAGGTCGATCGCCTCCGGCGGCGGGCCGATCCAGGTCAGGCCGGCGTCGATGACGCGCCGGGCGAACTCGGCGTTCTCGGACAAAAACCCGTACCCGGGGTGGACGGCGTCCGCGCCGGAGCGGGCGCACGCGGCAAGCACCTTGTCGATGTCCAGGTAGCTCTCCGCGGAGGTTTCCCCGCCGATGCTCAGTGCCTCATCGGCGAGCTGCGTAAACGGCGCGTCTTTGTCCGGGTCGGCGTAGACGGCCACCGACGCTAGTCCTACATCGCGGGCAGCGCGGATGACGCGGACGGCGATCTCGCCGCGATTGGCCACAAGGACCTTGGAGAAGGGGAATTGCATGGGCGGTCCTTCCTAGAAGTAGGTGACGTTGCCAGCCGCGGCAGCCGGCGCGAAAGCAGGGACAGCAGCAGGGCAGGGAAGCGGTGACGGCGCCAGGGACGCGTCGACGAGCTGTGCTTGCGCCTCGGCGATCACGGTCGTCAGGGCTGCCAGCTCATCGTCGGTCAGCGAGTTGTCCGGTGTGCTGAAGATCGGGGTCATGAAAGTTTCTCCTTCTCTGGGGGGGTTACCGGGTAGCGGCGGGGTAGGTGCCGTCGGCGCCCAGGCGGGCGTCCGGGTTGAGTAGCAGGGCGATCTCTGCGTCGTGCAGCGCGTCGGCGTCGCCGGTGAAGCGGCGGTTGTCCACCGGCTCGAACAGGGCGGCGCGGCCGACCATGCCGGCCTCTAGGCGCGCGGCGCCGTCGCGAAGCCTTTGCGCGGCCCGCTTGCGCCAGGCGCTCGCCGCGGCCTCGCCGGAGGCAGTGGTGAGTGCCGCTTCGAACACGCCCGGGTGGGCGAGTACGACCAGCGCGCCGACATGGCCGAAGCCGAGCGACGTCAGCGCGGCGGCCTTCACTTGGCCCGCGCCGAGGGCGAGCGGGGCGCGCAGCCACACCAGGTTGGCGGCCTTGTCGTCGATCAGCGGGTCCACGCAGTCCAGCGACGCGTTCGGAGGCAGCTCGCCGGTGGCCAGCACATCGACAAGCCCGCCGATCTGGAACAGCGCGGCGCCGGCCTTCGCGTGCCCGGTGAGCGTCTTCTGGCTGATCACGTACAGCGGGGCGCGCACGTCGCGGCCGACCGCCGGCCACAGCAGCGAGTGCAGCTCCGACTCGTTCGGGTCGTTCGCGTTGGTGGAGGTGTCGTGCTTGGACACCACGCGAACATCGTCGGGGCTCAAGCCTAACGACGCCAAGGAGCGCGCCAGCCTCGATTTTTCCCCGCCGCGGCCGGCTGCGAGCACGCCGATGCCCGGCGCGGGGATGGAGGTGTGCGCGCCGTCGCCGAAGGAGGAGGCGTAGGCCACCACGGCACGCACCGGAAGACCCAACGCGGCTGCCAGCGAGGCGCGGGCGAGGAGTACGGTGCCGCCGCCTTCGCCCTCGAGGAAGCCGCCGCGGCGACGGTCGTTGGCACGGGAGATGAAGCGGTCGTCGATGCCCTGCGCGGTCATTTTCGCGGTCTCCGCGGTGGCGTTCATGTCACCGAAGCCCTGCAGGGACTCCACCTGCACGTCGTCGATGCCGCCGGCGACGACGAAGTCGGCCTTGCCCAGCGCGATCTTGTCCACCGCCTCTTCGACGGAGACGGCGGCGGTGGCGCACGCGCCCACCGGGTGGATCATGGAGCCGTAGCCGCCCACAAGCGACTGCATGGTGTGCGCGGCAACCACATTCGGCAGCGCCTCCTGCAGGATGTCGCTTTGGCGTTCCTCGCCGATGAAGCGGGAGACGAACACCTTGTGCAGCGACTCCATGCCGCCGATGCCGGTGCCTTGCGTGGTGGCCACGTCCGCCGGGTGGATGGCGCGCAGCAGCTCGGCGGGGGAGAACCCGGCGGTGATGAACGCGTCGACGGCGGTGACCAGGTTCCACGCGGCCATGCGGTCCATCCCGTCGGCCATCTGGGTGGGAATACCCCAACGCACCGGGTCGAATCCGTCCGGGATCTGCGCGGCGACGGTGCGGGTGAGTGTGGCCTTGCGCGGCACGTGCGCGGTGGCGCCGCTGAAGCGGGTGACCGTCCACTCGCCGTCGACTTCGCGCACCTGTGTCTTCTCCGGGTCGGCCCGCTCGATGTCGCGGGCCTCGGCCTCCGTGGCCACGGTGAAGGTGATGTCGCGGTCCAGGTAGACCTGCTCTAAGTCCACGGAGCCCTGGTCCGTGAGGAAGTACTTGTCCGTCAAGCGGCGTACGCCGGAGCGGGCGACGACCTCGTCGCGGAAGCGGTCGTAGATGTCCTCCTCGGCGACCTCGGCGCCGTCCGTGTCGTACCAGCCCGGGCGAGGGTCCTCGGCCCAGCTGATCAGCCCCATCATCCACGCGAGTTCCAGCACACCGGCGGCAGTGAGTTCCACGCTGCCGTCGCGGCCCATGCCGTACTCCGCCTCCCGGCGGGTTCGGCCGGAGCCCCAGCTGGAGACCTCGCCGACGCCGACAACGACGACCATGTCGTCGAGCGGGCAGGTCACCTCGCCCACCTCGGCCGGTTCCGGCTGGGTGGTGCGCGCCGCGTTCGGCAGGGCCCGCACCGTTGCCGGTGCGCCGGTCGCGGCGCCGGTGGTGTCGGCGGCGTCGTGTGCGCGCTGCGCGGTGCGGGCAAGCTCCGCGATGGAGACCCCGGAATCAGCCAGCCCGCCGGTGAGATCCAAATCAAGCGGGGCCGCCAACGCCTGCTCGCGGCTTTCCGGCGAGGCCAGCCCCATCAGCTCCTCAGCGATCTCGTCCGGGCTCCAGACGTGGATGCCGGCGGCCTCGGCTTCCGGCACGAGTGCGTCGTTGCCGCCCATCAGGTGCGTGCCGGCAACCCAACCGATGCGCGCCTGCGCCAGGGTGACACCGTCGGGCCAGCCGGCCTCGGCGGACCACTTGTTCACAATCGCGTCCATAGCCGCCTTGACCTCGCCGTAGGCGCCGTCCCCGCCGAAGGTGCCGCGGTTCGGCGAACCGGGCAGCACCACGTGGGTGCGGGTGTGCGGGAAGCCGTCGCCGGCCTGCGCCAGGTCGGACAGCCCGGCGATGGTGCGCTCCACCGACCACAGCAGCAGGCGGGCCTGCGTCTCCGCGTTACCGCCGACATCCGCCAGCGAGCCGCTCACACTCGGTGCGGCGAAGGGGAAGGCCAACGTCGGCGTGAGCGCAGGTTTGATCACCTTGACGTCCTTGCCCACGGTTTCCTTCTGCTCGGTGCCGATCCAGCTCAGCAGCGCGTCGATGTCGCGGTAGGACGACAGGTTCGCCGGCACCAGCCACAGCGCCGCGTTGACAGAAGCGTTGTCGGCGTACAGCGTGCGCGCGAACTCCTTGCGCGCCTGCGAGACGTTGGAAGCCGTCATGATCACTGTTGCGCCGCCCGCGAGCAGTTTCTTCACCAGTGCGGTGGCGATCGAGCCCGGCGCCGCGCCCGTGACCAGAGCGATGTCTTCGGCGTAGGGCTCTTCGGGTGCTTCCAAAGCCGCAGCAGCAATCTCCGCCAGCGGGCCGGCATAGCCGTTGTCCGCGTACCACCGCGCCTGCTGCGCCACCGTGTCCCCGGTGCCGGCGAAGTGCGCGGGTTCCAGCGTGTCGTGGCCGAGCGCGACTCGGGCGAGGTCTTCGCGGGCGGTCGCCCACTTGTCGTCGAAAAGCACGGCCCTGCGGGCGTCGAAAACGGGGCTGACCTGCCGCGCCCAGCCAACGCCGAGCTCCGCCTCGATCGTCTCTACCACCGTGGTGTCCGGGGCCTCGACCTCGACGGATTCGTCTTCGATGCCGAGCTTGAACAACAGCGTCCGGGCGGTGGCGACCAGCGTGTCGGTGACTTCCGATTTGTACGCGTCCAGCGCCGCGGAATCCACCACACCGCCAGAGGTCGCGCCACCCGCGGACACCGGGGCGACGTCCACGCCGTGGCGGGCGGCGACGTTTTCCACCGCGCGGTCGATCAGTGCGTGCACCTCCGCCTTCGACGAGGCCTCAGGCAGCGTGGCAAGCGCGCCGCCGCGCACCGATTCTTCCGTGCGTGTGCCCAGCAGGATCTCCGCCTCCACGTGCGCGGTCCACGAGTCCGGCAGCGCCCACACCGCAGCCAGGTGCTCTCCCACGAACGCGGGTTTCAGGCCCGCGCTGCCGAGCAGCTGGCGCAGGCGCGCTCCCACGGCTTCGCCGAGCACCGGGCCGAACGGGCAGTAGCCGGGCGCGGCCGTGCTCACACGCTCGCGCAGCGTGGCCACATCCGACTCGGCGGCGCCGTCGATGGCGGGAACGCCCAGCTCCGCGGACATGTCCATGAGCAGCTGGTTGCGCCGCGAGGACACACCGCCGGTGAGCTCCTCGATCGTGTCGGAGGTGTTGATCTGCTCTGGGCGGATCTTGTTCTGCAGCGCGAACAGCACCCCGATCGCCTCCGCTGCGTCGAACGGCAGGTCCGAAGCAGGGGCGGCCTGCTTGGCGACGGCCTCCGCCGCAGGCTGTTCCGGTGCAGCCTGCTGCGAAGTCTGCTCAGTCTGCGCAGCCTGCTCCGTCTGCTCGGGCGCAGCTAGCGCGGGGGTGGCGGAGCCGTCGTCAAGCAACTGCTCCTCAGGCTCCGGGGCGGCGACCGCATCGGCGAACATCACCTGCTCCTGGTTGACCTCCACGTTGTAAACCGGCACGTGGATGCCAATCACATCCATCTCGCGTTTAGCCAGGTTGGTCAGCGTCGGCGAGGAGGACAGGCCGACCTCGATGATCTGGTCCACCCGGGAAAGCAGCAGGTCTTGGGTTTCAATCCAGCGCACAGGGGAGGCGAACTGCCAGGCCAAAAGCTCGATGAGCAGCACGCGGGCGAGCTCGTTCTCGCCCGTGTTGTCAGGCGTGACGCCTGCGAGGCGCTGCGACGGCACCTCGGCGCACACGGCGTCGATGAAGTCCTGGGTCAGCTCGAACGGGCGCGCCACCAGGTTCGGGATGTAGCGGCCCACCAGGCGCTCCACGTCGATCTGCGCGGGCAGCATTTCATCCAGCTTGGCGGCGAAGTCCGGCACCCCGTCGCGCAGCACGCGGGAGTGGAACGGCACGTCGATGCCGGGGACGGTGACGTAGGCGCGCGGGTTGACCGCGTTGGCCTTGGCCTTCAGCGCGGCCAGGCCGCGCTTCGAGCCGGCGACGGAGTACTGCTGGCCGGAGATGTTGTAGTTGACGATTTCCAGGAACTCGCCGGTGTCCGCCGCGATACCGTCCACGTACGCGCGGACCTCGTCCGGGCCGACGCCGATCATGTTCGGGCGCAGCGCGCCCATGCCGTAGTCGGAGTTGCCCTCGGCGTCGCGCGGGACCAAGGTGCCCATGGCGGAGCCGCGGGAGTACACCACGTCGATGACGGCCTCGAGGTCGAAGATGTTGGCCAAAGACGCCAGTGCGGTGTACTCGCCCAGCGAGTGACCGGCGTAGAACGCGTCCGCCGCCAAGCACTCGGCCTCGCGCAGCCGCTCCGTTTGCGCGTAGGCGACCACCGCCAGTGCCACCTGGGTGAACTGGGTCAGGTGCAGCACGCCGTCCGGGTGCTTGAACTCGGTGCCGCGGACCGTGATGCGGGTGGGGTTGTCGTCCACGATGCGCTGGATGGAAAAACCGTGCGTCTGGCGCGTGTGGCGGTCCGCGCGGCGCCAGATCTCGCGCGCCGCCGCGGACGCGCCCCGGTCGCCCGCTCCCATGCCCGGGGTCTGGATGCCCTGGCCGGGGTAGACGTACGCCGTGGTCGGCTGCGCTAGCAGCGCCTGGCCACGCGAGACCACCTCGCCGCCGATGCGGCAGGTGACTTCAACGGCTTGCCGCACCCCGGCGCGGCCGACGCGCTCGGCGGTGATCTCCACCACGTCGCCCAGCTGCACCATCCCATACATGGAGTAGGTCCAGCCGATGACCTTGCCGTGGCGGCCGGCCACGTGCTGGGCTGTGGCGGACAGCCACATCCCGTGCACCAGCGGCGCCTGCAGGCCCACCAGGTGGGAGGCGTTATATGAGGTGTGGATGGGGTTGTAGTCGCCGGAGACCAGCGCGAACGGGGTCATGTCCGCAGGCGCGTGCACCACGGCCCGGTCCACGAAGGAGCGCGGCGTCGGCTGCACCTCATCGGCGAGCGCGCCGCCGCCCCACTGCGGCGCGGGCACCGGCGTGGCGCTGCCCGTGGCGCGGCCGCGGATGGCGAACCGCTGCATCTGCGTGGCCACTACCTGGCCCCCGGAGCGCAGCTCGAGCTCCACGGTGACGATGCGCCCGGAGACGGATTCGGCGATGGATGTGCACTTGGAGGCCACGTCGATGCGGCGGCCGTCCGCAAGCTGGGCCAGCGGCACGCGCAGGTCGATGACGTGGTCTAAGTGCACCGCGTTGAGCAGGCCCTCGATGACGGGGTAGCCGTCCTCCAGCAACCCGGATCCCAGCGCGGTGTAGATCGCCGGCCAGCACGGCCCGACCAGTGCGTCCGGGGTGCCCACGCCGCAGTCTTCGCCGAGCGCAGCGCCGGTGACCGCCGTGTGCGCGCTGAGCAGCGACGCCGGCAGGGTGAACGAATCGTGCGCCACGCCGAACGGCGCGTCCTCGCTGACGGAGCCGTCTTCGATCACGGGCATCGTCTCGATAGCGTCGCCCGCCTCCGAGGTCGAGCCCACGCCGGCAAGCCCCTCAAGCAGCGTGAACACGCTCTCCGGCAGCCGATCGTCGGACACGACGGGGGAAGCGCCCGTGCCCGCGCCGGCCGGGATGTCCACCGGGATGGTCACCTCGCGCACGTAGAAGGGGCGCTGCTGCTCGGGCAGGTGGTCCCAGGCGGAGTCGGAGATGATGCGGATCGACCACTGCCGTTCGCCGTCTCCCTCCTCGGAGACCAGCTCGAACGCGTCGGGCGCCATGGTGTGGGCCGGGTTGTCCATCAGATGGCCGTGCCACATCAGCGTCGGAGCGGCGCGCAGGTACGCCTGCTCATCCGCCGCGTTGTTGAGGCGCGCAAAACGGGGCTCGGGGGCGGCGCCTTCGTCGAGAAGCATCTGCGTTGCGGCGTCCTCGAACCTGCCCAAAAGCTCCGCGACCGGCTCGTTTTTCTTCGTGATGCCCGCGACCGCAACCGGGCCGGGGATGATGCGCACCTGGTCCGCGGTGTAGCGCGGATCCTGCGCCTGCCACAGCGTGTCCTTGCCAAACCACATTTTGAGGTCCCCGTCGAGCGCCGGCACCCACGGCATCGGCTTCGGGTATTCGTAATGCAACCCGATCCACCAGGCGGCGTCGCGCGGGGAGACCAGCGTCTCGCGTGCTTGCGGGTAGGTGCGCAGCAGCTTTGCGACGTCCTCACGGGGATCCCCGCCAGCCGCAAACACCGACGCGATCTCGCCGTGGTCCTGCGGGTGCAGCCTCGCCTCGATGCGGCGCAGCAGGGCGGTGAAACGTTTGTTCCAGCTCTCGTCGATGAACGGGTGGGCCAGCTCCACGAAGCGCTCGACCCATTCGGCGTACGTCATTTCCTGCACGTCGCCGAAGTACGGCTTGGACGTTGTCGCCAACGCCGCGATGATTTCCTCGCGGTGCTCGTCGTACGCGTCGATGTCGAGCGAGGCGATCAAGCGGGAGGCCTTGGCAAAGGAGTTGTCCAGGTCGTGCAGGTCCGCCAGCAGGTGGGACTGGCTTGAGGCAACACCGTGGTTGCCCGTGCCGCGCGCGACCCAGCCGCCGTTGACGTCCGGACTGAGCCCGGGCGTGTCCACCAGCAGCTGCTTGACCGAATCCGTGGCCTTGGCTTCCTTCGTGGCCATCGCCACCGTGCCCACGAACACGCCGTCCACCGGCATGTCCGGCAAATGGTGCCTTGCGGCCCAGCGGCCGGTGATCAGCTCCGCGGCGCGGTCCGGGGAGTACACCCCGCCGCCGACGGTGAGCACCACGTTGTCCAGCGCTCGGATCTCCGCGTACGTCTCCAGCAGCATGTCCTCTAAGTCCACCCACGAGTGGTGGCCGCCCGCGTGGCCGTCTTCCACCATGAGGATCACGGCGTCGCGCGGATTCGCTTCCGCGATTGCCAGCGCGTCGCGGATCTGCTTGGTGGTGCCGGGCTTGAAAGCGATGAACGGGAAGCCGTCGGCGTGCAGCTGCGCAATCAGCTCGGTGGCTTCCTCCACTTCCGGGATGCCGGCGGAGACGCACACGCCGTTGAACGGAGCGCCGGCCGCGCGGGCCTTGGGCACCATGCGGTGCTGCCCGAAGTGCTGGTTCCACAAGAAGCGGTCGAAGAACATGGTGTTGAACTGGGCGGTGCGCCCCGGCTCAAGCTGCGCGATCAGCGTGTCCTTGTGCTGCTTGAACACCTCCTCGGAGTACATGCCGCCGCCCGCGAGCTCCGTCCAGTAGCCGGCGTTAGCGGCCGCGGCGACAATCTCGCCGTCCGCGGACGTCGGCGTCATGCCGCCGAGGATGATGGGAGACAGGCCAGTCAGCGCGGAGAACTTCGTCTGCGTGTAGGTCTTGCCGTCCGGCAGCGTGATCACGCGCGGGGCGAAGCCGGAGTAGTCCACCGCCTCCGGCAGCGTGAAACCCGGGCGCGCCAAGTTGTCGCGCTTGGCTGGGGTGGACGCGTCGATGACGGGCACCCCGGCGCCCTGCATCAGCTGGGTGGTCATTTTGTGCAGCGCGGGATCCAGCGACAGCAGGTGCGTCGCCCCGGCGTCCACCAGACCGCGCACGGTCGCGGTGAAGTCGAACTGGTCCACCAGGATGTGTTGGGCGAGCTCGCGCGGGGTGGTGGTGTCGAAGGTGATGCCGCAGGCATCCGCCCACTCGGCGGCCAGCTCCACAGCGGCGTGGTTGCCGTGTTCGTGGAAAGGGTAGGCGACGTTGAGGAAGTCGAATGCAGGCTGCATCTCGGAGCCGCCGAACTCCGCCTTCTCCAGCCGCGCGTTGTACGCGGCCGCGTCCTGCGCAATTGCGCGTTGTGCCTCGGCGAGCTGCTCCGGGGCGCCGGAAAGCACGACGTGGTTACGGCCGTTGACCACGGCCAGCGACGGCGCACCGCCCGCAGGGAAACGCTCCGCGAGGTTTCTGGCAGAAAGGCCGCGCACGGACAGCATGCGGCTGCGCGAATCCGTGGCCCCGTAATTGTGGGAAGCGGCGGCGCCCATGATGAACGCGAACGCGAGCGCCTTCGCCGGTGCGTCGTCGCCGCCGCGCATGGCGACGGTGCCCAAGATGCCCTGTGAGTGGCCGTCCATCAACGCGGCGTCGAGGTCGAGCCCGAGGTCGCGCAGTTGCTCTGCGGCCGCGATCTGCGCCAGCAGGATACCCGGCGCGCTGACGGCCGGAAACGCGTCAACGTCGCTGCGCTGAGTGTTGCCGTCCAACCCGGCGCGCAGCCGTGCCTCCGCGCCGGGGACCACAGAGGCAAGCGGCCTGGCGACGGGGCCGGTGAGCACTCGAGCCTGGTCGAGCAGCGCTTCCATCCGGGCACGCGCGTCGGGAGCGGCGGCTGCGTCGGCGAGCGCCTGCTGCCAAGCGGTTGCCTGGCCCGGGAAGATCAGCGCCGGGCGGGTGAGGGAGGAAAGAGGAGTCGGGTTCATCGAAGAGAAGTCCTTTTGGGAATTAGAGGGGAATGTTGCCGTGCTTGCGGTTCGGGCGGGCGACAACCTTGTCGCGGTAGAGGCGCAGGTTGGCGGCGATGTGGGCTCTGGTTTCGGACGGCAGAATGACGGCGTCTATCAGCCCGCGTTCTGCGGCCTTGTAGGGGTTGAGCACGGTGTCCTCGTACTCGCGCTCGAACGATGTGACCAGGGCGGCGAGGTCGGTCTCGCTCATTCCCGATTCGCGTGCGGCTGAGATCTCCTTGCGGTTGATGAAACCAACGGCGCCGGCCGCGCCCATCACTGCAATCTGGGCCGTCGGCCACGCCAGGTTCACGTCCGCGCCGAGGCCTTTGGAGCCCATCACGCAGTAGGCGCCGCCGTAGGCCTTGCGCATGGTCACGGTGATTTTTGGCACGCTGGCTTCGCCGTAGGCGTAGAGCAGCTTCGCGCCGCGGCGCAGAATGCCCGCGTGCTCCTGGTTCGCGCCGGGGAGGAACCCCGGGACGTCGACGAGCATGACGATCGGGATGTTGAACGCGTCGCAGGTGCGCACGAAACGCGCGGCCTTTTCGGAGGAATCGATGTCCAAGCAGCCGGCCAGCACCATCGGCTGGTTGGCCACGAAACCGACCACCTCGTCGTGGATGCGCCCGTACGCGCACACTACGTTGTCGGCGCGCTGCTCCATGATTTCGAAGTACTCGCCGTCGTCGACCACGCACTCGATCACGTCGCGCACGTCGTAGGGGGTGTTCGGCGAATCCGGAATGAGGGTGTCCAGCTCGTCGCAGCTGTGGTCCGTCTCCGGTTCCGGAAGAACCTGGGCGGTCGCGGTGCCAGGGCTGCGCAGGCGGTTGTTGGAGGGCAGGTAGTTCAGCAGCTCCGCCACCCAGTCGAGCGCGTCCTCGTCGTTGTCGGCTACGTAGTGGCAGTTGCCGGCGTCGCGCATATGCGGCCAGGCGCCGCCGAGTTCTTCCTGCGTGATCTCCTCGCCTGTGACCGTCTTGATCACGTCGGGGCCAGTGACAAACATCTTTGAGCTCTGGTCCACCATGACCACGAAATCGGTCAGGGCGGGGGAGTAGGCGTTGCCGCCGGCGCAGGCGCCCATGATCACGCTGATCTGGGGGACCACGCCGGATGCTTCGATGTTGTGGCGGAAGGTGCGCGCGATCCAGTCCAGGGAAACGGCGCCGTCCTGGATGCGCGCACCAGCGCCCTCGTACAGGCCGATCAGTGGGCGGCCGGTGGCCACGGCAAGCTGCTGGATCTTGGTCATTTTCTCGCCGTAGACCTCGCCGAGCGCGCCGCCGAAAACGGTGCCGTCCTGGGAAAAGACGCACACTTCGCGGCCGTCGATGGTGCCGTGGCCGCACACGATGCCGTCTGTTGCCGGGCGCTTGGCCTGCATGCCGAAGTCGTGGGTGCGGTGGCGGACCAGCTGGTCGGTTTCCACGAAGGAGCCCTCATCGAGCAGATAGTCCAGGCGCTCGCGTGCGGTGAGGCGGCCGGTGGACCGGACTTTGTCCAGGGGTTTCGGCCCCAGCGGTTCGTGTGCCTCGGTGCGCAGGCGCCGCAGTTCCGCTATTTTGTCGGCTGTTGACGCCGGTGGTTTTTCATCCAAAATAGTTTCTGGTGCAAAATTAACTGCCATGCGGGCATAGTAAACCTACTGAGCCGTAAGTAAAGGAATTGGCCCCGATTCACAGACAATGGCCAGCATTTCTTGCGCAATCGCAAACGAACCGAAACCGCAACTATCGACGGAAGGAACGCCCATGCACATCGGCACCGACCTGGTCCATATCCCCGGATTCGCGCAGCAGATACAGCTTCCGGGATCCACTTTCGCGCGGGTGTTTACGGACCGGGAGTGGCGTGAGTGCGCCACTAAGTCGAACGCGAACGCGTCGCTCGCCGGCCGCTGGGCAGCGAAGGAGGCCTACGTCAAAGCATGGGCCTCCACCCGTTTCGGGCAGCCGCCGGAAATCCCCCGCGACGACTTCGACTTCGCAGAGGTGGAGGTGGTCCAAGACGCATTTGGCCGCCCAGCGATTCGGCTGCGCGGCCGCGCCGGGGAGGTTGGGCCGCCGGTGTCCAGCGTGAGCATCAGCCACGACGGCGACTATGCCGTGGCGGTGGTTGCGGTGTCGGGCTCCGGAATGCCCTAGTCGCTTACCCCAGGATGCTTACCGGGCCTAGATGCTTACCCCAGGATGCTTACCCTTCGAGAGCGGTCGGCCGGTGGGAAGCGCGGCACTCGAGAAGTAAGCATCCTGAAGTAAGCATCCTCGGAATGGGAGCGGAATGGGGGCGGAATGGGGCAGAATGGGGGCGGAATGGGGCACAGGGGCCGGGGGAGCGGCGGCCGGGGAGCGGGGGCGGCGACCAGAGTGGTCAGCGCCAGGCGCGGGCCGCGGCGACGAAGCCCTCGGCCAGCGTTTCGCCGGTGCGGGTGAGATGGTCGTCGTGGCGCAGCAGCTCCGCTTCGACCACGGCACCGTCGTGGCCGCCGTTCGCCGCCCATCGGCCGGCCACCTCCGGGGAGCATTCCGGGTGAAACTGCACCGAGACGATCGACCCCAGCCGCATGGCCTGGACAGGGCAGCGCTCGCTGGATGCCAGTAGCGTCGCGCCGGGTGGCATCGTCACCACCGCGTCGTGGTGGGATTGCTCGACCACTAAGGATGCGCCGAGCGGTCCGAGCAGGGGATCGCCCACGCCAGCGTCGGTCAGCGTCACCGGGGTGGCGCCTTCCTCGTCCTGCGTCGCTAGGCCGACGGAGACTTCGCCGCCGAAGCAGTCGGCGATGATCTGGTGGCCCAAACAAATGCCGAGCACGGGCGTGCCCGATTCAAAGGCGCTATGTAGTAACTCGTGTACCGCCGGCAGCCAGGGCGAGGCGTGCGTGTCCAGCGCATCTGCGCGTCCGCCGAGGAGGATGAGGGGGTCACCGGAGGCGTCGATAGGCAATGGCTCCCCGAGATCGGCGGTGCGCAAGGTGGCGCCGGCGCGCTCGAGCCACGGGCCGAGGCGTTGCAGTGGCGCGAGAGAATCGGGCTGCAGGACGGTGATGCGCATGGCTAGAGGTCGAAGGATGCTGTGCGGAGAATGTCCGGCGTCATGGGGACCTTGCCTTTTCCTTCCTTATCGCGCTTCACGATGAGCTTGGCCGCGGCGATCTGGCTCCGGGAAAACTCCGGCTTCGGAGACTGAATTTCTCTAGCTTTGGATCGGGCTGTCATCGCTGCTCCTCAAAAGGCGTGTTGGGATTTCGAAACACGGCGGTCAAGATCGCGTCGATTACCTCGTGCTGGTCGGCAGGGATTTCCTGCTGTCTGTCGATGGAATCGAGAATAGCAATCCCCGCCTCAACTTCACGCTCGCTCGAGGTGTTGCACATGTCAGTCGCCCAGCGAAGCATCGTGTGCCACTCCTTAACGTGGTCCAGCTTTTGCGAGTTATCGAGTGGTTGCGAAACCCCGAGCCAAGCAATGCAAGCAGCTCCAAGAGGCCCGGTGATGCGAGACGCGAAGTCGAGCACCATCCAGGCTTCTTCGGCCGAACGTGTCGCATTACTGACAGCAAACCCGAGAGAAACAGCAACTGCGAGCGCTGTAAGCAACCAAGGTCTGTCAGATTTTGTAAGAGGCAACGTGTGCTCCTTCTGTGGACGGCTATAAAGAGTTAGACGCGTCCGCACCGCCCCCGGTTCCCTCCACGCACCGGCCCACTACTATGAACCCCATGCAACGCGTGCTTTCCGGAATCCAGCCCACCGCCGACTCCTACCACCTGGGTAACTACCTCGGTGCGCTGAAGCAGTGGATCGACCTGCAGGACGGCTACGACGCCTTCTACTTCATCCCGGACCTGCACGCAATCACCGTGGACCAGGACCCGGAGGAGCTGCGCCACCGCACCCTCGCCGGCTGCGCCCAGCTGATCGCGCTCGGCATCGACCCGGAGCGCTCCACCTTGTTCGTGCAGTCGCACGTGCCCGAGCACGCCGAGCTGACTTGGGTGCTGCAGTGCCTGACCGGCTTCGGCGAGGCCAGCCGCATGACGCAGTTCAAGGACAAGTCGGCGAAGCAGGGCCAGGACCGCACCTCCGTGGGGCTGTTCACTTACCCGGTGCTCATGGCCGCGGATATCCTCCTGTACTCCCCGCAGCTCGTGCCGGTGGGCGAGGACCAGCGCCAGCACCTGGAGCTGACCCGCACGTTGGCGGAGCGCTTCAACTCCCGCTACGGCACAACCTTCACTGTGCCGGAGGGCATGATCGTCGAGGGTGCGGCGAAGATCTACGACCTGCAGGATCCCACCTCGAAGATGTCCAAGTCGGGCGCGAACCCGAAGGGCATTGTCAACCTGCTCGACGAGCCGAAGACCTCCGCCAAGCGCATCCGCTCCGCTGTCACCGACAACGACGGCGTGATCGCGTTTGATAAGGAGAACAAGCCGGGCGTGTCCAACCTGCTGGTCATCCAGTCCGCGCTCACCGGCAAGCCTATCGACGAGATCGTCGCAGGCTACGAGGGGCAGGGCTACGGTGCGCTCAAGGTCGACACCGCAGAAGCGCTCGAAAGCTTTACGACGCCGCTGCGCGCCCGTTTCGACGAACTCATGTCCGACCGCGGCGAGCTCGAGGCCATCCTGGCCCGCGGCGCTGAACGCGCCCGCGAGGTTGCGGCACCGCTGCTGGCGGACGTGTACGACAAGGTCGGTTTCCTCGCGCCGAAGCGCTAGGGGCCGCGCACCCCGATCTCATCCGCGGATCCAGCTAGTAGGACCTCGTTTTTGGCCCAAAAACGGCGATTAGCTGGGTCCTGATAGCTGGAAACTCGCGCGGGGTGGGGTCGAGCGCGCGCGGAGGCTGTCTCCGGCGCTGTAGAGCGCGCGCCCAGTACGCGCAACGCACCTCGCGTCACCATCACACAGCCTCCTCTACGATGTGTTTGGTAAATGACACATATTTGAAGGGACGTCGATGGCTACCTCGACCGCGCCGCGCAAGGCGTACACCGACGAACACGGCATTGAGCGCGCCTCGAAGCAGCAGAAGGACGGCTTCGAGGACAAGGTGGAGAAGAAGTCTCCCGCCGCCGCTCACGTGCTGCGCATGAACGAGCGTTTCGGCGCTGAGGGCGGAAACCAGATGGCCGCCGGCATCACGTACTTCTCGGTGCTGGCTTTGTTTCCGCTGCTGATGCTTGTTTTTGCGGGACTCGGTTTCTTCCTCAACGCCCGTCCGGATCTGATGGACGACATCCAAAACCAGATCGCCAACTCCCTGGACGGGGACTTGGGCGACATGGTCAACGAGCTGGTGCAAACCGCCATCGACCAGCGTGGCGCAGTCGCCGGCATCGGCCTGCTCACCACCTTGTGGTCTGGCCTGGGGTGGATGAACAACCTGCGCGTCGGCGTGTCCGCGATGTGGAAGGTGGACGCGAATGAGGGCGGCAACTTCGTGACCAAGAAGCTCGCGGACCTGGTCGGCCTGATCGTGCTGATCGTGCTGTTCCTGGTCGCCGCCGCGGTGACCGCGGTGGGCTTGTCCAGCTGGACAAGCACCGCCATGGACCGGCTGGGCATCGGCGATTTCCCGGGATCCCGCGCGGTGGTGTGGGTTGTCGGCTTCCTGGTCAGCGTGCTGGCCAGCTTCCTGGTCATGCTGTGGGTGAACATGTACATGCCGCGCACGAAGGTGCCGGCGAAGTCCGGTCTGAAGGGCGCGCTGCTCGGCGCGGTCATCTTCGCCATCTTGCAGCAGTTCGCAGGTCTGGTCATTTCCTCGGCGACCGGCAACCCGGCGGGTGCGATCTTCGGCCCGATCATCACGCTGATGGTCATGCTGTACCTGATCTGGCGCGTGGTGCTTTACGTCGCGGCGTGGACCGCCACCACCGACGAATCCCTCGCCTTGGCGCCGGCGGAGGTGCCGGAGCCGGCCGTGATCAACGTCCGCGCGGGTGCGGTCCGCGGCAAGGAGGAATCCAAGCCGTCCGGCAAGGCGCTGGGCGTCGGCGCGGCGCTGGGCGCTATCGGCGTCGGCGTGGTTTCTCTCCTGTCCCGAGACTAAACGCGGTGGTCAGTGCGGCGAGCGCGAGCACGGCCGCCACAATCACATAGGACCACCAGCGGTTCCAGGTCGTCTCCTCCCCAGCCTGCTCAGGTGCAGGCTCTGGGGTGGGGGCGGCCGTTGTCGTTTCGGGGGTCTTCTCAGCGAGGGGCTCAAGCTTTGCGACGGAGCTTCGCACCCCATACGCCTCGTGCAACAGCATCTGCGCCTGCTCCCATGGGCGGTGGTCGTAGGCCGTGGTGTCCAGAATGATCGCCACGAGGCGGCGGCCCTCGTGGTTGACGGCGCCGACGAACGTGTGGTTGGCGTCGTCGGTGTAGCCGGTTTTGCCGCCGATGCCGTCCGGGTCGTTGAGGTAGAGCTGGTTGTCGTTCCACAGCTCGAAGGGCGGCAGGTCGTCGAAGCCGGGGAAGGTGGTGTGCTCGGTGTCCACGATGCGAGTGAAGGTGGGGTCGGCGAAGGCCGCGGTGTAGGCCAGGCCCATGTCCCAGGCGGAGGTGGACATGCCGGCGCCGTCCAGGCCGGAATACGACGTGGCACGGGTATCGGCCATACCGAGTTTCTTGGCCAGCGCGTTGACCTTGCCGAGAGCCAGCTCGTCGCCGCCGAGGGCCTGGGCGAGTGCGTGGGCGCAGTCGTTGCCCGAGGCCAGCAGCAGCCCGGTGAGCAGGTCTTCGACGGTGTAGTCGCCGCCCTCGCCGATGCCGGCGGCGGAGCCTTCCTGGCCGGCGGATTCCGCGGAGACCGGGACCTTCTGGTCCAGCGGCAGCTCGTCGATGACGGTCAGGGCAAGCAGCACCTTGATGATGGAGGCGGGCCGGTAGCGCCCGTGCGGGTCCTTCATCGCCACCACGTCGCCGGAATCTAAGTCGGCCACCAGCCAGGAGGAGGCGACCACGCCGTCGGGAGCGGTGTAGCCGTCGGCGGCGGTGATGCCGCACGGGCCGTCGAAAAGCACGGGCAGCGGGGAAGGGGAGGACGCGGCGCGCTCGGAGGTGGACACCGGCTCCGGCGGCCAGGTGGCCTGCGGGCAGTTGTCGGTGTCGGGGGCGCGGCCGCGGCTGGGCGGGACCCAGTTGCCGCCCTCGTCGTAGTAGCCGACGGTTGGGCCGGCCGAGGAGGTGGCTTCGGTCGGGGTTTCGGTGTCTTGGGCGTGAGCTGCCGTCGCAAAGCAAAAGCTCAGTGCTGTCGCTGCTGCAAGCGCACGCTTCATCTAGGACTCCTTTTGGTCGTAGCGGGCCGCGAGCCGCTCGATGAGCTCGTCGGTGAGGGCTTCGTCGGAGAGAATGATATCCAGCATGTCGGCGTGCATCGCCTCCGTCTCGGCCGGGTCCGGCTCCTCGGCGGCGTCCTCCTCGTAGGAATCGCCGGTCAAGTCCACGCCGATGCTGTCGAAGATGCCCTCGTCTTCCGCAACCTCCAGCTCCGGGGGCACACCCACCGCCTCCGCCAGAACCTCCGCGTCGATGGCGGGGAACTGGGTGGTGAACTCGGTGAGGAAATCGTCCGCGTCGCTGAAAGCCTCTGCCGGGCGCTTGCCCTTGCGGATCTCCGCCTCAATGCGGCGCTGCAACGCCTTTTCCATCTGCCGGTGGCGCCAGGAACGCACCCGCGTCGGCTCCAGTCCGCGGGCCACGGCACGCGACTTGTCCTCCGCCTTCTTGGCCAGGTGCGCCACCTGCGTGGCCGTCATGTTCACGGTGGTGTTCACCGGCGCGAAATCGGAATCGGTGGAAATGCGCCAGTTGCCCCAGTAGCCGGCGAGGAACAACGCGAAGCTCACCACGGGGCCGACGATCATGCCCAGCGCCAGGTAGCCGGTGGCGTTGCCCAGCAGCGTGATTACCGCGCACGCCACAGCCGGGATCACAGTGGGTTGGTTGCCGCCGAACACAGCTGGCTCGCGCCCGGTGACCACGTCGCGGATCATGCCGCCGCCGGTGGCGGTGAACACGCCCATCATGATGGTGGGCAGGACAGGCAGACCGTACTGGATGGCCTTGGATGCGCCGGTAGAAGCCCACAGGGCGGACACCAGCGCATCACCGTGTGACTGCAAAAACTCCCAGGCTTTGCCCTTGAAATAGGTGAACCGGGCGATCAGCGCGCCGGTAAACGCCAGGATCAGGTACTCCGGCTGGCTCATCGCGGCGACGGTGCCCTGGTTGATCAGCACGTCGCGCAACATGCCGCCGCCGAGGGCGGAGAGCATCGCGATGAAGAAGAAGCCCACGATGTCGTAGCCGAGCTGGCGGGCGAGCGTGCCGCCGATGATGCCCATCAGCAGTACGCCGGAGATATCCATCCAGTGATAGATGGAGCTGATGAGGGGGTCGACCTGGTCCACTGCCATAGCTGAAAATTGTAAAGGTGGCACGTTTCGCCGGCATGTCGGGGCAGGGCAGCTCGGCGTACAGCAAACGTACAGTTTTCGCCCTGGAACTCAGCGCGATCTTCTGTGTGACACGTCAGCGAGATACGTGGGTACCTACATAGTCGGGGCGCATACTTCGAGTCATGTTCAATTCACTGACTCTCGCCGCTATCGATCTTGCGGCCATGGCGTGCTTGTGTGCGGCGTCTACTACCCCCGCTACCGCCGTGGCGACTTGGTCGTCGCCTTCCTCGGCGTCAACGTCGGCGTCCTTGGTGTGGCCACTGTGCTCGCCGCCACCGACGTCGGCGCGGGCATCGGCATGGGGCTCTTCGGCGTCCTTTCCATCATCCGTTTGCGCTCCACTGAAATCTCGCAGCGCGAGGTCGCGTACTTCTTCGCGGCGCTGGCACTCGGCCTAGTGTGCGGTGTCGCCTCCACACCGGCGCTCGCAGGCGCTGTCGCGGTCTTGATTGTGGCGACGCTGGCGATCGCAGACGGCGCGATGAAGGCGACAGATTCGCAACAGGTCGTGGTGGACCGGGCGATCGCGGACATCGACGAACTCACCGAGCGCGTCGAAGCGCTTACAGGAGCCAGCGTTGCGCACCTGGAAGTGCTCAAGCTCGACACCGTCAACGACACCACGCTCGTCGATGCGCAGTTTCGCCCCAGCAAAATTTCCAACCTTCCGGTGGGGGTCTAAATGGAAACCATCACCCTCGACGAACTCACCAGGGAAGACGCGATGATGACCCGCGTCGACCGGAAGTACCTGCTGCGCACCCGCGACATGGAGCAATTCTGGGAGGAGCTGCCCGGCGGCACGCGCGTCCTCGAGATCGGCGGATCCGTGCAGCACGGCTACGAGACCACCTACTACGACACCGACAGCCTCGACTGTTACCTCGACGCCGCCCGCAAGCGCCGCCGCCGGTTCAAGGTCCGCACCCGCACGTACTGCGCCACCGGGGCCAGTTTCCTGGAGTTGAAAACCAAAGGCCCGCGCGGTGTCACGGTCAAAAAGCGCACACCTATCGACGCCTCCGGAAACCACTGGGACTGGTTCAACACGCACGCCAGCGGCACTGGGTGCCGGGCCGAGGATCTCGAGGCGGTGCTGGAGAACACCTACACCCGCACAACGCTCTCGCCGCCAGACACTGGCCGCGCCACCATCGACACGGACCTGGTGTGGCGCAACCAGCACGGTGAGATTGCCGGCCTCGACCTGGTCATCGTGGAGACGAAATCGGGCGCGACCCCGTCTCTCATCGACCGGCTGCTGTGGCACCACGGGCACAGACCGAGACGGCTTTCCAAATTCGGGTGCGGCATGGCCGCGCTCAACCCCGATCTTCCCGCAAACAACTGGCACCGAACGCTTGCCGACCACTTTGAAAGGACCACCACTCATGCGTAAACCCACCCTTGCAATCGCCGCCGCAGCCGCGCTGTCGTTGTCACTGGCGTCGTGCTCCACGGAGGCGCAGATCGAGCCGACGGCGGGTGTGACGTCGATTAGCAACGGCTTCGACACCACCAACCCGCCGACCGCAGACGAGCAACTCGCCGCCCTGTACGAACCCGATGTCGTCACAGCGTCGAGCGACGACGCCGCGGATTGGGACGGCGAGACGATCACCGCCGGTGGCACCTACTGCATTACTGGAGACGTTGCAGATATACACGTCGAAGCCCCAGACGAGACGGTCGTTCTCGTGCTCGACAACGCGAAGGTCGCGGGCCGCATCAACATCGATGCGGGTGCGGCCGCGCTTGTGCTCGAAGGCGATTCCACCATTGCGGCGGCAGGACTGGCCACCGACGAAGGCGCGGTCCATGCCACCGGTGATCTGACCGTCACCGGAACCGGGGCCCTTGTAGTCGAGTCCGACGGCGACGGCATCGTGGCCAAAGACGACCTTGTGATCGCGGGCGGTTCGTTGACGGTCAACGTCGGCGACGACGCCATGCGCGGCACCGACTCCGTCACCGTGCGCGACGGTGCGTTGCTCAACCTGACCGCGGCCGGCGACGGCATTACCGCCACGAAAGATGACGACGAGGCCAAGGGCTGGATCCACATCGACGGCGGTGAGGTGACGATTGACGCGGGCGACGACGCGATCAGCGCCTACAACGACGTCATCCTCACCGGCGGCGACCTCGATGTGACCGCAACGGACAAAGGCATCAACGCTGGCCGCTACATCCTGACTTCGGCCGGGCAGGTGCGTGTTGACGCCGCCGACGACGCCGTCCACTCCGACGGTGCGCTCCGGCTTACGGGCGGCGACGTCGAAGTCACCGCGCAGGACGATGGTGTGCATGCCGAGGTCGCAGCGGTACTTGACGGGGCGAAGCTCACAGTGCTGAATTCCGAGGAAGCGCTCGAAGCCGGACTCATCACCATTTCCGACGGCGAGATCGACCTCACCGCCACCGACGACGGCATCAACGCCTCCGGGTCCACAACCGTCGAGGACGGCCTCGCCGCCAAGGAGTCAGCGGACTCGAGCACGGAATCCCCCGCAGAAGGAGATGTCGGGCCCACCGGCATGGAGCGAGGCGAGATGCCGGAGCCGCCGAGCGGAATGCAAAGCATGCCGGAGCCGCCGAGCGGCGGCGGGAAGGCGGGCGGTGGCCCCATGGGCGAGAACACCGGCGAGCAGCTGACGATCACTGGGGGAACGGTGGTGGTCGATGCAGGCGGCGACGGGCTGGATTCCAACGGCGACGCCACCATCTCCGGCGGTGCGGTGACAATCTTCGGCCCGACCAACAACGGCAACGGCGCACTCGACACCAACGGAGGGTTGAGCGTCACTGGCGGCGAGCTGTGGGCGGTCGGTTCTTCCGGGATGGCCGAGACGCCGAACAGCGCGGACGGTCAGGCGTGGGTGCAAGCGGGTGTCGACGTGCAAGCTGGCGATGACGTGACCGTGACTGATACGGACGGCAACACGATCGCGACGCTGACCGTTGAGAAGGACGCGCAAAACGTCGTCTACTCGTCGCCGTCGATCGATGCAGATGGGACGTACACGGTCAACGGCACTGAGACACAAGCCAACACTGCCACCCAGGGCAGCGCGGGTGGGCCTGGCGGCATGGGACGTGAGCAGGGCGGAGCCGGTTTCGACGGGATGCCCAACGGCGCGCCGGGCGCCCCGCCCGCACGGGGCAACCGGCAGGCGGCGGTGCTGCCCCAAGATCGGCGCGAAACCGCCTAGCGCGGAGGCTGAAGGCCGGGTGGAGGCGGGGGCGGTCCCCAAGTCCTTCCCGGCGGCGGAGGTGGGGGCCACTGCAGCGGAGCGGGAGGAAACTCCGACGGGGACATCTCCGCTTCAACCCCCGCGATGAGTTTGCGCAGTATCGTGTCGAGCTCGGTACGTTCGGTATCGCTAAGCGTCGAGAACGGGTCGAACTCGTCGTCTGTGCTCCGCTCCAGCTCGCGAGCAGCAACCTGGCCGTCTTCGGTAAGCGACACGATGCTCGTGCGGCGGTCTGCCGGGTTCGGTTCCCGGGAAACGAGCCCTTTCGCCTCCATCTTGGTCAGCAGTTCCGCGAGCGACTGCGACCGGATTCCGAGCACGTACGCGAGTTCTTTTTGCGCGACGGGGTTGTTTAGCGCAAGCAGCTTCAACACGCGTCCTTGGCCGGAAAACGTGTCGCGCCCCTGCTGCTGGTCGCCCGTGACGCGCATCAGGTGCATGAAGTGCCGCAGGTGCGAGCGCAGTTCGTCAGACGTTGCCATAACGCGGCCGCGGGCGCTTAGAACTTGGAGAAGCGCTTGATCAGCTGGTTTTCCATCTCGGTCCACGCCTCCGCCTTGTCGGTGAACGGCGCGGACGGCACGTAGCCTGCTGCGCGGGTGGAGCCGAGCATGTACGCCAGGTAGTCCTGCATGCGCGGGTTGGCCAGCAGCAGGGAGTTCAGCGAGTCGTCCTGCGCCCAGTCCGCGGCGTCCGCGAGCAGCTCGTAGGCCTTGGACATCTGTGCCGTGTCCACCGCGTCGGTGCCCTTGTTGATGTCGGCGGCGATGCCGTTGAAGGAGTACGAGTTGTCCGGGTGGACCTCCACCTTCAGCTCGCCCGCGTTGGCGGTGTCGATGAGGTCCTGCCAGGTGGACACACCCGCCAGGTCGTGGTCGTCGTGCTCGAGGATCCAGCGGCCCAGGTGCTTGGTGGAGGGGAAGGTGATGATCTCGCCGTACTTACCCAAAAACACCGGGGCGCCGCGCAGGTAGGTGCGCAGCGTGTACACGCTCTGACCCTGGATGGAGATTTTCACCGGGTCGATGCCGGCGCGGCCCCAGGCGGAGGAGTCGTACGGGTCTTCCGCGGCGGCGCGCGCTTCTTCGTCCGCGCGTGCTTGCTCAGCGGCCGCGGCGCGGGCTTCGGTGGCGGCGGCGATGGCGGTGCCTGCGGCTGCGACGCGTTCGGCGTCGAGCTCTTGCGTATCGACGACACGGACAGACTCGTCCAACGACTTGACCACGTTTTCCCAGTTCGCCAGCACTACGCGGCCGACGCCGGACCACTCGGAGAGGCCGTTTTCACCCGCGTAGTGGTCGGAGCCGCGGTTGACGTTGCCCAGGATGGAGTGGGAGGCGAAGAAAATCTGTGCCTGCTCGGCAGAGGCCACGTCCGCCAGGGAGCGGGAGATCTGGAACACCCGCGACAGGCGCGAGACATTTTCGTGGCTCGGGCGGCCAGCCAGGAACTCGGGGGCGCCGATGATGTCGAAGTGCTGCTTGTCGTTCGGCACCACGCGGTCGTCGCCCTGTGCCTGGAACTGCTGCCATTTGGGGTGGTCAGCCAGGTCGTGGGCGTTGGTTGTTTCCAGGTAGGCCAGGAGTTCCTCGGGCGAGTGGAAGGCCAGCACGGCTTGGTCGTCGCCGAGGAAGGCCTGCCACTCGGTGCCCTTTTCCTTCCAGGTGGGTGCCCACAGGGTGTAGAAGTCGCCCTCGGTTAAGGAGAGTTTGACGGGGAGAATCGCGCGCGTAGTCATGCGGGAAACTTTAGCCGGTCGGCCTCCAGAATCCGCGGAAGGTCATGCCCACATTCTCTGTGCGCACCGGGTTCATCTGCACGGGGTTGCCCGCCTCGATCATCATCCCGTCTCCCGCGTACATGGCGGCGTGGCCGGACCACAGCACCAGATCCCCGGGCTGCAGTTCCTGGTAGGAGACTTGCCTGCCCACGGTCTGGTCCGCGGCGACGCGTGGGATTTCCAAACCCGCCTGACTGTACGCCCAGGAGGTCAGGCCGGAGCAGTCGAAGCCGCCGGGTGCGGCACCGCCCCACACGTACGGTGTGCCGAGCTGGCTTTTCGCGGCGTCGACGGCGGCGGCGCCGACAGCGGATCCTGTCTCTTGCGACGGAACAGGCTCCGGCGGCGGGGCAGACGCTTGCTTGTGCTCCGGCGGCGGAGGCGGGGCGACAGTGGAGGCTGGTTTCACCACCGGTGGCGTCGGCTCTGGGGCTTCCTTCGCGGAGGGCGCAACCAGGGAAGCCAGACGCTGCAGTTCTCCGTGGGCCTTCTCTGCGGCCGGGCCCGCGCCGGGGATGACGCGGTTCATCGCGGCGGACGTGGCAGAAGTGAGCGTGTCCGCAACCGCTCGCAAATCCTTCTCCAGTGTTTTGAGCACCCGGGTGGCGTCCTTGATGGCGTCGCCGATGAGCCCGACCACGTACGCGGCGGCGCCGAGCAGGCCCGCAGGCGAAGCGGCGATTGCCGGCGCCGCCACAGCGTTACGGATGAGCTCGCCGGCGATAGTGCCCAGCTCGAAGGCCGCAGTGCCGATGAGCATGCCGCCGCGCATCACACCGTCGCTGATGGTTGCGCGGTAGTCCGCCAGGTCCGCCGCGGCGCCCACACGTGATGCCCCGGACGTATTGGCCACTGCTGCCAGCGGGTCGAAGTCCTTGAAGTCCGGCATGACGAAACCCGGCAGGGTGGGCAGGTCAAAGGGGAGGAGCTTCACCAGCAGGTTGGCGGTCGCGTGCACATCCAGGCTGACATTGAGCAAGTCGCTGCCCGCCACATCTGATGAGCCGGCGATGCGGTCCAACAGGTCAATTGCGTTGCCGAAGTCGGTTGTCACGGAGCTCATAGCGTGGCCCCCAACTTTTGGCAGGTGCAGGTGTCCACGGCCGCGGCGGCATCCACGGCGAGGTCCATCACTTCTGCGATGCGGTGGGCCTCGGCGCGCAGCGCCTCCGCATCTGTGTTCGCTTTGGCGATGGATTCGTTCACCGCGGCGCTGAATTCGCCGAGGGGCCAGGTGCGGGGAAAGGGGACGTCGTGAAGCAATTGCAATTTGGCTGCGTCGTCGCGCAGCGAATCGGTCATGGCGGATACGGCAGCGGAATCAATGTGGAAAACAGTCATGGCCATTGGACGCGGAAAACCCCGCCCCGGTTCCCTCGACGCGAAAAAAATTTTCGCGGCCCGCAGAGTGAACTAGCATGGCCGGCATGGATATCACGGTTGTCAACCACCCACTCGCCGCGTCCCGCCTGACCATCATGCGCGACAAGCGCTCCAACAACGCAGCCTTCCGCGCGGCGCTGGCGGACTTGGGCGCGATGCTCATCTACGAAGCGGCGCGCGACCTTGAGGTGGAGGAATTCGACACCGAAACCCCCGTCGCCACCGCCCGCGGCGCGCGCCTTGCCACCCCGCCGATCATCGTGCCGATCATCCGCGCGGGCCTGGGCATGGTGGACCCGTCGCTGTCCATGATCCCGGACGCGCAAGTGGGCTTTATCGGCCTTGCCCGCGACGAAGAGACGCACGAGCCGGTGCCGTACCTGGAAGCCCTGCCGCAGGATTTGTCCGGCCAGCCCGTGTTCCTTGTGGATCCGATGTTGGCCACCGGCGGTTCGCTGATTCACGCCATCGACCTGTTGGTGGAGCGCGGCGCCGACGACATCACCTGTATTTGCATGGTTTCCGCCCAGCCGGGCGTGGATAAGCTCGAGGCGCACGGTGGCCTGGTGCGCCTGGTCACCGCCACCATCGACCCGGCGCTGAACGAGGACGCCTACATCGTCCCCGGCCTGGGAGATGCCGGCGATCGCCTGTACGGCCCGCGCAACATCGAGCTTTAAGCTTGTCGACGCAGCTGCGGTAGCGCACCCGCCAATCCCGCGCTACATTGCGTGGCAGAACTAGTTGACCGTTCAAGGGGAGCGCCGACACACGGGGGAAAGACTATGGGGGAAGTACTGCCGCAATCGCACTGGGCGAGCTACGCACTGGGATTGGGGGAGCGCGTGCGCGCCATCCGGCTTATGCGGGGCCTGAGCCAAACACGCCTGGCGGAGCTGGCGGGCGTGTCGCGCTCGCTGATCTCGAATCTGGAGCGCAACGACTACAACTCCAAGGTGGCAGACCCCACCTTAAGCACCTGCTACCGGCTGGCCTCAGCACTGCAGGTGCCGCCGGCGGCGCTTCTGCCCGGCGCCGCTGAGAACGTCGAGGGCTATTTTCTGGTGTCTGGGGCTTCTGGGGCCTCTGGGGCGGAGGCCCCGGCACCGATCAGGTTCCAGTGGCCGCGCAGCGCGCAAGACACCGCCCGGTTCCACGACACGTACCTGCGCCGCGGCGCGCCGCAGGGCACGCCCGCGTTCTAGTTGCCGGCGCTCTAACGGTCTGCGTCGAGAACGAGGCCGTCTGCGTTGATGTCGACCTCGATGTCGCGCCACTCGATCTCCCAGTAGCCGTCGTCGTCCCACTCGACCTCGGCCTCGCCGTTGTGGGCGGCGGCCAAGGCGGCCTCAACGTCAGCGTCGTTCACGCCCTCGTCGGCCATTTCCGCACGGGCTTCCTGGGTGTAATCGGTCACCGCCGTGGGCAGCTCGCCAGCGGCAGCGGGTGTTGCAGGGGCCGGGGTCGCGGCGCCGGCGTCATCGGCGTCGTCAACATCGTCGTCATCCGCGCCGGTGGTCACCGTGACGGTCTCCGGCTCGACGCTTGCCTCAGCGCTTGCTTCAGCGTTCGTCTCGGGGGCAACCTGCTCGGCGGATTCGCCGCACGCCGTGAGGCTGGCGAGCGCCAGGGTCGCGGTGGTCAGTGCAACAGTTGTCCTAGAAGTCATGTGAGTCACCGTAACAACACCTTCCGCACCGCTTTGTCTACTTTGGGGGAAGTGCGCGTACACTCTTGACAACACAACCTGATAGCCGAAGCTGACAAAGGGGAGCGCACGTGGAGAACGCCGGAATCGCCGCTGCGGTGGACCGCTGGTTCACCGACAATCAAGAGCGCGTGATTGGCTGGCGCCGCCACATCCACTCCCACCCGGAGCTATCCAACGAAGAGGTCGCCACCACCGACTTTCTCGTGGAGACGCTGGAAAGCTTCGGGCTGCACCCGGTGCGATTCCCGGGCACTGGCCTGTACGTGGACCTCGGCCCCGCAGAAGGTAAGCGCCTGGCGTTTCGCGCGGACATCGACGCGCTTCGCGTGCCGGAGCAGACGGGCTTAAGCTTCGCATCCTCCAACCCGGGCGTGTCCCACTCCTGCGGCCACGACATCCACACCACAATCGCCTTGGGATTGGCCTGCGCGCTGTCCACGGTGGAACTGGAGCACCCGGTCCGTATCATCTTCCAACCAGCCGAGGAAGTCATGGGCGGCGGCGCACTGGACGTGATCAAGTGGGGCGCCCTCGAAGGCGTCGGGGCCATATACGCCGTGCACACCGAGCCGCACATCAAGGTCGGCGAGATCGGCGTGCGCACCGGGGCGATCACTTCGGCTTCCGACGTCATCCGCATCGAAGTCCACGGCCCCGGCGGGCACACCTCGCGCCCGCAGCTGACCGCGGACGTGGTCTACGCCATGGGCGCGCTGATCACCCAGCTGCCAGGCTTGCTGTCGCGCAGGGTGGACCCGCGCACCGGCACTGTGCTGGTATTCGGCCACGCGGAGGCGGGCGACGCCGCCAACGCGATTCCGAAACGCGGCCTGTTGGAGGGCACGCTGCGCACCTCGGATATCACTACCTGGCGCCAGAACGAGGACCTGCTCACAGACCTCATCGACCTCATCGTTGCGCCCACGGGCTGCACCTACCACCTGGACTACATCCGCGGGGTGCCGCCGGTGCTGAACGACGACGCCGCCACCGCGTTGGCAGTCGAGGCCGCCCGCGCGGTGGACCCGCAGTCGGTGGTGGCGGCCCCGCAGTCCAGCGGCGGCGAGGATTTCTCCTGGTATCTCGAGCACGTGCCGGGCGCGATGATGCGCCTCGGCGCCTGGAGCGGGCAGGGCGAATACCAGGACCTGCACCAGGGGAATCTGAACGTGGACGAGCGAGCCATCGGGGTTGGCGTGCGGCTGTTCGGCTCCATTGTGGAGGAGTACTTCCGCCCGGGCGAAGAATAAAACTTCTCTGGGTAGACTGTCACCCAGTTTTGGTTCCCGTCACCCAACCCATGAGGAGTGCTGTTTTGTCCAAGAAGATTGTCATCATCGGTGGAGGCCCGGGCGGCTACGAGGCTGCGCTGATGGCGTCCAAGTACGGTGCGGACATCACCATCGTCGAGGACAGCGGCGCTGGCGGCTCAGCGATCCGGAAGGACGTCGTGCCGTCGAAAAGCTTCATTGCGGGCGCGAACATCAAAAACGACCTGCGCCGCGCGGACGACATGGGCTTGAGCCACGCGCTGGGCGATTCGAAGCTGTCGCTGTTGGCGCTCAATGAGCGCGTGAAGGCGCTCGCCGGCAAGCAGTCGGACGACATCCGCGCCCAGCTCGAGCAGGGCGGCGTGCGCTTCATCGAGGGCCGCGCGCGCTTCGCGGACGAGCAGAAGGGCCACACCACCCACAACATCGAGGTTCAGGCTGCAGACGGGTCGACGGAGACGCTGACCTGCAACATGGTGCTCGTGTGCGTCGGCGCGAGCCCGCGCGTGCTCAAGGGCGCGGAGCCGGACGGCGAGCGCATCCTGAACTGGCGCCAGATGTACGACCTGAAGGATCTGCCCACCCACCTGATCGTGGTCGGCTCCGGCGTCACCGGCGCGGAGTTCGTCTCCGCGTTCGCCGAGCTCGGTGTGAAGGTGACCATGGTCGCCTCGCGCGACCGCATCCTGCCTCACGACGACGCCGACGCCGCCGACGTGCTCGAGGACGTGCTGGCGGACCGCGGCGTGCAGCTGGAAAAGGACGCCCGCGTGGAGCGCGTGGAAAACACCGGCGAAGGCGTGGTTGTGCACACCACCGACGGCCGCGCCATCGAAGGCTCGCACGTGATGATGTCCATCGGCTCCATCCCGAACACCGCCGACCTCAACCTGGAGGCCGCCGGTGTGGAGGTCACCCCGTCCGGCCACATCCACGTCGACCGCGTCTCCCGCACCAACGTCGCCGGCATCTACGCCGCCGGCGACTGCACGGACCTGATGCCGCTGGCGTCCGTGGCCGCGCAGCAGGGGCGCATCGCCGTGGACCACGCGCTCGGCGAGGGCGTCACCCCGATCCGCCTGAAGACCGTGGGCAACGCCGTGTTCACCCGCCCGGAGATCGCCGCAGTGGGCGTGACTGAGCAGCAGATCCGCAACGGCGAGGTCGACGCCGACATCTACAAGCTGCCGCTGGCGACCAACCCGCGCGCGAAGATGCGCTCGCTGCAGTACGGCTTTGTCAAGATCTTCGCCCGCAAGGGCTCCGGCCAGGTGCTCGGCGGCGTGATCGTCGCGCCGACCGCCTCCGAGCTGATCCTTTCGCTGACCATCGCCGTGGCCAACAACCTCACCGTGCGCCAGCTCGCCGGCTCCATGGCGGTCTACCCGTCGCTGTCCGGCTCCATCACCGAGGCTGCACGCCGCCTGGTCACCAACACCGACCTGGACTAGGTCCGGACTAGTACTCCGGAAACGCCCGCTGCGGACACTTCGTGCGCGGGCATGTAGCGCACCCGGGGCCGATCGGGGTGGCGGATGCCGGGTCCACGTCCAGGCCGTCGGCGTAGACCAGCTCGTGGGCGTGCGCGGCGTCGCAGCCCAGCGCCACCGCGTGCTCGCGCCGTGGAAGGCCGAAGCCGACAGCCGGCCCCTGCACCATCCGCGCCACCCACAGCTGCGTTCGCCCGTCCGGGGTGGTGGAGACCTGCCTGGTCACCCGGTTCGGGGTTTCAAAGGCGCGGTGCACCACCCACAGCGGGCACGTCGCGCCAGAGCGCGAGAAGTGGAACCCGGCCGTGGCCTGGCGTTTGGACACGTTGCCGGCGCGGTCCGTGCGGATGAACACGAACGGCACCGCTTTCGCGCCCGGGCGCTGCAGGGTGCCCAGGCGCTGGCAGGTGGATTCGAAGCCGGTGCCGAAGCGGGCGGAGACGACGTCGATGTCGTAGCGCGTCTCTTTTGCTGCGGCGAGCACCTCCGCGTACGGCATGGTGACAGCTGCGGCGTAGTACTGTGCCAGGCCGTGGGTGGTGACGTTGCGGGCCGGAGGGTCGTCGATAGGCGATGTGAGCTCCGCGATCTCTCGGTCGTGCGCGAGCGCGCCGTAGTGGTAGGCCAGCTCGAAGCACTGTTGCGCTTCAGTGAGTCCAGCCCGCAACCGGATCTCGCGGGGCTGCCTATCGACGGCACTGCGCCCTCGAACGTCCTGGTTAAAGCGCACGGGGTAGCCGAAGTCCTTATCTAGCGCCGCAGCTAGACGAGTCAGGCGCATCTGGCGGCCGCCGAGGTGCTCCGCCAGGGACTCCGCGGCCGTGTCCAGCGCGTGGAAGTAATTGCCGTGGTCCTGGAAGAAGTTGCGCGTGGCTTCGTACGGGTTGGGGGAGCTGTCTTGCAGCCGCGCGGGGATGCCGCGCACCTTGTCCGCGATGCCCGGGTACGCGCGGGCGAAGGCGGCCAACTCGTGTTCGGGGGTGTCGGGGATGAGCTCCGCCAAGTCCGCGGCGGCGGCGCGCTCAGCCGCGCCGGAGAAGTACGCCGCGTCCACCCCGAACGTGGCGGTGAGCTGCACAAGCACACTCGCGGTCAGCGGTCGCTGGTTATTCTCCAGCTGGTTGAGGTAGCTGGGGGAGAGCTCCAGCATCTTGGCCATCTCCGCTTGCGTGAGGCCGCGAGTGGAACGCAGCGTGTGAATTTGTCCCCCCGCGTAGAGCTTCGCCATAGCCGTCTTACCTCTCAGATTCCGCTGTTGCGCTGCCGATTTACAACACTTTGCAAATCGGCCTGATTTTGGACGCAAGAATACACACAAATGACTATGACCCGCGACACATTCGCGGCCTTAGTATGAGGCACACCATCACGGCCGGTTTTGGAAGGAGCCTCACGCATGATCAACCACAAAGTACGCACCCATAAGTCCGCCGAGGACTTTCCCATCGAAGAGCATCTGGCGTACAAGATCGCCAAGGTCGCAGTCGACCCGGTTGAGGTGCCGGAAGACACCCGCGAGATGATCATTAACCGCATCATCGACAATGCCTCCGTCGCCGTCGCCTCCTACAACCGCCGCCCCGTCGCCGTGGCCCGCGAAATGGCCAAGGCGCACCCCGCCGACAACAACGGCGCGCTCGTCTTCGGCGAGGACGGCACCTACTCCGCCGAGTGGGTCGCCTTCGCCAACGGCACCGCCGTGCGCGAGCTGGACTACCACGACACCTTCCTCGCCGCCGAGTACTCCCACCCGGGCGACAACATCCCGCCGATCCTCGCCGTCGCCCAGCACAAGGGCCTGGACGGCAAGGCTCTGATCCGCGGCATCGCCACCGGCTACGAAATCCAAGTCAACCTGGTCAAGGGCATCTGCCTCCACGAGTTCAAGATCGACCACGTGGCCCACCTCGGCCCGTCGGCAGCCGCAGGCATCGGCACCATGCTCGGCCTGGACGTGGACACCATCTACCAGGCTGTGGGTCAGGCGCTGCACACCACCACCGCCACCCGGCAGTCCCGCAAGGGGCTGATCTCGTCGTGGAAGGCCTCCGCCCCCGCGTTCGCCGGCAAGATGGCCATCGAGGCCGTGGACCGCGCCATGCGCGGCGAGGGAGCGCCCGCACCGATCTGGGAAGGCGAAGACGGGTTCATCGCCTGGATGCTGCACTCCCCGGAGCGCACCTACACCGTGCCGCTGCCGGCGGACGGCGAGGAAAAGCGCGCGATCCTGGAGACCTACACCAAGGAGCACTCCGCCGAGTACCAGGCGCAGGCCCCGATCGACCTGGCCCGCCGCATGAAGCAGACCATCGCAGACGCCGGCAAGACCACCGCCGAGATCGAGTCCATCGTGCTGCACACTTCGCACCACACTCACTACGTCATCGGCACCGGCGCGAACGACCCGCAGAAGATGGACCCGGCCGCCTCCCGCGAGACGCTGGACCACTCCATCATGTACATGTTCGCAGTCGCGCTTGAAGACGGCGGCTGGCACCACGTGGACTCCTACACCCCGGAGCGCGCAGGCCGCCCGGAGACCGTCGAACTCTGGCACAAGGTCTCCACCGTGGAGGACCCGGAGTGGACCCGCCGGTACCACTCAACCGACCCGGACGAAAAGGCCTTCGGCGCACGCGCGGTGATCACCTTCCAAGACGGCACGGTCATCGAAGACGAGATGGCAGTCGCGGACGCGCACCCCTACGGCGCGCGCCCGTTTGTACGCGAAAACTACATTGCCAAGTTCCGGACGCTGGCCGAAGGCATCGTCGAT
The DNA here is from genome assembly GCF_001807265.1 of Corynebacterium sp. HMSC05H05. GTDB lineage: Bacteria > Actinomycetota > Actinomycetes > Mycobacteriales > Mycobacteriaceae > Corynebacterium. Next base: position 73,544 of record NZ_KV788422.1, read on the forward strand.
AAGCAAGAGCAGGACCGCTTCCTTAACGCGGTGCAGGATCTAGAAAACCTCACCGACCTGACCGAGCTGAACATCCGCGTCAGCGACGCCACGCGCGACGCGGCCGAGGAGATCCCGGGAGGCATCTTCTAATGTTCGCACCCGAGAAAACCCCGAACGAGCGCCGCAAAGCACTGCGCGCTTCGCTTAACGACGAGCGCATCACCACCCTTCCCGGCGCGTTTAACCCGCTGACGGCCCGCCTCATCGAAGACATCGGCGCGTTCTCCGGCGTCTACGTCTCCGGCGCTGTGGTAGCCAACGACCTGGGTCTGCCGGACATCGGCCTGACCACCCTGTCCGAGGTGGCCAACCGCGGCGGCCAGATCGCCCGCGCCACCAACCTGCCCGTGCTCATCGACGCCGACACCGGCTTCGGCGAGCCCATGTCCGCCGCCCGCACCGTCGCCGAGTTCGAAGCCGCAGGCCTGGCCGCGCTGCACCTGGAAGACCAGGTCAACCCGAAGCGCTGCGGCCATCTCGATGGCAAGGAAGTCGTGCCCACCGGCCTGATGGTGCGCCGCATCACCGCCGCGGTGCGCGAGCGCCAGGACGACGACTTTGTCATCTGCGCGCGCACCGACGCCGCAGGCATCGAGGGCATCGACGAGGCCATCGAACGCGCCAAGGCCTACGCGGACGCCGGCGCCGACCTGATCTTCACCGAGGCGCTGTACTCCGAGGCGGACTTTGCCAAGTTCCGTGAGGCCGTCGATACGCCCCTGCTTGCGAACATGACCGAGTTCGGCAAAACCGAGCTGATGAGCGCCAAGCAACTGGAAGACCTCGGCTACAACGCCGTGATCTGGCCAGTGACCACCTTCCGCATCGCCATGGGCCAGACCGAGGAGATGCTGCGCGACATGGCCGAAACCGGCACGCAGGTGCCGTGGCTGGACAAGATGCAGCACCGATCCCGGCTCTACGAGCTGGTCCGGTACGACGAATACAACCAGTTCGACCAGTCCGTTTTCACCTACTCCAAGGACACCTACAGCTCCACCTTTGAGAAGTAGGCCCCCACCAACCCCCAAGAACGAGGAGAGATCCATCATGACCGAGCAAGACATCCGCAAGGGCCTCAACGGTGTCGTCGCAGACTACACCGCCGTGTCCAAGGTGAACCCGGAGACCAACTCGCTGCTCTACCGCGGCTACCCGGTCCAGGAGCTGGCCGAGCACTGCTCCTTCGAGGAAGTGGCCTACCTGCTGTGGAATGGCGAGCTGCCCAACGACGAGCAGCTGGCGGAGTTCCGCGGCGGCTGCATGGAAAACCGCGACATCGACGAAGAGCTGATCCAAGTGATCAACTTCATGCCGAAAGACTGCCACCCGATGGACGTGCTGCGCACCGCAGTGTCCTACCTGGGCGCGGAGGACCCGGAGAAGTTCACCCCGAACTCCGACCATCTGCGCGGCATCGGCCGCAAGCTGCTGGCGAAGCTGCCCACCATCGTCGCCACGGACATCCGCCGCCGCCAGGGCAAGGACTACATCGCGCCGAGCAAGGAGAAGGGCTTTTCCGAGAACTTCCTCTGGATGGTCTTCGGCGACGGGGAGAACTCGCCGGCGAGCATCCCGTCCGACATCGAGGCGTTTGAGAAGACGATGATCCTCTACGCGGAGCACTCCTTCAACGCCTCCACCTTCACCGCCCGCACCATCGCCTCGACCATGTCCGACGGCTGGTCCGCCATCACCGGCGGCATCGGCGCGCTCAAGGGGCCGCTGCACGGCGGCGCCAACGAGTTTGTGATGCACCACATGGAGGAAATTGGCGACCCGGCCAAGGCGGAGCAGTGGTGCCTGGACAAGCTGAAGAACAAGGAGCTTGTCATGGGCTTCGGCCACCGTGTGTACAAGAAAGGCGACTCGCGCGTGCCCACCATGGAGGCCGCGTTTAAGAAGCTCGCCGCGGAGCACCCGGAGAAGGACGCCCAGAAGTGGGTGGAGATGTACGACATCATGGCCAAAACCATGTACGAGAACACCTCCATCAAGATCCGCCCGAACCTGGATTTCCCGTCGGGTCCCGCGTACTACATCCTCGGCTTCGACATCGAGTTCTTCACCCCGCTATTCGTGATGTCCCGCATCACCGGCTGGACCGCGCACGTCATCGAGCAGTTTGAGAACAACTCGTTGATCCGCCCGCTGTCCGCCTACAACGGGCCGGAGGAACGCCACATCGAGCGCTAAATCGTTCTACCCCCGAAACGCGGGCTGTCGCTTGTCGACGGCCCGCGTTTTTCCACCCCCATGCGGGCCCCCAAAGTGCCCCGAAAATGATGTGATCTGTATTAAACTTGTCCTATCCGTATGACCGCTAAAACTTCCTTTGTGAAAGGAAACCGATGAACCCGGATAACCTCCCGCTTCACGACCTGCCCGCCTTCAGCAAAATCCTGGTGGCCAACCGCGGCGAAATCGCCGTCCGCGCCTTCCGTGCAGCATTCGAGACCGGCGCGAAGACCGTCGCCGTGTACCCCCGCGAGGACCGCAACTCCTTCCACCGCCCCTTCGCGGACGAGGCCGTCCAGATCGGCGAACCTGGCCAGCCGGTGAAGTCCTACCTGGACATCGACGAGATCATCCGCGCCGCGAAAGAAACCGGCGCAGACGCCATTTACCCGGGCTACGGGTTCCTCTCCGAGCGCGCCGACTTGGCGCGCGCCTGCCGCGACAACGGCATCAAGTTCATCGGCCCCACTCCGGAAACGCTGGACCTGACGGGCGACAAGTCCGCCGCCGTCCAGGCCGCGGAGCGCGCCGGCCTGCCGGTGCTGAAGGACTCCGAGCCGTCTTCCGACCCGAAGCAGCTGGCGGAGTACGCCAAGGACTTCGAGTTCCCGGTCTTTGTCAAGGCAGTCGCGGGCGGCGGCGGACGCGGTATGCGCTTTATTGAGCGACCGGAGGACGTCGAGAAGCTTGCTGCTGAAGCCTCCCGCGAAGCGGAGGCCGCGTTCGGCGACCCGAACGTCTACATCGAGCGCGCCGTGATCCGCCCGCAGCACATCGAGGTGCAGATCATGGCCGACTCCCACGGCAACGTCGTGCACCTGTTTGAGCGCGACTGCTCCGTGCAGCGCCGCCACCAGAAGGTCGTGGAGATTGCCCCCGCGCAGCACATCACCGAAGAGCAGCGCCAGCGCATCTGCCAGGACGCGGTGAACTTCTGCAAGGAGATCAACTACGAGGGCGCCGGCACCGTCGAGTTCCTCGTGGACGAGTCCGGCAACCACGTGTTCATCGAGATGAACCCGCGCGTGCAGGTCGAGCACACCGTGACCGAGGAAGTCACCGGCATCGACATCGTGAAAAACCAGATGTACATCGCCGCCGGCGCGAAGCTGGAGCAGCTCCACCTCACCCAGGACCTCATCGAGGTCAACGGCGCCGCCCTGCAGTGCCGCATCACCACCGAGGACCCCGCCAACGGCTTTAGGCCGGACTCCGGCGTGGTCACCGGCTACCAGTCGCCGGGCGGCGCGGGCGTGCGTCTCGACGGCAACGTGGCCGTCGGCACCACCATCACCCCGAACTTCGACTCGCTGCTGGTGAAGATGACCTGCCGCGGCCGCAACTTCCAGGTCGCCGTAGACCGCGCACTGCGCGCCCTGAATGAGTTCACCATCAACGGCCTGTCCACCAACATCGGCTTCCTGCGCGCCCTGCTCAGTGAACCGGAGTTCCGTAATGAGCGCATCAACACCGGCTTCATCGCGGACCACCCGCACCTGCTGGAAGCCCCGGCCGCAGCCGACGAAGCTGGCAAGATCCTCAACTACCTGGCCTCCGTGACGGTGAACCAGCCCAACGGCCCGCGCCCGACCAACATCCGCCCGTCCAAGAAGCTGCCGGAAGCCAAATACGGCGACCTGCCGCGCGGCTCCCGCGACGAACTGCTCGAGCTCGGCCCGAAGAAATGGGCGGAGAAGCTGCGCAACCAGACCGCGCTGGGCGTCACCGAGACAACTTTCCGCGACGCGCACCAGTCGCTTTTGGCCACCCGTATCCGCACCAACACCCTGGTCGCTGCCGCGAAGCACGTCGGCCACCTCACTCCGGAGCTGACCTCCGTCGAGGCCTGGGGCGGCGCCACCTACGACGTGGGCATGCGCTTCCTCCACGAGTCGCCCTGGATGCGCCTGGACGAGCTGCGCGAGGCGATGCCGAACGTGAACATCCAGATGCTGCTGCGCGGCCGCAACACCGTGGGCTACACCCCGTACCCGGACTCCGTGACTAAGGCGTTCGTGCGAGAGGCCGCCACCTCCGGCATCGACATCTTCCGCATCTTCGACGCGCTCAACGACGTTTCCCAGATGCGCCCGGCCATCGAAGCGGTGCTGGAGACCAACACCACCGTCGCCGAGGTGGCCATGGCCTACTCCGGCAACCTGATGGACCCGGCGGAAGACCTGTACACGCTGGACTACTACCTCAAGTTGGCCGAGGAGATCGTCGACGCCGGCGCCCACGTCCTAGCTATCAAGGACATGGCGGGCCTGATGCGCCCGGCAGCCGCCGCCAAGCTGGTCACCGCGCTGCGCGAGCGCTTCGACCTGCCGGTGCACGTGCACACCCACGACACCGCGGGCGGCCAGCTGGCCACCTACCTGGCGGCCGCGAACGCCGGCGCCGACGTGGTCGACGTCGCCTCTGCGCCGCTGGCGGGCACCACCTCCCAGCCGTCCATGTCCGCCCTCGTCGCGGCGTTCGCAGAGACGGAGCGCGACACCGGCATCGACCTGCAGGCCGTCTTCGACATGGAGCCCTACTGGGAGGCCGTGCGCCAGGTCTACGCCCCGTTCGAGTCCGGCATCCCTGGCCCGACCGGCCGCGTGTACAAGCACGAGATCCCGGGCGGCCAGCTGTCCAACCTTCGCACGCAGGCTAAGGCGCTGGGCCTGGAGGACCGCTTCGAGCTCATCGAGGACTACTACGCCGGCGTGAACGAGATCCTCGGCCGCCCGACCAAGGTCACCCCGTCCTCCAAGGTCGTCGGCGACCTGGCGCTGCAGCTGGTGGGCCAGGGTGTCAGCCCGCAGGAGTTCGCCGAGAACCCGCGCAAGTACGACATCCCGGAATCTGTCATCGGCTTCCTGCAGGGCGAGCTGGGCACGCCTCCCGGCGGCTGGCCGCTGCTGCGCGACAAGGCGCTGGAAAACCGCAGCGAGGTCGACCACACCGTGAAGGTGCCGGAAGACCTGGCCGCTGACCTTCAGTCCGAGGATCACGACACCCGCCGCGCCGCCCTGGACAAGCTGCTCTTCCCGAAGCAGTACGCCGAGTACCAGGAGCACCTGCGCACCTACGGCATCACTGACCAGCTCGGCGACAAGACGTTCTTCTACGGCCTCGAAGAGGGCGAGGAGACCATGATCTGGTACGGCGAGATCGACGAGAACCGCCCGCCGCTGGTGGTCAGCCTCGACGCCGTGGGCGAGCCGGACGAGAAGGGCATGCGCCAGGTCATCCTTACCGTCAACGGCCAGGTCCGCCCGATCACGGTGCGCGACGAGTCCGCCGAGTCTTCCGTCGCCGAGGTGGAGAAAGCCGACTCCTCCAACCCGGGCCACGTGGCAGCACCGTTCGCCGGCGCAGTGACCGTGACCGTCAAGGAGGGCGACGAGGTCAAGGCCGGCGACCCGGTGGCAACCATCGAGGCCATGAAGATGGAAGCCGCGATCTCTGCCACCAAGGACGGCAAGATCGAGCGCATCGCGTTCACCCAGCCGACCAAGGTGGAAGGCGGCGACCTCGTGGTAGTCATCGCCTAGCAGGGGTGTTGTCAGCACCGCGCGGACCGTCTCGCGGCCGCGCGGTGTGTGTTTTGCTGTCCGGGGTTTGCGGATCTGTTAGTTCGCCGCGACGGGCTGCTAGCAGATCAAGTGTTCAACTTTGGGTTTCTCCAGGTGGTGTTGGAAAAGACTGCCAGTAACAGCGTGATCTGCTAGTTGCCCGACCAAGGCCGCGCGGGGAACTAGCAGATCCGGTGACGAGGCGTGTGCGGAGCGGTGCCGAGGCGCGGTCGAGCACCGGTCGGTCGCGCGCCGGCGGCGCGAGCCTACGCCGTGAAGTCCTCCACGTCCACGGCCATGACGTTGTCCTGGCCCTCGACATTCTTGAAGCCGAACTTCTCGTAGCGGTGGCGCGCCCGGTCGTTGTCCGGGTCCACCCACAGCGCCACCTTCGGCGCGCCTTGGCGCTTGGCCAGCTCGACCGCGGCCCGCAGGAGCTTTACCGCGAGGCGGTTGCCCGCGTAGCGGTTTTCCACTGCGATGGCGATTTCGGGGATGTTGGGGCCGAGGTTCGCGTGGCCGTCGTCAGGCGACTGCCAGTACCGTAACCACACACCACCTGCAGGGACGTGGAACTGGTCGAATGCGATGATGCCACTTTCGCGCTCTGGGTCCCACTGGCCTACGTAGCTTTCGGAGCCTTCGCGCTCGCTTTCGCCCAGGTCGCCGTCCTCGTTGCCGAAGACATCGGTGAGGTAATTCAGCCGTCGCAGGTAGGTGCGGTCGGACTCTGTGGCCTCGCGCAGTTGGAACTCGGGTGTGTAATCCATGCGCTCCACGTTAATCTTTCTCCATGCTTCGACGCATTTGTCTATCGACGTCCACCGCCCTGGCCCTCGCCGCTACCCCCGCATTCGCCGTGGCAGCGCCCGTGGTCAAGGACGCGCCGGCGACCGCCGGGGTTGAATCCGGCGCCACCCCCGTCGTGCGCCAGGGCGACTTGGTGGATGTTTTGGGCAAGGGGCGCTGCACCCTCGCGTTCAACGACCGGGGCCAGAACGTCAGCTACACCGCCGGTCACTGCGGCCAGGAGGGGGATCGTGCTGTGGTTGTGGGCAAAGGCTTCCGGGCAACTGGCACGTTTCACCCCTCTGCAGCGATGAACGAGGACGAGGGCACTGCCAATGACTGGGGTGTGATCCGCTGGGACGACGGCGTGAAACTGGGCGCAAACGGGATTTCCGGTGATTCGGTGGTGGCGCCGTCGCTGATGCGCTCGGGCGACCCGGTATGCGTGTATGGCGCCGCCAGCAAGAAGACCACCTGCGGCAGCTTCGCGGGCGTCCTCGGTAACAACCTGTACTGGGACGGCCCGTCCGGCAAACCCGGGGACTCCGGCGGCCCGGTGTGGGTGGAGGGCAAAGGCTTTTTGTCCATCTACACCGGCGTGAGCCTGGCGGTGGGGAGCAACGGCGAGGAAGGGCGTCTCAACCGCAGCTCCGTGCCGGACAACGGCCCACAGGTGAGCCCTGAAGAGGAGCTGGAGCTGCTGGCGGAGGCGAAGCGCATCAAGACACCCGTGGCGCACGAGACAGCGGTTCCGGGAGGCACACCCGAAAAGGTGAAAGCCGGCAGCGGCAGCTCTGACGTGAGCGCGGTGGGGATCACCGCGATCGTGCTCGTCGCGCTCGCCGGGGTGCTGTTCGCGCTGCCGCAGATTGTCAGCGCGCTGCCGCCGCAGTACCGCGAGCCCGCGCTGCGGATCATGCAGGGCTGGGGCTCGTAACGGGAGGGGCTACTTCAGCTCCATCAGCACGGCGCCCTTGTTTACCTGGCCGCCAGCCTCGACGGCCAGGCCAGTCACGGTGCCGGCCTTGTGAGCCTTGACCGGGTTTTCCATCTTCATCGCTTCCAGCACGACCAGCACGTCGCCCTCGGCGACCTCCTGGCCTTCCTCCACGTTGACCTTGATCACGGAGCCCTGCATGGGGGAGGCGACGGCGTCGCCGGAGACGGCGGCCTTGCCCGCCCGGCGCTTCTTTGGTCTGCGCTTGGCCGGGCCTGCGGCGACGAGCTCCTCGGGCAGGGCGACCTCGATGCGGCGGCCGTCGATCTCCACCGCGAACGTGCGGCGTGCTGGGGCTTCGGTCTCCGCGTCCTCGTCGGCTACCGGGGTGGTGGGCAGCTCGCCGTCCCACTCCTCTTCGATCCAACGGGTGTAGACGCCGAAGCCGTCCTCGTCGCCGATAAACGCCGGGTTGTCCAGGATGGCCTGGTGGAACGGGATCACGGTGGGGAAGCCGGCCACCACGTACTCGCCGAGGGCGCGGCGGGCGCGCTCGATCGCCTCCTGGCGGGTTGCGCCTGTAACGATCAGCTTGGCCAGCATCGAGTCGAACTGTCCGCCGACCACGGAGCCTGCGCGCACACCGGAATCCACGCGCACACCCGGGCCGGCCGGCTCCGCGTAGGCGGTGACGGTGCCCGGCGCCGGCATGAAGTTCGCCGCCGCGTCCTCGCCGTTGATGCGGAACTCGATGGCGTGGCCGTGGGGGACCGGGTCGGCGTCGATACGCAATTGCTCACCGCGGGCGATGCGGAACTGCTCGCGCACCAGGTCGATGCCGGTGGTGGCCTCAGTGACGGGGTGTTCCACCTGCAGGCGGGTGTTGACCTCCAGGAAGGAGATCAGCCCGTCGGAGCCGACCAAGTACTCCACGGTGCCCGCGCCGAAGTAACCGGCTTCGCGGCAGATGGCCTTTGCGGACGCGTGGATGCGCTCGCGCTGCTCGTCGGTGAGGAACGGCGCCGGGGCCTCTTCCACAAGCTTCTGAAAGCGGCGCTGCAGGGAGCAGTCGCGCGTGCCGACGACCACGACGTTGCCGTGCTGGTCCGCCAGCACCTGCGCCTCCACGTGGCGCGCCTTATCCAGGTAGCGCTCCACGAAGCACTCGCCGCGGCCGAACGCGGCGGTCGCCTCGCGGGTGGCAGACTCGTACAGCTCCGGGATCTCCTCGAGTGTGTAGGCCACCTTCATGCCGCGGCCGCCGCCGCCGAACGCCGCCTTGATCGCCACGGGCAGGCCGTGTTCTTCAGCGAAGGCGACAACCTCGTCGGCGCCGGCAACCGGGTCCTTCGTGCCCGGCGCCATCGGGGCCTGCGCGGCCTCGGCGATGTGGCGGGCGGTGACCTTGTCGCCAAGTGCTGCGATCGCCTCCGGCGGCGGGCCGATCCAGGTCAAACCGGCGTCGATGACTTTCTGGGCGAACTCCGCGTTCTCCGACAGGAAGCCGTAGCCCGGGTGGATCGCGTCCGCGCCGGACTTCTCCGCCGCCGCGAGGACCTTGTCCATGTCAAGGTAGCTCTCGGCCGCGGTCTCCCCGCCGAGGGCGAAGGCCTCGTCGGCCAGCTGCACAAACGGCGCGTCCGCGTCCGGCTCGGCGTACACGGCGACAGACGCGATGCCCTCGTCCACACACGCGCGGATGACGCGCACGGCGATCTCGCCGCGGTTCGCCACCAGCACCTTGGTCACGCTGTTCGGCAGGTCAGTAGTCGCTGCAGTGGTAGGCACGAAGCAATCCCGTCCTTACAATCGGAAAAATACACCGTTAGAAACGTCGGACAAACGTCGAACCATGTTACAGCGCCACCGCGCCGGCGTGCTTAATCCGTGGCGTTTTCGGGCGCGTCTCCCTTGGCCACAGGCATGCGCACCATGTTGCCCCACTCGGCCCAGGAGCCGTCGTAGAGCGCGACGTTGGTGAAGCCCAGGATGTGCTTGAGGACGTACCAGGTGTGGGAGGAACTCTCGCCGAGCTGGCAGTACACCACCGTCTCAGCGTCCTTGTCGAAGTCGGAGTAAATCGCCTGGATGTCCTCCAGCGAGCGGAAGCGCGCGTTGGGGAACACCGAGCGGCCCCACGGCACGTTCACCGCGCCGGGGATGTGGCCCTGGCGCAGCGACGGTGCGGAGGAAGGCCCCGGATTCGGGTCTTCGCCCAGGTAGAACGGGGCCGGCCGGGCGTCGATAAGCTGGGCTGGCGTGCGCTCCAGCAACTCCGAAGCAAACGCGCGGAAGGGCGCGTCCTGGCGCTCCACCACCGGGTATTCCGAGCGCGGGTAATCCGGAACCACGAAGGATGTGTCGCGCTCTTCGCCCATCCAGGCGTCGCGTCCGCCGTCGAGAAGCCGCACGTCCGGGTGGCCGAACAACTCAAACACCCACGCGGTGTAGGCGGCCCACCAGTTGGAGGAGTCGCCGTAGACCACCACAGTGTCATCCCGGTTGATGCCCCGCGAGCGCATCAGCTCCGCAAACGCCTCGCCGTCGATGAAGTCGCGCACCAGCGGGTCGTTCAAGTCCCGCTTCCAGTCAATGCGGACAGCTCCCGGGATGTGGCCGATGTCGTAGAGGAACGCGTCCTCGTCGCTTTCCACAACCTTCAAACCCGGCACGCCCAGGCGGGCGGACAGCCACGCCGCGGAAACGAACTTTTCGGGGTGCGCGTACTGCTGGAACTGCGGGGTGTCGTCGAGCTCGATGCCCATGGCGGCAACCTTTCTTCTCGCTCGTGTGCGGTGTGCAACACCGGTGTGCAAAACCACCGTCAACGATACAGAAACGAATGCGGGGCGCTTGATATGTTCGGCCAAAAAATACGGTGGTGTGAACTTGCACACTATCAAATCGCTCACCCGGTGGAACTCACTGTCGCCGGTTAAAGTCGAAGGTAGGAACACACAGGTTACGGCCCGTTTGTTCTGGGTATCTGACTAGCCCCGTCGGCACCGGGATGTGCGTGGCACGGGGCGTGAACCATGAAAGGGACCAACCGTGCACAAGGCGATTGTTGTCTTCGAGGTCGAAGGCGGCTCCGACAAGTCCTTCGACGGCCACCGCAAGGACACCATGCCCATCGTTAACGCCATCAAGGAAAAGGGCTGGCACTCCGAGGTTGTCTACTTCCGCCCGGAGTGGGCAGACGACCTGTTCACCTACGTCTCCGAGAACTTCGACGCCTACATTTCGCGTGTGAACCCGGGCAACATCCCAGGCGGCGAGAAGGGCTATTTCGACCTGCTCACCCGCCTGTCCGAGGCTGGCCTGGTGGGCATGTCCACCCCGCACGAGATGATCTCCTACGGTGCCAAGGACGCCCTGGTCAAGCTGAACAAGACCGACCTTGTGCCGGAAGACACCGCCGCGTACTACGACGTGGAGGAGTTCCACAACACCTTCCCCAAGTCCCTGTCCTACGGCGAGCGTGTGCTCAAGCAGAACCGCGGCTCCACCGGCTCCGGCATCTGGCGCGTGCGCCTTGCCGACGAATCCCTGGCCGAGTCCGTCGAGCCGGGCACCGCCCTGCCGCTGGACACCAAGCTCAAGTGCACCGAGGCCGTGGACAACCACACGGAGGAACGCGAGCTGGGCGAGTTCATGGACTTCTGCGACCAGTACATCGTGGGCGACAACGGCATGCTCGTGGACATGCGCTTCATGCCGCGCATCGTCGAGGGCGAGATCCGCATCCTGCTGGTCGGCCCGCACCCGGTCTTCGTCGTGCACAAGAAGCCGGCTGAGGGCGGCGACGCGTTCTCCGCGACCCTGTTCTCCGGTGCGAAGTACACCTACCAGAAGCCGGAGGAGTGGCAGGAGCTCGTCGACATGTTCGCCGAGGCCCGCCCGGTCATCGCCGAGAACCTCGGCGGCGACAACATCCCGCTGATCTGGACCGCGGACTTCATGCTCGCCGACGACGACGAGACCGGCGAGGACACCTACGTCCTCGGCGAGATCAACTGCTCCTGCGTCGGCTTCACCTCTGAGCTGGACATGGGCATCCAGGAGATGGTGGCTGAGGAGGCCATCAAGCGCGTCGAGGAGAAGCACGCCTAAAAGCGTTTCGCCAACGGATCGTCTAGCAGCCGCAATGGCCTGCTAGACGATCCGTTTCTTATTGGCACCCAAGTTCAACATCACCTGGGGAAACAGTTGGCCGGGTGCGTGATCGTCTAGCGGCATTCGCACCGGTGCTAGACGATCTGCCGGTTAGTTGAGCAAGTAGCCGACCGGGTAGTTCCAGCTGTCGTTGAACTTCTCGGTGTCGCCTGCGAAGGCTTCAACGCCGCCTTGGGTTGCACGGATGTCGGCGGAGTAGTGGTTGGTAAAGCCGTCGGCGGTGTACTGGCCACGCTCCGACCATTCAATTGTGGCGCCGCCGTTATCCAGCGGGGTGACCTGGTCGATCCGGCCGAAGAGCTTCACCTCGCTCGCTGGTTCGCCGTTCAGGTACAGCGCTAACCCGTCCGCAATCGATGCGGCAGTGCCCTGCGGCCTATCGGCGTTTCCGAGCGAGCCTTTGAAGGTGATCCAGCTCAGCTCGGCGCAGGGGTCGTACTGGTTGTCGATGTCCTCGATCCAGTAGTTGTTGTCGGACCCGTTATTCGCCGGCATGCGGCCCGGTGCGGTGCCGGTGGCGTACCGCTGGCGCGGGTCAGTGGGCAGGCTGGCGCAGTTTCCCCCCTCGGGTGCGACTGCTGGCGGGGGAGCGGCCTCGCTGGCTGGTTGCTGCGCGGCAGCCTCGGTGACGGTCTTTTCCGTTTCCGCCCCGGCACCGCCGATGGACGCGGTGACCGTGGGCGCTTCGCCGCCGGTTTCTGCAGCTGTGTCCGCTGTTGTGTCCTCCGCTGCGCTGCACGACGCAATCGCGAGCGCCGCCGGAACTGCAATGAGTAGCTTGGTCGCTTGGTTGATTCGCGTCATACCCCGTTAGGGTAAGAGCTTTTCCACGCTTTGCGGGTCGGCGTCGGAAAGCATCTGGCGGCAACGGTCGTATTCTGCCTGGTCACCGATAGCCTGTGAGGTTACTGCCAACATCGCAATGGCCTTCAACACGCCCTGATTCGGCTCGTGGGAGGCGGGGACCGGGCCCCAGCCCTTCCAGCCGTTGGCGCGCAGGCGGTCCAGGGACCGGTGGTAGCCGGTGCGGGCGTACGCGTAGGCGATGAGCTTGTCGCCGCCGTCCAGTTCGCGTTCCGCACGGGCGGCCCAGACGGCGGGGGAGTCGGGGTGGGCGAGCGCGGTGTCGTCTGCAAGCAAATCCTTGCCCGCGGCGGGGTCTGCGGGCAGCTCGATGGGATTAGGGGCGAGCATGTCGTTGATTTCCATGGCCGCCAGGCTACTAGTTTCCTGGGAGCCCGTGCCGGGCCCGGCATTCGCGCATATTGTGGGCGCGTAACCCGATGTGACCTGCGTCCCACACCGAGGAGCACCAATGGCAAGTCCGCTGTACGTCGCCCAAAACGGCACCTATGAAGAGTTTCTGGAGGTCTACGACCCGGAGGCGCACGATGCCACGGAGATGCTCCTCCGCGGTTTGATCAACCGCGATCCGGAAGCGCGCGAAAAGATCAGCAACGACATGTTGGACCGCGGCGCGGATGCGACGGTGGTGGATTACGGGCAGAACACGTTGACGCTGCTGCTTAACCACGACCGCCTCGCTGACGGCGACCCGGCACTAGCGCAACGGCTTATCGACGGCGGCGCCGACGTGGACTTCCGAAACAGCGGCGGCGATGTGCCCATTCGGCTGGCAATTCGCGTCCGCGTTGACGACGACGAGCAGCGCCGCCCGCTGTACGAAGCGCTGTTCGGCAAGGATGTGGACTTGGACGAGCCGTCGAGTGTCCGCAACCCGAAAAACACGATCGGGAAGTGGCTGCGCATGAACGTGGACGGACGTCCCGGCAAACTCGATGTCCTGGACGAGTTTCTCAAGACCAGAGGCTACTAGGAGCACCAATGGCAAGTCCGACGTACACGGCGAAGAAGGGCACCTACGAGGAATTTCTCGAGGTGTTCGACCCAGAGGTGAACGACCCGACGGACATGTTGTTCAACGGGCTGACCAACAAGGATCCGGAACACCGCGCCGCGATCTGCAACGACATGTTGGACCGGGGCGCGGATGCGTCGCGAGTCGAATACGGGCAGAACGCACTGACTGTCCTACTGGGCAGGCACCGTCATCTGGGGGCCGGCGATGCGGCGCTTGCGCAGCGGTTTGTCGACGGCGGCGCCGACGTGAACTACCGCGAACGTCGAGGAACCCTGGTCCTGCAACTGGCGGTCGAGATCCGGGTGGACGACGACGAGGAGCGTCGCCCCATCTACGAAGCGCTGTTCGGCAAGGACGTGGACCTGGACGAGCCGTCGAGTGTGCGCAACCCCAAGAACAAGATCGGCGAGTGGCTGCGCATGTGCGTGGACCACCAGCCGGAGGGGCTCAAGGTCCTCGACGAGTTCCTCACCGCCCGCGGATTTTAGGCGGCGGGAGTGGGCTACCGGTGACCCCTTTTGCAAAAGTCGGCGAGTCGAAATCACAACCTGCGGTTATGCGCTGCCGGGGTGTTCGTTCGGCCGAGTTTTACAAAGAGTCGGCGGCCCAGAAATCGGAAGCGTCGAGCCCGAAGCGGTACAGGCAGCGGCGCAACAGCGGCATGGACAGTCCGATGACGCTGGTGGGGTCGCCGTCGATGGAGTCGATGAACCAGCTGCCCAGCGCCTCCAGCGTGAATGCGCCTGCGCATTCCAGCGGCTGGCCGGAGCGGGCGTAGGCCTCGATGTCGGTGTCGGAGACGTCGCCGAAGCGGATGGTGGTGGCGACGGTGTCCACTACCCACTGACCGCCGAACCACACCGCGTGCCCTGTGAGCAGCTGCGCCTCTTTGCCGCGCTGTGCTTTCCAGCGCTCGATGGTCGCCTCAACGGTGTGGGGCTTGCCCAGCAGTTCACCGTCGAGGAGCAGCATCGAGTCGCAGCCGACCACCACGTCGTCGGGGAAGTCGGCGATGGCGGTCTCCGCTTTGGCGCGGGCGAGGGTGGAAACGGTGGTGGCCGCAGGGGCGCTGTGAAGCGATGCGATCACCGCGTCCTCGTCGATGTGCGCCGGCCGCAGCACGGGCCGCACCCCGCCTTGTTCGAGCAGCATGCGCCGCGACGGCGATTGCGACGCCAACACCAGCCGCATTAGAAGTACGCCGCCGAGTCGAATGCGTGCGGGTTGTACGCGGTGGCGGGGTGGGAGATACCCCAGTAGTTCGCGTCCGGCTGCACCCCGGCGAGCTTGCGCTCGCGCTGCAGCTGCTCCAGCACTTGCGAAAGTGCCGCAAGTTCCGCCTCGGTGGGGTTGCCTTTGAGTACCTGAATGTCCACGTCAGCCTCCTTACAGCGGGATGTTGCCGTGCTTTTTCTGCGCCGGGTAGCCCACCTTGCGCTCCAGCAGGCGCAGGCCCTCGAGCACGCGGTCGCGGGTGGCGGACGGCTCGATCACAGCGTCCACCAGGCCGCGCTCGGTGGCCACGTACGGGTTGAGGTTTTCCTCGGCGTACTGCTCGGCGTCGGTGCCGATGGCTTCGGCGGCGGTGGGGGCGTCTGCGAGCGCGATCTGCGCGGTCGGCCACGCGAACACCAGGTCCGCGCCCAGGCCCTTCGAGCCCAGCAGGGCGTACGAGGGGCCGAACGCCTTGCGGGTGACCACGGTGATGGTGCCCACCTGCGCCTCGGCGAACGCGTAGGCAAGTGCCGCCGCGGCGGCGGACGAGCCGGCACGTTCCTCCTCGACGGCCGGCAGGAAGCCCGGCGAGTCCACGAACTGCACGACCGGCAGGTTGAACGCGTCGCAGGTGCGGATGAAGCGGGCGGCCTTGCGGGCGGCATCACGGGTCAGGCAGCCGGCAAGCACGCTCGGCTGCGTGGCCACGACACCAACGGCACGCCCGCCAACATGCGCAAACCCGGTGACCACAGAGCCTGCGTAGCCAGCGGAAAGCTCGAAGAAGTCCCCGTCGGTGACAGCGTTGACCACGTCGAGCACGTCGTAGGGCTGGTTGTCGTCGTCCGGGATGAACGTGTCCAGGTCAGCACCGGAACCGGCCGCCTCCGCGCCCAGCGGGGAGGCGGCCTTATTGTTCAGCGGCAGGTAGCCGACCACCGCGCGCGCCAGCTCCACGGCCTCCACATCGGTGGCGGCGGTCAGCTGCGCCAGGCCGGTTTCCGCGGCGTGAACGGCGCTGCCGCCGAGCTCCTCGCTCGTGGTTTCGGTCTCGGTCACCTTGCTCACGATGTCGGCGGTGGTCACGTGCATCGCCGCGCCCTCGGCCATGATGGTGATGTCCGCCAGCGGCACGGTCGCCGCGGAAAGCGCCGCCGCGTCGCCGGCCACGACCGCGATCTGCGGGATCAGCCCGGATGCGCGGGTGGCGGCGCGCAGGATCTGCGCCTGCATGTGCGCGGTGACGATGCCTTCCTTCCAGCGCGGGCCGGTGGAATCGTAGATGCCGATCAGCGGCACGCCGGTCTTGGTGGCCAGGTCGTAGATCTTGAGCATCTTCTCGGCGTAGACCTCGCCGATCTGCCCGTCGAAGACGGTGGGGTCTTGGGAGAACAGGCATACCCTTCGGCCGTCGATAAGCCCATAGCCTGTGACCACGCCGTCGGTGGAGGGCTTGGACTTGTCCATCTTGTACGCCTCGACGCGGTGCTTCGCCAGCGCGTCGGTTTCCACGAACGTGCCTTCGTCCACAAGCTTTTGCACGCGCTCGCGGGCGGTGGCGGCCCCGGCTTCGTGCACTGCGTCGATCGCGTCCTGACCGACCGGGGCCTGCGCCTCATCCAGGCGGTTGCGCAGATCCTCGATGCGGCCCGCGGTGGTGGTCATGTCGGGTTTGGATGAACTCATAACGCCTCAGTCTAGATTCCTTATGTGCCGCCATGCTTATCGACGGCTCCGCCGCCCGCGTTTCACCCTCCGCCGACGGGCAGTAGAGCGGCGCCTACGCGCCGAGGAGGGCGAGGGGCATGACGATGATTCCGTCGGGGCGGACGTATGCCTGTTTACCTGTGGTTACCACCATCAGGTTGGTTACCCGGTCCGGAATGCGATCGCGCAGCCACAGAAGGTGCCGGACGTCGGCGTCCTCAACCCGCGGCTTGAGTTTGACCTCTACACCGACGACTTCTCGTTCCAGCCCTTCGACGATGAAGTCGACTTCCCTTTCTCCAGCGTTTGATCGGAGGTGGTACACCCGCGCTCTGGCTGCTTGAGCCAGTACCCGAAGTGTGAGGGCAGTCAGGGATTCGAAGAGTGGCCCAAACATGTGGGCCGCGCGGTTGCTGAGGAGGCTGGATGGGCCGATGCCGAGCAGTCGTGCCGCGAGAGCGGGGTCGGCGAGGTGGTGTTTGGGGCCCTGCTGCAGCCGCTTGAACTCGTTAAGTTCCGGAACCCACCCAGGCACGGGATCGAGCAGCCAAATCTTCGCTAGGTGTTCGCGGTATGCGAGCGTAGTTTTCTGATTCGGCTGCTTCACCTGGCCGCCCGTCGTGGCGTCGAGCAGCCTTGAATAGGCGGTGGTCGTGGAAGTGGCCGCTGCGTAGGCGCGCAGCCAGCTCCGGAGGCTTTCGGGCCGGCGTACTTCGTAGCCTGCATCGGGGATGTCGCGGTCGATGATGCGCTCGATGTACGAGTCGAGCATCAGCGTTTGGACCGTGGGGTCAGCCGCGGCGATAGCGGGAAAACCACTGCCGGTGATGAGCTTGGCGTAATCGCCGACCTCGAAATCCGAGTGTCCGGATACTTCGCTGTCTCCGGCCAAGATCCTGGCGAAGCTGCACGTGGGGTCAGATACGCCGCGTTCATGGACGGCCATCGGGCGCATTCTTAACGAGTAGATCCGCCCGGCACCCGAATGGGAACCCTTCGCGTCGACGGGAGTGGCCGAGCCGGTGAGCAGAAAACGCCCGGGGGCAGTTCCCTGGTCCACCTGACGGCGAACCGAATCCCAAATCTGGGGGAGATGCTGCCACTCGTCGATGAGCAACGTGCCGTACGGCGCTGATGAGAGCGAAAAATCGGCCTCCGCAATGCTGCGCATATCCGGATCATCAAGAAACCACGTGGTGTTGGCGCGGCGTTTAGCGGTGTCAGTCTTGCCGACACCTTTGGGCCCGTCGATGGCAATGGCGGGCAGGTGCGGCATGAGGAGGTCGAGCTCGTCGTCGAGGGTGCGTCGGAGGTAGGCCATATGGGGCATTGTACTGCACGAAAGTGTCCTACTACCGCATTTTCAGGACTCCTACTACCCGAGTTTCAGAAGGTCTACTACCGCATTTTCAGAACTCCTACTACCCGATTTTCAGAAACGATATGCTCTTTAGCTATGACTGTGCGCGACATTCAGGCCATCCAGGACGCGGTGGCGGAGTACTGGCCGAACGTGCGGTGGGTGGAAACCACCGGATCCACCAACGCCGACCTGCTCAAAGAAGGCGAGCCGGGCACCGTGCTCATCGCCGACGAGCAGACCGCCGGCAAAGGGCGGCTGGGCCGCCACTGGGTCTCGCCGAAGGGCTCGCAGCTGGCCATGAGCATGGTGGTGGAGGTGCCCGAGAAGGTGCCGCCGTTCGGCCTGCTGTCCATCGCGCCGGGTGTCGCCGTGACCGATGTGGTGCCACAGGCGCGGCTGAAATGGCCCAACGACGTGCAGATCGGCGGCAAGAAAATCGCCGGCATCCTCTCCGCGCTGGACTTGCCGCGGGTGATCGTGGGCATCGGCATCAACGTGGTCATGCGGACCGAGGACCTGCCGGTGGAAACCGCCACCGCGCTCAACCTGGAGGGCCTGGACGTGGATTTCGACGACTTCACCGCCGACATCCTGCGCGCCATGGGCAAGCGCCTCGCCCAGTGGCGCGAGGGCGACCCGCAGCTGCTCGAGGACTACCGCGCCGTGTGCGCCACCATCGGCCAGCAGGTGCGCCTGGAGATGCGCGAGGGCGAGGAGACCGTCACCGGCACTGTCACCGGGGTCAACGACCAGGGCGAAGTGCTTATCGACGGCTCCGCTTTCTCCGTCGGCGACGTCCACCATCTGCGGCCGACATCCTAGGCGTGCAGTACCCTGCCTGTTTATGGCTGGCAAAGCACCGTTTCGCGTCGGCGGGGACGAAGTTGTCCTCGCCGACGTGTGCGCGCCGCTTTCCGCGCTGACCATCCCGCTGCTGGAGCTGGTGGCCGTGACCGGCGTGGCGTGGATGGCCGTCGGCTGGATGGACGTGACCCCGCACGTGGACCCGGGCCTGCGCAACATCGTGGTGCTGATCTGGGGGCTGCTCGTGCTGTGGAGGTTCGTCGGCCCCTTGGTGGCGTCCAGGCGCCGGCGCTTCATCGTCACCGACAGGCGCATCCTGGCCCGCGGCCGGCGCGGGGCGGTGGATTCCATCCCGCTACGCCAGATCCACTCCGTGCGCCGCGAGCGCGGCGGCATCAACGTGGCGGTGTACGGCTACGCGCAGCCGATCGTGTTCGAGCGGGTGGGCAAGACCCGCGCGGTGGAGAAGGCGCTGCAGCGCGCGCTCGGCGCCGCGCGGTAGGCCTGAGGCGCGCGGCCGACGCCGCGCGCCTCGCCTCGGGAGGCCCTATCTCCGACACTTCGTGGCGGAATCTGTCAGTGCGCCCCTATATTCCCAGGTCGGCACAAACGGCTGCCGTAATTTGTCAGGAACCCCGTCCGGCGCACTCTTTCCGCCCGGCGCTGGGCGCTACTTGTACCCCTTAATCTCGGTGGTGTGCAGCTGCTCGTCCAGGTCCTCGGGGGAGAGCTTGCCGCCCAGAAACTCGGCGGTGACCGGCAGGTGCAGCTCCATGTCGGTGCCGGGGCAAAGCTCGATCACGGCTTCGTCCACGGTGTAGTCCAGCACGTGGCCGCCGCGCGAGTGCTCGTCGTCGATGAAGTGGACGTGGCAGCCCGGCACGCCGATGCCTTTGGCGTACATGGGGGTGCGGAAACCGCCGATGACGCCTTCGATGTCGGTGAAGACGTGCTCCGCGTCGTCGGAAACCGCCTCGGACATCGGTGGGTAGGGCTTTTCCTGCTTGGTCACCGTGCGCACCACCACCTTCTTGAACCGTCCGGTGATCTTCACGGCGGTGAAGAAGTTGTGGCTGGGCTCGGCATCGTCGATGAATTTGGCCAGTTCGGAGCGGACCATGCCGGCGGGTGCGTCGAAACGCATCCGTGGCACGAAGTTGGTCACCACGGTAAACGGTGTGCGCTGGTCCAACTCGGCCACGCGCGCCTTGCCGTCGGAGGTGAGCTGGTGGCACACCCCGTCGAGGATGAGCATCTCGCCGTCGAGGGCGTCGAAGGTGCCTAGGCCGAAGTTGCCTTTGCTCAGGATGTCGCTGATGGTCAGCTCGCCGTCGTAGATGCCGTCGAGAAGCGCGGTCATCAGCGAGTTTTGGAAGATGGTGTGGCGGGCGATCGTTTCAGACATGGCTGCGATGCTAGTCGGAGGGGCGACTACAGTGTGCAGGGTGAGTAACGCCTATGGGATGCCCGTCGTCGCCGTCATCGGCGACGGCCAGTTGGCACGGATGATGCAGACAGAAGCGATCGAGCTCGGCGTGGAAACCCGCGTGCTGGCCGCAAGCAAGGACGCCTCGGCCGCGCAGGTGTTCGGCGACGTGCGCCTCGGCGACTACACCAAGCTTGAGGACCTGCGCGCGGTCGTGAGTGGTGCGGATGCGGTCACCTTCGACCACGAGCATGTGCCCAACGAGTACGCGCAATTGCTTATCGACGGTGGCGTGGCCGTCGAACCCCGCCCCGATGCCCTGATCTACGCACAGGACAAACTCGAACAGCGCACGCGCCTGTCTGAGGCTGGCCTGCCGGTGCCGGCGTTTGCGGCGATCGAGTCGGCGGCGGACGCTGAGGCGTTCTGGGACGACACCGACGGTCAGGTGTGCTTGAAAGCCACCCGCGGCGGCTACGACGGCCACGGGGTGTGGTTCCCGTCAACGCGTGAAGAGTGCGCCGAGCTGGTAGAGGAGCTTCTGGGCCGCGACCTGCCGCTGATGGCGGAGAAGAAAGTCGCGTTCACCCGCGAGCTGTCCGCCATGGTGGCGCGCAACCGCTCCGGCGACGTGCGCGCCTGGCCCGTGGTGGAGTCGCGCCAGGACGGCGGCATCTGCCGCGTGGCTATCGCTCCCGCGCCGGACATGTCAGCAGAGCTGGCGAAGCGCTGCGAGGAGCTCTCCGTGCAGGTCGCCGAAGGCCTGGGCGTGACCGGCGTGTTGGCCGTGGAGCTGTTCGAGTACGAGGGCGAGCATGGCCCGGAGGTCTCAGTCAACGAGCTGGCCATGCGCCCGCACAACACCGGCCACTGGACCCAGGATGGGTGCGTGACCTCCCAGTTCGAGCAGCATGTGCGGGCTGTGCTGGATTGGCCGTTAGGTGCCGTCGATACGCTTTCGCCCGCAACTGTCATGGTGAACACACTCGGCGGCGACGAGGACCCCTCTGTGCCGATGGCCGAGCGTGTCATTGCGGTGATGCGCAAGTACCCGCAGGCCAAGGTGCACCTCTACGGCAAGGACCACCGCCCCGGGCGCAAGATGGGCCACGTCAACGTGTGCGCCGACAGCGTCGAAGAGGCGCTCGCCGTGGCCGAAGACGCCGCGCACTACATCATCCACGCAACCTGGAAGGACTAGACACATGGCACAGCCAGTCGTTGGCATCATCATGGGCTCCGACTCGGACTGGGACACCGTCGCCCCGGCCGCCGAGGTGCTTGCCGAATTCGGCATCCCGTTTGAGGTCGGCGTGGTCTCCGCGCACCGCACGCCGGAGAAAATGCTGGCGTACGCCAAGGAAGCGCACACGCGCGACCTGCAGGTGATCATCGCCTGCGCCGGGGGAGCGGCGCACCTGCCGGGCATGGTCGCCGCGGCAACCCCGCTGCCGGTCATCGGCATCCCTCGCGCCCTGGACACGCTGGACGGGCTGGACTCGCTGCTGTCCATCGTGCAGATGCCGGGCGGGGTGCCGGTTGCCACCGTCTCCATCGGTGGGGCGAAGAACGCAGGGCTTTTGGCCGCGCGCATCCTGGGAGCGGCGGACCCGTCCGTGCAGCGCAAGATGGTGGACTACCAGGCGCGCATGGCGTCCGAGGTGGAGCGTAAAGACGAGGCGCTGCGCAAGCGCCTGATGGGTGAATAACCCGATCGTCGTGCTGGGCGCCCGCATCGTCGACGGGCGCCCTTCGCGCATGCTCGAGTTCCGGCTGCGCCGGGCGCTCGAGGTGTGGCGTGCGGCCCCCGCGCCGCTGGTGGTTACCGGGTTTGACGAGGCCCCGGTGATGGCGGCGTGGCTCGTGGCGCACGGGGTGCCAGAGTCGGAGGTGGTGCTGGAGCCGGAGGCGCGCTCCACCAACGAAAACCTGGAGCGCTCCCGGGCGCTGTTCCCGGACGCCGCCTACCTGACCGTGGTGACCAGCGGGTTTCACGTTCTGCGCACCCGCGTGTGGGCGTGGCACCTGGGCATCCCGGTGCGGCTGGTGGCGGCGCCGACCCCGGAGACGTCGCGGGTGAAAAACTACGCGCGGGAGGTGGTGGCGCTGCCGCACTCTGTGGCGCGGGTCGTGTGGCGCCGTTTCGTGCGCCGGGTGCTCGGGCGGTAGGGGGCGCAGGGGCGCCCTACAGAGTTAAACCCTGAGCAAGCGATCCGGAGTATGGCCCAAAAACGGCCAAGCTCAGGGGCGCTTCCTCAGGGTTTGTGCAACGGGAGGGTCCGCGCGGCCGGAAGTGTTACTTCTGCAGGCCCGGCCGGTTCAGGCCCAGGTGCGGGCCGGCGAAGTACAGGCCGGCGGCGCCGATGGTGGCCACAATGGCGAGGATGCCGGCGAGCAGGCCAGCGAAGCGCTTGGCGTTGTCGATTTCGTCCTGGGTGTACTCGGAGCTGCCCGGGCCGCTGGACTGCTTGCCCTGGTCGGAAGCAGTGTCGGTGGCTGCGGCGGAGTCCGTCGCCGGGGCGGCGGTGGCCACCGGGGCAGCGCCCGCGACGAGGGCGGCGGCGAGCGCGGGGGCGATGGCGCGGCGGGAGAAAGAGCTGGTGAGCATGAGCAGTCCCTTCATGGGCGTGAGCACGGGTGTATCCGCCACAGAATAACCGACCGCGCCTGATTGCCCCGCCACAGGCCCAGCGCCGGTCCCGCTCCGAAGCTACTGCCCGTCGATGAAGCGGGTGACCTTCTCCGTCTCGGCGATCTCCTGCAGCCTCTCTGCGGAGACCAGCCCGGTGACCACTACGACGGAGCCGCCGGCGGCGATGGGGCCGAGCACGTTCGCGGCGAACTCCTCAGTGGTGTGCCAGTCCTGCACCAGGTAGCGCTCCGCCTCAATGCCGGGCACGGCGAACGATCTCAAAGCGGGGGAGGCGCCAAAGTAGTCGTCGCCGTAGAAGCGCACGGTGGGGCCGAAGTCCACGGTGCCTACGGGCAGTTCACCGCCGGCTTCCACCACGCCGCGGCCGAACGGGTCGTCGGAGACCACCACGCAATCGGGCACCTCACTCCACCGCGCGGCACCATCCAGGGTGGTGAAGATGAGGTCGGGGGCGGGGGCACCGGAGGCGTCGATAAGCGGGGTGCGCGAGGAGTTGTATGCGCCGATGGCGATGACCGCCGCTTGCCACGACACCGGCAGGTCGATGGCGACCTCGTCGCCGGCGTCGAATTCCTCATCGAGCATGTTGGCGACCTTGCTGGCCCAGTTGTCCAGCGTCTGCGCCGAAAAATCCATGCGTACGCCGCGCGAGTCGTCGTAGACGGTCAGGCGCGGCGTCGACGGGTCAGTCTGCATTAGCGGTGCGAGCATGCTCATGCCCGCCCATCGTAAGGGGCAATTGCTTTACGACGCCAACATGATCGCCGCGCCCGGCCCCAACGGCAGGTCGAACTGGTACCAGATGAACAGCAGTACCAGCCAGAACATCCAGAACACCACCGTGAACACGATCAGGCGCGACATCAGGGTGCCGATGCCAGCCTTTGGTTCGTAGCGGCGCAGCTGGGTGAGGATGACGATGATGTACGGGTTGAGCGGGGTGATGATCTGCGTTGCGGAATCTCCGACGCGGTAGGCGGCTTGGATAAACGCCGGGTCGAAACCCAACAGGGCGAACATGGGCACGAATACTGCGGCCATGAGCGTCCACAGCGCGGAGCCGGAGATGACCAGCAGATTCAGGCAGGAGGCGAGGACGACAAATGCGAGGATTGCGCCGAAACCGCCGATGCCCGCGGACTCGAGGGCTTGCGCGCCCTTGACGGCAGTCCAGGTGCCGATGCCGGTCCAGTTGAACAGTGCGATGAACTGGCCGAGGATGAACGCCAGCACCAGAAAGCCGGTCATTTCCTTGATGGACGAGCCCATCATGTCCGTGACGTCGGTGACGCTTTTCACGGTGCCGGCGGCCTTGCCGTAGACCAGGCCCATGACCACGAAGTAGAGCACCACGATGAACACGGTGGACTGCATCAGCGGCGAATCCGGCAGGAAGGTACCTTCCTCGTTGCGCCACGGCGAGCCCGGCACCAGCACGGCGACGGTGCCTGCGACGGTGAGCAGGAGCGTGGCCCACAGCGTGGCGGTCAGGCCATGCTTTTCGGCTGCGGTGAGCTCGGCGGTGATCTCGTTGCCGTCGCGGTCCAGGTCCGGAGCGTCCTCGCCGGGCGCGACCTCGGTGGGCACGCCCAGTTTGTTTAGGCGCGGCTCCAGCACCTTGTCGATGATCAGGCCGGCGATGAAGCCCAGAATGGAGGCGGAGGCGATGTTGAACCAGTAGTTGGACATCACCGTGACCTCGTTCGCCTCGAGGCTGGGCAGCGCCTCCATGACGGAGTTGGTGATGCCGGCGAACAGCGCGTCCAGGGAGCCGGGCAGGATCGACGTGGCGTAACCGGCGCCCACGGAAGCGAAGCCGCCCAGCAGGCCGGCGACGGGGTGGCGGCCGGCGGCCTTGAACACCATGGCAGCCAGCGGCGGGATGACAATGAAAGCCGGGTCCGCGATCAGCGAGGCGGACACGCCGATCAGGCCCACCGCGTAGGGCAGGACGGTTGTGTTGGCGGAGCCGAACAAGCGGCGGATCAGCGCCGAGAGCATGCCGGAGCGCTCTGCGATGCCCACGGCCAGGATGATGGGAAGCACGTAGACCAGCGGCGGGAAACCGACGTAGTTTTCGCCCAGGTTCACGGTGAACCAGGCCAGTCCTTCCTTGGTGAAGAACCCGTGGATGGGGCGGACCTCGTCGGAGCCGGGGACCTGGACTTGGGCCCCGGACCAGGCCATCACCGTGGAGATGACGGCGGTGATGAGGAACAGCAGGAGAAAGAGGGTGAACGGCTCGGGGAGTTTGTTGCCCACCTTCTCGATGGTGTTGAGGACACGGTCTGTTGCGCCCGGTTTCTCGGGCGCGTGAACCCTGTTGGCAGTTGTGGTGGTTTCTGGCGATGGCTCGGGCCGTGGTGTACGAGTCATGCACTCTGGTTTTACCAAACCGTCTGCAGGGTTTTTCCCGGTTTGGGAAAAACCCTGGAATTACATTCCCAAACAGTGGGATGGGGCGGGTTAGTTTACGCAGCGCGGGCTGTCGCCGTCGGCGGTGATCTCGGGGCCGATCTCGGTCGCGCCGAAATCCTCGCCCGGGGTGCCAACCGGCGCCTCTTGCTGTGCTTCCTCCGCAGTCATGACACCCGGGCCGGCGTAATCCTCGGCCACGACGGCGATCATCGTGCCCGGCTCGAGGGTTGCGTTGGCCACCACAGGCACACCGCCGAGGATGCGGGCGAGTTCTTGCGCCGCGGGGTCGTTGGCGTCGGCGGCCAACACCTGGCTCTGGAAGTACAGGCCCTCCATGGCGTTTGCCACCTCGGAGACCTGGAGGCCCTGTTTGCCCAGCTCCTCGCCGACGCGGCCCGCCTGGCCCGGCACGGCGCCAGCGTTGAGCACGATGACATCCTGGGTGCCAAGCGTCGAGGACGACGCAGAGTCGGTGGAGTCGGGCGAGTCGGAGGTCTCGGTGGTGTCCTCTTCTTCCTGCTCGGGCTCCACCGCGTCTTCCATGAACCGGTGCACCTGGGCCACGTCGACGGTGATGATGGATTCGCCGTAGTCGCCGATGCCGTTGACGGAGGTGACCGGAATGGTGGTGAACGTGACGTTGTCGCCCGCCAGGCCGGAAAGCTGCTGGGCGAAGCGGACAACATCCCAACCCTTGTCCAGCGTGACGGAGCGCTCCGCTGCGTTGGCCAGCTCGCGCAGGCGTGCCGGGTTGGTCAGGGTGCCCGCGGAAAGCATGTTGCGCACAAGCGACGCCATGAATGTCTGCTGGCGGACAATGCGGTCGAGGTCGCCGCGGGGCAGGTCGTGGCGTTGGCGCACGAACGACAGCGCCTGGGTGCCGTTGAGGGTTTGCACGCCGGCGGGGAAGTGTGCGCCGGACAGCGGCTCGTCCACAGCGTTGTTGAGGCACACGGTCACACCGCCCACGGCGTCCGTGAGCAGGACGAAGCCGAGCAGTCCCACCTGCGCGAAGTGGTCCACCTCCACGCCGGTGAGGTTGGCCACCGCATCGATCAAGCCCTCCTGTCCTGCGCGCGCGACCCGCTGCTCCAGCTCGGGTCCTTCGGGCATGCCGTCTTCTTCGATCAACTCTTCGCGCTTATCCGCGGCGTAGGCGCCGTAGACACCGTTGATTTTCAGGTTGCCGTAGGTGCTGTCGTGGACGTACGTGTCGCGCGGAATGGACACGGCCGTCGCTTTCGAGCCGTCCTCCGGAATGCGGATAACCATGATTGTGTCGGTGTTGATCTCACCGTCGGCGACGCCGGCGTTGAGGCGGGCGAGTTCGTCCTCGCTCAACGGGTTGCCCTGCGCGTCCGTGCGCGAGTCGGAGCCGACCAAGAGGATGTCCACGGCACCGTCGAGCGCAGCGTCTTCCTTGTTGCCCTTGCCCTTGGATTTGCTCTGGGAGCTGACGTCTAGCTCCGAGGCGGAAAGCTGCCCGCCCAAGCGGCCGACGGCGAAGTAGCCGACGCCAGACAAGGTGATTGCCAGGGCTGAGACCACCGCCAGCACGCCTTTGACCACAGGGTGGCCGGACTGAGACACGTCTCGCGTTCGCGAAGGTGCCGCTTGAATATCGCGGGCACGCCGGTTGGGGTCAGTCACGCGGGGAAGTATACGACATCCCTGTCTGAATACCGGAGGCCGCACCTGTGCCGTACACCGATTTCGGCCCCACCGGTGGGTATGATTCCAGCCATTGTGAACGCAGACTTTCTCCATACGCCTCATGCGGCGGCATCCGATTTGCCGCTTGCTGTGATTACGGTGACGTACTCGCCGGGCGAGCATTTGTCGCACCTGATTGCATCGCTCGACGCGGCGACGAGCGGTGAGGTGCGCTTGGTCTGCGCGGACAACGGTTCCACCGACGGTGCTCCGCAGCGGGCTGCCGCGGAGCACGAGCACGTGGAGTTTCTGCCCACTGGCGGAAATATCGGCTACGGGGCGGCGATTAATGTCGCGGCCGCGGCGCTTGCGGAGCGTCGAGAAGCGAATGCGATCCGGGGCGACTATTTCCTCATCGTCAATCCGGACGTGGAATTCGGCCCGGGCAGCATCGACGAGCTCATCCGTTGCATCGACGCTGTGCCGCAGGCCGGGGCAGCGGGCCCGCGCATTGAGGAGGCGGACGGCTCCGCGTACCCCAGCGCGCGCGAGGTTCCCGGCCTTGCAACGGGCATCGGGCATGCATTGCTTTACGACGTCTGGCCGCGCAACCCGTTCTCCCGCGCCTACAAGGCGGACGCGAACATGCATGTCCAGCGCACCGCCGGGTGGCTCTCAGGCGCCTGTCTGCTGGTGCGGTGGGACGCGTTCGACGCCATCGGCGGCTTTGACGAGCGCTACTTCATGTACCTGGAAGACATCGACTTCGGCGACAGGCTCTCGCGCGCCGGGTGGGACAACCTGTACTGCCCGTCGTCGGTGATTTTGCACGACCAGGGCCACGTGGCGGGGAAGTTTCGCAAGGTGACGGTGCCCGCGCACCACGGTTCGGCCTACCGCTTCCAACGTGACCGGCACCCGCACCGGTGGCAGGCGCCGCTGCGCTGGGCGCTGTGGCTCGGGCTGAAGGTCCGCGGGGCGTTCCAGCTCGGGCTGCGCAAACCGCGGCGACGCACCAATACTTAGCGAGAACTTCAGTAAACAGGAAGAAAAGGACAAGCAATGGCAACTTCGGAGCACATCGACGCCGCGCAGGCGGCCGACGGGGCGGTCATAGAGATGGACGCGGTGATCTTGGTGGGCGGACGTGGCACGCGTCTGCGTCCGCTGACGGTGTCGACGCCGAAGCCGATGCTTCCCACCGCCGGCTACCCGTTTTTGGCGCATCTTCTCGCCCGCATCAAGGCCGCCGGCATGCGCCACGTGGTGCTGGGCACGTCCTATAAGGCCGAGGTGTTCGAGGAGTACTTCGGCGACGGCTCCGAGTTTGGCTTGGAAATCGAGTACGTCGTGGAGGAAGAGGCGCTCGGCACCGGTGGCGGCATCCGCAACGTGCTAGACAGGCTGCGCTACGACAACGCCATGGTGTTTAACGGCGATGTTCTCTCCGGCGCGGACCTGTCCGCAATCGCCTCGACCCACGTGGACAAGGACGCCGACGTTACGTTGCACCTGGTGCGAGTGCCGGACCCGCGCGCGTTCGGCTCGGTGCCTACGGATGAGGACGGCAACGTGCTGGCGTTTTTGGAGAAGACGGAGGATCCGCCGACCGACCAGATCAATGCCGGTTGCTACGTGTTCAAGCGCTCCGTGATCGAGCAGATCCCGGCCGGGCGCGTGGTGTCGGTGGAGCGCGACACGTTCCCGGGTCTGCTGGAGGCGGGCGCGAAGGTGGTCGGCCACGTGGATTCGTCCTACTGGCGCGACATGGGCCGCCCGGACGATTTCGTCCAGGGGTCTTCCGATGTGGTGCGCGGCATCGCGTACTCGCCGTTGCTCGAGGGGCGTACGGGCGAGTCGCTTGTGGACGACTCCGCTGGCGTCGCGCACGGCGTCATCCTCATCGGCGGCACGGCTGTGGGCCGCGGCTGCGAGATCGGGGCCGGCTCGCGTGTGGACGACTCGGTGATTTTCGACGGCGTGACCATCGAGCCTGGCGCAATGGTGCGCAACTCGATTATCGCCGCTGGTGCGCGGATCGGCGCGAACGCGCGGATCACGGACTGCGTGATCGGCGAGGGCGCAACTATTGGCGCGCGTTGCGAGCTGCAGGCGGGCATGCGCGTGTGGCCGGGCGTGGAAATCCCGGATTCGGGAGTGCGTTTCTCTCCGGACGCGTAAGCGACACGCCAAAACTGAAAAATAGTTGCTCAAATCGGCGCCGCTACCATATGTAGTACCCCCGATGCGCACCCCCATCTCCTGGCGCGTGTGACTAATGTGACTCGTGTGACGAGCGACGTGGGAAATAGGGAGCGAGGGACCGAAACTGCAGAATTCTGGTTGCGGCTATTTAGTGTCCCGGTGTGTAATCACAGCAGTGTTATCCGCAGTACCCGCCAGCCGGGAACTGCGGTCACCACTCTTATACGACCGACAAGCAACTAAGGAAGGTAATGGCGTGGAAAACCAGGCAGACGCCACCCTCCGCGGCGCGGCCGCAGGAGGGATGACCCTCGACGAGTTGTTCGGCGCCGTCGAGCAGGAGTGGCAGGATCAGGCGCTGTGCGCCCAGACCGACCCGGAGGCGTTTTTCCCGGAGAAGGGCGGCTCCACCCGCGAGGCGAAGCGGATCTGCAAAGCGTGCGCAGTGCGCGACGAGTGCTTGGAATACGCGCTCGAGCACGACGAGCGTTTTGGCATTTGGGGCGGGCTCTCCGACCGTGAGCGCCGCCGCCTGAAAAAGCAGATCGGCTAAGCCCTACCAGGGGAAGTCTGGGGAGATAGTCCTCGGATCCAAGTTGAGGTAATTGGCCACAAGAGCGGTCAGAACCCATGTGATGAGTTCTGACCGCTCTTGTGTTTGCGCCGCCCGGTGCTCGATGGGCATGCGGAACACCACGAAGCGTGCGCGGGTGGGGTTGCCCTGCTTGTCCACCCCGGCCTGCAGCACGCGCCCGAGCGGCACCGGGCCGTCGGCGATGATCTCGTCCGGAAACACCGTCATGTCGGGGCTGAGACGCATCCGGGGAATGGTGTCCACGGCAAGGTCCACGCCGGCCAGCTCGTTGAAGTACTGGTTGTGCAGCGGCGCGTAGGCGTCGATGACCAGCTGGTCGAAGCTGTCTGCGCGGGTGCGGTAGCGCGGCACGCCGATCGGCAGGATGGGCCCGCGCACGCCGTGGCCGTGGCGGTTGCGGGCCGGTTGCACGTGGGAGGGGCCGGTGGAGCTCATACCTGGCAATGCTATTGCGCCGCGCGGCGAAGGTGGCGCGGGCGCGCCGCGTTGCACTGTCGAAATCTCAACGCGGGGTTTAGACTTGGCGCCGTGAATATCTACCGCCGTTGTTGCCGCCCCGGATGCGGCCGGCCCGCCGTGGCCACGCTGATCTACGCGTACGCGGATTCGACGGCAGTGGTCGGACCGCTCGCGCCCGCCCCGGACCCGCATGCGTGGGACCTGTGCGAGCGTCATTCCGCGCACATCACCGCCCCGGTGGGGTGGGAGCTGGTCCGCGTCGAGCACGTCGAGCTCGACGACGACGAGTTGGACGACGAGAACACCGACATCACCGCGCTCGCGGAGGCGGTGCGCGAAGCAGGAAGGGTGACCACCGGGCTGGTGGAAACCGGCCAGGACCCGATCGAGTACTCGGCGGAGAAAGACTTCAACAACCCGGACACCTCCAACCACCCGGTGCACCGCACGAAGCGGGTGGAGGAGCAGATCGCGGCTGCCAAGGCGGCGCGTCGCTCGCACTTGCGCATCGTGCCGGACCCGGAGGCAGAGCAGTAGCAACAGCGGTCTGCGCAGGCCCGTGTCGGGGGCGCGCGATAAGATACCGCGCATGGCTATTGAGCACACAGCAGAGACGCTGAAGAGCGTTATCAAGGCGTACGACGTCCGCGGCGTCGTCGGCGAGACCATCGACGAGGACTTCGTCCGCACCGCAGGTGCGGCGTTCGCGCACATCCTGCGCGGGGAAGGCGAGACCCGCATCGCTGTCGGCCACGACATGCGCCCGTCTTCGCCGGCGCTTGCAGACGCCTTCGCGCAAGGCGCCGCCAGCCAGGGGATCAACGTGACCCTGCTGGGCCTGACGTCTACCGACGAGCTCTACTTCGTCGCCGGCACCCAGCACTGCGCCGGCGCGATGTTCACCGCCTCGCACAACCCGGCGCAGTACAACGGCATCAAGCTCTGCCGCGCGGGCGCGACCCCGGTGTCCACGGACACCGGCCTGGGCGAGATTGGCCGCATGATCCTCGAGGGCGTGCCGGGGTACGAGGGGGAAGCGGGAGTCGTCGATAAGCATGACGCCCTGGAGGAGTACGCCTCCTACCTGCGCGAACTTGTGCCGGTGCCCACGCGCCGCAAGCTTGTTGTCGCGGTGGACGCGGCCAACGGCATGGCCGGCATGACGGTGCCGGCGGTGCTGGGGGACATGGACATCCGCCCGCTGTACTTCGAGCTCGACGGCACCTTCCCCAACCACGAGGCGAACCCGCTGGACCCGAAGAACCTGGTGGACCTGCAGAAGTTCACCGTGGAGCAGGGCGCAGACATCGGCCTGGCTTTCGACGGCGACGCGGACCGCTGCTTCGTGGTGGACGAGCGCGGCGAGGCCGTCTCCCCGTCCGCGATCACCGCGCTGATTGCCACCCGTACGCTTGAGCAGCACCCGGGCGCGACGATCATCCACAACCTGATTACTTCGCGCGCCGTGCCGGAGCTGATTGAAGAACACGGCGGCAAGGCGGTGCGCACCCGCGTCGGCCACTCCTACATCAAGGCACAGATGGCGGAGCACTCCGCGCTGTTCGGCGGCGAGCACTCCGCGCATTACTACTTCTCCGAGTTCTTCAACGCCGACTCCGGTCTGGTGGCCGCGCTGCACGTGCTGGCCGCGCTGGCGGAGCAGGACGCGCCGCTGAGCGAGCTGATGGGCGCCTACGAGCGCTACACCGCCTCCGGGGAGATCAACTCCGAGGTCGCCGACCAGGACGCTGCCACGAAGCGCGTGGTGGACGCGTTTTCGGACCGCGCGGAATCCGTGGACACCCTCGACGGTGTGACCGTGCAGTTGAAGGACTCCAAGGCGTGGTTCAACGTGCGCGCATCCAATACCGAGCCGCTGCTGCGCCTGAATGCCGAGGCGCCGACGCGCGAAGAAGTCGACGCGCTGACGGAGGAAATCCTCGGCATCATCCGCGCGTAACCATCCCCGCGTACGCTCGCGGGGTATGAGCGGTTTTTCCAGGGAAGACGCCCTGTTTTTCGACATCGCCCATGAGGGCGCCCAGCTGCGCGCCGTGGGCCAGGCGGCGCACCTGCTTGCGGGGCTGCGCGGGCTTGAGCCCCGCAGCGTGGTCGTGCTTGCCACGGACCAGGTCGCTGCGGCCGCGGCGCGTGCGGTGGCGGCGTTCGCCGCCCCGCTCGAGGTGCCGGTGGTGGTCGCAGACGAGCTGCCCGCGTACGTTGGGGCGCTCGATGTCGTGGTGGTGCTCGGCGACAATGCCGGCCGCGAGGAGGATCTGCGCGGGTTGATCACCGCGGCCAACCGCGGCGCCGAAACCATTCTCGCCGGGCCGAAGCAGGGGCCCTTGCTTGACGACGCACCACAGGCCACCACCGTCATCCCCGCCCTGCCCGACACCGCTGGGGCCTCCCCGCTGCGCGCGTGTGCCGTCGTCGGGGCGGTGCTTGCCGCGCTGCGCCAGCCAACCGAAGTGGTGGCGGAGCGGTTCGAGCTCCTGGCGGCGGAAGTGGACGCCGAGCTGGAGTCTGTCTCACCAAGGCGCGACGTGGCGGTCAACGCCGCGCGTAAACTTCGCGCTCAAGCGGACGGCAAGCGCGTGCTGCACACCGGGTTCGGGCGGGCTGGAAGCGCGGTGGCGGAGCTGGCCGCCGCGTTGTGGTCCACGCACGGCATCCCTGCTTCCGCCGTGGGCGCGGAGGAACTTCCCTTCGCCGTCGAGCGTGCTCAGGAGGGCAATTCCACGGCTGGCGCGGACGATTTGTTCCACGACCCCTACATCGACGGCCCCGCGAAGCTGGTAGGTTTAACAACCGTTGTTTGGTCGTGCGGGACCGCCAGCCCGGTGGTCTCGGCGGGCAGCCGGGTCGAGTCCGTGGAGACGGACGTGGATGATCCGGCGGCCCGTGCGGCGCGCCTGGTTGCCAGGGCGTACGCGGCGACGGCGCTTGCAGCCGACGCCGCCGATGCCGCCGCCTCGGAGGAGTAGAAGGAGAACCATGGAGCACCTTGAAGGAGCTCTGCGCCCCTACCCCTGGGGCTCCCACACGTTGATCGCTCAGCTGCGCGGCGAGCCTTCGCCGAGCCCGCAGCCCCAGGCGGAACTCTGGTTCGGCGCCCACCCGGCGGCCCCGGCGACGGTGAACGGGCAGGGCCTGGACGACGCCATCGCCGCCGACCCGGCCGCCGCGTTGGGCAAGCGCGTGCAGGACGCGCACGGCGACCAGCTGCCGTTTCTGGTCAAGCTGCTCGCCGCGGCCGCGCCCTTGAGCATTCAGGCCCACCCCTCGCTGGAGCAGGCCAAGGAAGGCTTCGCGCGCGAAAACGCCGAGGGCATCGAGCTGAACAGCCCGAACCGCAACTACAAGGACCCGAACCACAAACCGGAGCTCATCGTCGCGCTGACCGAGTTCCGCGCGCTGGCCGGGTTCCGCCCGGTGCAGGACACCGCGGCGTTTTTCGCCGAGCTGAGCAGTCCGGAGCTGGACCGCTACGCCACCTTGCTGCCCACGGATGGCGAAGGGGATCTGCGCGCGCTGTTCACCACGTTGATTTCCCTGCCGCACCAGCCGCGGGTGGAGCTGATCGAATCGGTGAAGCGTGCTGCGGCGGAGCTCGTCGATAAGCGCACAGCCCCTGCGTGGATGGTGGAGGCCGCCGAGGTTTACCTCGAGCTCAACCAGACCTACCCGGGCGATGTGGGCGTGCTGGCGGCGCTGCTGCTCAACGTGCTCACGCTTGCGCCGGGCGAGGCGGCGTTTCTGCGCGCCGGCCAGCTCCACGCCTACCTGTCCGGTCTGGGCGTGGAGGTCATGGCCAACTCCGACAACGTGCTGCGCGGCGGGTTGACCACCAAGCACGTGGATGTGCCGGAGCTGGTGAAGGTGCTGGACTTCAGCACCCTGGAAAACCCGCGGGCGGAAACGGCCCCGTCGCACGGCGGCGTGGAGTTCCAGCTTCCTGTGGACAGTTTCGCGGTGCGCATGCATGCGCTTGACGACGGCGACACGTTGGCCGTCGACGAAGACGGCCCCGCGATCGTGCTGTGCACCGCCGGCGAAGTGCGCGGCGCCGACGGGTTCGTCTTAACGCAGGGCAACGGCGCCTGGGTCCCGGCGAGCGAGGCGGCGACGGAAATCACCGCAGCCGGCAAAACTCAGGTGTTTGTGGCGACGGTCTAGCGGCCGGTGATCTTGTCAATCACGTCGCGGGCCGTCACGCCTTCTTTCTCGCGCGGGTAGCCTGCGACGTCTTCCTTGCCCGCGACGGGTGCCGGCGCCTTATTGCCTCCCGTGGCGGCATCCGGGGTCTGTGGCGCCTCGCTCGGCTGAGCGCTGCCCTGCGGTGCGGCGTCTGCCGCGCTTTCGGTGCCGGGGACCGATTGCGCTGCGACTCCTGCGCCCTGCATCCGCATCTCCGGGCGTTGGTCTTCCTGCGCGGCGGGGGATCCAGGCTCGGACGGGGAGCCCTCTTGGATTCCGTCCGGCACGTGCGACGGACCAGAGCCGTGGCCCGGCTGCGCGGTTGGCTCAGACTGCTCCGGCTGCTGCGTGGTCTGCGGCTGATCCGGGCGCTTCGACGGTTCCGCTGCCGGGGTGTGCGTCGGCTCGGTGGCCTCCGACGGCTGCACCTCGGATCCACCCGGTGTCGGGGTGGCGGCGGTGCTCGTCTGCGCGGCGCCGCCGTTGCCCGGCTCGCGCGGCGGGGTGCTGCCCGGCGTCTGCTGGGAGGTGGTGCGGTTGTCCGCGGAGGCCGGAGTGGGCTCCGCCGCCGGGTTGGCACCCTGCGGGGCGGCCATGGGCCGGGCCGGAGACGGCACGATGTTGGACGGGCGGTACACGCGCGACGGCTGCGTGGACTCCTGTGCCGGAGCGACTACCGCGTGCGGCGGCAGGTAGGGGTCGTGCGCCGCGTTGTAGCCGGTGGGCATGGAAGCGCCTGCGCGCCCTGCGCCGGAGCCTGTCGCTCCCGCCGCGCCCGCATCCGCGCCGTGGTGCGCGGCGGGGCCGTTGTCGGGGGAGTTGGTGGAGCTGCGCACGGTGCGGGTGTGCGTGAGGTTCTCCGTCACCGTCTCCGTTGTCGGGCTCGAGGTGGTGGAAGCGGCGCTGTTGCCAGTGGTGCCCGCGGCTTCCGCGGTAAACCCGGCGCGGTTGTTCTGGCCGGGTGCGGAGGTCGCCCACACCGTGAAACCGACGACGGCAGCAAGCAGTGCACCTGCGCCGATGAACACGGCTACCCGGCGTGCTGTCCCTTCCACGGTGACTCCTCCCGCGGGCGTTTCCGGCCCGCGCATTGGTTACAACTTGGTAACGTTTGGCTTCGTAGCACTGTTTATAGCACGTCATCGTGAAATGGGGAACCCCTGCGCGGCGAGTTGTTTTGCGTTTGAGTGCCCCGGAGCGTCGTTTTGCCGTATACAAATGGGTGCGACACGTTGTGCGGGCGCCCGCTCGCGCACCATCTACGGAAGGAGCGCCGCAGTGAGTACTTGGGACGAGCAGATTTTCACGGTCGATGCCAACACGGACTTCCTGGACGAGCTAGTCGATCTTGATTTCGAGGATGTTTTTGAAGCGGTGCGTGACGCGGTGCTCCTCGCCGCGAAGCAGGATTCTTCTGAGGAAGAGCTGCTCAACGGCCAGGCCGCAGCCACCATCGCGGCGATCTGGGCGGGCGCGCCGTTTTCCGCCGGCGAGATTGCGGAGACGTACCCGTTTATCCGCCTGCGCCCGGACGAGATGGACGAGCAGTTGGTGGAGTCTGCCGCTTCCGTGCTCGAGGAGGCGGACACTGAGGAGGACTTGGAGCAGTTCCTCGAGGCGCTGGCGTAGCTGAATGATTGTTGCAGTTGAAGGCATCGACGGCGCGGGCAAGAACACGCTAGTCACTGCGGTGAAGGAGCGCTTCGGCGCTGAGACGCTGGCGTTTCCGCGCTATGAAACGTCCGTGCATGCGCAGCTGGCGCACGACGCCTTGCATGGGCGCATGGGCGACCTGACGGATTCGGCGTTCGGTATGGCCACCCTGTTCGCCCTGGACAGGCATGGGGCGAAGCAGCTTCTCGACGGCTTCGCTGGCGACCCGCACAGCGTCATCGTCCTGGATCGTTATGTCGCCTCCAACGCGGCGTACACGAGCGCGCGCACGGGCGATCCGGCCGCCGTGAAGTGGGTCCACGACCTGGAGTTTGGAAAGTTGGGGCTGCCCAAGCCCGACTTGCAGGTGCTGGTGGACACCACCCCGGACGTTGCGCGCGAGCGCGCGGAGGCGCGCGAGGAACAGGACGCGACGCGCACCCGGGACCGCTACGAGCGCGACGTGGCGCTGCAGGTGGCGACGTTTCAGGCGTACGCCGAGCTTGCGGAGCGCAACTGGGCGAGCCGGTGGCTTCGCACGTCGGAACCGGCGGTTATCATGCAGGTAGTGGGCGAGCTGGCGCAGTAAGGCCAGCTCAGCGCGAAAAGGATAGAGGAGGACGCATGGCACCGAAGATCCTCGTGGTGGACGACGACCCGGCGATCAACGAGATGCTGACAATCGTGCTGGAGGCCGAGGGGTTCCAGACCAGCTCCGTGACGGACGGTGCCGAGGCGGTGCCCGCCTTCCGCTCGTTCGACCCGGATTTGATCCTTCTGGATCTGATGCTGCCGGGGATGAACGGCATCGACATTTGCCGCGAGATCCGCAAGGAGTCCGCGGTGCCGGTGGTCATGCTCACCGCCAAGACGGACACGGTGGACGTTGTGCTGGGTCTGGAGTCCGGCGCGGACGACTACATCACCAAACCCTTTAAGCCGAAGGAGCTTGTCGCCCGTATCCGCGCGCGCCTGCGCCGCACGGACGAGACTCCGGCGGACGTCTTCGAGGTCGGCGACCTGACCGTGGACGTGCCGCAGCACACCGTCACCCGCGGCGACGAGGAGATCCAGCTGACCCCGCTGGAGTTCGACCTGCTGGTGGAGATGGCACGCAAGCCGAACCAGGTGCACTCGCGCGAGGAGCTGCTGGAGTCCGTGTGGGGCTACCGCAACGCCTCCGACACACGCCTGGTCAACGTGCACGTGCAGCGCCTGCGCTCCAAGATTGAGCACGACCCGGAAAACCCGGAGATCATCCTCACCGTCCGCGGCGTGGGCTACAAGACCGGTAAGTCGGAGGTGTAGCACCTGGACGCCATACGTCGTGTCGGCGACCGGGTGCGGCACGCCTGGTCCACGAAGCTGCAGGTCCGCTTCGTGGGCACGGTGCTGCTCGTGTCCACGGTCGTGATGTCTATGCTTGGCTTCGCGCTGGCGTCCGTTGTCACCGACCGCATCACCGCAGCCAAGATCGAAACCGCCACTGTGGAAATCGAGCGCGCGCGTTCGACCGTGGAATACCAGCTGGCCAACTCCGGCTCCTCCGCCTCGTTGCAGGCGCGCCTGAATTCGGCGCGCGCCGGGTTGACGCAGCGCGCGCAGGAAAGCGGCGACTCCGCCAGCTTCTACGAGCCTGTGCTGGTGGTGGAGGCGCCGAACGGTGCTGTGACGTCGTCGCCGGAGGCCTACCAAATTCCGAAGCGGCTGGGCGACTACGTCAGGGACGGCAACGTGGCCTACCAGTTCGCCACCGTGGAGCGCCCGGACGGCTCGGCCTACGACGCGCTGATTGTGGGCACCCCGACCAACGCCGACATCCCCAACCTTCGCTTGTACCTGGTGATGAACATGGAAAGCGAAGTCTCCACCGTCGCGCTGATGCGCGGCATCTTGGCGTCCGCCGCGGTGATCGTCGTGGTGCTGCTGATGGGCATTTCCTGGCTGGCGTCCCAGCAGATTGTGGCGCCGGTGCGCTCCGCCTCCCGCACCGCGCAGCGCTTCGCATCAGGCCACCTCCGGGAGCGCATGCCTGTCGACGGCGAGGACGAGATGGCCGTGCTGGCCATGTCCTTCAACGACATGGCGGACACCTTGAGCAAGCAGATTGCCAACCTGGAGGAGTACGGCTCGCTGCAGCGCCAGTTCACCTCCGACGTCTCCCACGAGCTGCGCACTCCGCTGACCACGGTGCGCATGGCGGCGGATCTGATCGCGGCGAACGAGGATTCGCTGGAACCGGCGACGAAGCGCGCCTCGGAGCTGATGACCAGCGAGTTAGACCGCTTCGAAGCGCTGCTCAACGACCTGCTGGAGATCTCCCGCCACGACGCGGGCGTGGCTGAGCTCTCCGCGGCGAACGTGGACGCCCGCCAGCCGGTGGAGTCCGCCTGGCAGCAAACCCAGCACCTGGCCGAGGAGCTGGACGTGGACGTCATCTTCGACATCCCGGACGAGCCGCAGACGCTGGAAGGCGACGCCCGCCGCATCGAGCGCGTGGTGCGCAACCTCATCGCCAACGCCATCGACCACTCGGAAGGCAACCCGGTTACCGTGCGCATGCGTTCCAACGACGAGGCGGTGGCGATCACCGTCACCGACGGCGGCGTGGGCCTGAAGACAGGCGAAGAGGACCTGGTGTTCAACCGCTTCTGGCGCGCCGACAAGTCCCGCAAGCGCCACTCCGGCGGCACCGGGCTGGGCCTGGCCATCGCCCGCGAGGATGCGCAGCTGCACGGCGGCGTGCTAGATGCGATCGGCGAGTACGGGGTGGGCTCGCAGTTCCGCCTCGTGCTGCCGCGCGACATCGAGGCCGGTTTCACGGAATCGCCGCTTCCGCTCGAGGCGCCGCGCGCTATCGCCCCCGAAGCGCTCGACGCCCCGGAGGACACCGAAGGCGCCGGTGACGCGGCAGCCGGCGGCGACGGGGGAGCTGATGGAGGGGCACCTTTGGACGTCGATAAGCGAAGGCTCCAGGAGGACACCGATGCGTAAAACACTCGCCTGCCTCACGGTGGCGCTGACGACCCTGGCCGCCGGCTGCGCCTCGCTGCCCACGAACTCGGCGCCGCATGTGATCCGCTCCTTCGCGCCCGAGGAGACGGAAACGCAGGCCGCGGGGCCGAAGGACGGCCAGGAATCGGACCTTCTGCTGCGCGACTTCTACCATGCCTCTGCCACCCCCGACAGCGACTACGAGGCGGCGCGCGCCTACCTCACCGAGGGCGCTTCCGCCGCGTGGGACCCGAGCGGGCAGAAACTCGTGGTGGACAGCATCGGCATGACCACCCTGCCGGGATCCTCAGTGGGGCAGCGCAGCTACTCGGTGCACGGCGAAGTCGTCGGAGTGGTGCGCTCCGGCGGTTCATACTCGCCGGAACGCGGAGACTATGAGGCCACCATCGACATGGAGATGGTGGACGGGCAATGGCGCATCTCCTCGCTGCCGGAAGGCGTCGTGTTCGAGCGCACGGAGCTGCGCAACCAGTACCAGCCGTACAACCTGTACTTCTTCGACCAGGACGACCGGGAGCTGGTCACCGACCGCCGCTGGGTGCACTCGCGCCGCGAAACGCTGGCGAGCGACCTGATCGGGCTGCTCATGGAAGGCCCCTCGGAGCGGCTGCGGCCCGCGCTCACCGGATCGCTGCCCTCGAGCGTGTCCTACACGGGAGAGCAGGACGGCGCCTACACCTTCACCGGTTTCGCCGGCGTGAGCGAGGACGAACGCGCCCGCTTCGCGGCCCAGGTGGTGTGGACGCTCGCCACCGCGGGTGTCACCGGGCCCTACGAGCTCAAGGCCGACGGGCAACCGCTTATCGACGGCACCGACGTCCTCGACACCGACGACTTCATCGCCGCGAGCCCGCTGGTGGAAACCGTCGGCGAAACCAAGCTGTACGCCCTCGCAGGCGGCAAGGTCGTCCGGGTGGACGAGCGCTCTACACAGCCGGTGGATGGCACTCTCGGCGCCGCCAACGACGTCATCTTCGCCGACATCGCCAGCGACGGCGAGTGGGCCGCCATCTTCGGCAAACCCGGCGATGCCGAAGACGACATCTTCCGCGTCGGCAAGTTTGACGGATCCGAGGCCGAGGTCATGCGCGCGGGCACGTTCACCCGCCCCGCCTTTGAACCTGACGCGGCGGCGGTGTGGACGGTGGCCGACGGCAAGCGGATCCTGCGCACGGTGCAGTCCGCCGCCACCGGCAGCCTGACCACCGGCGAGGTCAAGGTGGAACTGCCCGACGGCGTGGACGGCAACATTTCCGTGCTGCGGCTGTCGCGCACCGGCACCCGGGTGGTCATGGTGATCGACGGCCGCCTCTACACCGGCATCGTGCGCCGGCAACCCTCCGGCGAGCGTTCCATCGTCAACGTCTACGAGTACGCCCATGAGCTCTCAGGCAGCGTGATCTCCGCAGACTGGCGCCCGGACGGATCCCTCTTGGTAGGCACGACCTCCACCACCCCGGTGATGCGCGTGGAGCAGGACGGCTCCTCCATGACCGCGATGTCCGCCGGCAACATCTCGGCGCCGGTGGTGGCGGTGGCGGCGTCGCCGAGCACGCTATACGTCACCGACGCTAACGCGCTGCTGCAGGTGCCGGCCTCCGGTGCGGACAACCCGATCTGGCGCGAGGTGCCGGGACTGGAAGGCGTGCGCGCGCTGCCAATCACTTCGCGCTAGCCTTTCCCGCATGGGGGAGATATTCGGTCAAGTCGGCGAGCTGCTGTTGCCGCGGAAATGCGCGGGCTGTCGCGCGCCGGGGCCGCTGCTGTGCCCTGCGTGCCGCGAAGGCCTGGCGACGCCACCGCAGCGGGTATTTCCCAACACCACCCCGCACGCGCCGGTGTTCGCGCTCGGACCGTACGCCGACCCGCACCGCGGGGTGATCCTGGCCATGAAGGAGCGCAATCACCTGGCTGTGCGCCGCCATGTCGGCGCGGTGCTCGCGGCCGCGCTGGAGTACCTGGAGGCGCGCGGCGAGATCCCTGCCGGGGCGGTGCTGGTGCCGGCGCCCACGCGCACCCGCTCCGCACGGGCGCGCGGCGGGGACCCGGTGGAACAGGTCTGCCGCGCCACCGGCAGGCGGGTGGCGCCGGTGCTCACGCTGGACCCGCGGACGGCGGACCAGTC
Source organism: Corynebacterium sp. HMSC05H05 (assembly GCF_001807265.1). Classification (GTDB taxonomy): domain Bacteria; phylum Actinomycetota; class Actinomycetes; order Mycobacteriales; family Mycobacteriaceae; genus Corynebacterium. Next base: position 114,662 of record NZ_KV788422.1, read on the forward strand.
CGGCCTGGACGAAGCCGGGCGGCGGGCCAACCTTTCGGGGCGCGTGCGCATTTCCGGCGTGCCCGCCGGCCGGGTCGTGCTTGTCGACGACGTAGTCACCACCGGCGCGACGCTGCAGGCCAGTGCCACTCTTTTGCTCTCGCGCGGGGCAGACGTCGCCGCGTGTGTGGCGCTGTGCGCGGCGTAGCGGCGGGGTCCCGGCGGGGGCTTGGCGGGGGCTTGGCGGCGGATTCCTGACAGATGACGGCGGCCGTTTGCGCCGACCTGGGCCTCAAGGGCCAGCCTGACAGATTCCGCCGCGATGTGTCGGGCAGGGTAGCGAGCTTTCGTCAAAACCGGCCGAATTGGTCATAACCAGTTGTATAGTGGTGGTGGACACAGTTCCTACTACCGCAAGGGAGGACGCAGATGACGTCTGCAGACCGTAACCCGATCCAAGAGACGCTGAGCCCGGACGCCCAGGTCACCATCACCGGGCGAAACGTCGAGGTCCCAGAGCATTTCCAGGAACGAGTGAACGGCAAGCTGGCCAAGATTGAAAAGCTTGACCCGACGCTGAAGTCGTTCCACGTGGAGCTGCAGCACGAGAAGAACCCGCGCCGCGAGGCGGAGGCGGAGCGCATCCAGATCACCGCCACCGGCTCCGGCCACCTGGCCCGCGCCGAGGCGAAGGAAGAGAACTTCTACGCTGCGCTCGAGGTCGCCGTGGACAAGCTGGAACGCTCGCTGCGCAAGGTCAAGGCACGTCGCAACATCGCGATGTCCGGCCACCGCGCGCCGAAGAGCACCGGCGTGATCGCCGCGGAGATGGAGGCGGACGCGAAGGCCGAGCAGGAGCGCGCCGCCCAGGAGGCCGGCAAGTACGACGTGGACCCGTACGCAGACCAGGTCGAGGACATCGTCCCGGGCCAGATCGTGCGCTCCAAGGTGCACCCCAACGCGCCGCGCAGCGTGGACGACGCGCTGAGTGAGATGGAGCTGGTGGGCCACGATTTCTACCTCTTCATCAACGAGGAAACCAACCGCCCGGCAGTGGTCTACCGCCGCCACGCGTTCGACTACGGCTTGATCGAGCTCGCCCCGGAAGGGGAGGCCGAGTAACCGCAGCTCAACCTACTAAACCGCGCCCCGGCTCAGTTCTGTCTATGGTTCTGGGCTGGGGCGGGGTTCGTCGATAGGCAATTGTGCCTATGGGGTTGTCTATACCCCGGGAGGCGTGCGTACAATGGCCGGTTGTATCACCTTGGCCCTGTCAACCCATCAGTAAAGGACTTTGCACACGTGTTTGGACTGTCAAAGCTGCTCCGTGCCGGTGAGGGGCGCACCGTAAAGCGCCTTGCCAAGATCGCCGATCAGGTCATGGCGCTCGACGACGAGTACGCCGCGCTGACCGACGAGGAGCTCAAGGCCAAGACCGCCGAGTTCAAGGACAAGATCGCAGACGGCGCGAGCCTGGACGACATCCTGCTCGACGCGTTCGCCACCGCCCGCGAAGCCTCCTGGCGCGTGCTCGGCCAGAAGCACTTCAAGGTGCAGATCATGGGCGGCGCCGCCCTGCACTTCGGCAACGTCGCCGAGATGAAGACCGGTGAAGGCAAGACCCTGACGTCGGTGCTGCCGGCGTACCTCAACGCCCTTTCCGGCAAGGGCGTGCACGTGGTCACCGTCAACGACTACCTGGCTAAGCGCGACGCCGAGATGATGGGCCGTGTGCACCACTTCCTGGGCCTGGAGGTGGGCGTGATCCTCTCCGAGATGCGTCCGGCTGAGCGTAAGAAGGCGTACGCGGCGGACATCACCTACGGCACCAACAACGAGCTCGGCTTCGACTACCTGCGCGACAACATGACGCGCTCCGTCGACGACATTGTCCAGCGCGGCCACAACTACGCCATCGTGGATGAGGTGGACTCCATCCTCATCGACGAGGCGCGTACCCCGCTGATCATCTCCGGCCCGGTGGACGGCTCCAGCCAGTTCTACAACGTGTTCGCGCAGCTCGCGCCGCGCATGCGCGAGGGCATCCACTACGAGGTGGACCAGCGCAAGCGCACCGTGGGCATCTCCGAGGAGGGCGTGGAGTTCGTCGAGGACCAGCTGGGCATTGACAACCTCTATGCCCCGGAGCACTCGCAGCTGGTCAGCTACCTCAACAACGCCATCAAGGCGAAGGAGCTGTTCGAGCGCGACAAGGACTACATCATCCGCCAGGGTGAGGTCATGATCGTGGACGGCTTCACCGGCCGCGTGCTGGCAGGCCGCCGCTACAACGAGGGCATGCACCAGGCCATTGAGGCCAAGGAGCAGGTGGAGATCAAAAACGAGAACCAGACCCTGGCCACGGTGACCCTGCAGAACTACTTCCGCCTCTACGAGAAGCTGTCCGGCATGACCGGTACCGCCGAGACTGAGGCGGCGGAGCTGCACCAGATTTACAAGATGGACGTTGTCCAGATCCCGCCGAACCGCCCGAACCAGCGCACGGACCGCGACGACTTGATCTACAAGACCCAGGAAGCGAAGTTCGCGGCCGTGGCGGAGGACATCGCGGAGCACGCGGCCAAGGGCCAGCCGGTGCTGGTGGGCACCACCTCGGTGGAGCGCTCCGAGTACCTGTCGCAGCTGCTCACCCGCAAGGGCGTGCAGCACAACGTGCTCAACGCGAAGTACCACGAGGAGGAGGGCCGCATCATCGCCGAGGCCGGCCTGCCGGGCAAGGTGACCGTGTCCACCAACATGGCTGGCCGCGGCACCGACATCGTGCTCGGCGGCAACCCGGAGATTCTCCTGGACGCGAAGCTGCAGGCGCAGGGCCTGGACCCGCTGGAGGATTCGGAGCGCTACCAGGAGGCGTGGGACGAGCAGCTCCCGGCTGCCAAGGAGCGCTCGCAGCAGCTTGGCGACGAGGTGCGCGAGGCCGGCGGCCTGTACGTCATCGGCACCGAGCGCCACGAGTCGCGCCGCATTGACAACCAGCTGCGCGGCCGCTCCGGCCGCCAGGGCGACCCGGGCGAGTCCCGTTTCTACCTGTCCATGCGCGACGAGCTCATGGTGCGCTTTGTGGGCCAGTCCATGGAGAACATGATGAACCGCCTCAACGTGCCGGACGATGTGCCGATTGAGGCGAAGATGGTCTCCAACGCGATTAAGGGCGCGCAGTCCCAGGTGGAGAACCAGAACTTCGAGATGCGCAAGAACGTGCTGAAGTACGACGAGGTGCTCAACGAGCAGCGCAAGGTGGTCTACCGCGAGCGCCAGGAGATCCTGGCCTCGAAGGACATTGCCGGCCAGGTGCGCCGCATGATCGATTCCACCATCGGCGCGTACGTCGACGGCGCGACCGCCGATGGCTACGTGGAGGACTGGGACCTCGACGGCCTGTGGAACGCGCTGGAGTCCCTGTACGGCCCGACGGTTAGCGCGCAGGAGCTCATCGACGGCGACGAGTACGGCCGCGCCGGCGAGCTCACCTCGGAGCAGCTGCGCCAGGCGCTGCTCGACGACGCGAACGCCCAGTACGACAAGCTGGAGGAGAACGTGGCGTCGATTGGCGGCGAGGAGCAGATGCGCAACTTGGAGCGCATGGTGATCCTGCCGATCATCGACACGAAGTGGCGCGAGCACCTCTACGAGATGGACTACCTCAAGGAGGGCATCGGCCTGCGCGCGATGGCGCAGCGCGACCCGCTGGTGGAGTACCAGAAGGAGGGCGGCGACATGTTCAACGCGATGAACGAAGCTGTCCAGGAGGAGACCGTGCGCCAGCTGTTCACCATGCGCAAGCAGTTTGAGACGCAGGAGACCGAGCAGGCTGAGGCGGGCGGCTCGACCGTCGTCTAGCAATTTGCTTATCGACGAGCTGCCGCCTCACAGCACCTTGAAGGAGACCAGCTTGCCGTCGCAGATTTTCGCGGCGTAGGCCCTCCTGGTGCCGTCTTGAGTTTCGACGGTGCCGAAGAATTCACCGCCCTCGCGGGCGTGGCAGGTAACCACCTGGAGCCTGTCCGCCGCGGGGGCGGTGCTTGTCGGTGCGTTTGTTAGCGCCGCCGCGTGCTGGCGGGCGCGGATGTGGGCGCGCACCGCAGGCGCGAAGCGCCAGGCCATCATGGACGTGGCGCGGTGTTTGCTCAGCGCGGCGTTGAGCGCTTCCGCCACGACCGGTTCGACCTCGGCGGCAGCGTTCGGCGGCGGAGCCGCGGACCCGGAGTTGCGCGCTTGGATGAGCCGGCCGAGCACGGCTGGGCTCCGGTTCAGCTGCGGCACGAGCACTTGCACGTGCCGGTGCCCTGGGGCGGTGTAGTACATGGCGGGTGTCCTCCCTCAACTGAGCGGGAATGCGTAGCGGAGGGGGACGGGCGTGGCTCGGGGTAGGTAGTATTGTCCACGTTCGCAGCCGCCCGTGTAAAGGGTGTGCTCACTACAGTAGGCATCCGCGACGCAACCAACGAAAGAGGGAACCCTTGCAGGGCTTGATCATCGATTACGCAGGAGTGCTGGACACCGGTGCAGAGGACGAGCAGCGCTGGAAGACCCTCATTCAGGCGGTGAAGGCGAAGGACATCGCCGTGGGCATCCTCTCCAACGAGGAAGGCGACGGCGAGATGGCGGAAAAGATCCGCGAGTGGGAGTTCGGCGGTGTAGTCGACGCTGTGGTGCTCTCCGGCGAGATCGGGGCGGAAAAGCCGGAGCGCGCCGCGTTCCAGGCCGCGGCCGACGCGATCGGGGTGGACCTGAACGATTGCGTGATGATCGACGACGACATCATGAACGTCCGCGCCGCGGTCGAGTACAACATGATCGGCATCCTGCACACCGCCATCGACCGCACCGCGGTGGAGATCCAGTCCCTGTTCGACGTCGAGGGCGAGTTCTAGTGCGCGTCTACATCCCCGCGACCTTCGGCATGCTCGCGGCGCTGGAGGACAACCGCCTGATCCACGCCCGCAACGGCTGGGCGTTCGCCGCCACCGAGGCGCTGCACGAGTTTTTCACCTCCGGCGACCAGGAGGAGATCGAGGCCGTGGCGTTCGACGACGCGGCGATGGCGTCCATCCGCCTTTTGGCCATCGGCGACGAGGAGCGCCACCCGCACCGCCGCGTGGTGGTCTCCGCGGACGTGCCGGATTCTCAGGCCACCCCGGATCCGGAAATGGGCGAGTCCGTGGTGAAGCTGTCCGCGCCGGTGAACCTCGAGGACATCGCCGCGATCCACGTGGACATCGCGGAGGTCGAGGAGGCCACCGCGAAGGCCATCGAGGTCATCGACGCCGCCGACCTGGGCGACGAGGACGCGGAGCTTGCCGTGGGCGACGCCCAGGACAACTACATGGCGTTCTACGACCCGAGCGAGCTACCGGTGCTCGTCGAGCTGCTTTAGCTCCCACTCGTTGTTGGAGTGCAGGGCAGCCAATAGGCCACGCACTGCCGCGGCCCGGCGGCCGACGGGGGAGGCCGGGTCCAGCTCGTCCCAGGCGCACTCCGGATCCGCCGGGGGACCCAAGTGCGTGCAGCCGCGGGGGCAGCGCTGCGCCGCCTCTTCCAAGTCCGGGAAGACGTCCACGATTTCTTCGGGGGAGACGTGCGCCAGGCCGAAGGAGCGGATGCCGGGGGTGTCGATGATCCAGCCGCCGCCGGGGACCTCGAGGGCCACGGACTGGGTGGAGGTGTGCCGGCCCTTGCCCACGCCGGAGACCTCGCCGGTTTCGCGGTCCGCGTCCGGCACGATGCGGTTGACCAGGGTGGACTTGCCCACGCCGGAGTGGCCGATGAGGGCGGAGACGTGGCCGTCGATAAGCTTGCGCAACTGCTCCACCCCGTCCTCGACGCCGGTGCGCAACACCTCCACCCCCATGGCCTCCAGCTCGCGCTCGAAGTCTGAGGGGTCCGCGAGATCGGTTTTGGTCACGCACACCACCGGGGTCACGCCGCCGACGAAGGCGGCGATCAGCGCGCGCTCGACAAAGCCGGTGCGCGGCGGCGGGTCGGCGGCCGCGACCACGATGAGCATCAGCTGCGCGTTGGCCACGATGATGCGCTCGTAGGGGTCCGTGTCGTCCGCTGTGCGGCGCAGCACCGAGGTGCGCTCTTCGCGTTTGACGATGCGGGCGAGAGTGTCTTTCGCCCCCGAGGTGTCGCCGACCACGCCGACGCGGTCGCCCACCTCGATGGAGGTGCGCTTGAGCTCGCGGGCGCGGGTGCACTGCAGGCGGGTGCCGGCCTCATCGAGCACCACACCCCAGCGTCCGCGGTCTTTGGCCACCACGAGGCCGAACTCGGCGTCGTCGTGCGTGGGGCGGTTCTTCGAGCGTGGGCGCGAGCCCTTGCCGGGGCGCACGCGCACATCGGACTCGTCGTAATCGGCGAAGCTGCGGCCCATTACTGCGCCACCACCTCCGCCCACATGTCGGCGAAGCCGGGCAGTGTCTTGGAGGTGGTGTCGATGTTTTCCACCTCGACGCCGTCGACCACCAGGCCGATGATGGCGCCGGCAGTGGCCATGCGGTGGTCGTCGTAGGTGTGCCAGGCGCCGCCGCGCATCCGCGTCGGGGTGATGCGCAGCCCGTCGACGAGCTCCTCGCAGCTGCCGCCCAGCCCGTTGATTTCGCGTGACAGCGCGGCCAGGCGGTCGGTTTCGTGGCCGCGCAGGTGTGCGATGCCGGTCAGCTCGCTCGGCGTGGTAGCGCAGGCGGCGATGGCGGCGACGGTGGGGGCGAGCTCGCCGATGTCGCTCATGTCGATGCGGATGCCGCGCAAGTTGCCGGCCTCCGGGCCGCGCACGCGCAGGGTGTGGCCGGCGCCGGCGGCCTCCAGCTCCACTTCGCAGCCCATGTGCTCCAGGATGGAGCACATGGTCGCGCCCGGCTGGGTGGTGGCCACCGGCCAATGCGGGATGCGCACCTCGCCGCCTGTGACTGCCGCGGCGGCCAAGAACGGTGCGGCGTTGGACAGGTCCGGCTCGATTTCCCAGTGGGTACCGCGGATTTCCTGCGGCTCCACGGACCAGGAGTTGGCGGTAGCCTTGACCTCAACGCCTGCGTCTTCCAGCATGGCCACCGTCATCTCGATGTGCGGCATCGACGGCAAGGTGCCGCCGGTGTGGCGGATCTGCACGCCGCGCTCGAACCTTGGTGCGGCGAGCAGCAAGCCTGAGACGAACTGGGAGGAGCCGGACGCGTCGATCTCCACCGGGCCGCCCTCGGCGTGGCCGGTGCCGTGGACTGTAAACGGCAGCGCATCGCCTGCCACGGAGACGCCCAGGGTGCGCAGCGCGTCCAGGATGGTGGACATGGGGCGTTTGCGGGCGTGGGCGTCGCCGTCGAAAAGCACGGGCCCATCCGCGAACGCCGCGACGGGCGGCACGAACCGCATCACGGTGCCCGCTAGGCCGCAATCGACCTCGGTGGAGCGCAGCTTGCCCGGGGACACGCGGATAGTCTCGCCGTCGCGCTCGATGGCGGTGCCCATGGCGCGCAGCGCATCTTCCATCAGGTCCGTGTCGCGCGAGCGCAGCGCCCCGACGATGGTGGACGGGCCGGACGCGAGCGCCGACAGGATGTAGGCGCGGTTGGTCATGGATTTCGACCCGGGCACCTTTTGTGTGTGGGTGATCGGGCTGGGGTGAAACGGCGCAGTCCACATCTCTGTCATGGAAGTCATGATAATGGAGCGCATGTGCGGACGATTCGTTCTTTTCACGTCAGGCGACGACCTTGTTCAGGAGGTGGCGGGCCTTCCCGGCATCGCGGAGGTGGAGGCCCCGGACGGCACCCCGCCGCCGCGCTACAACATCGCGCCCACCCAGCAGGTGCCGTTGATCAGGGTCGCGGAGGCGACAGCGCGTATCGACGCCGCGCGGTGGGGCCTGTTGCCCACCTGGAAGAAGGACGAAACCGGCCCGCCGCTGTTTAACGCCCGGGGCGAGACGGTGGCCGAGAAGCCGTCGTTCCGTAGCGCGTTCAAGGCGCGCCGCGGGCTGATGGTGCTGGACGGCTACTACGAGTGGAAACCGACGGAAAGCGGCAAGCAGCCCTACTTTGTGCGCCCGGAAGAAGGCATGCTGTACGCCGCCGCGCTGTGGGAGACGGGGCTAGACCGCCTATCGACGACCATGGTCACCACCGAGGCCACGGAGAACATGGCGTGGCTGCACCATCGCCTGCCGCTGTTTCTGCGCGAGGACGAGATCCGCACCTGGGTCGACGGCACCCCGGAAGAGGCACTGGGACTGGTGCACCCCTCCCGGGTGGCGGGCACCCTGGTGTGGAACGAGGCGGCCCAGGAGGTGGGCAACACCAGAAACGACTACGGGGAGCTGATGGGGGAGAACACTACGGCGCGCTGATCGGCGCGAACGTCGCCCCGGTCAGCTCCGCCAAGTCGCGTGGGTGCAGCTGCGCGGACAGGCCGCGCTGGCCGGCGGAGACGTTGACGGCGGGCAGGTCGGCCACGGAGGCGTCGATAAGCGTTTTCAGCTTTTGCTTCGTGCCAAGCGGCGAGATGCCGCCGACGACGTACCCGGTGGCGCGCTGCGCCTTGGCCGGATCCGCCATCTCCGCGCGCTTCCATCCGAGCGCCTTCGCCGCGGCTTTTAACGAGAGGTGCCCGTCCACGGGAACGCAGCAGATGGCTAGTTCGCGCTCGTGCGTGATCACCATCGTTTTCAGCACCGACGCCGGATCCAGCCCAAGCTCCTCGGCTGCGTGGGTGCCGAAATGGTCCTGGCTGGGGGAGTAGGTCAGCACCTTGTGCTCGGTGCCTTGCAGTGCGGTCAGTGCGTGCGTTTTCTCGGCCATGGCCACAGGGTAGCGAGAGGAAACAGTGGCCCTACAATGGCTCACATGCCCGAAACCGAGCCAGACGCAGGCGTACGCGATGACCTGAAGGCGCGCTTCAACGAAGAAGCGATGCCGCTTTTGGACCAGCTGTACGGCGGCGCGCTGCGCATGACGCGCAACCCGCAGGACGCCGAGGACCTGGTGCAGGAGACCTATTTAAAGGCCTACAAGAACTTCGGCAGTTTCACACCCGGCACCAACCTCAAGGCGTGGTTGTACCGGATTATGACGAACACGTACATCAACTCCTACCGCAAGAAGCAGCGTCGCCCGCTGGAAACTTCCGCGGACGACGTGACGGACAACCAGCTGTACACCTCCAGCTCGCACGACTCCACAGGCTTGGAGTCCGCGGAAGTGGAGGCGCTGAAAGCCATGCCGAACTCCCGGATCTCTGAAGCGCTCAACGCGTTGAACGAGGACTACCGCATGGTGGTCTACTACGCCGATGTGGAGGGGATGGCGTACAAGGAGATCGCGGAAGTGATGGAAATTCCCATCGGCACCGTGATGAGCCGGCTGCACCGGGGAAGAAAACAGCTTCGCGGGATGTTGAAAGACGTGGCGAAGGAACGCGGTATCGGTCTCGGCCATGCTGATATGGCAAATGCCGCCGGTAAGCAGGACGCGAAGGAGAAGTAATGTCCACTGGACACACCCACACCGACGCTCACGGCTGCGAGGCCACCCACCGCTTGCTGTGCGAGCTGTTCGACGCAGACACCGCCCCCGAGCGTCGCGAGGAGATCAAAAAAGACCTGGCGGCTTGCCCCGAGTGCCTGGCCATCGCACAGTCTGAGCGCGACGTGCGCGCCATGGTGCGCGAGTGTTGCGGCCCCGCGAAGGCCCCGGAGCCGTTGCGCCAGCGCATCATCGCCTCCATCACCACGGTGAGCTACACCGAAGTTCGCTATAGATAAGGCCTTTGCTTCTCGCCCGCAGCCCGGAGGTTGCGGGCTTTTTCGTTGTTTGAGGAGCTTTTTGCTTTGCGACGGCCACCTGCCGCCGCATCGGGGGTGAAAAACGGGGGTAGTGGGGTTTTCCGGATTGCTGAACAATCCGCGGATCTTTGAACAATCCAGGGGGTTTTTGGGTTTTCTGAGGGAAAAGCCAGGGAAAATGCGAGCCCATGAGTTGTCTAGGCAACCCAAACACGCAGGTAAATGTGGAATCAGCAAAAACTATGCGTGGAAACACCTTAGAGTGCATAAAATGCAGTTCTGCCGGATTGTTGAACCATCTACGGGCGGCGGCAATTTGATCGTTGAACAATGCTGACGAAACCGCGCAACACCCCCGCAGATTGATGAACAATCCGCAGGCCACAACGGGTGAAAACGTTGAACAATCCGGAAAGAATGTTCAACGATTTAGGGGATTTTTCAGACTCGCCGCAAGCGTTTTACCAGCGCATATTCGGTGCATAAAC